>NZ_CP129107.1:1592500-2192500 GCF_030406725.1 Alteriqipengyuania flavescens | reverse complement strand
AATTGCAGGCGATGACGGCGCTCGGCGATTTCCCGCAAATCCGCTTCGTGACCGGCGGCGCGACGCGCCAGCAGTCGGTCTACAACGCGCTGGAGGAGCTCGCCGAGTTCGAGCCTTCGCTGGTGCTGATCCACGATGCCGCCCGCCCAGATCTGCCGCGCGACGTGATCGAGCGGCTGCTCAATGGCCTGCGCCAACATCACGGCGCTATTCCCGTGCTGGAGGTCGTCGATACGCTGCTTCAGGCCGATGGCGACCTGATGGGCGAGACCGCGCCGCGCGGCACGATGCGGCGGGTGCAGACGCCGCAAGCGTTTCACTTCGGCTCCATCCTCGGCGCCCACCGCGGCTGGCCGGGCGAACCCGTGGCGACCGACGATGCGCAGGTGCTGCGCGAATCCGGGGGCGACGTGGTACTCGTCGCCGGCGACGAGCGGCTGAAGAAAGTCACGTTCGCGGAAGATTTTGCCGAAGCGCGGGTGACACAGCCCTCACCGGCCCCCGCACCTGCACCTGCTTCGGCACCTGTCCGGCGCGCGGCGGAGCAGCCACCAGTCCGCTTTGGCACCGGCTACGACGTCCACCGGCTGGAACGGGGTGAGAGCCTCGTCCTGTGCGGCGTGGAGCTGGATCACACCCACGGACTGGCCGGCCACAGCGACGCCGACGTCGGAATCCATGCCATCGTCGACGCACTGCTCGGCGCCATTGCGGCGGGCGATATCGGCGACCATTTCCCGCCCAGCGACCCGAAATGGGCCGGCGCATCGTCTGACCGATTCCTCGCCCACGCCTGCGACCTCGTCGGCAATGCGGGGTACAGGATTGCGAATATAGACGTCACCCTTGTCTGCGAGGCACCGAAGATCGGGCCGCACCGCCAGGCGATGCGGGAACGCCTCGCGGCGATTTGCGACCTCGATCTCGATGCCGTCAGCGTCAAGGCAACCACGTCCGAAGGATTGGGCTTCACCGGCCGCGGCGAAGGGATCGCCGCACAGGCCAGCGCCGCCGTGGTCCTCGGCTGATCAACAAGGGTTCAAGCACATGAAGACACTTGCAATCGCACTAGCCGCCTTTGCCGGCCTCGCCGCAACTCCCGTGCAGGCGCAGGACAAGGAGCTGACGGGCGAACAGGTCAGCGCAATGATCCGCTTCGCCATGCCGACGCTGCTGGACACGACCTACACCAAGTGCGGAAACCGCTTCGCCGCCGACGGTTACATGCGCAGCAACCGCACGGCGCTGACGGCCAAGTTCACCGCCGGGTCGCAGGCGTACTGGCCGGCCGCCAAGAGCGGGCTGGAAAGCTTCGCCGGAGACGATGCGGGCCTGTTCGGCGCGATGCCGGACGACGCGCTCCAGCCCTTCGTGCTCGCCATGATCGGCCAGATGGTCGCGAAAGAGATCAAGCCCGAAAATTGCGGTACGATCGAGAACATCATGCGCGAACTCGATCCGATGCCGGCGGACAATGTCGCGCGGCTGATCGGCACGATCTACCAGGCTGCCAGCAACGGCAAGGCACCGCGCCGCGGCTGATCCGATGGCTGACGACACGCTGCTGCCCGAAGACATCGTCGCGCTGGCCCGGCGCGTCGTGGAGGAGAATGCGGCTGCCGGCCGCACGGTCGCGCTGGCCGAAAGCTGCACCGGCGGCCTCGTCGCGGCGGCACTGACGGAAATCGCTGGCTCCTCCGCCGTGCTCGACCGCTCCTTCGTGACCTATTCGAACGAGGCCAAGATCGCCGAGCTCGATGTCAGCTCCGACATTATCGAGGCATTCGGCGCGGTGAGCATCGCTTGCGTCTGGGCGATGGCCAAGGGCGCCCTCGCGGCGAGCGAGGCAGACGTCGCCGTGGCGATCAGCGGGATTGCGGGACCGGGCGGCGGGACGGAAGAAAAGCCGGTCGGCACCGTCGTCTTCGCCAAGGCGGAGCGGGATGCCGAAGGCGACCCGATGGCCGAGCGCAAGCAGTTCGGCGATACCAGCCGCAGCGAGGTGCGCCGTCAGGCGACGCTTTGTGCGCTGGAGCTGCTGCTGCCGTAAAGCTGGTCCGCGCGCGTTTCGAAGGCGCCCACCAGCTTGCGGAAGGCCCGGTCGAAATACTGGCCCGCCAGCCGTTCGAACACGGGGTTGCGGAAGGCGAAGTCCACGCAGAAGTCGATTTCGCACTCGCCCGGCCCGATGTCGCGGAAATCCCAGCGATTATCGAGATCGCGCAAAGGCCCATCGATATAGTGGACGCGCAGCCATTTCGGCCGGTCCTTTTCCACCCGGCTGGTGAACTTCTCGCGGATCGCCTTGAAGCCCACGACCATGTCGGCGACCATATCGGTCTCGCTGTCGGAGCGCACGCGGGTGGCGATCACCCACGGCAGGAATTCGGGATAGCGTTTCACGTCCGCCACGAGGTCGAACATCTGCTGCGCGCTGTAAGGCAGCCTGCGGGTCTCGCGAATGCCGGGCATCAGCGGTTTACGCGAGCCAGCTTGTCCTCGCGCGCCTGCTTCATTTTCGCAAAGTCGTCGCCCGCGTGGTAGCTCGAGCGAGTGAGCGGGCTGGAGGCGACCTGCAGGAAACCCTTGGCCCGCGCGATCGCACCGTAGGCATCGAACTGCTTGGGCGTGACGAAATCCTCCACCTTCGCGTGGCGCGGCGTGGGCTGGAGGTACTGGCCCATGGTGATGAAATCGATATCCGCGCTGCGCATGTCGTCCATCACCTGGTGCACTTCCAGCCGCTGCTCGCCCAGGCCCAGCATGATGCCGGACTTGGTGAAGATCATCGGATCGTGGCTCTTCACCTCTTCCAGCAGCCGGAGCGAGGCGTAGTAGCGCGCGCCGGGGCGGATGGTGGGATAAAGCCGCGGCACGGTCTCCAGGTTGTGGTTGTAGACATCCGGCCCCGCCTCGCAGATCGCTTCCACCGCCGCGCGCATCTTGCCGCGGAAGTCGGGCGTCAGGATTTCGATAGTGGTGTCCGGCGTCTCGCGCCGCAGCGCCTTGATCACCTTCACGAACTGGCCCGCGCCGCCATCGGGCAGGTCGTCGCGGTCCACGCTGGTGATGACGATGTGGTTCAGCCCCATCTGCGCCGCCGCGATCGCGGTATTCTCCGGCTCCATCGGGTCGACGATGCGCGGCATGCCGGTCTTGACGTTGCAGAAGGCGCAGGCGCGGGTGCAGACGTCGCCCAGGATCATCACTGTGGCGTGCTTCTTGGTCCAGCATTCGCCGATGTTGGGGCACGCCGCCTCTTCGCACACGGTATTCAGGCTGAGATCACGCATCAGCTTGCGCGTCTCGTGATAGCCCTTGCTGACCGGAGCCTTCACGCGGATCCAGTCGGGCTTGCGCTGCCGCACGGGACGCTCTTCGGGGCGCTTTTCGGGCTGGGGGGCGGAGGCCAGGTCGTTCATGGGGGCCCATGTAGTTTGCCCACTTGCAAGTGGCAATGGCGCGGGGCAAGGCAGCGGCCATGACCACGACAAACGCGATGGACGAGCTTGTCGCCGGGTACCGGCGCTTCCACGAAACGGGCTATGCCGCAGAGCATGAGCGGTGGGCCTCCCTGAAAGAAGGCCAGTCGCCGCGCACGATGGTGATCTCGTGCTCGGACAGCCGGGTCGATCCGGCGCAGATTTTCGACGTATCGCCGGGCGAGCTGTTCGTGGTCCGCAACGTGGCCGCCCTCGCCCCGCCGTACGAAACCAGCCCCGGCCAGCACGGTGTGTCCGCCGCGCTCGAATTCGCCGTGCAGTTCCTGAAAGTGGAGCAGGTCGTGGTGATGGGACACGGCATGTGCGGCGGCTGCCAGGCGGCGCTGACCCGCGACCTGCACGGCAACGCGCTGGGCGAAGGCGGGTTCGTCGCCAACTGGGTCCACATGCTCGACGATGCGCGCGATCCGATCGCCGAGCAAATGGGCACCACCGGGCGCGACGCCGAACGGGCGATGGAGCTTGCCGCAGTCAAGGTCAGCATCGCGAACCTGCGCACCTTCCCTTATGTGAAGGAGAAGGAGGCCGCAGGCGAACTGGCCGTGCGCGGCGCCTATTTCGCCATCACCGACGGCATCCTCTACCTGCTCGACGAAGACAGCGGCGAATTCCGGCCGGCGGCCGACTGATGGCTGAACAGACCCTCAAGAACATCGCTCTGCTGATCGACGCGGACAACACCACGCCGCAGGGCATCGACCCGGTCCTCACGGTCATGGCGGAGCTGGGGCAGGTCAACATCCGCCGCGCCTATGGCAATTTCGCCAAGGACAATCTTTCCCGCTGGGACAAGATCACCAACAAGTTCGGCATCCGCCCGCAGCAACAATTCGACGTGTCGAAGGGAAAAAACGCCACCGACATGGCGATGACCATCGACGCCATCGACCTGCTTTACCAGGGCAAGGTCGACGGCTTCGGCCTAATGACCAGCGACAGCGATTTCACCCCGCTCGTCACCCGGCTGCGGCAGGATGGCATCGTCGTCTATGGCTTTGGCGAGAAAAAGACGCCGGACGCGTTCAAGTCGGTCTGCACGCGCTTCATCGATATCAACCAGCTGATCGCCAACAATGCGGATGACAAGCCGAACGGCAAGGCCCCGCGCAACAAGCCGACCGACGACGACGACCTGATGGAGCTGATCGGGGCCGCGTACAAGGAGGCGAAGAAGGACCAGAACGGCTTCGCCAAGCTGCAGGCGGTGGGCCAGATCGCCGGCAATCGCTCCAGCTTCGACGTGCGCAACTACGGCTACAAGAGTCTGTCCGAACTCTTCGGCAGCCTCGACAATTTCGTGGTCGACCGGGACGACAGCAATCAGGTCCTGATAAAGCGGCTGCGTTAGGCGACCCACGCAAAAGAAAACGGCGCGGCGTCCCTGTGGATGCCGCGCCGCTTCTGTTCTGGTGGATGTTGTCGTTAGGAAGCGTTGGCCGCGTAGGCCGCCCAGACGTCGGCGACAGCCTTGCGAGCGCCTTCGACCTTGGCGAACACTTCGGACGCTTCGGCATACTTGCCTTGGTCCACCAGCGCGATGCCGAGACGGATCATGGCAACTTCGGTGTTCACGCCCGGCTTGGTGAGGGCGGCACGGTACATTTCTTCCGCTTCCGCCGCCATGCCGTAGCCGAGGTAGCCGTCACCGGTACCGATCGCGAGGGCGGCGTTGCCGCCCGCACGCACGTCCGCTGCCGCTTCGGCCAGCGTACCGCGGTCTTCATCGACACGCGCGGCCGCTTCGCTGCGCCAGGTCGCGAAGGCCTGGTCACTACGCTCGATAATGCCCTTCTCGTAGCCGCGATCGATGATCGCCACGACTTCGCCCGGGCGGCGCATGGGATTGGCTGCTTCGATATGCTCGGCAAGGTCGAAGCTCTGCTTGTAGGTGTTGGTGCGATACATCAGGCGCAGGATATCGAGCATGCCGTCGGTATCGAGGTCCGCGAATTCGCGCACGATGACGATCGCATCGCCGTAGTTCGTGTCGTTCGGGTAATCGCGAGCGAGCGCGCTGGAATAGGCGAGAGCCTTCGCGGCATTCTCTTCCTCGTAAGCGACGGTCATGCCGCGCTTGTAGAGCAGGTCCGCCGGCAGCGTGCCGGCTGCACGGGCAGCGGCGATCTGCGCGTCGAGCGCGCTGAACCCGCCGGCGCTGTCACCGGCCGAGAAATAGGTCTCGGCGATCATCACCGGGATGCTCTCTTCAGTCGAGCCGAGGTCGATCGACTGCTGGAAGTACTTGCGCGCGTTGCCATAGTCCTTGGCGTCCATTGCGTTCTGGCCCAGCACGCCTGCGATTTCCGCTGCGGTCGACTGTTCCAGCTGGCCGCTTTCGAGCATCGAGGTCAGGCCTTCGTTCTCGAGCGCGGCGTTGCCGCTGTCCTTGCCGATATTATAGGCGAACTGGCCATAATACAGGCGGTCCTGCGCGTTCTTGACCTTGCCCTTGGCGGTCTGCAGCGCGGAGGTGGCGGTACGCAGAATCTGCGCCTTGCCTGCTTCGTCGGCATTCGCATAGCCGGGGTTTTCCTGCGCGGCCTTGTAAGCTTCCTGCACGGCCACGATTTCCTTTTGGAAATCATTCGACATCTGTTCCTGCACCATGGCAGCGGATGCCGGCGCGGACACGGCGAGGCCGGCGCCGCCCATGGCAAGGGCGAGGCCCAGTGCACCATGCGAAACCATGCGCGAACGGCGTTTGAACAAGCGGGTCATTATGATTTTCTCCTCAAAATCCTCGGACGCAAATGACGGCGCATCCGTGCCGGGCATCTTTGCCTTTGCAGGCGCTGTAGTGGCCTGAATCGTTCGTTCGATCAACGTTTACAGGTCTAGCAAAGTTCCGCTGAACGGGGTTTGAATGGTGCACTGCAACAAATCCTTCATGCGCGCCGCAAATCGGGCTTGCAGGTGTGGAAAACACGCCGATATGGGCCATTCGCCCCGCCCCTTGGCTGGCATGGCGCCCCCCCCTCCCCTACAACCCTTGCCACAGCAAAAATCAAGGATGTGAGCGCGCGTGAGCGACACCACGGAAACTCCCCAACTGCCCGCTAGCCCCGAAGGCGATTTCGGCCGGATCGACATCGTCGAGGAAATGAAGACGAGCTACCTCGATTACGCGATGAGCGTGATCGTCAGCCGCGCGCTGCCCGATGTGCGCGACGGGCTGAAGCCGGTCCACCGGCGCATCCTCTTCGCCAGCCAGGAAAGCGGGTTCGTCGCCGGGCGCCCCTATCGCAAGAGCGCCAAGATCGTCGGCGACGTGATGGGTAACTACCACCCGCACGGCGACAGCGCGATCTACGACGCGCTGGCCCGCATGACGCAGGACTGGTCGCTCCGGGTGCCGCTGGTCGATGGCCAGGGCAACTTCGGCAGCATGGACCCCGATCCGCCGGCATCGATGCGCTACACCGAAGCGCGGCTGGCCAAGGTCGCCAACTCGCTGCTCGACGACCTTGACAAGGACACGGTCGATTTCGCGGAGAACTACGACGGTTCGCGCGAGGAACCGACCGTACTTCCGGCCCGCTTCCCCAACCTGCTGGTCAACGGCGCGGGCGGCATCGCGGTCGGGATGGCGACCAACATCCCGCCGCACAACCTGGGCGAAGTGATCGACGGCTGCCTCGCCTTCATCGAAGACCCGGGCATGACGGCGGAAGACCTGTTCCGGATCATCCCCGGTCCCGACTTCCCCACCGCGCCGCTGATCCTCGGCCAGTCGGGCGCGAAGGCCGCGTATACCACCGGGCGCGGCAGCATCCTGATGCGCTGCCGCCACGAGATCGAGACCAAGCGCGGCGACCGCCAGAGCATCGTGCTGACATCCATCCCCTTCCAGGTGGGCAAGTCCAACCTGGTCGAGAAGATCGCCGAGGCAGCCAAGGAAAAGCGGATCGAGGGCATCTCCGACATCCGCGACGAATCGAGCCGCGAAGGCGTACGCGTGGTCGTGGACCTGAAGCGCGATGCGACGCCCGAAGTCGTGCTCAACCAGATCTGGCGCCACACGCCCGCACAATCCAGCTTCCCCGCCAACATGCTCGCCATTCGCGGCGGGCGACCGGAAGTGCTGGACCTGCGCGACATCATCCAGGCCTTCATCGCCTTCCGCGAGCAGGTCATCACACGGCGCACGAAGTTCGAACTGAACAAGGCGCGCGACCGGGCGCATATCCTGCTCGGCCTCGTGGTCGCCGTGTCCAACCTCGACGAGGTGGTCGCGATCATTCGCGGTGCTTCCAACCCGGCGGATGCCCGCGCCAAGCTGCTGGCGCGCGAATGGCCGATCGGCGAGATTGCGCAATACCTCCAGCTGGTCGAAGCCATCGAGGCGAGCGATTTCGATTCCACCGGCGTATACAAGCTGTCGGAACGGCAGGTGAAGGCCATCCTCGACCTGCGCCTGCACCGCCTGACCGCGCTCGGCCGCGACGAGATCGGCGACGAGCTGAAGGAACTCGCGCACCAGATCGAATACTATCTCGGCATCCTCGCCGACCGGCAGAAGCTCTACGGCGTGATGAAGGACGAACTGCGCGAGATCCGCGACCAGTACGCCACGCCGCGCATTTCCGAAATCGCGCCTGCATGGGACGGGCTGGACGACGAGGACCTGATCGAGCGCGAGGAGATGGTCGTGACCGTCACTCACGGCGGCTATATCAAGCGCACCGCGCTTTCCACGTTCCGCGCCCAGGCCCGCGGCGGCAAGGGCCGCGCCGGCATGGCAACGAAGGACGAGGATGCGGTTGTCGAACTCTTCGTCACCAGCACGCACAATCCGGTGTTGTTCTTCACCAACACCGGCCGCGTCTACCGCATGAAGGTCTACAAGCTGCCCGAAGGCGGCCCGCAGACCAAGGGCCGGCCGATGGTGAACCTGTTGCCGCTGGGCGAGGACGAGCGCGTGACCAACGTGCTCGCCCTGCCGGAAGACGAGAGCGAGTGGGAAAAGCTCAACATCGTCTTCGCCACCGAACAGGGCATGGTGCGCCGCAACTCCATGGATGCCTTCACCAACGTGCCGACGGCGGGCAAGTATGCGATGGGCTTCGTCGAAGGATCGGGCGACAGGCTGATCGGCGTCGAGCTGCTGAGCGAAGACCAGGAAATCTTCCTCGCCAGCGATGCCGGCAAGGCGATCCGCTTCGCCGCCACCGACGCGCGCGAAACCAAGAGCCGCACCGGCATCGGCGTGCGCGGCATGGCGTTGAAAGGCGATGCCAAGGTCGTCTCCATGGCGGTGCTGGATTCGGGCGAACCCGATACCGAGATCCGCGACCGCTACCTGCGCGCCGCGGCGTGGAAGAACAACGGCGCAGAAAGCGATCTCGATGCCGAACGCGTGGCCGACATGGCCGAGGCGGAGGAGTTCATCCTGACGCTGACCGCCAACGGCTATGGCAAGATCAGCTCGGCTTACGAATACCGCACCATCGGGCGCGGCGGGCAAGGCCTCACCAACATCGGCACGCCGGGCGACGAAAGCCGCAACGGGCCGGTGGTGGCGAGCTTCCCGGTGAAGCACGGGTCACAGCTGATGCTGGTGACCGACCAGGCCAAGCTGATCCGCCTGCCGATCGATTTCCGGCACCTGATCCCCGGCGGATTCGAGGATCACAAGGGCTTTAGCGTCTATGGGCGCGGCTCCTCCGGTGTCCGGGTCTTCGACGTCTCCAAGGGCGAACAGATCGTGGGCGCAGCGCTGATCGACGAAACCGCCGAGCCTGAAAACGAGGCGGAGGAAGCGGTCGCGGCGGAAATCGAGGAGCAGAAGGAAAAGGTCACGCAGCCTTACACGACGCCCCATTCCGACGACGATATTGCGGGCGAGCCCGACAGCGACTGACGCGTTTTCCTACAAGGCGAGGGCGCGGTAAACTCCGTGCCGCTCTTTCGCATTGTTGGATTGTGCCGGCATATTGGATTCCGGAAGGTGACAGGCCGAATGGTTCTGCGCGCGTAAAACCAGCGGTTACGCATTGTTATCAGACTATATTTTTCCTGTCGCCCGATTCAATGGTGTTTCGCGAAAGGCCCCCGTCGCTGTTCCAGGTCGCCCCGCCGCAGCGCCTGGATCACACCGGTGCAGATGAGGAACTGGCCGAGGTAGTAGGTCGGCCATATAAGCAGGTTGGGCAGCCACGGATCGATCCGCTCGCCCATGCGGGCGAAGATCAGCAGGTCGGAAATCACGAACAGCACCGCGCCGATGCCGACACGGTATCGGGTAAACGAGCTCGCCCACGCAGCGGCAGCCATGCCGCCCAGCGCCAGGCCGTAGAAGCCGACGTCGAGACTGCCGCTGAGCAGCCACGAGACGACGGGTGTCACCAGCAGCAGTGCGACAACGAGCACTTTCTGGCTGCTGGCAAGCGCCGGCCGCCGGTGCCTCAGGTACAGGCCGATGGCGACAGCGTGGCCGAGGAAGAAGGCAGCCCCGCCCCAGAACCAGTCGATTTCCACCCCCATGTCGCCGAGAGAGCCCAGCGCCATCACTCCCGCCAGCATCTTCGCATCGGTCGAATGGTGGCGAACCAGCGCATAAACCGCCAACAGCGCCAGCGGCACGCCCTTGAGCAGGGTCAGGTAAAGGCCGCCCACGTTCTCGTCGGCGTAGATCCAGTAAAGGATCGCCGCGACGAGGCTGAAGAGCAGGTACGGACGGGCTTGAATGAGGGCGCGTTTGGGCATGAAAGCCGGTTGCACCGCGCGACCGCGAACCGCAAGCCCGTTGCCCGCTCAGTCCTCAGCCACGCGCGCGGCAAGCGCCGCAGGGATGAGCCCGATCATCCGCTCGGCCGTCAGCCCGGCCCCGCCGCGCCGACCCACGTCGCCATGCAGCCATGCCGCAGTGCAGGCGGCCTCGAACGGGTCGGCGCCCTGACCGAGAAACGCGGCAATCATGCCCGCCAGCACATCGCCCGATCCGGCAGTCGCCAGCCACGGGGAGGCATGGGTGTTTCGCGCCGCTCGCCCATCCGGCGCCGCGATGTGCGTGACGGGCCCTTTGAGCAGCACGGTGCCCCCGCAACGCTGCGCTGCCATGGCCGCATCGCCGCCTTCGCCGAACAACCGCGCAAATTCGCCCGCGTGCGGGGTCAGCACGGCGAGGTCATGGCAATGGTCGAACAACATGTCCGGCTGGTGCTCGAAGGCGGTCAGCGCGTCGGCGTCGAGCACGATGGGGCACGCGCGGCGCAGCAGGGCGAGGACAAGCTCGCGCGTATGCTCTCCGCCACCGTGGCCGGGCCCGATGACGACCGCATCGACCCGGCGCCCCTCGCCCGCCAGCAATGTTGCCTCTTCCGCCAGCATTACCGCGGTGAGGTGAGCCGCGTGCTCGTGCAGCGCCTCGCGCCGACCGTAGACCGTCACCAGCCCCGCCCCGGTAGTCAGCGCCGCCATGGCCGACAGCCGCGCGGCGCCGGTCGCAAACACCGGGCCGCTCAGTACCGCCACATGGCCGCGGTCGTGCTTGTGGCCATCTGCGCCCGGCGCGCGCAGCACCGGCGCGCCGATCACGCCTTCCCCGTCGATGTCGATCCGCTGCAGCATTCCCGCCCTATCGCGCTTTCGGGTGCCATCGGGCAACCGTTTTGCTAAGGGCCCGCGCCATGAACCACGACATCCACATCATCGGCGGCGGCCTGGCCGGCAGCGAAGCGGCATGGCAGCTGGCGCAGCGCGGCTTCAAGGTGCGCCTGTCCGAAATGCGCGGGGGCGGCGACACCACCGCCGCGCACCAGGGCGACGGGCTGGCCGAGCTCGTATGCTCCAACAGCTTCCGCAGCGACGACGATGCGAAGAACGCGGTGGGCCTGCTCCACCACGAGATGCGGCGGTGCGATTCCATCGTCATGGCGGCCGGCGAGATCGCCCGCGTCCCCGCGGGCAGCGCCATGGCGGTGGACCGCGACGTCTTCTCCGCCGAAGTCGAGAAGCGCCTGTCGCAGCACCCCAATGTCACCGTGGTGCGCGAACGGGTGGACGCATTGCCCGACAGCGGCCCTACCATCGTCGCCACCGGGCCGCTCACCGCGCAGGCGCTGGCGGAAAGCATCGTCGGCGCGACCGGCAGCGACCGCCTTGCCTTTTTCGATGCCATCGCCCCCATCGTCCACCGCGACAGCATCGACATGTCGAAGTGCTGGATCCAGAGCCGCTGGAACAATCGTACCGACGCCAGCAACGAAGACGGCGACTACATCAACTGCCCGATGACGAAGGAGCAGTACGAGGCTTTCGTGCGAGGCCTGGTCGATGGCGAGAAGACCGAATTCCGCGAATGGGAAAAGGACACGCCCTATTTCGAAGGCTGCATGCCGATCGAGGTGATGGCCGCGAGAGGCGTCGAAACGCTGCGCTACGGGCCGATGAAGGGCGTTGGCCTAGACAATCCGTACGACACGACCAAGGAGCATCCGCAGGGTCGCTGGCCCTATGCTGTGGTGCAGCTGCGGCAGGACAACAAGCTTGGCACCCTGTGGAACATGGTCGGTTTCCAGACCAAGCTGAAATACGGCGCGCAGGTGGAGCTGTTCCGCACGATCCCCGGCCTGGAGAACGCCGAGTTCGCGCGGCTGGGCGGGCTGCACCGCAACACCTTCCTCAATTCGCCCGAACTGCTCGACCGCCAGCTGCGCCTGAAAAGCGCGCCGCACATTCGCTTCGCCGGACAGGTGACGGGCTGCGAAGGCTATGTGGAATCGAGCGCGGTCGGACTGCTCGCCGGGATGATGGCGGCGGCCGAACTGGCAGGCGAGGACTGGCAGGGCCCGCCCCGCACCAGCGCGATGGGGGCGCTGCTTTCGCACATAACCGGCGACGCGGAGGCCGACACCTACCAGCCGATGAACGTCAATTTCGGCCTGTTCCCGCCCCTGCTCGACGTGAAGAAGAAACAGCGCAAGGAAGCCTACACGGATCGCGCCAAGGCCGATTTCGGCGCGTGGCTGGCGGAAACGTCAACAGTGCCTGCCTGATTCCTAGCAGCGACAGGCCGGCCGCGCCCGACGCTTGGGCGCAGTGGTTGCGAACTCGCCCTGGGTCAGCTCGCCATCGCGGTTGGCGTCTGCCCCGTCGAACTTGTCCGCCGTGGTGACCGCCCACTCCTCGAAGGTCAGCAAATTGTTGCCGTCCTTGTCGAGCTTGCGGAATGCGTTGGTGCGGGTGGACAGCATCTCGTTGCGGGTGATCCGCAAGTCGCGATTGCGATCGTAGCGGAAGAAGCGGCGCTGCTCGCGCGAGAGTTCTGTAGCTTCGGGCGGTGTCGGACCTTTCATATCCGTGACGTCGGCGCTGGGCAGGACATCGGGTTCGGGCGTCTCGACAGGCTCGGGCGGCGGCGGCGCTTCCTGCTCGACCTGCGCCCTGCCCTGCCACCAGACGAGGCCGACCCCGACCATCAGCAGGCTCAAGATCCCGCCCAAAAGCAACCTGTTCATCGCGCGCTCCCCTTTATCGCCGCGATGATAGACTAGCGGCCGAGCAAGCCAACCCTGATCGCGCGCAGGTACGCTCCTGGGCCGCTGGCCGGATCGACGCCGCCGCGCGCGAGTGCGCGATCGGCAAGGCCCGCCAGCACCTGCAGCGGGCGCAACCCGCGCGGCAGGTTGCGGGGCGGTCGGACCTCTTCCGCCGTGGCGACGACAACCGCGCGCTCCTCTTCGCTCGCCACGTTCGCCGCGAGATCGGCGTAAGCGACCAGTGCGCCGGCCCGCGCCGCCTCTCCGGCAGCCTTCTCCAGCCCCGCTGCCTGCGCTGTCACAGCCCACAACAGGCCACGCCCACTCGCAAAACTGCGCGCCGCAGCCGGGCCCAGCGCATCGCCCAGCAGCGCCTCGTAACCATCGACGAGCGCCACCAGCCGCTCCGTGCCCTCCCAGCCGGACAGGCGCGCAAGCAGGGGCTCCCCCTTCGGCCATTGCTCTGGCGATTGCGCGAACCTGTCGCGCCACCAGGCCAGCTTCAACTGCGCGATCATCGGCTCGCTCGCCCCGCGCAGTACCGCGCCGAGCCGGTTTTCGAGCAATAGGGCCGTCTCGAACTCCCCGCGCAAATCCGCCTTCGCATAGGCGAGTGCCAGCGTCTGGTGGGGCAGGAGATCGGCGGGAAAATTCACCCGGCGCCCCTCGCGCGTCACGACAAAACGGTCAAGCCCCGGGGACCACGGCCAATCGTGAACAAATTAACCCTGCGCGGTAACCGTCTCCTCACTCCCCGCCGGTAAGGCAGGCTTGCCATGGAGCCGTTTATGCAAGCCAAACGCCCTTTTTCCCTGCTGCCGCGCCTTGCGCGCGATGTACGAGGCAATGTGCTACCGATCGTGGCTGCAGCGATCCTCCCGTTGATCGGCATGGTCGGCAGCGGCATCGACATGGGCCGCGCCTATGTGACCAAGAGCCGCCTGCAACAGGCCTGCGACGCGGGCGTGCTGGCTGCGCGCAAGAAGCTCGGCTCCAACCTGCCGCCGACGCAGGCGGTGATCGGTGAAGTACGGGTGGTCGGCAACAAGTTCTTCAACCTGAACTTCGAGAACGGACGCTACGGCACGAAGCAGCGCATGTTCAACATGACGCTGGAAAACGATTACGCGATCAGCGGATCGGCTTCCGTCAAGCTGCCGACGGCGGTCATGGGCGTTTTCGGTTACAACAACATCGACATCGCAGTCGATTGCGCATCGCGGATGAACTTCACGAATCTCGACATCATGATGGTGCTCGATGTGACAGGATCGATGCGCCATACCAATTCCGGGGACACGCTCAGCCGCATCGATTCCATGCGCGAGGTGATCAAGAATTTCCATTCCAACCTGGAATTGGCGAAGGCGCCTGACACGCGCGTGCGCTATGGCTTCGTCCCATACGCGACGAACGTGAACGTCGGCCATCTTCTAAAAGACGACTGGGTTGCCGATGACTGGGATTACCAGTCCCGATACAAAATCGGCGTAGTCCAGTCGGTCAAGTATAGCACCTTCAATACAAATTGGACCTACGTATCGGGATCGCGCAGCGATTGGGTCCAGATCGACAGCTATCCGGCCACCTGGTATGCCGGCACATCGACCGAACCAGGGGTAGTCGACGGGACTGGTTCGAGCACATCGGGAAGTTACAAATGCGAAGGCTCCGAGCCTGCATACGCGGTGGATGTGACCGACACCAAAGAGGGTGAGAATGTTACGACCGTGTCCGATCCCGATGGGACCCGCACGGAAGAATATATGCGCCGCCATCACAATGGGTCGCGCTACAAGACTGAGCGCAGCGGCGACACCTGCGTCGTGTCTCGGCAAACCGACGACAACTTCGTGCAAACCTACACCAAAGTGACCAAACCCGAGTACAAGGACAACGACCAGTTCCGCTACGAAGCCGTGTCGCGGGATGTCTCAAGCTGGCTGGATACGATGCCGGGTTGCATCGAAGAACGCGCGACAGTGCAGATCGCGGACTTCGACAATGTCGACCTGTCTCAGGCTCGAGACCTCGACATCAACAGTCTGCCTGTGAAAAACAAACCTGAAACGCAGTGGAAGCCCCATTTCGCGAGCACAATTTACTCCCGGAAGATCAAAAACAATGGCTCGGGAAGCTGGTCTGTCGCGCCTGTCGATTCTACGGACGATTTTGCAAAGACCGGAACGTGGTGGATGTCGGCATGTCCCGCACGTGCGCAGCGGCTGGCCGAAATGGACGGTTCGGCGTTGAACACGTATCTGGCTTCGCTGTCGCCCTTTGGTGCCACATACCATGATATCGGAATGATCTGGGGCGGCCGTCTGCTATCGCAGAATGGATTGTTTGCGGACGATAACAAGGATGTGTCCGGCAATAAGCCTACATCCCGTCACCTCATCTTCCTCACCGATGGACAGACGGAACCGTATGACCTTGCTTACGGAGCGTACGGAGTTGAGCCGCTGGATGAGAGGCGCTGGGACGAAAGCAGCCCCCTGTCGCTGGCCGAAACCGTAGAGGCGCGCTTCAAGTTCGCCTGCCAGGAGATCAAGAAGAACAACACCACCGTGTGGATCATCGCCTTCGGCACCTACGCCAATGACGCGATGATCGAGTGCGCGGGTTCGGGCTATTACTTCGAAGCCGACGACTCCGCAGAGCTCAACGAGGCGTTCAAGGCCATTTCCCGCGCGATGGGCGACCTCAGGGTCAGCAGCTGATGCGGCGCTTTCTGACAGCGATCGCCCGCGATGAAACGGGTGCGACCATCGTCGAATTCGCGCTGGTGCTGCCCGTGCTTGCGCTGGTGCTGATCGGCATCTTCGACGTCGGCTTCAACATGTATGCCGGCGCGGTGCTGCGCGGGGTGATGAACGAAGCCGGACGCAACAGCACGATCGAGGCGGCGACCACCGGCTCAATCGACAAGCAGGTCCGCGATGCGGTGCAGGACATCGTACCGGGCGCAACCGTGACGTTCACCCGCCGCGCCTATTCCAGCTTCACCGACATCAAGCGGGCGGAGGACTACACCGACGTCAACGGCGACGGCACATGCAACAACGGGGAACCGTTCGAGGACGCAAACACCAACGGCATCTACGATACGGACCGCGGCATCGATGGCCAGGGCGGTGCGCGCGATGCCGTGCTCTACACCGCCACGATGAGCTACAAGCGGATGTTCCCGCTGGCGGGGTTTGCCGGGGTCAGCAACACCTACGAGCTCAGCTCCGCCACAGTGCTGCGCAACCAGCCTTATGACAACACGCTGTCCGGTGCGCCGCCGGTCGGGAATTGCCCGTGACCTTGTCACTGCGGCAGATGCTGCGCGCCCTGCGCGACGATACGAGCGGCATCGCCCTCACCGAAATGGCGCTCGTCACGCCGTTCCTGCTGGGCTTTTCGCTGTTCGCGATCGAATCCACCTTCCTCACGATCATGCACATGCGGATCAACCAGGTGGCCATCCACATCGCCGACAACGCGTCGCGCATCGGCGACGTGTCGACACTGGAAGACCGCAAGATCTACGAGGCCGACATCAATGACCTGCTGCTGGGTGCGCATTTGCAGGCCGGTGCGGATGTCGACCTGTACGAACACGGCCGCGTCATCCTCTCAAGCCTCGAGACGAAGCCCGACACCGGCAAGCAATGGCTTCACTGGCAGCGGTGCAAGGGCAAGAAGGTCCATGCCTCAAGCTATGGCAAGGAAGGCGACACCGGGGGTTCGTTCCAGGGCATGGGCCCCAAGGGCAACAAGGTCGTCGCCCAGCCGGACGATGCCGTGATGTTCGTCGAGGTAGTCTACGAATACCAGCCGCTGTTTTCCGACATGTTCGTGCAGAACGCGGAGATTTCGGCCTATTCCGCCTTCACCGTGCGGGCAGACCGCGACCTGACGCAAATCTACCAGCAGGATCCGTCCAGCCCGGACGCGCTCCAGGTCTGCAGCAAGTACGACGCTTTCGCGGCGACCTGAGCCTGCCGGCCGGCCTATTCGGCGTAGCAAACCTTCTTGGCAGCCTTCACGATCCGGTCGCTGTCGATCAGCGCCATAGCTTCGAGATTGGCAGCGTAAGGCAGCGGCACGTCCTCGTTCGTGACCCGCAGCACGGGCGCATCGAGGTGGTCGAAGCCCTGCTCCATGCACACGGCCTGCACTTCCGACGCAATCGAGCAGGTCGGCCAGCCTTCTTCGGCGACGACCAGCCGGTTGGTCTTGGCCAAGCTTTCGAGGATCGTCTGCGTGTCGAGCGGGCGCAGCGTGCGCAGGTCGATCACTTCGGCATCGATACCCTCTTCAGCCAGCTTCTCCGCCGCTTCCAGCGCAAGGCCCACGCCGATGGAATAGCTGACGATGGTGACATCGCCGCCCTCGCGCACGATGCGAGCCTTGCCGATCGGCAGGACATGATCGTCGAGCTCCGGCATTTCGAACGTGCGGCCATAGACCAGTTCGTTTTCGAGGAAGACGACCGGATCCTCGCACCGGATCGCGGCCTTGAGCAGGCCCTTGGCATCCGATGAATCGTAAGGCGCGATCACGATCAGTCCGGGCACGCTGGCGTACCACGGGCCGTAGTTCTGGCTGTGCTGCGCGCCCACCCGGCTCGCCGCACCGTTGGGGCCGCGGAATACGACCGGGCAGCGCATCTGGCCACCGGACATGTAATTGGTCTTGGCGGCCGAGTTGATGATGTGGTCGATCGCCTGCATGGCGAAGTTGAAGGTCATGAACTCCACGATCGGGCGCAGGCCGCCCATCGCCGCGCCGGTGCCGATGCC
The DNA here is from genome assembly GCF_030406725.1 of Alteriqipengyuania flavescens. Taxonomy (NCBI): domain Bacteria; kingdom Pseudomonadati; phylum Pseudomonadota; class Alphaproteobacteria; order Sphingomonadales; family Erythrobacteraceae; genus Pseudoblastomonas; species Pseudoblastomonas flavescens. Next base: position 2,174,725 of record NZ_CP129107.1, on the reverse strand, counting down.
GGCAAAGCCGTATTCGGTGATCGGCGTATCGATCACCCGCTTCGGCCCGAATTCGTCGAGCAGACCCTGCGTGACCTTGTAGGCGCCCTGGTATTGGGCGACTTCCTCGCCCATCACGAACACACGCTCGTCCCGGCGCATTTCCTCGGCCATCGCATCGCGCAGCGCCTCGCGCACGGTGACGCGGGCCATGTTGGTGCCGGCGGGGATGTCGGGATCGGACGGGCGCTCCTTCGCGGCAGGCCTGGTCAACTCTGCCTCGCTCTCGTCGCGGCCGACGTCCTTGCCTTCGCCCGGCACGTCGACGACTTCGTCGGAAGCTGCGGGTGCCGGAGAGGGTGGGGAAGCCTCCTCACCCTCGCCCGCCAGCTGGGCGATCACTGTGCCGACGGCCACGCCTTCGGTCCCCTCTTCCACCAGCAGTTTCTCGATCACCCCGTCATCGATGGCTTCGAATTCCATCGTCGCCTTGTCGGTTTCGATCTCCGCGATGATGTCGCCCGGAGCGATCGTGTCGCCTTCCTTGACCAGCCACTTGGCGAGCGTGCCTTCTTCCATCGTCGGCGACAGTGCGGGCATTTTAAGTTCGACAGCCATGGCTCAATACTCCTCCACCAGCACATCGGTGTAGAGTTCGGCCGCTTCCGGTTCCGGCGAGCTTTCGGCGAAATCGGCCGCCTCGGACACGCGGGCCCGGATCGCCTTGTCGATTTCCTTCAGCTCGTCTTCGGACTTGCCTTTCTCCAGCAGCACTTTCTTCAGCCCTTCGATCGGATCGTGGTGGGCGCGCTGGTCCTGCACTTCCTCGCGCGTGCGGTACTTCGCCGGGTCGGACATGGAGTGGCCGCGATAGCGATAGGTGTTGAGCTCCATCAGCACCGGCCCGTTGCCTTCGCGCACGTACTTGAAAGCCACCTCGGCAGCGGCGCGCACTTCGAGCACGTCCATCCCGTTCACGTCCATGCCGGGAATTCGGAAGGCGGCGCCGCGGCGGTAGAATTCGGTTTCCGCGCTGGAGCGGCTGACCGCCGTGCCCATCGCGTACTGGTTGTTCTCGATCACGAACACGATCGGCAGGTTCCACAGCGCGGCCATATTGAACGTCTCGTACACTTGCCCCTGGTTCGCTGCACCGTCGCCGAAATAGGCGAGGCACAGGCCGCCATCCTCGTTGTACTTGTGCGCGAACGCGAGCCCCCCGCCGAGCGAAACCTGCGCCCCGACGATGCCGTGGCCGCCGTAGAACTTATGCTCGGTCGAGAACATGTGCATCGACCCGCCCTTGCCCTTCGAAATGCCGGCCTGTCGCCCGGTCAGCTCCGCCATGATGACATTGGGATCAATGCCGTAGGCCAGCATGTGGCCGTGATCGCGGTAGCCGGTGATGACGCTGTCCCTGTCGCTGTCGAGCGCGGACTGCAGGCCGATGGCGACCGCTTCCTGGCCGATGTAGAGATGGCAGAAGCCGCCGATCAGGCCGAGGCCGTAAAGCTGGCCGGCGCGTTCCTCGAACCGGCGGATCAGCAGCATCTGTTCGTAGAACTTGAGGAGCTCGTCCTCGCTAGCGTCGTAGCGCTTGGCCTTCTCGAATGCGTCCTGCAGGTCGCTCAGCGAGAAATTGTCGTCACGGGATTGTGCGGCGGGAGCGCCCTTGCCCTTCGCCTGCTTGCTCGATTTCGCCGGAGCCTTTGCCAAGCCGCGATCCTTTCCACCAAATTGTTGCGATGCCGTAACGTCGCACGGCATGAATACGGATGCGCGCTATGGCCGATCATCGCCGCAAGGGCAACGCCGGTCTGGCCGCACATTCGAATGCATATGCTGCAGTGGGTTACTGGTCGAGTTCGACCACGATCTCGTCGGGATGGACCACGTTGAGATTGCGGCGCAACAATTCGCTGGTGAGATCGGGATCCGCTTTGCGGGGGTCGAGCAGGGCAACACGGTTGGCCAGTTCGTCACGCGTGGCGGTCAGCTCCTCGATTTCCGCCTGCCGCTTTTCCAGCAGCGCACCGTTCTCGTTCCAGGCGAGCAGGCCCGAGGGACCCGCCAGCGCAAGCCCGCCCAGCACAAGCAGATAGGCCAGCGCAAGGCCGCTGCCGATCCGCTTGTCCCGACGGGGTTTCGATGCGCGTTTGATGTTCACTGCAACGCCCTTGAATCATAGCTGATTCGCCGGATCAAGCGTTATTGCGATATTGTGAGTCATAAAAACGTCGCAACGCGCCTTTGTGCAGCGCACCATTGCATTTTTCCGCCGAATTGGTTACATCTGCAACCAACTCATCGATCCACGACACGGAGATTTCCCATGGCCGACCTTTTCGAAAATCCCGCCGGACTCGACGGATTCGAATTCGTGGAATTCTGCGCGCCGGAAAAGGGCGTGCTTGAACCCGTCTTCAAGGCCATGGGCTTTACCCACGTCGCCAGCCACCGTTCCAAGGACGTCGATTTGTGGCGCCAGGGCGGCATCAACCTGATTGCGAATTACGAGCCCAAGAGCGCAGCGTGGTACTTTGCCCGCGAACACGGGCCGAGCGCTTGCGGCATGGCCTTCCGCGTCCGCAATGCGAAGAAGGCCTACGACCACCTGATCGAACAGGGTGCGGAGCCGGTGACGGTCGAGACCGGCCCGATGGAATTGCGCTTGCCCGCCATCCGCGGGATCGGCGGCGCGATCCTGTACCTCGTCGACCGATATCCGGACGAGAACGGCCAGGGCCTGTCCATCTACGACATCGATTTCGAATATCTCCCCGGCGTCGAGAAGCATCCCGAGGGCGCGGGCTTCAAGGTGATCGATCACCTGACGCACAACGTCTATGGCGGCCGGATGAAATACTGGGCGGACTATTACGAGACGCTCTTCAATTTCCGCGAAATCCGCTTCTTCGACATCAAGGGGGAATACACAGGCCTCACTTCAAAGGCCTTGACGGCACCGGACGGCAAGATCCGCATCCCGCTCAACGAGGAAGGTGAAGGCAGCAAGGGCCAGATCGAGGAATTCCTGCGCGAATTCAACGGCGAAGGCATTCAGCACATCGCCCTCATCTGCGACGACCTCGTCACCGCTTGGGACCGGCTGAAAGACTTCGGCGTGCCGTTCATGACCGCGCCTCCGGAAACCTATTACGAGATGCTGGACGAGCGCCTGCCGGGCCACGGCGAGCCGGTCGGCGACCTCAAGGCGCGCGGCATCCTGCTGGACGGGACTACCGAAGGCGGCCAGCCGCGCCTGTTGCTGCAGATCTTTGCGGAAGCGCAGGTCGGCCCGGTGTTTTTCGAATTCATCCAGCGCAAGGGTGACGACGGCTTCGGCGAAGGCAATTTCAAGGCGCTGTTCGAAAGCATGGAGCGCGACCAGATCAAGCGCGGCGTCCTGTCCGTCGAAGAGGCAAAGACGGTGCAGGCCGAACCGGCGGAATGACGGTTTTCCGCGCTGCGGGATAAAAACGGCCCCTGGTGCGTAACACCGTGCGCGGGGCCGTTTGCATCTGCAAGCCGCCTCCCCAACGATAACAGTGTGGGGGCACAATGAATTACATCGGCACAATCACGGACCAGGTGCAGGACATGTTCCGCGGCTTCCTGGAGGCATTGCCATCGCTGGCCATCGCGATCGTCATCCTGGTCATTACCTGGATCGCGGCGAAGTTCGCGGTGCGCATCGCCGACCTGCTGACCGGCAAGACGAAGCTGCGCCCCAGCCTGAAGAACCTGGTCGATACGATGGTCAAGCTGGCCATCTGGCTTGTGGGGCTGATGATTGCGCTGATGATCGTCCTGCCCGGGCTCACACCTGCCAGCCTGATCGCCGGCCTCGGCATCGGCGCGGTCGCGATCGGCTTTGCTTTCCAGGATATCTTCGAAAACTTCCTCGCCGGCGTGCTGATCATGCTGCGCGAGAAGATGCGCATCGGCGACATCATCGAATGCGAAGGGATCAAGGGGAAGGTCGAGCACATTACCTTGCGCGAGACCCACGTGCGGAAACTTTCCGGCGAACTGACCATCGTCCCCAACTCGATGATCTTCAAGAACGCCGTCGAAATCCTGACCGACGAAACGATGCGTCGCCACGAGGTGGTGGCCGGCGTGTCCTATGACACAGATCTCGACCATGCGGCCGATGTCATCCGCAAGGCGGTCGAAAGCGTTGAGAATGTCGACAAGGGCAAGGGCATCGATGTGTTCGCGACGACGTTCAATTCCAGCTCGGTCGACTTCCTGGTACGCTGGCACTCGGGTTCGAAACCGCGCGACATGTGGGAATCGACCGACAAGGTCGTGCGCGCGATCAAGCGGGCGCTGGACGATGCGGGCATCGAAATCCCGTTCCCCTACATCACCCACACGTTCAAGGAGAAGGTGCCCATGGGCACCGAGCCCGGCGAACCCAGTACCGGTGACTGAGCGCAAACCGGTGGCCGATGCCGCCGGCCCCTCTTCCCCCCGCTACCTGAGCAACGCGCAGGAATTCGCGCTGGCGGTCGCCGCTGCGGTCGTCACGGCCAATGCCTATTACATCCACCCGATCATCGGCGATGTGGCGGATGGTTTCGGCGTCAGCCACGCGGCCATCGGCATCGTCCCTGCGCTCAACCAGCTAGCGCTGGCGATCGGGATATTGCTGTTGCTCCCGCTCGGCGATCGCTACTCCAATCGCAAGCTGACCATCGCCTTCACCGTCGGCCAGTGCGCAGGCCTCGCGGTCATGACCTTTGCGCCGGGCCTGCCGCTGTTCACCGCAGGCTCGACAGTGCTCGGCTTCTTCACCATCGCGCCCTACCTGCTGCCCGCCTACGCCTCGCGCCGCGTCGCGCCGGAGCGGCTGGGCCACGTCACGGCGATCCTGACCGCCGGCGTGATTTTCGGTATTCTCGTTGCCCGGGTCGGGGCCGGCGTGGTGGCCGAATATTTCGGTTGGCGGACGGTCTATTACATCGCGAGCGCGCTGATGGTGGCGGTCACCCTCGCCCTGTCCCGGATCATGGAAAAGGCGGAGCGGTCAATCCGGTCCGGCAACGCCAGCTACGCCGAGCTGATCCGTTCGGTCTTCCCCCTGCTGCACAGCCACCGCGAAATCGTGGTGTCGGGCAGCATACAGGCGCTCGGTTTCGGCCAGTTCATTGCCTTGTGGCTGGCGCTCGCGCTCTACCTGACCGAACCGGAGATGGGTTACGGAACGGATGTGGTCGGCTATCTCGCGGGCGTTGCTGCGGTCAGCGTCTTTTCCACCCCGCGCCTGGGGCGAATCGCCGACCGTATCGGGGCTCGCCGCGCGCGTTTCTATTTCGCCTGTATCCAGACCGCCGGGATCGCCCTGCTCTGGCCGCTGGGCGGCAATCTCTGGCTGCTTCTCATCCCCATCGTCCTTACCAATCTCGTCGGCCCGGCCATCGACGTGGCCAGCCGCATGACGTTCCTCGCGCTGGAGCCGGACCTGCGCACGCGCCTGACGACGATCTACATCGTGATGATGTTCATCGGCGGGGCGGTCGGCAGCATAGCCGGCACGGCGATCTACGATGCGGCCGGCTGGGCTGGAACGAGCGCCTATATACTGGCGTCGTGCGTGCTGTTGGCCTTGTTGTCACTCTACGCTTGGCGGCGGTGGGGAGATTGAAGCGCACGCCCGACAGGATTGGACAATCGCTCTGCGATTGCCCGTCTTCGCTTCGCTACGACTCCGAACCAGGTTCGCTCCTGAAGCGCCGGACCATTGAAGCATCCCGTGCCGGAATGCTTCAATGGTGCGCCCGACAGGATTCGAACCTGTGGCCCCCAGATTAGGAATCTGGTGCTCTATCCGGCTGAGCTACGGGCGCATCGGTGGATTTCGCTAATTGAAAGGGCGGGGCCGCGCAACACGCGGCACAAGGCTGTCGTCAATTGACCTCGTCGGGCGGGACGAAGGGCGCAAGCAACGGGGTGACGGTGATCCCTTCCTCCACCAGTTCGCGGCGCTCCTTTTCGGTCGCCTTGCCGTGGATCGTGGCTGCTTCCCGCTCGCCGTAATGGATCGCGCGGGATTCCTCGGCGAACCTGTCGCCGACATATTCGCTCGTTTCCAGCGCCTTGGCCTGGACCTTCGCCACCGCATCAAGCGCCTGGGCCACCTCGGCAGGCATAGCGCCGCCGGACACCGCGTCGCCATCCTGCGAACGGGGCGCGGCGGCTTGCTGGTTGCCCTTCCTGCCCACAGCAGGTGCCATCGGAGCCTTGGCGATCTCGACAGATCCGCATTGCGGACAAGCGATCAGCCCCTCGGCCACCTGATCGGAAAATTCGCCGGACGATCCGAACCACCCTTCGAAACGGTGGCCGTGGGCGCAGGAAAGGTCGTAGACGATCATGTCGTGGGGAAATCGGGGATCGGTCGGCGGTTGGCAAGGCTCGGCAGTTTGGCCCGCACCTCCGCGATGCGCGCCTTATCGATTCCGGCAAATGCAACGCCCGCCTGCTCGCCGCCCATGTCGAGCAGCGTTTCGCCCCACGGATCGATCACCAGCGAATGGCCATATGTGGCCCGGCCATCCTCGTGCCGGCCGACCTGCGCGGCGGCGATCACGAAAGCGCTGGCCTCCACTGCTCGCGCGCGTTGCAGAAGGTGCCAGTGCGCCTTGCCGGTCGGCACGGTAAACGCCGCCGGAATGGCAATAGCTTCACACCTTCCCCGGCCGAGTGCTTCGAACAGCGCTGGAAAGCGGATATCGTAACACACCGCAAGGCCGAGACGGCCGATGGGCGTATCGGCGGTCACCACCGCGTCGCCCGGCGCATAGGCGTTGCTCTCGCGCCAGTCGTCATCGCCGCCAAGCTCGACATCGAACATGTGCAGCTTGTCGTAGCGCGCGGCGATTTCGCCGCTGTCGTCGATCAGGAATGATCGGTTAGCATAACGCCCGTCCTGGCGCCGCACGGCAAGCGAACCGAGCGCGATCCACAGGCCCAGCCGGGCGGCCTCTTCGCGCATGGCGGCAAGGGTCCGGTCCTCGCTTTCCGCAACGATATGCGATGCCGCACGCTTGCGGTCGCGGTCGAGCAGGCCCGACATTTCCGGTGTGAAGAGCATGGCCGCGCCGCCCTCGCTCGCGGTGCGTGCGGCATCCACGAGCGCAGCCGCATTGGCCGCCGGGTCGATCCCGGTGGTCATCTGGGCGATCGCGATGCGGGTGCTCATGGGCGGGTGCTAGAGGCCGAGGATTTCGTCGAGCTTGCCCTCGCGCTCCAGCGCTGCCAGCTCGTCCGACCCGCCAAGCGCGCGGTCGCCGACAAAAATCTGCGGCACGGTCCGCGCATCGGGCTTGCGGGCGCGCATCTCGTCCGCCTTTTCGCCGCCCATCGTGATGTCGTGCTCAACGTATTCGACGCCCTTTTCGTCGAGAAGCCGCTTCGCACGCACGCAATACGGGCAGCCGAACTTGGTATAAATGACGACGTCGTTACTATCTGGCACTGTTGTTTCCTTGTCTCGCGAAGTTGGTCTTGCGGGCGCGACAACACCTCTTGAAGCGCATTTGCGGTGACCCTAAATTGGGCGTGGAAAGGCGGTGCCGCAAGGGCCGCGTTCCACAAAGGCACAGATGCCGAGATACCGGGTCCGTGTCGTCAAATTGCTCAACCAGGAGGATTTGTTCCGATGAACCGTTTCGATTTCACCCCCTATCGCCGTTCCACCGTCGGTTTCGACCGGCTGTTCGAGCTTCTCGAAAGCTCGGCGCGCCAGAACTCGGGCGATAATTATCCCCCCTTCAATATCGAGAAGCAGGGCGAGGATGCCTATCGCATCACCCTCGCCGTTGCCGGCATGCAGCCGGACGATCTCGACATCACCGCGCAGCAGAACCTGCTGACCGTGACGGGCCGCAAGCGCGACGACGCCCCCGAGGGCGAATTGCTGCATGTCGGCATCGCCAATCGCGGGTTCGAGCGCCGCTTCGAACTGGCCGATTACGTGCGGGTGGCCGATGCCGATCTCGCCAACGGCCTGCTCACCATCGACCTGGTGCGCGAAGTGCCCGAAGCGATGAAGCCCAAGACCATCAAGCTGCCGGGCCAGAGCGAGCTGAAGGTTGTGGAGAACAAGGCTAGCGACGAAGGCGAGGAAGCCGCAGACGCGGCCTGACCTCCCTGCAAACAACCAAGATTGGGGCGGCGCAGCGATGCGTCGCCCTTTTCGCGTTTCGGTGCGCACAAAAGATCAGGGGGCGGATCCGAAGATCCACCCCCTCCGGCGCGAACGCCGGCTCGTCGAGAAATTGGCCGTCCGGGTCGCAGAAGACGACCGGTCACTCGACAAGCTTTCCGGAGACGGTGTTCTGCACCCGACAATCGTCAAAGCAGGCCCACGCTTTAACAATTGCTAACCCCCGTTTTCACCACAAGCGTTAGCGAGCGTTCCCATTTTGGCAAGGGAGCGTTTGTATGAATGCGACATCGGGCGCATTTTTGTCGTAAAATATCAAAAAAGATCGCCGGGAAGCGGGTCACACGAGCCGCGACTGCTCCACAGCGGCGCCGATGAATCCGGCGAACAACGGGTGCGGGTCGAACGGCTTGCTCTTCAATTCCGGATGGTACTGCACACCGATGAACCACGGATGGTCGGGGCGCTCGACGATTTCCGGGAGCAGGCCGTCCGGCGACATGCCTGAGAATACCAGGCCACCGCGTTCGAGTTGCTCGATATAGGCGGCGTTCACCTCGTAACGGTGGCGGTGCCGCTCGCTGATCGTGGTTTCACCGCCGTAGATCCGTGACACGTGGCTGTTGGCGGAAAGCTTCGCATCGTAAGCACCCAAGCGCATCGTGCCACCCAGATCGGTGTCGGCGTCACGCTGCTGGAGGCCTTCCTCGCTCATCCATTCGGTGATGATGCCCACCACCGGTTCCGGAGTATGGCCGAATTCGGTGGAAGAAGCGGCAGCCACGCCGGCCGTGTTACGGGCCCCTTCGATACAGGCCATCTGCATGCCGAGGCAGATGCCGAGGAACGGCACCTTGCGCTCCCGCGCGAAGCGGACGCTGGCAATCTTGCCCTCGGACCCACGCTCGCCGAAACCGCCCGGCACCAGGATCGCGTGCAGCGGCTCCAGTTTCGCGGCGAGATCGGCGTCTTCGTCTTCGAACATCTCCGCATCGATCCACTTGATGTGGACCTTGACGCGGTGCTTCATCCCGCCGTGGATCAGCGCCTCGTTGAGCGACTTGTAGGCATCCGGCAGGCCGACATACTTGCCGACCACACCGATCGTGACCTCGCCTTCGGGATTGGCAAAGCGGTCGACCACATCGTTCCAGACGGTGAGGTCAGGTTGAGGCGCGTCGATGCCGAAATGCTTGAGGACCTCGTCGTCGAGCCCTTCGCGGTGATATTGCAGGGGCACCGCGTAGATGCTCGGCGCATCGAGCGCCTGAATGACGGCGGAGGGGCGCACGTTGCAGAACTGCGCGATCTTGCGCCGCTCGTTCTCCGGCAGTTCGTGCTCGCAGCGGCACAGCAGCACGTCGGGCTGCACGCCCAGGCTGGTGAGCTCGCGTACAGAGTGCTGGGTAGGCTTGGTTTTCAGCTCGCCTGCGGCCGAGATGTACGGCACCAGCGTTACGTGGATCAGCGCGGTCTTGTCCGGACCCAGCTCGTTGCGCAGTTGGCGGATCGCCTCGATGAACGGCAAGCTCTCGATATCGCCGACCGTGCCGCCGATTTCGCACAGGATGAAATCGTGGTCGTCATCGTCGTGCAGGGCGAAATTCTTGATCTCGTCCGTCACGTGCGGGATCACCTGGACCGTCGCGCCGAGATAGTCGCCGCGGCGTTCCTTGGCGATGATCTGCTGGTACACGCGCCCGGAAGTGATGTTGTCCGCCTGCCGCGCGGATACGCCGGTGAAACGCTCGTAATGGCCAAGGTCGAGGTCGGTCTCCGCCCCGTCGTCCGTTACGTAGACTTCGCCGTGCTGGTAGGGGCTCATCGTCCCCGGATCGACATTGAGATACGGGTCGAACTTGCGAATGCGGACCTTGAAGCCGCGCGCCTGCAGCAGCGCACCGAGGCTTGCCGCCATGAGACCTTTGCCGAGCGAGGAGACCACGCCGCCGGTGATGAAAATATACCGCGCCATGGGAGCCGAGCCTTACGCATGGGGTGGGATTCGGCGCAAGCGCTCAAAGCGCTTGTCCGCACAAAATTTGCCGGGCGGGCGATTGCCCTGCCCGCAAGACGGATCAATTCAGCAGGTCGCCCAGCGGATCGTCGTTCGGCGCAGGCGTCGAATCGACCGGCTCTTCGCCGTCGAGGCCCGGATCTCCCGGTACCGGATCCGCCTGCCGGTCGACCGAACGATCGAGCGACGTGTCGATCTCCGGTGCATTGCCGCCAGTGGTTTCCACCGCGATTGCCGCCAGCACGATCGTCAGGCCCACGAAGGTTATCGCCAGCCACTTGGTTGCGCGGGTCAGGAAGTCCGCTGCACCGCGGGCCGACATCAGGCCCGACGGATTGCCGCCCATGCCGAGGCCGCCACCTTCCGAACGCTGCATCAGGATCACCACGACAAGCGATGCGGCCACGATAGCCTGGAGGACAGTCAGGAAGGTGAACATTGTGCGGTTTCCGGTGGTCGAATGTCTGTCTGGGCGCCTGCTGCCTGCAGGCAGGCCCGCTCGGCTGCGCCCTTAGCTGGGCACGCCCGCGCTTTCAAGCAAGGCCTGCCGGCGAAGTAGCCTCAGCCGTCGCCGTCGGGCGATGCGGCCGCGATGATGATGCCGAGGAAGCTCTCCGCCGTCAGGCTCGCACCGCCGACGAGCGCGCCGTCGACATCGTCCACGCCAAGAATTTCGGTGATGTTGTCGGCATTGACCGATCCGCCGTAGATGATCCGCACGCCTTCGCCGCCCATGCCGAGGAGTTCGCCCATGCGGCCGCGCAGGGCGGAGTGCATGGCGCCGATTTCCTCGACCGAAGCGCTCCGGCCGGTGCCGATGGCCCAGACCGGTTCATAGGCGACCGTCAGGCGTTCCGGGATCGTATCCACCTCGACCAGCGATTCTTCCAGCTGGCGGAAGACCGCAGCCTCCGCCTTGCCGGCGTCGCGTTCCTCGGCGGTTTCGCCCACGCACAGGATGACGTTGAGCCCGACGTCGAAGGCGGCGGCCATCTTGCGCTTCACCAGCGCATTGTCCTCGCCGTGGTTCTGGCGCCGTTCGCTATGGCCCAGTATGACGAAGCTGGCGCCGGCGTCCTTGACCATGGAAGCCGACACGTCACCCGTGTGGGCGCCGCTTTCTTCCGGGTGGCAATCCTGGCCGCCCACGGCGATCAGGTTCGCTTCCTTGCGCACGGCATGAATCAGCGTGAACGGCGGTGCGATCGCGACTTCGGTGCGCATCAGGCGTTCTGCCGCGCGGTCGATCGCGCGCGCTTCGGCCAGCATGGCGCGGGTGCCATGCATCTTCCAGTTGCCGACGATATAAGGGCGTTCCGACATCGTTTTCCTTGGGTATATTTGAGCGGCCCCGAAGGCGGGGCTGAGTTTGCGCCCTGCTATGGCGACCATTCAGCGTTTGTCAAAGCCGCTTTATCCACATTCCGGCAAACTGGCGCGGACCTGTTGCGGGACTGCCGCAAGGCAGATAATAGCGCGCCAGATTTCCGGCGCTCCGACTGGCGATGATGCCCGCGGAATGCGCCGCAGACGGGATTTCTCACGGTCATGATGCAAGGTTTCCGCAAATTCTTCAGTTCCAAGATCGGGCTTGCGATCACGCTGGGCTTCCTGGGGCTCATCGCCCTCGCCTTCGCCAGTGCCGACGTGTCCGGATCGGCGACGTTCGGCGGGGTGGCCGGCGGCAACCGTGTGGCCGTGGTCGGCGACCGCAAGATCGGCACTGGCGAGATGGATGCGATCGTGCGCAACCGGGTCAACGCTCTGCGGCGCCAGAACCCCGAGCTGACGATGGAAGAATTCATCAGCAGCGGCGAGTTCGAGGCGCTGCTGGAATCGCAGTTCGACCGCTTCGCGATCTCGCAGTTCGCGGAAAAATACGGCTTCGAAGCCGGCCGCCGGCTGGTGGACAGCGAAATCGGCAATATCGACGCGTTCAAGGGTGCCGACGGCAATTTCAGTGCCGAGGCCTATTCCGCGATCCTCCAGCAGCAGGGGCTGAGCGATGCGCAGGTCCGCTCCGACATCGCCGACACGCTGCTGCTGCGCCAGGTCCTCAATCCGGTGGCCTTCGGCGCGCAGATGCCCAAGGGGATTTCGGATCGCTACGCCGCGATCTTCAGCGAGACGCGCACCGCACAAGTGCTGAGCGTGCCCGCCACCAGCTATGCGCCAGCCGCCGGGCCGAGCGCCGAGACGCTGAGCAAGTATTACGCCGACAACCGCAGCGAATGGGTCCGCCCCGAACGCCGCGTGGTGCGCTATGCCACTTTCGGCGATGCCACCCTGGGCGAGCTTCCCGCCCCGACCAACCAGCAGATCGCCGCGCGCTACCGCCGCGATGCCGCCCAGTATGCCGCTTCGGAGCAGCGGACCGTGACGCAGCTCGTGGTTCCGACCCGCGCTGCGGCCGACGCCATCGTGCGCGAAGTCAATAGCGGCACCTCGCTGGCACAGTCGGCTTCCGGCAAAGGCCTCGCCACCGCCGAAGTCGGTCCGGTCGATGAAGAGGCCTATGCCGAGCAGACATCCGAAGCCGTCGCCGAAGCGGTTTTTGCGGCCGGTTCCGGGCAGGTTGCCGCCGTGGCCCGCGGTCCGCTGGGCTACTATGTCGTGCGGGTCGACAACATCCGCGACATCCCCGCCCGCAGCATCGCGGAAGCGCGCGGCGAGATCAGCGAGCAGCTGGCCGCCGAACAGCGGCGCGAGGCGCTGATCCAGATGGCCTCCTCGATCGAGGACGAGATCGACAACGGCAGCAACATCCGCGAGATCGCCGAAACGCTGGGGATCGAAATATCCACCACTCGCCCGATCACGATCGAGGGCCGCGTTTACGGCACTGACGAGACCGCGCCCGAAGTCATCGCCCCCGCAATCCGCACCGCATTCGACATGGACACCAACGAACCGCAAATCGGCGAGATCGAGGCGGGAACGACCTTCCTGCTGTTCGACGTCGCCGATGTCACCGAATCGAGCGCGCCGCCGCTTGCCGAAGTGCGTGACGAGGTTATCGCCCGCTGGAAGCTGGACCAGGGCCAGGCAAAGGCACGCGAAGTCGCCAATGCCATCCTCAAGCGGATCGACGGCGGCGCGTCCCTGGCCGATGCGGTGCGCGCGTTGGACGCCAGCCTGCCCGCACCGCGCCGTATCTCCATGACACGCGAGCAGCTGACCCAGATGGCCCGCGAACAGAAGGTCGGGCCGGAACTCGCGCTCATGTTCTCCATGGCGCGCGGCACCGCCAAGAAGCTCGAGGAGCGCGGCGGTGAAGGCTGGCTGGTCATCAACCTCACCGACGTGACGCCGGGCGAAGACCTGTCGCCGGAACGCGAGGCGGCCTTCCGCCAGCAGCTCGCCACCGTGCTGGGCGACGAGCTGGCTGCGCAGTTCCGCACGGCCGCACGCGAAGATGTCGGCGTCGAGCGCAACGAGGATGCGATTAGCGCCCTGCGCGCGCAGCTCCTCGGCCAGAACGCCGGCAATTGACCTCCGCCGCGCTGAACGGCGCGCCCGAGGCGCTGGCGGAGCTCGCTGCGTCGCGCCCGGCGCTGGTGTGGCGCGAAATCGTCGCCGATACAGAAACGCCGGTCGGGCTAGCGGCGAAGCTGATGGTCGAAAAGCGCGGCGATTTCCTGCTGGAATCGGTCGAAGGCGGGGCGATCCGGGGGCGCTACAGCCTCATCGGCCTCGACCCGGACCTCGTCTTCCGCGCCTCCGGTGCGGCAGCCGAAATCAACCGCGACTGGCAATCGGATCGGGATAGCTTCGTACCGCTGGCCGCTGACGGCCTGGCGGAATTGCGCACGCTTGCCGCCGAATGCCGCATCGATGTGCCCGATGGCCTGCCGCCCGCCCTCGCCTGCCTTGTCGGCTATTTCGGCTACGAGACTATAGCCCTGGTTGAAAGCCTGCCGCGCGCTGCCGGAAAGGGCATCGGTCTGCCCGACATGCTGTTCGTGCGCCCGACCGTGCTGCTGGTGTTCGACGGGCTGGAGGACAAGCTGTTCGTCATTGCCCCCGTTTGGGCGGGCGGCGATGCTCCCGGACAGGCGCTGGAGCGGGCTGCGGAGCGCATCGACGAAACCATCCGCGCGCTCGGTACCGTCCCGGCAAAAGCCGAGGCACTGCAGGCGCGTCCCGAAATCGCGGTGGAGCCGCAGCTAGCCGTCGAAGATTACCGCGCGATGGTGGCGCGGGCGAAGGATTACATCGTCGCGGGAGACATCTTCCAGGTCGTGCTGGCCCAGCGGTTCACCACGCCCTTCGCGCTGCCGCCCTTGCAGCTTTATCGCGCGTTACGGCGCATCAACCCGTCGCCCTTCCTCTATTTCCTCGATCTGCCGGGCTTTGCCGTCGTGGGATCGAGTCCGGAAATCCTCGTCCGCGTGCGCGACGGCGAGGTCACGATCCGTCCGATCGCCGGCACACAGCCTCGCGGCGCGAACCAGGCCGAAGACCGCGCCAACGAGGCGAGCCTGCTGGCCGATCCCAAGGAGCGGGCCGAGCACCTGATGCTGCTGGACCTGGGGCGCAACGATGTCGGGCGCGTGGCGGCGAAGGGCACGGTCGAGGTCACCGACAGCTTCACGGTCGAACGCTACAGCCACGTCATGCACATCGTCAGCAACGTTGTCGGCCAGCTTGACGGGGCGCGCGACGCGCTCGACGCCGTGTTCGCCGGCTTCCCTGCCGGAACGGTAAGCGGTGCGCCCAAGATCCGGGCATGCGAAATCATCGCCGAACTCGAGCCCGAAGCCCGCGGTGCCTATGCCGGCGGGGTCGGCTACTTCGCGCCCGACGGTTCGGTCGACAGCTGCATCGTGCTGCGCACTGCGGTGGTGAAGGACGGCACGATGCATGTGCAGGCCGGTGCTGGCATCGTCGCCGACAGTGACCCCGAGTACGAACAGCGCGAATGCGAAGCCAAGGCCGGCGCCCTGTTCGCCGCGGCGCGTGAGGCCGTGCGCCTGGCGCAGGAACCGGGCTTCGGCCAGTGAGGCGCGTCGCCCTTCTCGCCGCCTTCGCGCTGGCCGCATGCGGAACAGCTGCGGAGGAGCCCGAACCGGGCGCGAAGGCTTCCGCCCAACCGGCCTCCGCTTGCCGCAGCGTCACGTTCGAGGACGCGCGCTTCACCCACTGCGTCGCCGACCCGAAGCAGCACGCAATCACCATGGCGCTCGGCGGTTCGCGCGGGCAGGCTTATCGCGGTTTCGTGGATTATGCGCTCGACCGCCCGTCCGACAGCGCGCCTGTCGCCTTTGCCATGAACGCCGGCATGTTCGACAATGCAGGCAAGCCGATCGGCTACTATGTCGAAGGCGGCAAGCGATTGCAGGAACTGAACCGCGCCAAGGGCCTCGGCAACTTCCACCTGCTTCCCAACGGCGTCTTCTATGGCACTGACGGAAAGTGGGAAATCCGCACGGCCGAAGACTTCTACGAAAGCGTGAAGGACCGGCCGGCCTTCGGCACCCAGAGCGGCCCGATGCTGGTGATCGGCGGCGAACTGCATCCGAAGATCGACGAAGACGGCCCCAGCCGCTTCGTCCGCAACGGCGTCGGCGTCGACGGCGAAGGCCGCGCCCATTTCGTAATTTCCGAGCAGCCCGTCAGCTTCGGCAAGCTTGCGCGCCTGTTCCGCGACGATCTCGCCACGCCGAACGCGCTCTATCTCGACGGTTCGGTCAGCGCGCTGTGGGACCCGGCGCGCGAACGGATGGATACGGGTGCCCTGCTCGGCCCTCTTGTCGTCGTCGAAAAGCGGCAAACCCCACGAAAGGACACGCCATGACCGACCGTCGCACGCTATACCCCGAAATCGAGCCTTACGAGACCGGCATGCTCGATGTCGGAGAGGGCCACTCGCTCTATTACGAGCGCGTCGGCACGCCGGGCGCGAAGCCGGCGGTGTTCCTCCACGGCGGCCCGGGCGGCGGGATGAGCCCCGATCACCGCCGCCAGTGGGATCCGGACCGATACGACGTGCTGCTGTTCGACCAGCGCGGCTGCGGCAAGTCGCTGCCCTTCGCGGAAATCGAACACAACGACACGTGGCGCATCGTCGGCGATATCGAGAAGCTGCGCGAAATGTGCGGCCATGACACTTGGCAGGTCTTCGGCGGCAGCTGGGGCGCAACGCTCGCCTTGGCCTATGCGCAGGAGCACCCCGGCCGCACGACCGAAATCGTCCTGCGCGGCGTATTCCTCGCCCGGCAGAAGGAGAAAGACTGGCTCTATACTTACGGCGCGAGCGAAATCATGGCCGAGCAGTGGGACGACTTCAACGGCCTGATCCCCGAAAACGAGCGCGACGACATGGTGCGCGCCTATCACGCCCGGCTGACCAGCGAGGACGAGGAAACCCGCCTCTCCGCCGCGCGCGAATGGTCGCTGTGGGAGGGGAGCGTCGCCACCTTGCTGCCGGACGAAAAGCTGCTCGACAGCTTCGCCGACCCGGCCAAGGCGATCCCCTTCGCCCGGATCTGCGCGCGCTTCTTCCTGGAGAATTTCTTCCTGGAAGAGGCGCAGCTGCTGGCCAATGTCGATCGCATCAAGCACATTCCCGGCATCATCGTGCAGGGACGCCACGACATCTGCACCCCGCCGACGAGCGCGTGGGAGCTCAAGAAAGCGTGGCCCGAAGCCGATTTGTGGATAGTCCACGATGCGGGCCACAGCGCCGGCGAACCGGGCATCATCGACGGGCTGGTCCGCGCGACGGATGCATTTGCGGATCGGCGCGGTTAGCCGGCGCGCTTGATTGCCGGCCACAAACCCGCAAAAGCTCGCTGAAGCCATGATCCTCGTCATCGACAATTACGACAGCTTTACCTTCAACCTGGTCCACTACCTGATGGAACTGGGTGCAGAGGTGCGGGTGGAGCGTAACGACGCGATGGGCGCTGCAAAGGCGCTGGCTACCGGGGCGAAGGGCATCCTTATTTCGCCCGGGCCGTGCACCCCGAACGAAGCCGGGATCAGTCTCGACCTCGTCGCGGCTTGCGCCGATGCGCAGCGGCCCTTGCTCGGCGTGTGCCTGGGCCACCAGGCGATCGGGCAACATTTCGGCGGCAAGGTCGTGCGCGGGGGGCTGATGCACGGCAAGACCAGCCCGGTGGAGCACGACGACAGCGGCGTCTTCGCCGGCCTGCCCTCGCCCTTCACCGCCACGCGCTATCACTCGCTGGTGGTCGAAGAGATTCCCGATGCGCTGGTCGTGAACGCCACATCCGAGACACCGGGCCTCGACGGCACCAGCGTGATGGGCTTCCGCCATGTCTCGCTACCCATCCACGGCGTGCAGTTCCACCCGGAAAGCATCGCGACCGAGCATGGCCATGCCCTACTCGCCAATTTTCTTGCTCTCTGCGGCCTGTCCGCCACGGTGCCCGCATGAAGACGCTGCCGCTCGCCGTTCCGTACATGACCGAAGCCGAGGCCGAGGAGGTCTTCGGCTGGATCCTCGATGGCGAGGCGACGGATGAGGAAATCGCCCGCTTCCTGCTCGCCATGACCGAACGCAGCGAGACGGCCGAGGAAATCGCCGGTGCGGCCCGCGCCCTGCGCGCCAGGCTCGTACCCGTCGCGGGGCCCGACAACGCCATCGACGTCTGCGGCACCGGCGGCGACGGGCATCACACGCTCAACGTCTCGACCGCCGTGGGGCTGGTCGTGGCCGCCTGCGGCGTCCCCGTCGCGCGCCATGGCAATCGCGCAATTTCGTCCAAAGCCGGCGTTGCCGACACGCTGGAAGTGCTCGGGCTCGACATGGCGGCCGCGGGCCGCACGGCGGAGACGACGCTGGCGGAAATCGGCATCTGCTTCCTCTTTGCGCCCAACCACCACCCGGCGATGGGCCGCATCCAGCCCATCCGCAAGAAGCTCGGCCGGCGCACGATCTTCAATTTGATGGGCCCGCTATCGAATCCGGTCGGCGTGAAGCGCCAGCTGATCGGGATCGCCCGGCCCGCCTACGTGTCGATCTATGGCGATGCGGCGGCGCGGCTGGGCACGGTGCGGACGTTCATCGTTTCCGGCGACGAAAGCCTCGACGAGCTGAGCCTTGCGGGCGGCAACGAACTGGCGGACGTTACCGGAAACGAATTCGCGATGCGCCGCGTCGATGCCTCGATGGCAAACCTTCCCTCCGCACCGCTGGAAGCCATTCGCGGCGGCGACCCCGCACACAATGCGCAGGCCTTGCGCGATTTGCTCGACGGCTGGCCGAGCGCCTATCGCGACGCCGTGTGCCTCAATGCCGCTGCCGCCCTGATCGTTGCCGATGCGGCGGCGGACTGGCAGAGCGGCGCGGAAATGGCCGCCGAAGCGATCGACAGCGGACGCGCGCGCAAGCTGCTGCAAGACTGGATCGCCCTCGCCCGATGAACAAGCTGGAAGAAATCTGCGCGACCAAGCGCGAGGAAGTGGCTGCGCGCAAGGCGGTTGCCACTCTCGAAGATCTCGACCGTGCCGCCTTGCAGGCCACCCCGCCGCGCGGCTTTCGCATGGCGCTGGAGGCGAAAGCGGCAACCGGTTTCGGCCTGATCGCGGAAATAAAGAAGGCTTCGCCCTCCAAGGGATTGATTCGCGCCGATTTCCGCCCGCACGAGCACGCGATCGATTACGAGCGTGGCGGGGCGGCGTGCCTTTCCGTGCTCACCGACCCACCCTATTTCCAGGGGCATGAAGACTATCTGGTCGATGCGCGCAAGAGCTGCGCCCTGCCCGTGCTGCGCAAGGATTTCATGATCGACCCGTGGCAAGTCGCCGAAAGCCGTGCGCTGGGCGCGGATGCGATTCTCATTATCGTAGCCGCGCTGGACGACGTCGCGATGACGGAGATCGAGGCCGCCGCGCTGGAGCGCGGGATGGACGTGCTGGTCGAAGTCCACGACGAAGCCGAGATGGACCGGGCCCTGAAGCTCCGGTCCCGCCTGCTCGGCGTCAACAACCGCGATCTCAGGACTTTTACCACCGACCTCGCCACCACCGAACGGCTTGCGGCGATGGCACCTGCCGGCAGCGTCCTCGTCGGCGAAAGCGGCATCGAAAGCCATGCCGACTGCGAGCGGCTCGCCGCTTCAGGCGTGCGCTGCTTCCTCGTGGGCGAAAGCCTGATGCGGCAGGACGATCTCGAGGCTGCGACGCGCAGCTTGCTTGGGATCTGACCAGCAGCTTCGCAGCCCTGGCGAAGAAAAGGAACCGTTCTGGTTCTGTCGCTTGACTGAACCGCAAAGGTTGCTTAATTGTTCCTTATTCGTTCACCAAAATGCCCACGCGGTGGATGTCTTAGCGGGCGCTTTAGGGAGCGTGTCGATGCTGACCGCCAAGCAACACGAACTGCTGCTTTTCATCCGTGACCGACTCGATGAAACCGGCATTTCCCCGAGTTTCGAGGAAATGAAGGATGCGCTGGACCTGAAGTCGAAATCGGGGGTGCACCGCCTGATTTCCGCGCTCGAGGAACGCGGCTTCATCCGCCGCCTGCCCAACCGCGCCCGCGCGCTCGAAGTGCTGCGCAGTCCCGAGGACATGCAGACCGCAACGCGCAAACCGGCTGCGGCCAACGATGCCGTGTCGCGTGCGGTCACGCCGCCGGCTGCGGCACCTTCCGCCGCCAATGACGTGATCGAGGTTCCCCTCCACGGCCGCATTGCTGCCGGTGCGCCGATCGAAGCGCTGGAAGGCGACCAGTCGCTGCCCGTTCCAGCGGCCCTGCTTGGAGCAGGCGAGCACTATGCGCTGGAAGTGTCCGGCGACTCGATGATCGAAGCAGGCATTTTCGATGGCGACTATGCGCTGGTGAAGCGCACCGACACGGCACGCGATGGGGAAATCGTCGTTGCGCTCGTCAATAACGAGGAAGCCACGCTGAAATATTTGCGGCGCGAAAGCGGCATGGTCCGGCTCGATCCCGCGAACGCTTCCTACGAGGCGCAGGTCTACCGGCCGAACGAAGTTCAGGTGCAGGGCAAGCTCGCCGGACTGCTTCGTCGCTACCACTGACGCCGGCTGCCGCTACGGTTAGTGCAAGCGCCGCCCCGTTCGGGCGGCGTTTGTGTATCGGGAGGCCGGATCAACGCCGCGCGTAGCGGTCTTCGCGCGGTTTCCACCAGCCGTGGTCGCCCTGCCGCTGCGCGACCGTCGCGAAATTTTCGCTCGCAAGGTCGATGGAAATCCCGCCCGTGTCGCCAAGGAGGTTGCGGTCCGCCTTCAGCCAGCGCGGCCGGCAGCTTCGCGGCAGCCACCGGTCGGCGACCACGATGTCGGCCTGCTCGCAGGCGGCCGCCAGCGCCCGCTCTTCCACCCGGTCCCGGCTTCGCGCCATCAGGATGCTCCAGTCGCGGCCGCCGCGCGCGATCGCTATCACGCAGAAATCGCGGCTGCATTCCGCATCGGGGTGGTTGGCAATGGCAATAGGCTCCGCGCGCGTCGCCGCCAGTTCGCGCAGGTTGTCGCTGGTATAGCTCGAGCGGCTTTCGCGCAGCACCAGCAAGGTCCCGTCCGGCTGAGTGACGCCGACGTGCCGCCCGTCGCCGGTGATCATGACATCGGGGACCGGCGTGGCGAGCAGCAAGGCGCTTGCCGCCGCCACAGGGGCGAAACCCCACAGCCGCGCCCGCCCTTGCCATAACGCCAGCCAGAGCAATCCCACCACGAACAGCCCGAATGTCCCCAGCCCCATGGCCGGGCTCAGCTTCACCGAACCGGGCTGGGACGATGTGAAATGCGCCAGCGCCAGCAGACCTTCCAGCGACTTGCCGGCCATCCACCAGGCCGGCGCGCCCAGCCCGACGATGTCGAAAACCAGCGCAATCGCGATCAGCGGCATCGATACGAAAGTGACAAGCGGGATCGCGAGCACATTGGCGAAGGCACCGTACAGCCCTGCGCGGTGGAAATGGAACAGCACGATGGGCATCAATGCGAGCTCGATCACCATGCCGGTTACCAGCAGCATGACACTGCGCCTCCCGAAGCGGGACAGCCAACTTTCCTCCCGCGGAACGAGGAAGCGCTTAACCCATGCCGCATTATGCAGCGCGACGATGGCGATCACCGCCGAAAAGCTCATCTGGAAGCTCGGTCCGACGAGCGATTCCGGCCACAGGAACAGCACGAACGCGGCCGCCACCGCGACCATGCGCAGGCTCAGCGGTTCACGCCCCAGCGCCAGCGCGATGAGGACCAGCACGGCACCCACGCAGCTGCGCACGGTGGGCACCTGCGCCCCGGTCAACAGGGTGTAGGCGATGCCCGCCAGCGCCGCGATGGCCGCCGCGATGACCGGCAGCCGGACACGCAGGACAAGCCATGGCCACAGCGCCAGGAGCTTGATTGCAACAAGATAGGCTGCGGCAATCACCGCGCTCACATGGAGGCCGCTGATGGACAGGAGGTGCGTCAGCCCCGCATCGCGCATCGCCTCCTCGTCCGCTTCGCCGATGGCCCCGCGGTCGCCGCTGGCGAATGTTGCCGCGATTGCGCCCGGCGCTCCCCCCAGCCGGTCGCGCGCGTGGGCGCTCAGCCCCCTTTGCCAGCGCGCGAGGACCGGCGGATTCCCCGCCGGCTCCACGACCTCCACCGGGCCGACTGCCGATCCGGTCGCAGCATAGCCTTCGAACCACGCGGTTCGCGCGAAATTATAGGCGCCCGGAAGCATCGGCGGCGCCGGCGGCATCAGCCGCGCGTCGAAGCGGACGAGAGCGCCCTCGGCCAGACCCGGTCGGTCCTCCTCCAGCGGTACGTTGACGCGCAGCTTCACCGCGCGCCCGGTGTCGGCATCGCGCGCCGCGACCACCAGCCGCACCCGCTCGTCCGCCGGTTGCTCGATACGCTCAAGGACGCGCGCCTGCACAGGGCCATAGCGCGGTGCCTCGTACGGTTCCTGGCCCACCAGCCCCGAGCGCAGCCAGACCAGGGCCACGCCGACTGCGAAGGCAAGAGCGAGCCCCGCAATCCCCTGTCGCAGCAATGCGCGCTCGTCCCGGTCCCGCCAGATCGCAAGGGCCGCGACGGCGGCGATGACTGCCGCGGCAATGCTGCCCATCCACCACTCGCCGCTCGGCAGCGCAAACCAGCTGGCGATGCCCACCGCCAAGGCCACCGTTAGCCACGGGGCTCGGTCGAAACCGGCTTGGTCGAGGAACGCTTCGCCGCGGTCGAGGATACTGGACAAGGCAGCCCGCATTCGCCAAGGCGAGCGCTGCATTGCAGCATTGCCGGTTCCCTCCCCGATGGGCACGTGGCGTGAGGCATTACCGGCCATCGGCACAGTGGAAAGGAAAGCGGGCGTAATGGCAAGCGGAAGCGGCGCGAATGGCGGACAGGTTGTAACCAGGTTTGCGCCCTCGCCCACCGGTTACCTGCACTTGGGCGGCGCGCGTACCGCCCTGTTCAACTGGCTGTTCGCCCGGCACCACGGCGGCAAGGCGCTGCTCCGGATCGAGGATACGGACCAGAAGCGCTCGACCCAGGATGCGATCGACAAGATTATCGAAGGGCTCGACTGGCTGGGCCTCGATTTCGACGGCGATCCCGTATTCCAGTCGCAGCGCGCCGACCGCCACCGCGAAGTCGCGCTGCAGCTGCTCGAAAGCGGCAATGCCTACAAGTGCTTCGCCACGTCCGAGGAACTGGAAGCGATGCGCGCCGAACAGCGCGCCAAGAAGCTGCCGATGCGCTACGACGGGCGCTGGCGCGACCGCGATTCTGCCGAGGCGCCGGAAGGCACGCCCTTCACCATCCGCCTGAAAACCCCGACCGAGGGCGAAACGGTGATCGAGGACGCCGTGCAGGGCCGTGTCACGGTGAAGAACGCCGAGATCGACGATTACATCATCCTGCGCGCCGACGGGACGCCGACCTACATGCTCGCCGTGGTGGTCGATGATCACGACATGGGCTGCACCCACATCATCCGCGGCGACGACCACCTTAACAACGCCTTCCGCCAACTGCCGGTGATCAGGGCGATGGGCTGGGACGAGCCGGTCTATGCCCACGTCCCGCTGATCCACGGTGCCGACGGGGCCAAGCTGTCGAAACGCCACGGCGCGGTGGGCGTGGAGGCCTATCGCGACGAGCTCGGCGTGTTGCCCGAGGCGCTGTTCAATTACCTCCTGCGCCTTGGCTGGGGACACGGCGACCAGGAGGAATTCACCAGGGAACAGGCGATCGCGCTGTTCGACATCGACGGTGTCGGCAAGAGCGCCTCGCGCTTCGACCTCAAGAAGCTGGAGCACTTGAACGGCCACCACATCCGCGAGGCGGACGATGCGCGGCTTGCGCGGCTGGTCGCCGATGAAATCGGCGGCGAGGTCGATCTGGACCTGCTGGAACGCGCCATGCCGTTCCTGAAGATGCGCGCGAAAACCACGCACGAACTGGCCGAAGGCGCCGCCTTTCTCTTCGCCGAGCGACCGCTCGAAATGACGGACAAGGCTGCCAAGCTGCTGGACGACGATGGTCGGTCCCGGCTGTCACTGGTTTCGAACGCTCTGGCGGCGGAAAATGACTGGACAAGCGAGGCACTGGAAGCCACGCTGAAATCGCTTGCAGAGGCGCATGAACTGGGTCTTGGCAAACTGGCGCAGCCGATGCGGGCGGCGCTGACGGGCACCACCATATCGCCCGGAATTTTCGACGTTCTGGTCTTGCTGGGCCGGGAAGAAAGCCTCGCGCGGATCGACGCGCAGGCCGTTCCCGCCGCGGACTGAACGGGCAAATTTGAGGAGAACCACAATGGCCGACAACGCGAAACTCCACCTCGCCGGAAACGAATATGATTACCCCGTACTGCAGGGCAGCTGCGGCCCGGACGTGGTCGATATCCGCAAGCTCTACGGCCAGACCGGCGCGTTCACCTTCGACCCCGGCTTCACCTCCACCGCCAGCTGCGAGAGCGGCCTCACCTATATCGATGGCGAGGAAGGCGTTCTCCTCCACCGCGGCTATCCGATCGGCCAGCTGGCGGAACACTCCAGCTTCATGGAAGTCTCCCATCTCCTGCTGAACGGCGAGTTGCCGAGCCAGGAAGAGCTGGACGAGTTCACCTACACGATCACGCGCCACACGATGCTGCACGACCAGCTGCGCCAGTTCTACCAGGGCTTCCGCCGCGACGCGCACCCGATGGCGATCATGTGCGGCGTGGTCGGCGCGCTGTCCGCGTTCTACCATGACAGCACGGACATCTCCGACCCCGAGCACCGGAAGATTTCGAGCCATCGCCTGATTGCCAAGATGCCCACCATCGCGGCGTGGGCTTACAAGTACTCGATCGGCCAGCCCTTCCTGCAGCCTGACAATTCGCTCAGCTACACCGGCAATTTCCTGCGCATGACCTTCGGCGTGCCGGCCGAGGAATACGAGGTGATCCCGGCGGTCGAAAAGGCAATGGACCGCATCTTCATCCTGCATGCGGACCACGAACAGAACGCCTCGACCAGCACGGTGCGCCTGGCCGGCTCTTCGGGCGCGAACCCGTTCGCCTGTATCGCGGCGGGCATCGCCTGCCTGTGGGGCCCGGCGCATGGCGGCGCTAACGAAGCGGCGCTCAACATGCTCCGCGAGATCGGCACGCCGGACAAGATCCCGCACTATATCGAGCGGGCGAAGGACAAGAACGATCCGTTCCGCCTGATGGGCTTTGGCCACCGCGTCTACAAGAACTACGACCCGCGCGCGACGGTGATGCAGAAGACCGTGCGCGAGGTGTTCGATGCGCTGAAGGTGACCGATCCGGTCTTCGAGACCGCGCTGCAACTGGAAGAAATGGCGCTGAACGACGACTATTTCCGCGAAAAGAAGCTGTTCCCCAACGTCGATTTCTATTCGGGCGTCATCCTGTCCGCCATCGGCTTCCCGACGACCATGTTCACCGCCCTGTTCGCGCTGGCCCGCACGGTAGGCTGGGTAGCGCAGTGGAACGAGATGATCTCCGACCCCGGCCAGAAGATCGGTCGCCCGCGCCAGCTCTACACCGGTCCGGTGCAGCGCGACTACGTGCCGGTCGACAAGCGCTGATCCGCGTCAGGCGCGCGCGGGCACCGACAGGGTGAAGCGCGCGCCTTTCCCGGCTTCGCTTTCGACGGCAATATCGCCGTCCATCGCACGGGCCAGCCTGCGTGAGATATAAAGGCCGAGGCCTGATCCGCCGTCGCCGCTGCGGCCCAGGCGTTCGAACTTGCTAAACACTTTCGCCTGGTCCTCCGGTGAAATTCCCGGCCCCTCGTCGGCCACGGTGATGCGGGCCATGCGCGCGTCGCCCTGCAACGACAGGCGGATGGTCGCGCCTTCGGGCGAATAGCGGATCGCATTGCCGACCAGGTTGAGCAGGATCTGCAGGACCCGCCGGAATTCTGCGGTTGCCGGCGCCGTCTCGCCTTCCGGCGGCCCTTCGATCACGATGCCCCGCTCGCGGGCGCGTACGCCGAGGATGCCGACCGCGCGGCGCGCGACATCGGCGAGGTCGATCTGGTCGGGCGCGGTGGTGAATTTCTCGTTCTCCACCACTTCGAGATCGGCGAGATCGTCGAGCAGTGCCATCAGGTGCTGACCCGCTGCCGCGATATCGGCGGCGTAGTCGCTGTATTCGTCGGCGAGCGGACCGGCGAGCTTCGTGCGGATAGTCTCCGCATTCGCGATGATGCGGGCGATCGGTTGGCGCAGCACGGGGGCGATTTCCCGCCCGACGGTCGCTTCGAGCCGGTCGGCGGACGTCGCGGTCTGTGCGCCAGCGGCCGGGTCGATACGCGGCGGAGCCTGCAAGCTGCCAAGCAACAGTTCGAATCCTTCGCTGCCGGGGCGCCCCTTCCCCACGGGGATCAGCGTCGCCTGCCAGCTACGCGGGTCGCCATCGATAGCGATTTCTGCGCCGTCGAGCAGGCGCCAGTGGAGCGGCTGGTCATGAGCGCTGCCCGCGACACGGGCGAACTGCGTCCACGCGCGTCCGGCGCCGGCCTGCATCGCCCGCGCCAGCGATGCCAGCGCCGGCCCGTTTGCCGAA
This sequence comes from Alteriqipengyuania flavescens, assembly GCF_030406725.1. Classification (NCBI taxonomy): domain Bacteria; kingdom Pseudomonadati; phylum Pseudomonadota; class Alphaproteobacteria; order Sphingomonadales; family Erythrobacteraceae; genus Pseudoblastomonas; species Pseudoblastomonas flavescens. The sequence goes on along the minus strand of NZ_CP129107.1, from coordinate 2,148,538 downwards.
GCGGCCAGCACGTTCTGGTCCTTGTCGAGCCGCGCGGTCAGTTCGGCAGCCTGCCGCTCGATGATTTCGCGCCGTGCGCCTGCCTCCGCACCGTCGTTCTCGGCGCGCGGTACGGTCTGCCAATTGGCAAGCCCGATCGCACAGCCGCCGCTCGCGCGTTCCGGAGTGACTTCGGCCCATGCGGTAATCGTGTCGTCCTCGTCCTGCGCGGTGATTGCCCGGGCGAGCTTGAGGTCGTAGCTGCGCGCCTTGCGCACCAGTTCGAGCAGGGCCGGAACCGCCAGCTTTCCCGGCAATTCGCCGCCGCACGCAAGCTGCAGCGAGGCGAGCGGCTCGTCCGCGCTGACCAGCGTGTCCGAACCGTCGGTGAAACCGCGGGCGATGAATTCGGGGCCGATGCCGGCCATCAGTCTGCGCCGCCGATCATTTGCGCAGCCATCGCAGCACTAACCGCCTCGAAATCCTCGGCCAGTGCCGGATCGATCTCGAGATAGGCGAACTGCGCCTCGACATCACGCTGTTTCAGGCCTGCCGCTTTCAGGGCGAGGCCCAGGCGCGAAGCGCGGCGGTCGTTGCAGGACACGACGATCACGTCGCGGGTCTGGCGGGATGCCATGGCTATCGCGGTCGTGAACAACGCCGCGCCCGACTGGTCGACCGTCAATGCGGCGCGGGCATTCTGGCCGAGCCCGGTCACCAGCCGCGAGGCAAGGCCGAGGCGCGAACGCGCTTCGGAGTAATCCGCACGCAGCTTGTCCGAAGCCTTTGCGCCCGATCCAGCCGCCGCATCTCCCGCGCACAACTTGAGGATATCGAGCGCCTTGCCGAAATGGTCTGCCGGCAACTGGGCCAGCGGCAATTCCATGCGCCGCGCCTGTTCCAGGAAACGGGCCTGCGCGGCGATGAGGCCCATGGCCATTTCGGCGACCGTCTCGTCCTTGGCGGCGACCAGTCCCTGCACCAACGGCGGGACGATGGGGTCGACGATCCCGCGCTCGCCCAGCCGTTCCGAGAGCCGAGCTTCCAGTGCGAGCGCGTGGAGATGGCCGAGCAAGCCCTCGTCGGCGCACAGATACTCGGTCAGCATCTCGGCATTGCCGGCGGCGTAGTCTTCCGCATCCGCGACACCGTCGGCCCGCGCGTAGGCGGTGAGAAGCTGGACGGCGATATGCCAGACGAAGCCGTGGACACGGGCCATGATCTCGTCGGAGAACAGGGCGTTGTCGTCATGCAGCAGCATATGGCGCAGGATCGGCGTGACGCTGGCGCGCATCGCGTCACCGCGCGCGAGCCGGCTGGCCAGCTCCTGCGCGTCGGCGGTGCCGCGCGCGTTCTCCTCGCCCGAAGATGTCATGTGCCCGGCCATATGCGGTTCTGGTTAATTCCGCGTTAGGAACGCGTACGCAGGCGCGCGGTCCAGATGGCACCGATGGCCAGCGCGATCAGCCCCGTCGCACCGAGGAATGCGATATCGAGCGCTCCGGTCACTCCGATCACCACCGCAAGGAACACGCCGTCGCGCAGCCAGCTGCCGCTCGATCCTGCGCCGCGCACGGCCTCGATAGCCCAAGCGACGACCATCGCGATCACGAACCCTGCAATCGTCCACGTCCAGCTGCGCGCCAGTATCACCGCCAGTGCAGCGGCGAGCGCCCCCAGCGATGCGAGCGGTACGATCAGCATCGCGCCTCGCTTCCACCCGGAAACCTTGCCCGAATGGGCCAGGATCGTACCGGCAAACCAAGACAGCCCCGCAAGCGGCACGCTATAGAGCGCATAGCCGAGCGCCAGCAGCACGATCGCTCCCCCCAGGAAAACCGCTCCGGCGCCTGCGGCAATCCGGCCCACCCTGCCCGCCGCTTGCCCATTCACCAGCCATTGGCGCACGAGGCGATGCGCGAGCCAATCGCCGGGCGAGACGGGCGCCGCGCCCAGACGGTCGGTCGTGATCTCGCGCCCCACTTCCAAGCCGTCCTGTTGCGAATGGAGCGCAGCCCAGTCCGCCTTGTCGAGCGCTTCATCGCGCAGATGCTGCCGCCGCACACCAAGGCCGGCCGCGATGCGCAGGAGGGCACTGGCGGGCTCGGCATCGCTGTCGAGATCGGCGAGCCGCTCGACCATCGCGCCCGGAAGCCATGCAGCCCCGGCCCAGAGTGTTTCGCGATCGAGCCGCTCGAAGCCGCTCTCGCCCGCCGTTTCCGGCATCACGAAAATGCGGCGCGGTGTATCGAGCATCTCGCGCGCGGCCTCGCCCCGCACCAGCAATGCCGGGTCGAGGATCAGCAGCTCGTCGTCCGTCTTCAATTGGCCGAGCAAGCGGTGCGCGTGGGGGACGATCTGGAACTTCGCCCCGCCCGCTTCCGCCTGGTGCTGTATGTCGAGCGCAGGTTCGGTCAGCGCAGGCGCGACGAGCAGGATGCGCTCACAACCCAGCGCCAGCGCCATTTCGCACTGCCATTCCGCCAATGCGCGGCCAAGGACATGGACCGTCCCCGCCTCCTCCACAGGCAATGTCAGCAATGCGATGCGCACGTGCGAAACCTCCCGAAATTGCGCTGCGGGACTTAAGCGAGGTGCGGTTTCAAGCCAAGCGCAGTGTGGCGCCGGAAGCGGTCAGGCCTGCGGAAAATCCGTCAGATAGGCTTTCAGGCGGCGAACGACGCCCGGTTCTCCCGGTGCCGCGTCGAGCGCTTCTTCGGCCAGCAGCATTAGGTCATCGGCCTGGAAGCTGGCGGCAAGGCCTTTCAGTCGCATTGCGGAAACGGCCCAGTTGCCGTCGCAGCGGGCGCGGGAAAGCAAGTCCACCTGCCGCTCCACGCTTTCGAAAAACGCGGTGCGCAGCTCGGCAAACAGCGCCGGATCGTCGCCCGCCGCCGCTGCCAGTGTCGCATCGAGATCGCCTGATTCAAACGCCATGACGCAGGGCTCTAGGGCAGCGGTGGTTAAGACGTGGTTTATCCTGCCCCCGATGGTGCTATGCTCGGGCCATGAGCAACGGTTCCCACCTCGTTCCGGTCGACACGGAACACCAGCCCGACGGCACGCTCGAGCTTGCCGATACCGACCGCCTGGCCGACGAAACGGAGGCGGAATACGAGGATTGGGACGAGGAAGAAAGCGAAAGGCCGGCGATGCGCCGCAGCTGGATCGCGCCGACCCTGGCCTTGCTCGCCATTGCCGGTTGGACCGGCTTTTTCGGCTGGGTCAACCGCGCCGCTTTCCTGGACGGCGCTGCCCCTGCCGAATGGGCGGACATGATCGTCAGCTGGTCCGTGCCCGTCGTACTCACCCTCGCCGTATGGTTCCTCGCCCTGCGAAACTCGCGGGTCGAGGCGCGGCGCTATGGCGCGGCCGCGGCTGCGCTTTCCCACGAATCGGCCCAGCTCGAAACGCGGCTCACCGCCACCAACCGCGAGCTCAGCCTGGCGCGCGAATTCATCGCCGCGCAAAGCCGCGACCTCGAACATCTCGGCCGCGTGGCCGCCCAGCGCCTGTCCGAGAACGCGGCGCGGATCGAGGAATTGATCGGCGAGAACCAGCGCAATGTCGACCGCATCGCGGAAGTCAGCACGACCGCGCTCGACAACATGGAGCGGCTGCGCGGCGACTTACCCGTCGTCGCCAATTCCGCCCGCGATGTCGCCAACCAGATCGGTGCCGCCGGCAAAGGCGCGCAGGAGCAGCTGGAAACGCTGGTCGCCGGTTTCCGCCGTCTCAACGATTTCGGCACCGCCAGCGAGCGCCAGGTCGACGGCCTGCGCGACCAAGTGGGCGCGGTGCTGGCCGAACTCGAATTGCGCGCCGGCCAGATCGAGGCCCTGTCCGAAGAGCGTTTCGTCGCCCTGCGCGAACGGAGCAAAGCCTTCCGCGGGGAACTCGACAGCAACGAAGTGGAAGCGCTGGCCGCGATCCATCGCCGTGCCGATGTGCTGAAAGCCGGGCTCGACGAAACGCGCGAACAACTCGCCGCCGACGAAGCCGAGGCCATCGCCGCGCTGGAGCGGCGGGTTGCGGCCTTGCAGGAAAACGCCGCCGCCACCGCACAAAACGTGCGCGACAGCGAGCAAACAGCGGCCGCCCATCTCGGCGCCACCATCGCCGCGTTGCAAGACCGGTTGCGTACCGCCATCGCTGAGGTCGACCGGATCGATCAGCAGGCCCTGGAAGCCGCAAACTTGCGCCTTGCAGAGCTGCGCGACGAGGCCGAGCGGGTCGATGCCGCCATCGTCGAGCGCAACAGGGCCTTCGAAGAAGACCTTGCGACACGACGCCAGCGCATGGCCACCTCGGCAGGCGAAGCGAGCGATACGCTCGCGGAGAAGTTGGCCGCGCTCGACGGTGCGCTGGAAACGCGGCAGGCGGCGCATCTCGGCCGGATCGAATCGCTCACCGCCCAGGGCGAATTGTTGACCGACCGGATCGAGGAACTGGACAGGCGCCTCACCGCGCTGCGCAGCGAGGACGATGCGGTAGCGGCCAAACTCTCTTCTTCCAGCGATGCGCTGGTCGCGCGGCTCACCAGCAGTCGCGAGATGCTCGAAAGCACCGGCGTCTCGGTGGAGCAGCTCACCGATGCCAGCGTGCGCCTGCTCGAGCTGATCCAGGCGGGGTCGGAGCATTCGCAGGTGATCCTGCCCAAGGCGATTTCCGTGGCGGAAGGGCGCCTTCAGGCCCTGCGCGGCGAAAGCGAAGCCCTGAAAGACGAGATGGCCGAGGTCGAACGGACCGGGTCCAGCATCAGCGACTATGTCATCAACGCGCGCGGGGAGACGGAGAAGACCGGCGAGCAGCTATCGCTCCTGCGCGAGCGCCTGGGCGAAAGCGTGGCAGAAGGCGAAGCGGCGCGCGACCGGATTACCAAGGCTCTCGAAGAACTCGACGAGGCGGTCAGGAACAGCATCGTCCACCTGCGTGAAGGCGGCGAAGATGCCGTCGCCTCATACGCTGGCAAGATCGGCGAACGCAGCGCGAAGGCTATCGAACGCGCGATGCAGGACAGCAGCAGCGCGGCCATCGCCTCGCTCGATGCGGCAGCCGCCGCGGCGGCCGAAGGCGGGCGCGAGGCGGCAGCCCAGCTGCGCGATCAACTTGCAATGGTGAACGAGCTGACCGGCAACCTCGAACGCCGCGTGGCGGACGCGCGCGGCCGGGCGGAAGAGCAGGTCGACCACGATTTTTCGCGCCGCGTTGCGCTTATCACCGAGAGCCTCAATTCGAACGCCATTGACCTGTCGAAAGCGCTTTCGAACGAAGTCAGCGACACGGCCTGGGCCGCCTATCTCAAGGGCGACCGCGGTATCTTCACCCGGCGCGCGGTGCGCCTGCTGGACAGCCAGGAAACCCGCGCGATCGCCGACATCTACGAGGAAGACAGCGATTTCCGCGAGCATGTGAACCGCTACATCCACGACTTCGAAGCGATGTTGCGCATCCTTCTGTCGACGCGGGACGGCAATGCGCTGTCGGTCACGATGCTTTCGTCCGACATGGGCAAGCTCTACGTCGCGCTGGCCCAGGCTATCGACCGCCTGCGCGATTGATGCGGTCTAGTGCTTGCCTTCCGGCAGGAGGTATTGCGTCATGTCGAGGTCGCTGGCGGTGATCCAGCCCGCCTCGTAATTCGCGATATAGAGCGCGCACAGGATCGCCGCGATGATGGTCGCGCGAAGGATCAGCCTGCCGGGCCGGAAATTGACCGGCGCGCTGTCCGCCTGGCCGGGGATACGGTCTTCGGGATCGACTCCCCGGTCGGAGGCCGCGCGAATCCCGAAGGGCAGCAGGACGAAAGCGGTCAGCGCCCAGAAGAGGACGTAGATCGCGAGGACCGAAGTCCACTGCATGGAAATCCAGCCCATCGCCCTACCCCTCCGGCAGCATCACGCGCGTCTGGGGCTTCTTGCCGGTCCAGCGCTGGGCGCAGCGGCGGGCGGCGAGGCGTGCCGTCTCGCTGATCTGGTCACGGTCGCGGCGGGCCGCGCCCTTCAGCTTGGCGAGCGCCTTGGTCACATCGGCCTTCGCCTCGTCGATGAAGGCGTCGTAATCCTCGTCAAGCGGGAGGCCGATGCCCTCGATCTGCGGGCCGTGGTTGAACAAGGCAACCAGCAGCACGCCATCGGCTGCCATCCGGCGTCGCATGGTGATCGCTTCGCCGTTGGCGGGCACGATCATGTCGCCATCCAGCACGAGGCGCCCGGTTTCGATCTGCCCGATCCGGCCCGGCCGGCCCGGTGCGAGGCGAACGATGTCGCCGTTGGATTGCACAACGTTGTGCTCGATGCCCGATGCCAAGCCCAGCCGCGCCTGTTCCTCCATGTGCCGCCGCTCGCCATGGACGGGCACCAGGATGTCGGGCCGAAGCCAGGAATAGAGCGCTTCCAGCTCGGGCCGGCCGGGATGGCCGGACACGTGGATCATGCTCTGCCGGTCGGTGATCATCACGATCCCGCGCTCGGCAAGCCGGTTCTGCACCTTGCCGATGGAAATCTCGTTCCCCGGGATCTGGCGGCTGGAAAACAGCACCACGTCGCCGCGCGTAAGCTCGAGCGGGTGGTTCTCCTCAGCGATCCGCGACAAGGCGGCGCGCGGTTCGCCCTGCCCGCCGGTCGCGATGATCATGACCTCGCCGCGCGGCAGGGACATCGCGGTGTCGAAATCGACGATGTCGGGCAGGTCTTCGAGATAGCCGTTGTTCTGCGCCGCATCGATCATCCGGTCGAGCGAGCGCCCGGCGACGACGAGCTTGCGCCCCGTTTCCTCCGCCACCGCGCCGAGCGTCTGCAACCGCGCCACGTTGGAAGCGAAGGTCGTGACGAGCACGCGCTTGCCGGAATGCTTGCGCACCTCGTCCAGCAGGCCGCGATAGACCGCGCCTTCGCTGCCAGAAGGGTTCGGGTTGAAGACGTTGGTGGAATCGCACACCAGCGCCAGCACACCCTCGTCGCCGATGTCCTGCAGTTCTTCTTCGGTCGCCGGCTCGCCGATCACCGGCTCCTCGTCCAGCTTCCAGTCCCCCGTGTGGAAGATGCGGCCGTAAGGCGTATCGACTAGCAGCGCGTTGCCTTCCGCGATCGAGTGGGCAAGCGGGATGTAGGTGATGCTGAACGGGCCCAGGTCGAAATTGCCATGATCGTCGGGGATGATGTTGAGTTCGATATCGCCCGCGATGCCGGCTTCCTGCAGCTTGCGCTCGATCAGGTCCGCGGTGAAAGGCGTGGCATAGAGAGGCACGCCGAGCTCTTCCGCAAAGTACGGCAGCGCCCCGATGTGGTCCTCGTGCGCGTGGGTGAGGACGATGCCGAGCAGGTCGTCGCGTCGGTCCTCGATGAAGTCTATTTCGGCGAACACGAGGTCGACGCCGGGATATTCGCCCCCGCTGAAAGTCATCCCGCAGTCGACCATCAGCCACTTGCCGTCGCAGCCGTACAGGTTGACGTTCATACCGATCTCGCCCGACCCGCCCAGCGCGAGGAAGAGAAGTTCGTTTTCCGGCGTGTAATCTGTTTTCATGAACTCGCTTGCCGGGCCACGATGCGCAGCCCTTCGATGGTAAGGTCGGCGTCGACGTAGTCGAAAATATCGGTCGCCTCGTCGAACAGGATGGCGAGACCGCCCGTGGCGACCACTTTCGCAGGCCGGCCGATTTCCGCCTTCATCCGCGCAACGATGCCTTCCATCATTGCGACGTAGCCCCAGAATACCCCGATAAGCATCTGTTCTTCCGTGTTCTTTCCGATCACGGTATCGCTTTTGGGGGCACGGATGGCGATGCGCGGCAGCTTGGCCGTCTTGCCCACCAATGCATCGAGCGAGAGGTTGATCCCGGGGGCAATGCTGCCGCCCTTGTAGGCGCCGTCGAAATCGATCGCCTCGAATTTCGTCGCGGTGCCGAAGTCGATCACGATCAGGTCGCCCCCGTATTTCTGGTGCGCGGCAAGGATGTTGAGCGCGCGGTCCGCGCCGAGCGAGCTGGGCTGGTCGACATCGATCTGGAACCGCCAGGCCGCATCGCCTTGCCCAGCGAAGATGGGGGTGATGCCGAAGTATTTTTCCGACAGCACGGTCAAGTTGTGATCGGCGCGCGGGACGACCGAGGCGAAGACGATCTGCGCGATCGCGTCGCGGCCCACGCCCTCGATCTCGAGCAGCTGGAGCAGCCACACGGCGTATTCGTCCCCCGTGCGGCGCGGATCGGTCGCAATCCGCCAGCGGCCGCGCAGCGTTTCGCCGTCGAACAGGGCGAAGACGACGTTTGTGTTTCCGACATCGGCGGCGAGCAGCATGGTCAGCGTCCTTCCCAGTGGACATCGCCGGCGTGGACGATGCGGGTGGTTCCATCCACCAGCCTTAGCTGCAACGCCCCGTCCTGCGCCAGCCCTGCAAATGCGCCGGATACGGTCGTGCCATCGGGTTCGTGAACGGTCAGACTGCTGCCGGCGGCGTGGGCCAGCGCTGTCCAGCGGCGCAGGACCGGATCGAGCCCGAACTGGCGCCAGCGATCAAGCTCGACGATCCAGTTACTCGCAAGTTCGCGGGCGAACAGGTCCCGGTCGGGAGCGGGGCCGAGGTCGGACAGTGCGGCGGTCCGCCGGTTGGGCAGGTCGGGAGCCTGCGCGAGGTTCACGCCGATGCCCACGATCACCGCATCGCCGACGCCTTCCAGCAGGATGCCGGCGAGCTTAGCGCCGCCGAGCAGCAGGTCGTTGGGCCATTTCAGCGCCAGCAGGGCGGCACCTGCGACCACCGGCGAAACCGTTTCATAGAGGGCGAGCCCCGCCAGCAGGGCCAGCGTGGGCGCGGCAGGATCGTTCGGTCCGCGCCGTACGATCGTCGAACCCATGAAATTGCCGCTGCCATCGGACCAGGCGCGGCCCTGCCTGCCCTTCCCCGCCGTCTGGCGATCGGCCACCAGCCACGCGCCTTCGGCGACATGCTCGCCGGAAGCGAGGCGCGCGGCAAGGTCGGCATTGGTAGAGCCGGTTTCCGCCAGTATTTCGATACGTGGGTTCAAATCAGCCGATGGTTGCGAACAGCACGGCTGCCGCCTTGTCCGCCATCTGGCCCAGCCACGGCGTGAGCAGGTAGCCGAGCGGCGAGATGAACAGCGCGCTCAGCCCAAGCAGGACCCATTGCGAGGTCTCCGCCTCGCCCGTTGCGGTCCCCGCGGGATCGTCGAAATACATGACCTTCACGATCTTGATGTAATAGAACGCGCCGATCACGCTGGCGGCGATACCGATGGCGGCGAGCGCGAGCATGTCGGCCTCCACCGCGGCCTGGAACACCACGAACTTGCCCCAGAACCCGAACAGCGGCGGGATGCCGGCCAAGCTGAACATCAGCGCGGCAAGGCACAGGGCGAGGATCGGCCGCGTGCGGCTGAGACCGGCGATGTCGGACACACGTTCCAGCGGCGCACCCTCTGCATCGCGCAGCATCAGCACGGCCACGAAGCTGCCGATCGACATCGCGACATAGATGACGAGATAGACCAGAACGCCGCTCACCCCGGCGACAGTCGCCGCGGCGAGGCCGATCAGGATGAAGCCGACGTTGTTGATCGAGGAATAGGCGAGCAGTCGCTTCAGGTTCGACTGGCCGATGGCACCGAGCGCGCCCCAGACGATCGAGGCGAGCGCCGCAATGATCACGACCTGTTGCCACGCGGTCGCAACGCTGCCGAAGGCGGAGATCGACACGCGGGTCAGCAACGCGATGGCAGCAACCTTGGGAGCGGTCGCGAAGAAGGTCGTCACCGGCGTGGGCGCGCCTTCGTATACGTCGGGCGTCCACATGTGGAACGGCACCGCGCTGATCTTGAAGGCGAGGCCCGCCAGCACGAAGATCAGGCCGAACAGCGCCCCGGTGGACAGGTCCGTCCCCATCGCCGCGCTGATGCCGGCGAAATTCGTCGTGCCGGTGAAGCCGTACGTCAGGCTCATGCCGAACAGCAGGATGCCGCTGGCGAGCGAGCCGAGGACAAAATACTTCAGGCCGGCTTCGGCGGAACGGTCATCCTCGCGCAGGAACGCCGCCATCACGTAAGCCGCGAGGCTGTTGAGTTCGAGGCCGATGTAGAGAGAAACGAGGTCGGTCGCCGACACCATCACGCTCATGCCCAGCGTGGCGAAGAGGATCAGCACAGCATATTCGCCGCGCATGGCGCCGATGCGGCCGAAGAACTTCGGCGCGATCATCAGCGCGGCAATGCCCGACAGGTAGATCAGCAGCTTGGCAAAGCTGGCGAAGGCATCGGCGCGCAGCTGGCCGAAGAAGGCGATCGTGTCGGGACCCGACGCCCCGCCGATCGCGAGCGGCAGGACCATGGCGAAACCGGCGCCGAGCACGGCGGCAGTCAGGATCGAGATGAGGCGCGCGGCCCTGTCGCCCATCCAGGCGCACATCAACAGCAGGACGAGGCCCGAGACGCTGAATACCAGCTCGGGCAGCATCAGCAGGAGGGAGGTCTTGAGTTCCATCAGTGGTCCCCCTCAGAACCGTGCTCTGCGGCCGCTTCGGCCTTTGCCTGCAATGCCGCGACCGCTTCCGGGTCCGGCGCGGTCAGTTTCGCGTCGCCTTGCGGCGCGGCGCGCGCGACGCGGGCTTCCAGCGCGGCGATGTCGCTGCGCATCGGTGCAAGGAAGCTTTCGGGATAAACGCCCATCCACAGCACGGCGGCCGCGATGGGCGCCATGATGATCCATTCGCGCGCATTCATGTCGTGCATGGCGGCCGCATCCTCGTTCACCTGTCCGCCGAATGCGACGCGGCGATAGAGATAGAGCATGTAGCCGGCGCCCAGGATGATGCCGGTCGTCAGCACGAAAGTCGCCGTGCTGCTGACCTCGTACACACCCGCAAGGCTGAGGAATTCGGCGACGAAGCCGCTGGTACCCGGCAGGCCGATGCTGGCCATGGTGAACAGCAGGAAGAACAGCGCGTAATACGGCATGTTGATCGCGAGCCCGCCGTACCGGTCGATCTCGCGCGTGTGCAGCCGATCGTAGATCACGCCGACGCACAGGAACAGCGCGCCCGAGACGAGACCATGGCTGAGCATCATGATCATCGCGCCTTCGAGTCCCTGGACGTTGAAGGCGAACAGGCCCGCCGTCACGATCGCCATGTGGGCGACCGAGGAATAGGCGATCAGCTTCTTCATGTCGCTCTGCACCAGCGCGACGAGACTGGCGTAGACCACCGCGACCATCGACAGGCCCAGGATCAGCGGCGTGAACTGCGCGGAAGCTTCCGGGAACATCGGCAGGCTGAAGCGGATGAAGCCGTAGCCGCCCATCTTCAACAGCACGCCTGCCAGGATGACCGAGCCCGCCGTTGGTGCCTGGACGTGCGCGTCGGGCAGCCAGGTGTGGATCGGCCACATCGGCATTTTCACCGCGAAGCTGGCGAAGAAGGCGAGCCACAGCCACGTTTGCGCTTCCGGCGCGAAATCGAACTGCATAAGCGTGGGAATGTCGGTGGTGCCCGCCGTATTCACCATCCACAGCATCGCCACCAGCATCAGCACCGAGCCGAGCAGCGTGTAGAGGAAGAACTTGTAGCTGGCGTAGATCCGGTCGGCCCCGCCCCACACCCCGATGATCAGGTACATCGGGATCAGGCCGGCTTCGAAGAAGATGTAGAACAGGAAGATGTCCTGCGCGGCGAACACGCCGATCATCAGCACTTCCATGAAAAGGAAGGCGGCCATGTATTCGCCGACGCGCTTGTCGATGGCTTCCCAGCTGGCGAGGATGCAGAGCGGCATCAGGAACACGCTGAGCACGATCAGCAGTAGCGCGATCCCGTCGATACCGAGCGCGTAGGAGAAGCCTGCGAACAGCGGCGCGCTTTCCACGAACTGCCACTGCGCACCGCCGATATCGTAATTGGCCCACAGCGCGATGCCGAGCGCAAGGTCGATGAGCGTGGCGACCAGCGCCGTCATCCGCGCGGCTTTCGCGTCGAGGAACAGGCATGCGATCGCAGCCGCGAGCGGCACGAGGAGCATTACGGAAAGGATCGGAAAGCTCCCCATCAGAAAAGCACCCACGTCACGGCGGCGACAAGGCCGAGGAGCATCACCAGCGCATAGGCGTTGAGCGAGCCCGACTGGACGCGCGAGGCGACCCCGCTACCCTTCGACACGGCCCATGCCGCGCCATCGGGGCCGAAGCGGTCGATGATGCCCTTGTCGCCGATGATCCACAGCTTGCGGCCGAGCCAGAACGCCGGCTTCACGAACAGCAGGGCGTATAGCTCGTCGAAATACCACTTGTTGTGCACGAACTTGTAGATCGGGCCTAGCTGGCGCGTCGCTTCTTCGGGCACGTCGGTGTTGCGGATGTAGGCATACCAGGCCCCCAGCAAGCCGAGCAGCATGACGACGAAGGCGGTGTATTTAACCCACTTCGGCACCTCGTGCATCGCATGCATCAGCTCTGCGTTGTAGGCGATCGCGCCGTTCCAGAAGCCTGCCTCGTCGAGGAAGTTGCCGGCAAACACCTGTCCCGCGAACACAGCGCCCAGTGCCAGCACGGCAAGCGGCACCAGCATGACCCACGGGCTTTCGTGCGGGTGATAGCCGCCAGTGCCGTCCTTCTGGTCGGCAGCGGGCACGTGATGGTCGTGAAGCTGGCCGGCGTCTTCCTGGACGGGCGGATTGTGCTCGTCGGGCTCGTCGTGCCCGTGATGGACTGCGTGCTGGATGTGCTCGCTTTGCGCCCAGCGCGGCTCGCCCCAGAAGGTCAGGAACATCAGGCGCCAGCTGTAGAAGCTGGTCAGCAGGGCGGCAAAGGCGCCGACCCAGAACGCGCCGGTGCCGAAATTGCCGCCACGGGCGTAGGCGACCTCGAGGATCGCGTCCTTGGACCAGAACCCTGCGAAACCGACGTGCAGATCGTAAATGCCGACCCCGGTGATCGCCAGCGTACCGGCCATCATCGCCCAGAAGGTAAGCGGGATTTCCTTACGCAGGCCGCCGTAATAACGCATGTCCTGTTCGTGGTGCATCGCGTGGATCACGCTGCCCGCGCCGAGGAACAGCAGCGCCTTGAAAAAAGCGTGGGTGAACAGGTGGAACATCGCCGCGCCGTAAGCGCCGACGCCGGCGGCAAAGAACATGTAGCCGAGCTGCGAACAGGTGGAATAGGCGATGACCCGCTTGATGTCCCACTGCGTGGTCCCGACCGTGGCGGCGAACAGGCAGGTGGCCGCGCCGATGGTGGTCACGAAGCCGAGCGCGATGGGCGAGGTTTCGAACAACGGCGACAGGCGGCAGACCATGAAGACGCCGGCGGTGACCATGGTAGCAGCGTGGATCAACGCGGAAACGGGCGTCGGCCCCTCCATCGCGTCGGGCAGCCAGGTGTGCAGACCGAGCTGCGCCGACTTGCCCATCGCCCCGATGAACAGGAGGATGCACAGCACCGTCAGCGTGTCGACGCGGTAGCCGAGGAAACCGATCGTGCTGCCCGCCATGCCTGCGGCGTTCGCATTGATCTCGGCAATGGAAGTGGTCTGGAACACCAGGAACACGCCGAAGATACCCAGCATGAAACCGAGGTCGCCGACGCGGTTGACCACGAAAGCCTTGATCGCCGCGGCATTGGCGCTCGGCTTGCGGAACCAAAAGCCAATGAGGAGATACGATGCCAGGCCCACCCCTTCCCAGCCGAAGAACATCTGGACCAAATTATCGGCGGTCACCAGCATCAACATGGCGAAGGTGAAGAGGCTGAGATAGGCAAAGAAACGCGGCTGGTCCGGGTCCTCCTCCATGTAGCCCCAGCTGTAGACGTGGACCAATGCGGAGACCGTGGTGATCACCACCAACATCACGGCAGTCAGCGTATCGACACGCAGCGCCCAGTCGAAGGTCAGGTCGCCCGATTGCACCCACTGGAGCACGGGGACGACAGTCGCCTCCGCGCTCCCGCCAAGGAAGCCGAGGAAGATCGGCCAGCTCAGGCCGCACGCGACCAGCAGCGCGCCGGTCGTGATCGACTTGGCGACGGTGTTGCCGAGCATCCGGTTGCCCAACCCGGCGACGATGGCCGCGAGCAAGGGCAGGAAGACGATGATCAGGATCGATTGCACGGCGCGTTAGCCCTTCATCTGGCTGACATCGTCGACCGCGATCGTGCCGCGGCGGCGGAAATAGATGACCAGGATGGCAAGACCGATGGCGGCCTCGGCCGCAGCAACGGTCAGCACGAACATGGCGAATACCTGGCCCGTCAGGTCGCCGAGAAAGGCGCTGAAGGCGACGAGGTTGATGTTCACGCTCAGCAGGATGAGCTCGATCGCCATCAGGATGACGATCACGTTCTTCCGGTTGAGGAAGATGCCGAGCACGCCGAGCACGAACAGGATCGAGCTGACGACGAGATAATGTTCGATGCCAATCATGAGCGCGTAGCTCCTTTGGTCCGCTCATCCTGAGCTTGTCGAAGGGTCACAGTTCGACCCCCTCGCCCACTTGCGGCTGCTTCATCACGGTCGCCTCGTTCGGATTGCGCGCGTTCTGCTTCGCGATGTTCTGGTGGCCGCGGCGCTCGGTCGCAGGCTTGCGATGGGTCAGCACGATCGCGCCGATCATCGCCACCAGCAGGACGATGCCGGCCAGTTCGAACAGGAAGAGATAGCGGGTGTAGAGCAGTACGCCGACGTTCTCGATATTGCTCTGGCCTGCCAGCGGAGCCGCAGCACCGCTCGGCGCGCCGAGTTCAAGCGCGCCGGCGCGATAGGCACCGATGCCCAGCACCAGTTCCGCCAGCAGCACGGCGGCAATCGCGATGCCCAGCGGGAAGTTGCGGATGAAGCCAGCGCGAAGCTCCGCGAAATCGATGTCGAGCATCATCACCACGAACAGGAACAGCACCGCGACCGCGCCCACGTAGACGATGACCAGCAGCATCGCGATGAATTCCGCGCCGGCGATGACCATCAATCCCGCGGCGTTGAAGAAGGCGAGGATCAGCCACATGACCGAATGCACCGGGTTGCGCGCCATGATGACGAGCGTCGCCGACGCGATCACCATGAAGGCGAACAGGTAAAAGGCTAAGGTCTGGATCATGATGCCCCGTGTGGTCTCGCGCGCCGCCTAGCGATAGGGCGCGTCGGCTTCAAGGTTCGCGGCGATCGCCCGCTCCCACTTGTCCCCGTTTGCCAGCAGTTTCGCCTTGTCGTAGAGGAGTTCTTCGCGCGTTTCGGTCGCGTATTCGAAATTGGGCCCTTCGACCACGGCATCGACCGGGCAGGCTTCCTGGCAGAAACCGCAGTAGATGCACTTGGTCATGTCGATGTCGTAACGCGTGGTGCGGCGGCTGCCGTCCTCGCGCGGTTCGGCGTCGATGGTGATGGCCTGCGCCGGGCATACGGCTTCGCACAGCTTGCACGCGATGCAGCGTTCCTCGCCATTGGGATAGCGGCGCAGGGCATGCTCGCCGCGGAAACGCGGGCTCAGCTTGTTCTTTTCGAACGGGTAGTTGATCGTCACCTTGGGCTTGAAGAAATACTTCAGCGTGAGGGCGTGCGCCTTCACGAACTCCCAGAGGGTGAACGACTTGACGAGCTGGGCGACGGTCATGCCGCACCTCCATATCGGGTAAACATCAGCCAGCCGGAAATCACGGCGACGAAGATCAGGCTCATCGGCAGGAAGACTTTCCAGCCCAGCCGCATCAGCTGGTCGTAGCGGTAGCGCGGCACGGTCGCCATCACCCAGCTGAACATGAAGAAGAAGAAGAACGTCTTCAGCAGGAACCAGATGAAGCCGGGGACCTCGTACAGCGGAGCCCAGTCGATCGGGGGCAGCCAGCCGCCGAAGAACAGGATCGTGTTGAGCGAGCACATCAGGAGGATGTTGGCATACTCGCCGAGCCAGAACAGCGCGAAGCTCATGGAGGAATATTCGGTCTGGTACCCGGCGACGAGCTCGCTTTCCGCCTCGGTCAGGTCGAACGGAACGCGGGCGGTTTCGGCCAGGCTGGAAATGAAGAACATCACCCAGATCGGGAACAGCAGCAAATTGAACCAGTAGCCGTTGACGATGCCGAGGCCATGGCCGCGCTGGCTTTCGATGATCTCGTTCATGTTGAACGTGCCGGCGTAAAGGACGACGCAGATCAGGATGAAGCCGATCGAGACCTCATAAGAAATCATCTGCGCGGCTGCCCGCATCGAGCTGAAGAACGGGTATTTCGAATTGGAGGCCCAGCCCGCGATGACCACGCCGTACACGCCCAGCGAACTGACCGCGAAGATATAGAGCAGCCCGACGTTGATATCGGCCAGCACCGCGCCCGAATTAAACGGGATCACCGCCCAGGCGAGCAGGGCCACGCTAAAGGTGATGATCGGCGCGAGCAGAAACATGCCCTTGTTCGCAGCCGCCGGGATGATGGTTTCCTGCAGGAACACCTTCAACCCGTCCGCAAAACTCTGCAGCAGGCCGAAGGGCCCGACCACATTGGGCCCGCGGCGCAGGTTGATAGATGCCCAGACCTTGCGGTCGACATAGATGATCATCGCCACGCTCAGCAACAGCGGCAAGGCAATCAGCAGGATGCCAGCAATGGTCGCGACGGCCCATGCCCAGTTCGGGTCCATGCCCCAGGAGATGAAGGTCTCGGTCATTCGAACGTGCTCCCGCCGCTGCGCGCTTCGAGGGCGAAGATGATGCCCGCGCCGACCAGCGGCCAGACTGCGGAGTTGAGCGCCTGCACCAGCGTGACGATCAGGGACTGCGGCGCCAGCCCGCTTTCCCCGCCGAACTGCGTGCTCATGGCCGCCGTGTCGCGCATGGTGAGAACGCCGAGGACGAAGGTGGCGACGAACAGGATGAGCGCGATCCGCACCAGAATCATTCCGGCCTTGCCCGCGACGGCGCGATAGAAGCTCATTCCGCCGCCTCCGCCAGGTCGGCGCCGCGCAGCTCGGCGCTGCACTGCTGCATCACCGCGCTGGCGCGCGCGATCGGGTTGGTGAGATAGTGGTCGGCGATCGGATAGGCGATCTGGCCCGAAGCTTTCGCCTTGCCGTCCGCCTTGGGGAGAGCGCCGTAATCGGCCAGCCCTTCCTGCCCCAACGCCGGCACCGCCTTGATCATCGCGGACTGCAATTGCCCGAACGTGTCGAAGCCGACATCGACGCCCAGTGCATCGGCCAGCGCGCGCAGGATCGTCCAGTCCTCGCGCGCATCGCCCGGCGCGAACACCGCTTTTTCCGCATATTGCACGCGGCCTTCGGTGTTGACGTAAGTGCCGTCCTTTTCGGCGTAGGAGGCCGCCGGCAGGATGATGTCCGCCGCATGCGCACCCTTGTCGCCGTGATGGCCGATATAGACCTTCAGACTGTCCGCGAACGGTGCGAAGTCGACCTCGTCTGCGCCCAGCGCCAGCAGCACTTTCGGCGCCGCCTTTGCAATATCGGCAATACCGCCTTTCTGCGCATAGCCGAGCATCAGCCCGCCCATGCGGCTGGCGGCCATGTGCAGCACGTTGAAACCATTCCAGCCGTCCTTCACGACGCCGAAAGTCTCGGCCAACGCCAGCGCGGGGGCGAGCGCGCCCTTGGCAAGCCCTGCCCCGCCGACGATGATCGCAGGCCTTTCGGCCGCCTTCATCGCATCGGCAACATGGCCCGGCAGGTCGTGCAGCATGCCCGCATCGTCGCCGAGGAATTCCGCCGGGTAGGTCGTTTCCCACTCCGGCCCGACCACGAACACCTTCGCCCCGCGCTTTGCCGCCTTGCGCAGGCGAACGTTGACCAGCGGGGCCTCGTCACGGACCTGGCTGCCGACAATCAGGATCGCATCGGCGTTCTCGATCTCCGCAAAAGTGGTGTTGAAAGCGACGGCGGAGAGGCTGGACACGTCGTAGTCCATGCCGGTCTGTCGGCCTTCCAGCATGTCGCTGCCGAGCGCGCCCAGTAGCGCCTTAGCGGCGAACATCGTCTCGCAATCGATGAGGTCGCCGGCGATGGCGGCGATGCTAGATTTGTCCTTGCCTTTCAACGGCTTGGCGATGGCCTTGAACGCATCGTCCCAGCTCGCCTCGGCCAGCTTGCCCTGCCCTTTGCCGCTTTTTTGGCGGATCCACACCTTGTCGAGGCGGCGACGGGCCAGCCCGTCAACCATGTAGCGCCCCTTGTCGGACAGCCACTCCTCGTTCACGTCGTCGTTGACGCGTGGAAGGGCGCGCAGGATCTCGCGCCCACGGCTGTCGAGGCGGATGTTCGCCCCCACCGCGTCCGACACATCGATGCTGAGCGTCTTCTTCAGCTCCCACGGACGCGCTTCGTAGGCATAGGGCCGGCTCGTCAGCGCGCCGACCGGGCACAGGTCGATCACGTTGGCGGAGAGTTCGTGCCGCGCGGCCTGTTCGAGGTAGGTGGTGATCTGCATGTCCTCGCCGCGATACAGCGCGCCGATTTCATCGACCCCGGCGATCTCTTCGGAGAAGCGCACGCAGCGGGTGCAGTGGATGCAGCGGGTCATGATCGTCTTGATCAGCGGACCCATGTTCTTGGACGTGACCGCGCGCTTGTTCTCGTCATAGCGCGACGCACCGCGGCCATAGGTCATGGCCTGGTCCTGCAGGTCGCATTCGCCGCCCTGGTCACAGATCGGGCAATCGAGCGGGTGGTTGATGAGGAGGAACTCCATCACCCCCTCGCGCGCCTTCTTGACCATTTCGCTGTCGGTGCGGATTTCCTGGCCTTCGGTGGCCGGCAGCGCGCAGCTGGCCTGCGGCTTGGGCGGCCCGGGCTTCACCTCGACAAGGCACATGCGGCAGTTGCCGGCGATGCTGAGCCTTTCGTGATAGCAGAAGCGCGGAATTTCCTTGCCGGCGATCTCGCACGCCTGGAGGACGGTCGCGCCGTCCGGAACTTCCGTTTCCTGTCCGTCTACTGTGACCTTGGGCATCGCTGCATCCGCGTCGCGGCCCGCGCTGCGGACCTTGGGTGAATTCGGCGGTCCGTGATGCGGGAAAGCGCGCCAGGCCGGGCGGGTGCCGGGCCGGGCGCGCTATCCGTTTCGGTGCCGGGCAATCGCTCCGCCTTGGATGCAGGCTTGCGGGCCTGCCAGCGGGTCATGCATCGGCGCGAGACGGGCCGCGCTGGACTCGGTGCCCCAATGGTCCACCGAGCGCGCGAAGGCAAGGCGTTTTGCCCTGAAACTCGCCCGTTTTTGCCATACAGGCGAGTTGGCCGCTCAATCGCCGTTGAGAATAGACCAGTCGTAGAGCGCGTGTGCCAATGCCACCCGCTGGAACGCTGTCGGCACGCCTTCCGGCACTTCCGAAACACCGCATTCCCAGGTCACACGATAGAGCAGCGCCATAGCTTCCATTTCTGCATCGCTGCCTGGGCGGGTGGCGAAAACCTTTTTCGTCAGGCCGGGCGAATAGACTGCCATGCAGCGACCGATATGGTCGATGGTCGCGACACCATCGGCCGGGGTGTAGAACGGCTCCGCAACCGACATGTCCATTTCGAGCGCGCGATCTTCGAAGGTCATTGTCTTCAAGCGCTCTTCCGCGAGCGAAGACGAAACCATCATCGGCAGTCCACCCATGGTGTCGCGCAGGCATGCGCGGCTATCACCCCTTAGGGAGGTCGTAAGCGCCGTATAGTCTGTGTCGTCGGAAAGTGCCCCGCCGATGATGTCGTCGGACACGCCGCGACCGTTCAGGCAGCGCGCGATCTTCTGCGACTCCTGGTACGCATCACTTGCCTTTTCCGGCTGTGCGAAAAGCTGCCGCTCTTCGAACTGCTGCTTGAAATCGGAGTTCGGTCGCAGGTCAGCGGCGCTGGGCTGCGCCTGCTGGGCCGCCGCCATCGACGGCATGGCAAAGGCAGCGACGGCTGCGGCGGACAGAAGGAATTTGGTCATCGGAACGGTCCCCTGGAAAATCGTGACCGCAGGGTGTTGACAAGTCCGCCTGAACGCAAGCTTTATTCGGCAGCCTCGGCATAGTTGCCGGCTTCCGCGATGCGTCGCTCCAGCTCCGGCCGGAAGTGGCGGATCAGGCCCTGGATCGGCCATGCCGCCGCATCGCCCAGCGCGCAGATCGTGTGGCCTTCGACCTGCTTGGTCACTTCGTGCAGCATGTCGATTTCCTCGATTGCCGCATCACCGGTGCGCAGGCGTTCCATCACGCGCCACATCCACCCGGTGCCTTCACGGCACGGGGTGCACTGGCCGCAGCTTTCATGCTTGTAGAAATAGCTGATGCGGGAAATCGCGCGCACGATATCGGTGGACTTGTCCATCACGATCACCGCCGCGGTGCCGAGCCCGCTGCCGACTTCCTTCAGCCCGTCGAAATCCATCGGGCAGTCCATGATCTGCTCTGCCGGGACGAGCGGGACGGATGAACCGCCCGGGATCACGGCAAGGAGGTTGTCCCACCCGCCGGTAATGCCGCCGCAATGCGTTTCGATCAGTTCGCGGAAGGGAATGCTCATGGCTTCCTCGACCACGCAAGGATTTTCGACGTGCCCGCTGATCTGGAACAGCTTGGTGCCCTTGTTGTTTTCGCGCCCGAAACTGCTGAACCACGCGGCGCCGCGCCGCAGGATCGTGGGGACGACCGCAATCGATTCCACGTTGTTGACCGTGGTCGGGCAGCCATAGAGGCCCGCGCCGGCCGGGAACGGCGGCTTCAGGCGCGGCTGGCCCTTCTTGCCTTCGAGGCTTTCGATCATCGCGGTTTCTTCGCCGCAGATGTAGGCGCCGGCACCGCGGTGGAGGAAGACGTCGAAATCGTAGCCGGACTTGGCGGCGTTCTTGCCGAGCAGACCCGCGTCATAGGCCTCGTCGATGGCGGCCTGCAGCGTTTCCGCCTCGCGGATATATTCGCCGCGGATGTAGATATAGGCGGCACGTGCGCGCATCGCGAAACCCGCGACCAGCGCGCCTTCGATCAGCTTGTGCGGATCGTGACGGATGATCTCGCGGTCCTTGCACGAACCGGGTTCGGATTCATCTGCGTTGATGACCAGGAAGCTCGGCCGGCCGTCTTTCGATTCCTTGGGCATGAAGGACCATTTCATGCCGGTGGGGAAGCCCGCCCCGCCTCGGCCGCGCAGGCCCGATGCCTTCATCTCGTCGATGATCGAATCCTGCCCGCGCGCGATCAGGGCCTTGGTATCGTCCCAGTCCCCACGCGCCTGCGCCGCCTTCAGCCCCCAGTCCTGGAAGCCGTAGAGATTGGTGAAAATGCGGTCTTTGTCTTGCAGGCTCACGAAGTGAACTCCCCTGCCCGCTCATGCTGAGCTTGTCGAAGCATGCAGGCGCTGCGCTCGCACCTTTCGACAGGCTCAGGGTGAGCGAGAATGTAATGTATGCGGATCACGACCCGCCCCCGAATACGATGAGCGCGGCGACGATCAGTATCCCGACCAGCGCCACGGTCTTGATCATGCCTTTCAGCACCTTCCAGGCGATGAAGACGAGCACGAGTGCGACGATGATGGTGGTGATTTCCATCAGCCCAACGGCTCCTTGCCCTTTTGCGCGTTCTTGCCGACCGCGCCGGCGAGCATCGACACGGCGAGGAACGCGAAGGCCGCGCCCAGCAGCGTCTTGCCGGTGACGAACATCGCCACCGCCAGCCCTCCGAAGCCGAGCGCGGAAATCAGCCAGGTGGCGACAGGCCTCACCACTCGCCCCGGTAATCATGGTTGGCGTCCACCATTTCCTTGAGCGTGGTCGGCCCGCCGCTCGGTTCGCTGGTGTGGCGGCCGGGCTCCTGCGTACCTTCCTTCGGCTGCTCGCCCGCGGCCAGCGCATCGAGCACGGCGTCGAGCCGCTCCGGCGTCAGGTCCTCGTAATTGCCGTCGTTGATCTGGACCATCGGCGCGGTCGCGCAATTGCCCATGCATTCGACCTCGGTGAGGGTCCACAAACCGTCTTCCGAAACCTCGCCCTTCTTCATTCCGCGCGCCTTGCACGCCGCCATGATCGCGTCGCTCCCGCGCAGCATGCACGGCGTGGTGCCGCACACCTGGACATGGAATTTGCCCACGGGCTTGAGGTTGTACATGAAATAGAAGGTGGCCACTTCCAGCACGCGGATGACCGGCATGTCGAGGTAGCCCGCGACATATTCGATCACCGGCAGCGGCAGCCAGCCCTGCGTATCGGTTTCCTTGCCGACCTGCCGCTGAGCAAGATCCAGCAACGGCATCACCGCGGATTTCTGGCGCCCTTCGGGATAACGCGCGATGGCGCGATCCGCCTTCGCCTTGTGCTCCTCGTCGAAAGCCCAGTCGGCATACTGCGCGCGCAGTTCCGGCGTATCGGGATGCGGGGTACGGTCAGCCATCAGTTCGCCTCAACGTCAGAGTCATCCGCCGTCACTCCCAGCGGCGTGGCGTATTGTAACTCGATCTGGAAAATTTTCTCTTCGCGCACAGCAAATCCAAGCGGCATACGCATCTGTTGTGCGCCGTCGTCACATACCATGATTGCCCAAAGATATTTCGCGGTATCATTGCTTTCCAGAGGCTGGCTTCCCAGAAGCGCTCCTAGATAGCACGGGCTAAGCAGCTCGCTTATTTCCTCTGAAGTCGTTTCCCCACTCAGTCCCATCCAGGACATGGAAAAATCGGTCGTCACGTATTCTGAATAGTCCTGACCGGAGGTAGCGGCATCGAGAAATTCTATGACTACATGCGCCGCCTCGGATTCAACCGGTGCGGGGCTATCGATTCCTTTTTGCTGAACTGAGACCGCGAGGATCAACGAACCTAGTAGCGCTATCACCGGTCGCACTCCCCGAACACCACGTCGATTGCGCCGAGGATGGCGGTTGCATCGGGCAGCATGTGGCCCTTGCACATGAAGTCCATCGCCTGGAGGTGGCTGAAGGCGGTCGGGCGGATCTTGCAGCGATAGGGTTTGTTGGTCCCGTCGCTGACGAGGTAGACGCCGAATTCGCCCTTGGGGCTTTCGGTCGCCACGTAGACTTCGCCCGCGGGCACGTGGAAGCCTTCGGTGTACAGCTTGAAGTGGTGGATCAGCGCTTCCATCGACTGCTTCATCTCGGCGCGCTTGGGCGGCACCACTTTGCGGTCGTCGCTGGCGACAGGGCCATCCGGCATCTGCGCGATGCACTGCTTGATGATCTTCGCGCTTTCGTAGACTTCCTTCACGCGGACCACGAAGCGGTCGTAGCAATCGGAATTCGTGCCCACCGGAATGTCGAATTCCATGCGGTCGTAGACGTCATAGGGCTGCGACTTGCGCAGGTCCCATGGCACGCCGGCGGCGCGGATCATCGGGCCGGAGAAGCCCCAGGCGATCGCATCGTCCTTGCTCACCACGGCGATATCGACGTTGCGCTGCTTGAAGATGCGGTTGTCGAGCACCAGGCTCATCGCGTCGCCGAACAATTCGGGCAGGCGGTTGTCGAGCCAGTCGCCGATGTCGGTCAGCAGCTTGAGCGGCACGTCCTGGTGAACGCCGCCGGGGCGGAAATACGCGCTGTGCATGCGCGCGCCGCTCGCCCGCTCGAAGAAGTTCATGCAGTCTTCGCGCAGCTCAAACACCCACAGGTTCGGCGTCATCGCACCCACGTCCATCACGTGGCTGCCGATGTTGAGCATGTGGTTGCAGATGCGCGTCAGCTCCGCGAACAGCACGCGCAGGTACTGCCCGCGCTCCGGCACCTCGACGTTGAGCAGCTTCTCGATGGCGAGGACGTAGCTGTATTCCTGCGCCAGCGGGCTGCAGTAATCCAGCCGGTCGAAATAGGGCAGCGCCTGCAGGTAGGTTTTCTGCTCGATCAGCTTCTCGGTGCCGCGGTGGAGCAGGCCGACGTGGGGATCGACCCGCTCGATCACTTCGCCGTCCAGCTCCATCACCATGCGCAGCACGCCGTGCGCGGCGGGATGCTGCGGGCCGAAGTT
Organism: Alteriqipengyuania flavescens; assembly: GCF_030406725.1. Classification (NCBI taxonomy): domain Bacteria; kingdom Pseudomonadati; phylum Pseudomonadota; class Alphaproteobacteria; order Sphingomonadales; family Erythrobacteraceae; genus Pseudoblastomonas; species Pseudoblastomonas flavescens. The sequence continues at coordinate 2,124,619 of NZ_CP129107.1, read as the reverse complement.
GATCGTGTAGTTCGTGATCTCCTCGCCTTCGGTCGTCGGCGAGTGGTCGAGTTGAATTGCGCTACTCATGTTCCGCATGTCCATTTGCCGGGGCCATAGGTGCGCAGCGGACCGTCCGTCCCCTCGCGCACCGTCATCGTGGCGCTCCACTGGAAAGTACCGTCGTCGCCTTCCACCGGGTCGCCGGCTTCGCGGACGACTTCCGCGATATAGGTGCCGTCGCCCATGGTCGGGCCGCTTTCGATGTAGGACGGGCCGCCCGCCATCGCGCCCACGACGGAGCGGCGCTGGCCGCCCAGTTGCAGCACGCCGCGACCGGCGCTGTCCATCGTGTCGGGCGCGCCCGCGATCAGCATGACCTGGTCATCGATCGAGAACGCGCAGCCACCTTGCGTCGGGCCGATATCGACCGGCTGGGAGGCGTAATCGATCACCTGCAGCTTGGGCGCGGCGTCATTATCCGCGCGGCCTACGGGCGCGGCACGGGCGCCGGCAGCCGCCGCGCGGGGAAGCCAAGCCTCGCTGCCGGTAAAGCGCTTGCCCGGCCCCGCCGCAGGGCCGCCGACGCGGCTGGCGAACTCTTCGGTCGAGCTTGCCGCATTGGTCCGCGAGGATTCGTCGCACGCCGCAAGGACTAGCAGGGCGATTGCCGGAAGAAAGATATGCCTTGCGGCCATCAGTCCGCGTCCTTCGGCTCGGTCGCGGCCTTGGTGTCTGCCGTCTTGCCGTCGCGCTTCGCCCGGCCGGGTTCGTCCTCGGTCGGCTTCGGCGCGTCGGTTTCGACGCTGCTGTCCTCTTCCGCCGGGGCAGCGGCGCTGACGCGTTCGGCGGCCTTTGCGTCCGTCTTCGCGCCGGCGCCGGTCTGCTCGGGGCTTTCGGTGGTCTTCGGATCGCTGACCGGCGGTTCACCCGGCGCGCCGCCGTCTGCCGGCATCGCCTTTTCATCGCCCGGCAGCACGTAATCGGCACCTTCCCACGGGCTGAGGAAATCGAAGGTGCGCATTTCCTGCGCCAGCTCGACCGGCTGGTAGACGACCCGCTTCTCCTCTTCCGAATAGCGGAGCTCGGTATAGCCGGTCATCGGGAAGTCCTTGCGGAACGGATGGCCTTCGAAGCCATAGTCCGTCAGGATGCGGCGCAGGTCCTGGTTGCCTTCGAAGATCACGCCGTAAAGGTCGAAGACCTCGCGCTCCAGCCAGCCGGCGTTGGGCCACAGATGCGTGACCGTGGGCACGGTGCTTGCCTCGTCGGTGGAGACCTTGACCATGATCCGGCTGTTCTTCGTGAGGCTGAGGAGCATGTAGACGACCTCGAACCGCTCGTCGCGATCGGGGTAGTCGGCCCCGGCGATTTCCATCAGCTGCTGGTAGCCATGCTGATCGCGCAGCATCTCCAGCGCGGCGGCGATGCTCTCGCGCCTGACGGTCAGCACCAGCTCGCCGTGTGCTTCCAGCGTATCGAGCAGGTGATCGCCCAGCGCCTCGCCCAGCGTGGCGGTAAGCCCGTCGATCCGGGTGAAACGGGGTGCGGAATGAAGAACGGTCATTGCGGCGTCAACTTGAAGGAGGAAAGGTAGCGGTCGGCCAGCTTGCGCAGTTCGGCAGCCTCGGCATCGGCCTCGGTCGCGGTGTCGGACAGGGCGATGAGGATCATGATTTCCCCGTTGCCGAGGTCGAGCATCACGGAGCGCTGGAACGGTTCGGGCGCTGCCGCCGCCCCGTAGAAACCGGCGTAAGGGCCGTATTCGACCGCGAGGAAATCGATCGTGTTCTCATCCGAGGCAGCCTCTGCAGCCAGCTCGTCGAACGTGTAGGCCGCGCGCTCCTCCGCCGAGGCATCGTCGAGCGCCATGACAGCCAGCGGAACCAGGGCTGCGCCGTAAAGGAGCGTGTCGGTTTCGCACATCGCGAGGATGCTCTCCTCGCTCTCCATCCGCTGAAACGTGTCCGTATCGCACGGCAGGTCGAAACTCCCGACGCCGCCGGGCGACCAGTGATTGTGCCACGCATCCTGCGCCGCCGCGGGCGATATGAGGCCGCCGCCCGCCAGCGCCAGCAGGATGGCGGCGAAAGCGGGCTTCATCGCTCGACCGTCCCGATGCGGCGGATCTTCCGCTGCAGCTGCATCACGCCGTACAACAGCGCTTCGGCAGTCGGCGGGCATCCGGGGACGTAGATGTCGACCGGCACGATGCGGTCGCAGCCGCGCACCACGGAATAGCTGTAGTGGTAATAGCCGCCGCCGTTCGCGCAGCTACCCATGCTGATCACGTATTTCGGCTCCGACATCTGGTCGTAGACCTTGCGCAGCGCCGGGGCCATCTTGTTGCACAGGGTGCCGGCAACGATCATCACGTCGCTCTGGCGCGGGGATGCGCGCGGGGCGACGCCGAAGCGCTCCATGTCGTAACGCGGCATGTTGACGTGGATCATCTCCACCGCGCAGCAGGCGAGACCGAAGGTCATCCACCACAGGCTGCCGGTGCGCGCCCAATGGAACAGTTCCTCCGTGCTGGTGACGAGGAAACCCTTGTCGTTCACCTCGGTCTGAAGGGCGTTGAAATAGTCCGCGTCGGGCTGGCGGACGTCGCCGGGCTTTGCGGCGGGAATGGTGCTCTGGTCGTTCATCGTGTCAGTCCCACTCCAGCGCGCCGAGTTTCCAGGCATAGGCGAGGCCGATGGCGAGTTCGCCGAGGAAGATCATCATAGTGGTCCACCCGGCCCAGCCGGTCATGTCGAGGCTGACCGCCCAGGGAAACAGGAACGCCGCTTCGAGGTCGAAGATGATAAAGAGGATGGCCACGAGGTAGAAGCGCACGTCGAACCGGCTGCGCGAATCCTCGAACGCCGGGAAGCCGCACTCGTATTCGCTGACCTTTTCGGCTGTCGGCTGGTGCGTGCCGGTGAGGCGCGAGACGCCCATCGGCAGGAACACGAACAGCGACGACAGCGCCACGGCGATGCCGAGAAAGATCAGGATGGGCAGGTATTCGAGCAGGTCGATCACGGCGCTCTCTCGTTGAAGCGGCGGTTGCCCGCCACGGCCTTGCGGCGGGCAAAGCGCCCGCACACGGATTACCCCGGCGCACTAGTCCCGTGGGCAGCCAATCGCAAGGGCCGCGAGGGGCCTTTTTCGGTGCATTTCGCGTGAAGCCCGCCCTGCCCCTATTTCAGCATCGACTTGATCGTCTTGGCCGCCTTGTCGCCATAGGGGGGCTTGAGACCGGCCATGCCGGCAATGTCGATCTTCGGCTGGGTGTAGACGGCGCGGGCATGGCTGAAGGTCCGGAAGCCTTCCGGCCCGTGATAGGACCCGATGCCGGACGGGCCGACCCCGCCGAACGGCAAGTCGTCTGCAGAGACGTGGAAGATGACGTCATTGACCGTCACCCCGCCCGATATCGTGCGGCCGAGAACCTGCTCCTGTTCCTCCCCGTTATCGCCGAAATAATAGAGGCCGAGCGGGCGGTCGTGGTCGTTGATGTAGTCGATCGCCTCGTCCACCGCCTTGTAGGTCTTGACGGGAAGCACGGGGCCGAAAATCTCGTCCTGCATCACCTCCATGTCGTCGGTCGGGTTGCGGATGATGGTGAGCGGCATCTTGCGGGCGTTGGTGTTTGAGAAATCCTCGTCGCCCGGATTGATCTCGATCACGTCGGCGCCCTTGTCGCGGGCATCCTTCACCAGTGTCTGCAGCCGGTCGAAATGCTTGTCGGTGACGACGCTGGTGTAGTCGTCGTTTTCCAGGAGCTTGGGATACATCGCGTGCACCCCGTCGCTGACTGCGCCGATAGCCTCGACTTCCTTGTCCTCCGGCACGTACATGTAATCGGGCGCTAGGCAGATCTGCCCCGCGTTCATCATCTTGCCCATCGCGATCCGTTCGCCCGCGCGCTTGAAGTCCGCTTCGCGGCCCAGCACCACCGGGCTCTTGCCGCCCAGCTCCAGCGTCACAGGGACGAGGTTTTCCGCCGCTGCCTGCATGACCTTGCGGCCGGTCGCGGTGGAGCCGGTGAACAGCAGGTGGTCGAACGGCAGGCTGCTGAATGCCTGCGCCACTTCCGGCGGCCCGGTAACGACCACGCATTCTTCCGGCGTGAAGGCCTCTTCCACCAGCTCCTTCATCAACTGGCTGGTCTTCTCGGTAAACTCGCTCGGCTTGATCATCGCGCGGTTGCCGGCGGCGAAGGCCTGCAGCAGCGGGCTGAAGGCCAGGCCGACGGGGAAGTTCCACGGCGCGATGATGCCGATGACGCCCAGCGGTTCGTACCGGACCTCCGCCTTGGCGCCCAGCAGGTTCAGCGGGAACTGCACCTTGCGCTTGTCGGGCTTCGCCCAGCTGTCGAGGTTCTTGAGGCAATATTTCGCCAGGCTGATCGTCGGGGCGATGTCGGTCAGCATCGACTGCTCCCAGCTGCGGTTACCGAAATCCGCGCTCATCGCCTTGGAAAACGCGTCACCGTGATCCTTCATCAGGCCGATCATGCGCTTGATCCGGTCGCGCCGGACATTCAGCGATTCCGGCCGCTTCGCCATGAAGTCGTTCCGCTGGCGGTCCAGCATCGTCATCAGTTCGTCGCGGTCGGGGTGTGCCATTACGGTCTCTCCTGGAAATTCGTTTTCTTGGGTTTGCGGTTTGATATCGCCGCGCCGCAGCATTAGGTCGGGGGCAATTTCTCACCTTCCCAGACGAAAGGCAATCAGACGCCATGCCCCAGTTCAACGAACAAGACCCGATTGTTATCCTGAGCTATGCCCGCACCCCCATGGGCGGGATGCAGGGCGCTCTGGCGGACGTGAGCGCGACCGAACTGGGCGCGACCGCGGTGAAGGCGGCGGTGGAGCGCGCGGGCGTGAGCGGCGAGGATATCGACCGTATCTACATGGGCTGCGTGCTGCCCGCCGGCCTCGGCCAGGCCCCGGCGCGCCAGGCGGCGCTGAAGGCAGGCCTGCCGAACTCGGTCGAGGCGACCACCGTCAACAAGGTCTGCGGCAGCGGCATGCAGACCGTGATCATGGGCAGCGAGGCGCTTGCCGCGGGCACGGTCGACACGGTGATCGCAGGCGGGATGGAGAGCATGACCAACGCGCCCTACCTCCTCAAGAAGCACCGCAGCGGCGCGCGGATCGGGCACGACACGGCCTACGACCACATGTTCCTGGACGGGCTGGAAGATGCCTACGAGGAAGGCCGCGCCATGGGCACTTTCGCGCAGGAAACCGCCAACGAATACCAGATGACGCGCGAGGACATGGACGAATATTCCATCGAAAGCCTGCGCCGCGCCAATGCCGCCATCGAAAGCGGCGCCTTTGCGGGCGAAGTGGTGCCGGTGACGGTCAAGACGCGGCAGGGCGACGTGACGGTCGAGCATGACGAGCAGCCCGGCAAGGGTCGCCCGGACAAGATCCCGACGCTGCGCCCCGCCTTCGCCAAGGACGGCACGATTACCGCCGCGACCTCCAGCTCCATTTCCGACGGCGCGGCCGCCATCGTGCTGACCCGGCAGAGTAAGGCCGGCGATCGCAAGCCGGTGGCGAAGATCGTGGCGACCGCCGCCCATGCGCACGAGCCGGCCAAGTTCACCACCGCGCCCATCGGCGCGATCGAGAAGGTGCTCGAAAAAGCCGGCTGGTCGAAGGACGAGGTCGACCTGTGGGAAGTGAACGAGGCTTTCGCCTGCGTCGCCATGTTCGCCATGCGCGACATCGGCATCCCGCACGACAGGATCAACGTCAACGGCGGCGGGACCGCGCTCGGTCACCCGATCGGCGCAAGCGGCACGCGGATCATCGTGACGCTGCTCAATGCGCTGAAGGAACAGGGCAAGAGCAAGGGTATCGCCACGCTGTGCATCGGCGGCGGCGAGGCCACGGCCGTCGCAGTGGAAATGCTCTGACTTGCCGTGAGCCCCCGCGAAGGCGGGGGTCTCGGTCGGCGAAGCGCTAGTTCGACTGGGGTCCCCGCCTACGCAGGGACTCGCATCTCTCAGGGTTCGCCGTCGCCCCAGATGCGGTCGGCTTCGATCCACGCGGCGCGTCCTTCGACGTCGAATTCGCACCAGCCCGCTTCGCACTCGCCCAGCTTGCCGACAACGCCCGGCTCCGCGTTCCAGCTGAGCGAGGCGCCGGCATCGGGCTCCGCACGCATCGGCGCCACGCCTTCGCCGGTGACGATGGCAGTGCGCGTGCGGGTCAGCATCCGGCCCAGGAACCAGCCGCGCGTGCCGTCCATGTCCTCGACATAGCGCCAGCCTTCGCGCTTGCGCAGCACCTTCACCGGCAGGCCCTTGCGCGTGTAGACCCAGTCGATCGGATAGGTCGTGCTCGGACCCTTGCGCATGTTGATTTCGTCCACGTTGATGGCGGCCCAATAGGGCACGTCGTCATCCTGCGCAGCTGCCGGGACGGCAAGAGCGAAAGCGGCGAGGAAACAGGCGAAAGCGGTGCGCATGGCGGTGCATTATCGCTTTCCCTTCAGCGACTTCAAGGGGCAGTGGCATCGGCTGCACAGGCACGTCGTCGCTCTATGCGCTGCCCGCTCCCCTTGACCCCATCCTCTTGACCCGGGCCAAGCGCCCCGCCAATCGGAAACCATGCCGCATTCCGATCCCGCACCGCCCACCCGCCGCGTCGAGGGCAAGCCCCGCGTCCACGTCACCCGCGCCCTGCCCGGCGTCCAACCGCGCATGGCCGAACTCTACGACGCTAGGTTCAACGACGAGGACCGCGCCCTTACCCGCGACGAACTGGCCGAGGCGATGCGCAGCTGCGACGCGCTCGTCCCCACGGTCACCGATCGCATCGACGCCGAACTGATCGAGCAGGCCGGCGATCGGCTGGGACTGATCGCGAATTTCGGTGCGGGCACCGACCACATCGACCTAGATGCGGCGCGAAGGCGCAAGATCATCGTGACCAACACGCCCGGCGTCTTCACCGAGGATACTGCCGACATCACGCTCGCCCTGATCCTTGCCGCGCCGCGCCGCCTGTCGGAAGGGGCGACGATGATGCGCGCCGGCAAGTGGAACGGGTGGACCCCTTCCGCGCTGCTAGGCCGCAGCCTGCGCGGCAAGACGCTCGGCATCGTCGGTATGGGCCGCATCGGCCAGGCGGTCGCCCACCGCGCCCGCGCGTTCGGCCTCGATATCCTCTACCATAACCGCCACCGCCTGCCCGAAGCGGTCGAGAACATGCTGGTCGTGCGTTACGCTGCCGACGTGTCGGAACTTCTGGCGCAGAGCGACATCGTCACGCTCCACTGCCCCGCCACGCCGCAGACCCGAAGGTTGATCGACGCCGATGCCATCGCGGGCATGAAAGACGGCGCCTACCTGGTGAACACCGCGCGCGGCGAGCTCGTCGACGAGGACGCGTTGCTGGCGGCCCTGCAATCCGGCAAGCTGGGCGGCGCCGGGCTCGATGTCTATCGCGGGGAGCCGGACGTCGATCCCGCGCTGGTCGCGCTGCCCAACGTCACGCCCCTGCCCCATCTTGGCAGCGCCACATGGGAAGGCCGCGTCGCTGCGGGCGAAAAGGTCATCGCCAATATCCGCTTCTGGGCCGACGGCCACCGCCCGCCAGACCAGGTGCTCACCGGCCTCGTCTGAAGCCACTCCGGCAAGGTGAACGGCACTTTCACCCTTTCGCAATCGGTTCGTGCCATAGCGGCCGCCTGATTGTTCGAGGGGATTCGATGCGTCCTGCCGTGATTCTCGCCGCCATTTCGGCTGCATGGATGGCTGCCATGGCATCGCCTGCACACGCGGCGGCGGTCGTCGTGGAACAGGCGCTGCCGGGCGACACTGCGTGGTTGCTGACCGCGACGGCGCTGGTCTTCCTCGCCCTGCCCGGCCTCGCGTTCTATTACGGCGGCCCGGCGCGCTACAAGCACTCGATCTCCGTCCCACTGCAAGTCGGCGTGATCGCCGCGGTGGTCTCTTTGCTGTGGATCATGGTCGGCTATACGCTCGCCTTTGCGGAGACGACCGGCGGCTGGATCGGCGGCGGCTCGCGCTGGATGCTGCTGCAGATCGAGGCCGTGCGGTTCGGCACCACCGTGCCCGAAAGCGCCTTCGCCCTGTTCCACACGATGCTCGCCGTACTCGCCACTGCGCTGATGGTCGGCGCATGGGCGGAGCGCGGGCGGTTCGGGTGGGTCGTCATCTTTGCCGGGCTTTGGAGCCTCGTCGTCTATGCGCCGGTCGCCCACTGGCTATGGGGCGGCGGCTGGCTGGCCCTGCGCATCGGCACGGTCGATTTTGCCGGCGGCCTGGTGATCCACACCACCGCCGGCGTTTCGGCGCTGGTCGCCGCACTGCTGATGGGCCGCCGCAACGGCTTTCCAGACACGGCGGACGAGCCGCAAACCGATTACCTGCGCCTGCTCGGCATCCCGCTGCTGTGGCTCGGCCTTTTCGGTGTGACGGGCGGCGGCCTGCTGCTCGGTGCCTCGGACGAGACCGCCGCCGCGCTCATCAACCTGCAAGCCTCTGCCGCCACAGCCGTCCTCGTGTGGCACGCGGTCGACCGCCTGCGTGCAGGGCATGTCAGCGCCAACGGCTTTGCCAGCGGAGCGCTCGTCGGCCTCGTCGCCATCGCGCCTGCCGCGGGCTTCGTCTCTACCGGTGCCGCCATCGTCATCGGCGCGGTTGCCGCCCTCGCCTGCCGCTATGCCGCGCACTTCATCCGCAATTCGCTGCGTATCGACGACACGCTGAGCGTGTTTGCGATCAACGGCGTCGGCGGCATCACCGGCACCCTTCTTGCCGGCCTGTTCATGGCTGTAGAATGGGGCGGAACCGGCCTGCCGCCCGGGCAGAGCGTCGCGGGGCAACTGGCCGCACAGGCCATCGGCCTCGCCGCGGTGACCGTGTGGAGCGTCTTTGCAACCGGCATACTCGCCACCGCCGTGTCGCTCTTCTTCCCCATGCGGGTGAGCGAGAGCGACGAAGCGGACGGGCTCGACGCCGCGCACCAGACCTGACGGAGGGGGCCTGACGGAGGGGGTTAGTCCCCCGTCAGGATACGGTCGACAAGCTGCTTCACCGTGGGGGTGAAGTTGTTCGAATAGAACGGGTCCTGCTTGAATCGGTAGGCTGCGTGGCCAGCGAACGCCAGGTTGTCGTCCGGGTCGCCGCCATGGGCGATATCCTGCAACGTCTTCTGGATGCAGAAACTGCGCGGATCGGCCAGGCGGCCGGTGGTGTGGTTGTCGTGGTCCTTCCAGCTCGAAAACTGGCAGTGCGACAGGCAGCCCATGCATTCCTGCTGGTCGGTGCGGATACGCTCGGCGCTTTCCGGGGTCACGAAGACGACCGTATCGTCGGGCGTCTTCATCGCTTCGGTGAAACCTTCGGCCATCCAGCTTTGCGCCTTGCGCTGGTCGCCGGGGTGGACGAAGAAATACTTCGCCTTGCCGTGGTCCATCAGCGGGATGGTCCCGTCTTCCTCGTCACGCTTGAAGATCGGGATCTGCCGCTCGCTGCGATGCATGAGGTCGTAGAGGAAAGGCGTCTTCACCGCGCTGGAATAGAAGCCGGTGGGGCTGAACTTGTGCAGCAGCACGTCGCCCGGCTCGACCGTTCGCAGCATATCTTTCCACACCTGCGGGATCGGGCTTTCCTCGGTCAGCAGCGGCCGGGTTCCGAACTGGAAGGCGATCTTGCCCAGCTCCGGATTGTCGATCCACTCCTCCCATTCGCGCAGGAACCACACGCCGCCGGCCATGACGATGGCGGTGTCCTCGGAAACGCCTTCGGCGCGCATGGTTTCGCGCAGGGCTTTCACGCGGGGATAGGGGGCTTCTGGCTTGGTCGGGTCTTCCGCGTTCGACAGGCCGTTATGCCCGCCCGCAAGCCACGGGTCCTCGTACACAACCGCCGCCAGCAGGTCCGGCACCTTGGAATAGCTGCGCTTCCACAGGGCGCGAAAAGCGCGGGCGGAAGACACGATGGGCAGGTAATGCACGTTGAAGCGCTGGGCGATCTCGGCCAGCTTGTAAGGCATGCCGGCACCGCAGGTGACACCGGTGATCTTGTCGGCGCAATTGCCCAGCACGCCTTCGAGGACCTGCTGCGCGCCGCCCTGTTCCCACAGCACGTTGATGTTGATCGCGCCCTTGCCGTCCGCAATTTCGTAAGCGCGGTTCACCTGCTCGGTCGCCCCGTCGATGGCATAGCGGACCAGCTGTTCGAACCGTTCCTTGCGGGTCGCCTGGGGGTAGATTTGCGGGATCGGATTGCCGTCCTCGTCATAGCTGTCGGCATTGACGGCGCTGACCGTGCCGATGCCGCCCGCCGCCGCCCAGGCACCGCTCGACATGTGGTTGGTGGCGGACACGCCTTTGCCGCCCTCGATCAGCGGCCAGACCTCGTGTCCGCCGTAAGTAATCGGCTGCAGCCCCTTGAAACTCATTGTATTTCCTCTCGTGCGGGGGATGCGGCGCCTATTGCACCTGCTCGCCCGTGTCCCTCACCGGTACTTCGCAAGGCTCAATGGCCCCGGGCTCCGGCCTGTTCCCCGTTTTCTCGAATTGCGCGTAATAGCCGGCCAGTTCCGGCTTGCGGACGAATTCGACGAGGCGGAAGCCCACCGCATCGAATTCGCAGAATAGCTGTTTCGGGTAAATGCCGTGCTGGTCGCTCGGCCGGTCGGTCTCCACCACGATGACCTGCCCGCCTTCGCGCACGGCGGGATAGAGCCGCCACAAAAGCGCATAAGGTTCCGAAACCTCGTGGTATACGTGGACCAGGAACACCCGGTCGAAACTATCCGCCGGAAGGCGCGGATCGTCCGCCGCGCCCAGCTTGATGGAGACATTGTCCAGCCGCTCGCGCTCTACCCGCCGGGCCAGCCGGCCGAGCGCGCCGGCATCGATATCCTGCGCCAGGACGCGGCCGTTTTCACCGACCCGCTCTGCGAGACGCACGGTGTAATAGCCTTCGCCCGCACCGATATCGGCCACGGTCATGCCGGGTTCGATCCGGGCCAGGTCCATCACGATCTGCGCCTCGCGCCGGTTGTCGCGCGCGACTTCGGTCGAAAACTGGTTGGCGCCAAGGTCGGACACCGGGCGGATCGGCAGCGGGAATTCGAGCGCGCTTTCCGGACGCTCGCCCTCGCCCGCAGGCTTGCAAGCGGCCAAAAGCGCCAGCGCGGCGCAGCATGCCGTAACGGCGCAAACGCGTGAAGAAATGCCCATCGCCTGGTTCGTTAGACGGTTTCGCCGGTCAGGCAAAGCGCCCGCCGGCTGCCCCTGCGCTAGTCCACATCCTCGATATCGACGGTCTCGCCCGTCACCCGCTGGGCGAGTGCGGCGGAGATGAATTCGTCGATCGCGCCGTCGAGCACGGCATCGGGATTGGTACTGGTGGTGCCGGTGCGAAGGTCCTTCACCATCTGGTACGGCTGGAGGACGTAGGAGCGGATCTGGTGGCCCCAGCCGATTTCCGTCTTCGCTTCGTATTCGCTCCCCGCCGCGGCCTCGCGTTCGGCCATCTCGCGCTCGTACAGCCGCGCCTTCAGCATGTTCATCGCGGTGGCGCGGTTCTTGTGCTGGCTGCGGTCGTTCTGGCTGGCGACGACGATGCCGGTCGGTTGGTGGGTGATGCGCACCGCGGAATCGGTCGTGTTGACGTGCTGCCCGCCCGCGCCCGAGGCGCGGTAAGTGTCAATCTTGAGGTCGCTTTCGTTGATCTCGATCTCGAAATCGTCGTCGATCACGGGATAGACCCAGACGCTGGAAAAGCTGGTGTGACGCCGGGCGGAGCTGTCGTAGGGGCTGATCCGCACAAGCCGGTGGACGCCGCTTTCGGTCTTGCCGTAGCCATAGGCGTTCTCGCCCTTCACCAGCAGGGTGGCGGACTTGATACCTGCCGTTTCGCCTGCCTGGTATTCCACCGTCTCGACCTTGAAGCCGCGCCGTTCGGCCCAGCGGGCGTACATGCGCAGCAGCATTTCCGCCCAGTCCTGGCTTTCGGTGCCGCCGGCCCCGGCGTGAATTTCGATATAAGTGTCGTTGGCGTCGGCTTCGCCCGACAGGAGCGCCTGCACCTTGTCCGCATCGGCGCGGGTCGCGAGCGCGGCAAGGCTCGCCAATCCGTCGGCGACCACCTCGTCATCGCCTTCGTCCTCGCCCATCTCGACGAATTCGATGGCGTCGGACATCTCGCTTTCGATCTCGCGCACGGTTTTGACCGCGCTTTCGAGGCGCTTCTGTTCCTGCGTGATCGCCTGCGCCTGTTTGGGATCATCCCACAGCGTCGGGTCCTGCACACGTGCGTCGAGCTCGTCGAGGCGACGCAGCGCATGCTCCCAGTCCAGCGACTGGCGTACCAGCGCCAGCGCGGCTTCGATCCGTTCGATATGGGCCTGCCCTTCGGCACGCATGGGATGTCTCCGATCAAGAAAGGCTGCGCGCTAGGCGATACCGGCGGCAGCGTCAAAGGGTGCGGCGCGAGATGCCGACGTCGGGAGCGGTGGCTAGTAGATGCCGCCCTGCGATTCGACGAAGTCCATCAGCTCCTCTTCCTGCCTGCGTTCCTGCCGGATGCGCTGGCGCGGCGTGGTGTTGGCGGACCGCAATTCGGCAATCAGCGTCTGGCGCAGCGCGTCGAGCTCGTCCGAGCGGGCCTGGCGACGCGGTTCGGTGTCGGGCTTGAACGCTTCCCAGATGACCGCAGCCTGCGCATCCTCGCTCGGCGTGCCTTCGAATACGCGGCGGCCGGTGCGGCGGTCGATCTTGACCATCCGGATGCCCTTGGGCGCCACGAACGGCCGCCCGCTCCAGCGGTCACGGCTTTCCTGCACGAACTGCTTGAAGATGGGCGCGGCCAAGCTGCCGCCCTGGGCATAGCCGCCCATGTTGCGCGGCTGGTCGAAGCCGAGATAGACGCCCGCGACCACATCGGGCGAGCCGCCGACGAACCATACGTTGGTGGGGCCGGTGGTCGTGCCCGTCTTGCCGAACAGCGGGATGCCGAGATCGCGCAGGGTGGTGGCGGTGCCGCGCTGGACCACGCCGGTCAGCATGTGCTGCGTCTGGAAGGCCGTGCGCGCGTCCATCACCTGCCGCCCGCCCAATTCCAGTCGCGGCATCGGCTTGCCATCCCATTGCGCCATGTTGCAGTTGTCGCAGCGGCGCTTGTCCGCGCGCCAGATGACCTTGCCGGACCGGTCCTGCACGTAGTCGATCGTGGTCGGCGCGAACTGCCGCCCGTGGTTGGCTAGCGCGGCATAGGCGTTGACCATTTTCACAACGGTCGTGTCCCCTGCGCCGAGCGCGAAGGAGAGATAGGGCTCGTAACTGCCGATGCCGACCCGCTCGAAGGTCTTGTTGACGTTCTCCATCCCCGCATCGTTGGCGATGTGGATGGTCATCAGGTTGCGCGACTGTTCCAGCCCCCAGCGCATCGGCTTTTCGCCCGCGCCGCTCGCGCCCCCGAAATTGCGGAAGCATTTCTGGCCGAGCTCCGCGCCCTGGTAGACGCAGAAAGTGCCGTCCATCACCGCGCTGGCAGGCGTCATGCCCTGGTCGAGGCCGGTCGAATAAACGAACGGTTTGATGGTGGAGCCCGGCTGGCGCTGCGCCTGCGTGGCCCGGTTGAAGCTGCCCAGCCGGCTGTCGAAACCGCCCTGCATGGCAAGGACACGGCCCGACGATGGCTGAATCGCCGCGAAGCCGCCCGACACTTCAGGTACCGTTTCGGTCCGCCAGCCGCTGCCGCTGGGCGAGGCGGCGATGACATCGCCGGCTTTCAGCGCATTGGGCAGGTTGGAAAGCGGCGCGGTGTCGCCATTGGAGAAACCGATCGTGGCGTTGCTGCCGTTACGCTCGGTCACCACGCCGACGCGCCAGTCCTTGTAATTGATGCCGAGGTTGGAGCTCGCCAGTTGCCCGGTCAAGTTGCCCGCGGCGACATCGACCGTCGCGATCGGCCCGCGCCAGCCCTTGCCGCTGTGATAGCGCATCATGCCCGCGCGCAGGGAATCCCGCGCCGCCGTCTGCAATTCGGTGTCGAGCGAGGTGCGCACCCACAGTCCGCCGCCATAGACGCTGTTCGGGCCTGACTCGCTGGTTTCGCCGAATTGCTCGATCAGCTGGCGGCGTACCTCTTCCATGAAATAACCCGCGTCCGCAGTGGCGTATTGCGATTTCGCGCTACGCACCAGGCCGAGCGGCTTGCGCTTGGCTTCCGCCGCAGCTTCCGGCGTGGCGTATTCGTTGTCGACCATCGCATCGAGCACGAAATTGCGCCGGGCGATTGCCTGCTTCTCGTTCGCCGCGCGGCCATAGCGTTCGGGCGCTTTGGGCAGGATCGCGAGGAACGCCATTTCATGGAGGTCGAGCTCCGCCACGTCCTTGTCGAAATAGGCCCGTGCGGCGGCCTGTACGCCGAAGCTGCGGCGGCCAAGCGGGATTTCGTTGAGATAAAGCGTCAGGATTTCCGGCTTCGTCAGGACGCTTTCGATCCGCCGGGCGAGGATCATTTCCTTCAGCTTGCGGGTGACCGAATATTCGTCGCCCAGCAGGATGTTCTTCGCGACCTGCTGGGTGATGGTCGATCCGCCCACCGCGCGCGTGCCGCTGCCCATTTTCGTCGCATAATCGAGCGCGGCGTTGATCGTACCGGTCAGGTCGACGCCGCCATGGGTCCAGAAGGTCTCGTCCTCGACGGCGAGGAAGCTGTTAATCAGCGGGCGCGGGAAATCGACGAATTCCAGCTGCACGCGCCGTTCGCGGGCATAGGTGCCGACGATTTCGCCATCGACCCCGCGCACCATGGTGGGCAGCGACGTCTCGTATTCGGCAAGGCTTTCCGCATCCGGCAGGTCGTGCGCGAGCCAGATCCAGAACGCACCGAGCAATAGCAACCCCGCCCCCACGAGGATGCCGAGCCTGCGGACCCATTTGTTGCCGCGCCAAAGCTCGCGCATGCGGGCCCACAGGGAGCCCGCGTCACGGCGAATGCGATAGGTGAAACTCTCGGTCGTCTGCGTATCGGCCATCGTGCGCGGGGCCTTAGCACGCGGTTTATGAACCGCGCCACAGCGAAATCGCTCGCGCCCTTGGGTTCAGCTGCCTTCGACCTGTTCGGTGGCGAGGTAGATGCGCAGCGCCCGGGCGATGGCATCGCTGGTGGCGCGGCGGTTGGCCGCGCTTGCCAGTCGCTCGGCATCGGCGGCATTGGTGATGTACCCGCTTTCGAACAGGATGGACGGCATCTCGAGCGACTTGAGGACGGCGAGGTCCGCCGCGCGCAGCGGCGCGGGATGGAAGCGGATGCGCCCCTCCCCTTCGCGCAGGACAAGGCGGGCAAGGCGCAGGCTGTCGCCCTTCACCCGCCGCTGCGACAAGTCGACGAGGATGGAATCGACCGCGTCGCCGCGGGTGCCCAGCTGCACGCCGTTGAGGGTGGCGGCCGCATTCTCCCGCTCGGCGAAGCGTGCGGCGACCGCATCGCTCGCCTCGTCGTCCAGCGTATAGATCGTTGCCCCGGTGGCATCGACATTGGCGGCGGAATCCGCGTGGATCGACACGAACACGTCGGCGCCCAGTTTCTGCGCCACCGCCACGCGTTCCTGCAGGACAACGAAGCTGTCGTCCGACCGGGTCAGCGCCACGCGTACGCCGCCATCCTCCAGCAAGCGGTCGCGCAGGGCGAGCGCGAGGCCGAGGACGATGTCCTTTTCGACATAGCCCGACGCGCTGGCACCGCCGTCCGGGCCGCCGTGTCCCGCATCGATCACCACCAGCGGGCGCGAATTGTCTTCCGGGCCAAGGATTTCGGGCAGGTCGCGCAGCTCGCCCGCACCCGGCAGCTGCAGCTTCACGACGTAGCCCCGTCCCAGCGAGGGTACGGGGATCGACAGGCCCAAAGCATACAACGCCGCCAGCAGGGCCACCGGGGCAAGGAACAAGAGGCCGATCTGGAGCCGGTCGGACATGGGTGCATGCCTATTCGTCCGGACGCCGCGCCGACAAGCGAAAAGGGCGGCAAGTGTGTGGGAAAACTGCCGTTCCGCGCAATATGGTTGCTTGGAATCCGGCGCGGTGCTAGCGCTGCGGCAACCCGGGCGTTCCGCCCCGAGACATCCGTTGTCCTTCGCGCCGAGCGCCGCCCACCGGGCAGGCGCGGCTGCCAAAGCAACCGGTTTCCGGGGCCCCGATCCGGGGACCGACCGGACGTGCGGCATTCGTTCGCATTATCCCGGCAGACACAGGTTGATGCCTCGATGCCAATTCCGCTTCCGCTTTCCATGCAGGTGCCCCGCTCGCGGGCCGCGGCATGGGTTGGCGCGGCGGAGCATGCCCATGGCGGGCCGCTTGGCGCGGGTGCAGACACGTTTTTCATGACAACGCAATTCCAGCCGGCGGCGCTTCGCCACCGGCGGACACCTACCCACCAGATAATGCGCGAACGGGCGGCCTGGGTCGCACCGCGCCTGCGCGCACGGAGAATATACAATGGCAACGCGCATGCTAATCGATGCGCGCCACCCGGAAGAAACCCGGGTGGCGGTTCAGCAAGGTAACCGGATTGAGGAATTCGATTTCGAATCTGCCGAACACAAGCAGATCAAGGGCAATATCTACCTTGCCAAGGTAACCAGGGTCGAACCCAGCCTGCAGGCGGCATTCGTCGATTTCGGCGGCAACCGGCACGGTTTCCTCGCCTTCAGCGAAATCCACCCCGATTACTACCAGATCCCCAAGGACGATCGCGATCGCCTGCTGGCCGAAGAGGCCGAGGCCGCAGCCGAGGAAGCAGCCCTGCGCGATAGCGACGACGACATCGTCGACGAGCCGGAAGACGACGAGAGCGGCGAAGCCCTCGCCGACGATCTTGCCGGGGAAGAGCTCGAAGAAATCGACACGTCGGAAAAGGACGACGTCGCCACGATCGAGGAAGGCCATGTCGATGGTGCTTCCGACGACGACGACGATGGCGACGATGAAGACGACAGCGAAGACAGCGACGAGAGCGACGACAAGTCGCGCGGTCGCGGCCGCCGCGGTCGCGGGCGCCGTCAGGGCAAGGGCTCCGGCAAGCAGGGCGGCAAGGCCAAGAAGGCCGACGAAGTTCGCGCCAAGCGCCTGAACCTGCGCCGCCGCTACAAGATCCAGGACGTCATCCAGCGCCGGCAGGTGCTGCTGGTCCAGGTCGTGAAGGAAGAGCGCGGCAACAAGGGCGCGGCGCTCACCACCTACCTCAGCCTCGCCGGGCGCTACACCGTGCTGATGCCGAACAGCAGCCACGGCGGCGGCATCAGCCGCAAGATCAGCTCCGCCAGCGACCGCAAGCGGTTGAAGCAGATCGTCGGCGATCTCAGCCTGCCGAAGTCGATGGGCCTGATCGTGCGCACCGCCGGCCTCAGCCGCACCAAGACCGAGATCAAGCGCGACTTCGACTATCTGGCCCGCCTGTGGGACGAGATCCGCGAACGCACCATGGCATCCAGCGCGCCGGCGCAGATCCATTCGGACAGCGACCTCATCAAGCGCGCGATCCGCGACATCTACAATCGCGAGATCGAGGAAGTGCTGGTCGAAGGTGACGAGGGCTACAAGTCCGCCAAGGCCTTCATGAAGCTGCTGATGCCGAGCCATGCCCGGCGCGTGAAGCAGTATGCGGATCCCGTGCCGTTGTTCCAGCGCTATGGCGCGGAAGACCAGCTGAAAGCGATGTACGATCCCGTAGTGCAGCTGAAGTCGGGCGGCTATCTCGTCATCAACCCGACCGAGGCGCTGGTGTCGATCGACATCAACTCCGGCCGCTCCACCAAGGAACACGGGATCGAGGCAACCGCGACGGCGACCAACCTCGAAGCGGCCAAGGAAATCGCCCGCCAGCTGCGCCTGCGCGACATGGCCGGGCTGGTCGTGATCGACTTCATCGACATGGAGTACAACTCCAACGTCCGTAAGGTCGAACGCTGCATGAAGGACGCGCTGAAGAACGACCGCGCCCGGATCCAGGTGGGCCGCATCTCCAGCTTCGGCCTGATGGAAATGAGCCGCCAGCGCCTGCGCACCGGCGTTCTGGAGGCGACGACCCGCGAATGTCCGCATTGCGACGGCACCGGCCTCGTCCGCACCGCATCCAGCGCCGGCCTTTCCGCGTTGCGCCTGATCGAGGACGAAGCGGCCAAGGGCAAGGGCACCACGATCAAGCTGGCTGCCAGCACCGAAGCGGCGGTCTACCTGCTCAACGAGAAGCGCGCCGACCTGGTCGAGATCGAACAGCGTTATGGCGTCAGCGTGGAAGTCGTGCCGGAAGGCGAGGACGAAGGCGCGAAGATGAGCGTGTCCAGCCACGGTCCCAAGCCCGCCAACCGCCCCACGTTCGAAGCCATCATCGACGATGACGACGAGGACGAAGTCGCCGAAGACAGTTACGAGGACGACAGCGACGAGCGCCAGGGCAACCGCAAGCGCCGTCGCCGTGGCGGTCGCGGCCGCAACAAGAAGCGCGGCTCCGACGGCGACGATCGCAACGATGCCGACGAAGACAGCGATAACGCCCGTTCCGACGAAGGCGATAAAGATGGCGACAGCGACGACGATAACGGCGAAGGCAAGCCCAGGAAGCGGCGTCGCCGTGGCGGCCGTGGCCGGCGCGGTCGCGGTGGTCGCGGCGCGGGCGAGAACCGCGGCGACGACACCGAGGTGACGGCACAGGACGCCGCCAATCTCGATGCCGTGTCGGAGCAGATGGTCGCGGACATCCCGGTCGCTTCCGGCCCGGACGACATGCCGGTCGATCCGGAAGAGGCTGCCGAAAAGGACGAGAAGCCGAAGAAGCGCCGCAGCCGCGCGAAGAAGGCCGACACACACGGCGATGCCCCCGCAACGGACGAAAACGCGGAAGACGTGCCGAAGCCCAAGCGCAAGTCGCGGGCCAGGAAGGCCGATACGGACGAAGCTGCCAAGGCTGCCGATGCCGCTCCGAAGCCCAAGCGCGCCTCGCGTGCAAAGAAGGCCGAAGATGCCGAGGCTCCGGAAGCCGAAGCCGAGAAGCCGAAGCGCAAGCCGCGGGCGAAAAAGGCCGCCGCCACCGACGACACGCCGGAAGCGGACGCCAAGCCAAAGCGGTCGCGTGCGAAGAAGGCCGATGCGGTGGCCGGTGACAAGCCTGCCCTCGCCAAGGTCCTCTCGGGCGAGGATACGGTTCCTTCGGGCGATGCGGCCGGCAAGGCCGACGAAGCCAAGGCCGACGAAGCCAAGTTAAGCGATGCCAAGCCGGACAATGACGACGCGCCCCGCCGCGGCGGCTGGTGGCAGCGCACCTTCGGCAACTGAGCCGGGGGCAGATACATGAAAGGGCGGTCCTCGCGGGCCGCCCTTTTCGTTTCGGCTTACTGCCGCGTCACCCCTTGCTGTCGCGATAGGCCTGCAGGGCCCGCTCGCGCGCTTCCTTGTGACCAATCAGCCTGACGGGATAATCGCCCGGCCGGTGCTCGTCGTCGGGATCGTGGATCTGCGCGTCGTCCAGGTCGGCGAGTTCGGGCACATATTTGCGGATATAGCCCGCCGCATCGAACTTCTCGCTCTGGCTCAGCGGCGCCATGATGCGCGGGAACATGTTACTGTCCACGCCGGTGCCGCTGACCCACTGCCAGTTGGTGCCGTTGCTGGCATAGTCGCCATCGACCAGCGTATCCCAGAACCAGCGTTCGCCGTGGCGCCAGTCGATCAGCAGGTGCTTGATGAGGAAACTGGCCGCGATCATGCGGACGCGGTTGTGCATCCAGCCGGTCTGCCACAGCTGCCGCATGCCCGCATCGACGATGGGATAGCCGGTCCGCCCCCGCCGCCACGCTTCCAGGTCCTCTTCGATCAGATGCCCGCGATTGAGGTTCCGCCACAGCACCTGCTCGTCGTAATCGCGGTAACTTTCCTCGGGATATTTCGGGAACTGGTAGATCACGTTCTGGGCATAATCGCGCCAGATCAGTTCCTTTTCATAGGTCTGCCATCCGTCGGAGCGCTTGTCTTTCAGCCGGTGCCAGATGGTTACGGGCGAAATCTCGCCCCAGTGCAGGTGCGGCGACATCTTCGATGTCTCGTCCTTCGACGGCAGGTTGCGGCCATCGTCGTACTTGCCGACCTCGTCCGCCCACCACTCCAGTCGCTCGTGCGCTGCATCCTCGCCCACGGTCCAGAAATCGCGCAGGCCCCCGGCCCAGTCGGGCTTCGTCGGCAGCAGGTCCCAATCGGCAAGCTCGTCGCTTTCGGGCAGGCTCGATGGCTGCGAGATCGTTTCCGGCGCGGGCAATTCGTCGCGCGGGGGCAGCAGGTCCTTCACCGCGCGCATGAAGGGAGTGTAGATCTTGTAGGGATCGCCGCTGCCGGTCGTCGCAGTGCCGGGGGGCAGCAGGTAATTCCCGTCGTGCAGGACCAGCTCGCACTCGCTGTCTTTCAGCGCGTCGTGCAGGTCTTCCTCGGCTTCGCGGTGCCACGGCTCGTAATGGCGGTTGGCGTGAATCGCCGCAGCGCCCGTTTCCTGCGCGATGCCCTGCAGCACGGAGATGCTGTCGCCCCGGCGCAGCACGATCTTCGCATTGCGGCGGCCATAGGTTTTCGCAAGGTCCTCCAGCGAGTGGTGCAGCCACCAGCGATGCGCCCCGCCCAAGGCTCGATCCCCGGCACGCTCGTCGTCGAGGATGTAGACGGGGATGACCGGCCCCGCCCCTGCCGCGGCATGCAGCGCAGGCTGGTCCTTCAGGCGCAAGTCGCGCCGCAGCCAGACGATTTGGACTTGCGAGATATACCCCTCCCCCGTTGAGAGGGAAGCGATCTAACGCTGGGACGGTTCCGGAGGGATCGGATCACACTTCACATCCGGCAAGGCGACCGTGAAGCGATCCCGCGCGCGCGGATCGTAGAAGCGCGCATCGCGCAGGAGGACGGAGCCATCGGCCGCCCGCTCGGCAAACGGCGCACGGGACCAGAAGAGGAAGGCATCGAGTTCGTCATCCAAGCTGCGCATGGCCTTAACGTCCGGCATCTTGCATTGCTGTGATGTGATATAGCTATACGGATAGACGGCCCGAAAGCCTTCGCCACTTGACGACATCCATCGCCCGTCAGCAGCTTGTACGATGCTTTCGCGTTGAAGGGGCCACAAAGGTAGTGGAGAAGCAATAAAATTTCGGGCGTCTGGCACGTGGATGAATGCGATCCGCTCTTGTTCAAGGCTGACCGCACCATTCATCCCGATATACGCCAGCGCCACCGCAATCGCCACGCGCGCGGGCCGCTTCCACTCCCCGCCCCGCTTCTCCCGCCGCAGCGAGAACACGCAAGCAAAACCCATCAACGCCCACAGCCACACGTCGATGATGAACAGCGTGTCGCCGTAGAACCACTGGCTGGAGAACGGCTCCAGCAGCCGGATGCCGTAGACGTTGAGCCAGTCGAGCGCCGGGTGGGTCAGGCAGCCGAGGAAGGCGAGCGCGTAAAGCCAGCCGAAGCGGACGGGCAATCGCCCCTCCGGCCTTTTGCCTCGGCTCGCCTGCCAGCGGTCGAACCCGTAGAGCAATCCCGCCAGCACCAGCGGCAGCAGCGCCAGCGCGGGCGGGCCGTGGGTGATGCCGCGCCGGAAGCCCAGGTGCTCCACCCCCTCCAGCCAGAAGAAGCACGCCGCGTCCACATCGGGCAGGTTCGCGCCGATGATCAGCGCGGGCATCGCAAGGCCGGTCTTGCGCTTCAGCCCCGCCTGTCCCAGCAATGCGCCGACCAGCGAATGGGTGAGATTGTCCATGCGGCGAGCCTAGCCAGCGCGCGCCATTCGGCAAAGCGCGAAACTTCGCCCGCCATCGTGCATTGCGGCATCATGCACCTTCCCCGCGTCCTCACGTTCCTGCGCCGCGAGCAGCGGCTGCTCGCCCTGTTTCTCGGCGGAGCGGCGCTCGGCTTCGCATTCTGGAAGCTGGCGAGCGAGATGGCGGAAGGCGATACGGAGGCGTTCGACCGCGCGATCCTGACCGGGCTGCGCGTGCCGGGCGACCTCGCCACGCCCATCGGGCCGGAATGGCTGCACACCGCCATGGTCGATATCACCGCGCTGGGCGGCGTGACCGTGCTGACGCTGGTGTCGGTGCTGGCGGTGGCGTTCCTGCTGCTGCTCGGCCGTTACCGGCAGGCGCTGCTGACCGCCGTAGCGACCGGTGGCGGATCAATCGTCGGCAAGCTGCTGAAAAGTCTCTTCGCGCGGGAGCGGCCGGAGATCGTGCCGCACCTGGTGGAGGTGACCTCGCTCAGCTTTCCCAGCGGCCATTCGATGAACAGCGCCATCGTCTATCTCACCATCGCGGTGCTGCTGGCGCGAGGCCTGGCGGAGAGCCGACTACGCGCCTTCGTGATCGGCATTGCGGTGCTGCTGGTGCTGACGATCGGCTTCAGCCGCGTTTACCTCGGCGTCCATTTCCCCAGCGATGTGCTGGCAGGATGGAGCGTAGGCGCGGCATGGGCACTGCTGATGGGCCTGATCGCCAGCGCGCTGCAACGCGATCACCAGATAGAGCAGCCCGAAGGCGACAACGTCATCCGCGAACAGGGAGCGCCGCTGAAGCGTTGACGGCCGGTCGGGTCAGACGGGGTCCTGCGCGGTCCCGTCCACCGTCCAGGTCTGCCCGCTGGCGAGCAGCTTCGCGAGGTTGGCGGTCTTGCCCTCGCTCGCCTTCTTGCGCTCCTCGATCACCGCCGCCTCGAACGTCGGGCGCGGATCGTCGTACAGCACGCCCAGCGCCATCGGGAACGGGCCGAAGGGCATTTCCACCAGCATGTGCGCCACGCTGCGATTGGTGACGTCGTGGCGGATCACGCCGGCGGCCTCCCAGTCGCCATCGGTCACGTCGACGACTTTCAGCTGCAGCGCATCGCGGTCCAGCGTCAGCCCCTTGGTGCCGTTTGCGAACAGCATCGGTTCGCCGTTTTCCAGCCACAGCTGCCGATCCTCCGCGCCCTTCGGGGCGGCGAAATCGTCGAACACGTCCTTGTTATAGACGATGCAGTTCTGGAAAATCTCGATGAACGCCGCGCCCTGGTGGGCATGGGCCGCTTTCAGCACGTCGGGCAGGTTCTTCGACACGTCGAAACCGCGCCCCACGAAACGCGCACCTGCGCCCAGCGCGAAAGCGGCGGGGCGTGCGGGATGGTCGTAACTGCCGATGGGCGTGGAGGGCGACTTGGTCCCTTCCCGGCTGGTGGGCGATGCCTGGCCCTTGGTGAGGCCGTAAATCTCGTTGTTGAACAGCATGATCTGCATGTTCACGTTGCGCCGCAGCACGTGCATGAGGTGGTTGCCGCCGATGGAAAGCCCGTCGCCGTCGCCCGTCACCAGCCAGATGTCGAGGTCGGGGTTGGCGAGCTTCACCCCCGTCGCCACCGCCGGCGCGCGGCCGTGGATCGTGTGGAAGCCATAGGATTCCATGTAATAGGGAAAGCGGCTGGA
Source organism: Alteriqipengyuania flavescens (assembly GCF_030406725.1). NCBI lineage: Bacteria > Pseudomonadati > Pseudomonadota > Alphaproteobacteria > Sphingomonadales > Erythrobacteraceae > Pseudoblastomonas > Pseudoblastomonas flavescens. The sequence goes on along the minus strand of NZ_CP129107.1, from coordinate 2,101,158 downwards.
GCAGCCGATGCCGCTGATGAAGCAGGTGTTCGCCGGATCCGCGCCCAGCTGCGGCAAGGTGCGCTGCACCGCCTTCAGGATCGCATAGTCCCCGCACCCGGGGCACCAGCGCACCTCCTGGTCGGTTTCCCAGTCCTTGAGCGTGGTTTCGATCTTTGCGGGTGCGTTCATGCGTCCGTCTCCGTGCTCGGAAGCTGCTGGTCGTTGGCCGGGACCTGCCCGCCCTCGTTGCCGGCCACGCCGTCGAAATACTTCGCGATCGCTTCTTCCAGTTCGGCGATCTGGAAGGGCTGGCCGCTGGTCTTGGTGAGCGGCTGCGCGTCGACGAGGAACTGGTCGCGCAGCACGGTCTTGAACTGGCCGGTGTTCATTTCCGGCACCAGCACATGGTCGTATCCGTGCAGCAGCTCGCCAAGGTTGGCGGGCAGCGGCCAGATGTGACGAACGTGGATCTGGCTGACGTCGAAGCCCTTGCGCCGCGAACGCACCACCGCCTGGTGGATCGGGCCGTAAGTGCTGCCCCAGCCGACCACCGCCAGCTTGCCGCCCGCTTCACCCAGATCGACTTCCTGGTCCGGCACGGCAATGCCCAGCACCTTGTCGCGGCGCGCGTCGGTCATGGCTTGGTGGTTGTCGGGCGCATAGTCGATGTGGCCGGTGTCGACCGCCTTTTCGATCCCGCCGATGCGGTGCATCAGGCCGGGCGTGCCGGGCTTGATCCACGGCCGCGCGCCCTTCGCATCGCGCGTGTAGGGCAGCAATTCCTCACCGTTCTTTTCTTCGAGAAATTTCGCGGGGAACGGTGTGTAGCTGGCCGGGTCCGGCACTTTCCACGGCTCCGCCGCATTGGCGATATAGCCGTCGGTCAGCAGCATCACCGGGGTCATGTATTCCACCGCGATGCGGCACGCCTCGATGGCGCATTCGAACGCATCGCCGGGGCTGCGCGCGGCGATCACCGGCATTGGCGCATCGCCGTTGCGGCCATAGACGGCCTGGTAGAGATCGCTCTGCTCGGTCTTGGTCGGCAGGCCGGTGGACGGGCCGCCGCGCTGGCTGTTGACGATGACCAGCGGCAGCTCGGTCATGATGGCGAGGCCCATCGCCTCCGTCTTCAGCGCGATACCGGGGCCGGACGAGCTGGTTACGCCCAGCTGGCCAGCATAGCTCGCGCCGATGGCCGCGCAGATCGCGGCGATCTCGTCTTCCGCCTGGAAGGTCGTGACGCCGTATTCCTTCAACCGCGCAAGGTGGTGCAGGATCGCGCTGGCGGGCGTGATGGGATAGCCGCCGAAGAACATCGGCAATTCCGCCAGCTGCGCCCCCGCGACGAGGCCGAGGCTTACGCTCTCCGCACCCGTGATCGTGCGGTACAGGCCCGCCTCGCTCGGCACCGGGTCCAGATGGACCTGACGGAACACATGGCCTTGGGGCCCCGCCAGCTCGGCCGTTTCGCCATAGGCATGGCCTGCATCCAGCGCCGCGATATTCGCGTCCGCAATATCGGGCTTGGACTTGAACTTGGCCCTCAGCCAGTCGTGGATCGGGTCGCGCGGACGGTCGAACATCCACAGCGCCAGCCCCAGCGTCCACATGTTCTTGGACCGCAGCGCATCCTTGTTGCCGAGGCCGAAGGGCTTCACCGCCTCGATCGTCTTTTCGCTGATGTCGAAGGCCAGCACGTCGTATTTCGCCAGGCTGCCGTCTTCCAGCGGGTTGGTGTCGTATTTCGCCTTGTCGAGGTTGCGCTTCGTGAAGGCGCCCGTATCGGCGATGATCAGGCCGCCGGGCTTCAGCGCCGCGATGTTCACTTTCAGCGCCGCCGGGTTCATCGCCACCAGCACGTCCGGCGCATCGCCCGCCGTGTTGATCTCGCGACTGCCGAAGTTGATCTGGAATGCTGACACGCCGAACAGCGTGCCCTGCGGCGCGCGGATCTCGGCGGGGAAATCGGGGAAGGTGGCAAGGTCGTTGCCCGCCAGCGCGGTGGAGAGCGTGAACTGCCCGCCCGTCAGCTGCATCCCGTCGCCGCTGTCCCCGGCGAAACGGACCACGACCGCTTCGGGGGAAGTGTTCTCGGCGGGAGCATCCGCCACCTGGCTGGCCATAATTCGTCCTGCATTTGCTTGTCGGCTTGTCGTTGGCTCGCGACCTAGGTGCGCCCGCGGGCCGCGGCAATCAAGTTTTTCCGTTTGCGCGGGAATTGCGGCTTCGCGGCGCGCGGCCTAAGACGCCGGGCGACAATTGCAGTGGAGAGAGACCTTGGCCGATACCGAACATCCCGTGCGCGAAGATGTGCGCGCTTTCCTTGCCATGCTGGAAGCCATGGGCGGCAAGGGCGTGGAGGAAGTCGGCGCGGTCGAGGGGCGCCAGCAGATGCGCGTGATGGCGCAGATGGCGGAGGCGCCCGCGCCCGACCTTGCGGTAAAGAAGGACCTCACCTGCCCCGGCCCCGCGGGCGACATCCCCCTGCGGTTCTACGACGCGAAGGCCACGCGCGGGGCCGGCCCGGCGGTGGTTTTCTTCCACGGCGGCGGGTTCGTGATCGGCGATCTCGACGTCTACGATTCGCTGTGCGCGCATATCGCGGCAACGCTGGATCTGCCGCTGGTCTCGGTCGCCTATCGCCTGGCGCCCGAACACCCCTTCCCCGCCGCGCCGGACGATTGCGAGGCCGCGGCGCGCTGGGTGGCGACGTCGCCCGAAGCGCTGGGCCGCGAGGTCACGGGCCTGGTCCTGACGGGCGACAGTGCGGGCGGCAACCTCACCATCGTCACCACCAACCAGCTGTGCGCCGATCCCGCGGACGTCCCCGTGATCGTGCAAGCCCCCATCTATCCGGTGGCGGACGATGTTTCCCAGCATGAAAGCACATCGCTGTTCGGCGAAGGGTTCCTGCTGACGAAAGCCGCGATGGCCTGGTTTACGGAACAGTATGCCGGCGACGGGGCGGACCCGCGCGTCACGCCGATGCTGGGCACCTGCACCGACACGCCGCCGACCGTGGTCTGCACGGCGGGGCTCGACCCCTTGCGCGATTCCGGGCGCAACTATGCCGCGCACCTGATCCAGCAGGGGACGCAAGTCGCCTATCTCGAATTTCCCGGGATCATCCACGGCTTCACCACGCTCCGAAAAGCGCTGCCGAGCGGGCAGGCAGATGTTGATGCTTTCCTTGCCGCTGTGAAGCTGATGCTGGGGCGCGCCGCATGAGCGACGCCGATCTGGGCCGCGACCGGGCGCTGTATCGCCCCTGCGTCGGCGTGATGCTGGTCAACGCGCACGGCAAGGCCTTCGTCGGCCAGCGCATCGACAACCGCGAAGGGGACCGCTGGCAGATGCCGCAGGGCGGTGTCGATGATGGCGAGGATCTTGACGCGGCGATGCTGCGCGAACTGGGCGAGGAAACGGGCCTGTCCGCTGACAAGGTCGAGATCGTCGGCCGCCTGCCGGGTGAGCTTTTCTACGACCTGCCGGATGAACTGAAAGGCAAGCTCTGGAAGGGGCAGTTCATCGGCCAGCGGCAGGTCTGGTACCTCGCCCGCTTCACCGGCGAGGACGCGGACATCGACCTCGAAGCGCACGAGCACCCCGAATTCTGCGAGTGGAAATGGGTCGATCCCGACGATCTGCCGAAGCTGATCGTGCCATTCAAGGAAGAGATCTATCGCGCCGTCGTGGCGGAATTCCGCGACCGCATTTGAGCGAGGATCCCCGGCGTAGGCCGGGGTCTCAGGATGTTCGCGCCAAGTTGACCGAGGTCCCCGCCTGCGCGGGGAATCGGCCTCAATTCTGCCGGCCTCAATTCTGCTGGACGGTCATGTCCGGCATCACGTCCTCGGCCGCCAGCACCGGCTCGGCAGAGCCGGCCTCGATCAGGGCGGCGAGCTCGCGCGTTTCCGCGCAATCCGCACCGCACAGCGATTCCAGCTGGGCGAGCGTCCGGCGCGCACGCTCGGTCGCGCCCTTTTCCGCCAGCGCCGCGCCCTCGCCCGCCATGGCGGCGAAATTGCGCGGCTCGCGTTCCAGCACCATGCGGTAATAATGGATCGCCTTGCCCTGCAGCCCTTCGGCCCGGGCCACGTCGGCCAGGTGCACGTAAGCGTCGCTGTAGGCGGGATCGATCACCAGCGCCGCTTCGAACGCATCGATCGCGCTCTGCGTTTCGCCGGCCGCAAGCGATGCTTCCCCTTGCGTCACGAGCGCGGCCGCGCGCGGATCGGCAGGTTCCTGCGCCGCCATCCCCACGCTCGACTGGATCGCCACGAGAGCGGCAAGTGCGAGGGCGGCGGGGGTGTAGCGCATTACAAACTCCTTGAGCGAACCGTTAGCAGGGCTTTCTTCGGCCATCGGGTCGGCTGGTAGCGCGTCTGCCATGAGGGCGAGCTTAACGGGTTTGCGCCAGCCGCGCGACGAAAAATCCGTCCGTCCCGTCATGGTGCGGGGTCAGGCGCATGCCCTCCCCGCGCTCGCGCCCTGCGGGTAGCGCCAGCGGCTCCGCCCGCCAGCCGGGATTGGCGCTGAGGAAACGCTCGACCTGCCCCGCCCCTTCCTCGTCCAGCAGCGAGCAGGTGACGAAGGTGATCGTGCCGTGCGGGGCGACAAGTTCCCTCGCGATTTCGAGGAGTTGCGACTGGACCTGCACAAGCTGGTCGAGGCGCTTTTCCGTGAGGCGCCAGCGCGCTTCGGGATTGCGCCGCCACGTTCCGGTGCCAGAACACGGCGCGTCGATCAGCACGCGGTCCGTCTTGCCGGCGTAATCGGACAGCGCGGCAAGTTCCTTGCCCGGATCGAGCAGGACGGTGCTGGCGATGGTCACGCCCGCCCGCGCGGCACGGGGGCCGAAGCGGGAAAGCCGCGCACGGTCCGTGTCGCTGGCGACGAGCACGCCGCGGTTTTCCATCTGCGCGGCAATCGCCAGCGTCTTGCCCCCCGCGCCTGCGCACAGGTCGATCACCGTGTCCCCCGGCTCTGCGCCAAAAGCGAGGCACACGATCTGGCTGCCCCCGTCCTGCACCTCGATCGCCCCCTCGCGATAAGCGGGCCACTGTTCGACCTGCGTCCCGGCGTCGAAGCGCAGCCCGTGCGGCGCGGCGAGCGGCTCGCCCGGCTCCGGCAGGTCGAGGCCCGCGCGTTCGGCCTTCAGCGTGTTGACGCGCAGGTCGAGCGGCGCGCGGTCCAGCAGCGCGGCGGCTTCCGTATGATCTATGTCCGATGCCAGCAGGCGCGCGACGAGCCAGTCGGGCGCGATGCCGCCGTCCGCCACCGGCTCGCCTTCGCTGACCGGCGCCGGACCGTGCCCCTCGCCGTCGAACAGGGGTGCGATTGCGGGATCGATTTCGGCCAGCCGCAGCATCGCCGCGCGCCCGCTGCCCGGCACCGGGCCGCACGCACGGATGGCGCCGTAAACCAGTTCGCGCACCGCGCGCCGGTCCTTCGACCCGGCATACCGCCGCGCCTTGAAGTAATTGGCAATCAAACGGTCGGCGGGCGCGCCGCCGGCCTTCGCCGCGGCGATCACTTCATCGACAATCTCGATCGCCGCCTGGACACGGGCCGACGGGGTCATCGCGTCGGGTAGTTCGGGGCTTCGCGGGTGATGCTCACATCGTGGACGTGGCTTTCGGTCAGGCCGGCGTTGGTGATGCGCACGAATTTCGCGTTCTTCAGCGCGTCGATCGTGCTGCTGCCGGTATAGCCCATGGCCGCCTTGATCCCGCCGACGAGCTGGTGGACCACCGCGGCCGCCGGGCCCTTGAACGGCACCTGCCCCTCAATCCCTTCCGGCACGAGCTTCTGCTGGCTGACGTCGGCCTGGAAATAGCGGTCGGCGCTGCCGCGCGCCATCGCGCCGACGCTGCCCATCCCGCGATAGGCCTTGTAGCTTCGGCCCTGGTAGATGAAGGTTTCGCCCGGCGCTTCCTCGGTACCGGCCAGCATCGATCCGATCATGATGGTGGAGGCCCCGGCGGCCAGCGCCTTGGCCGCATCGCCGCTGGTTCGCAGGCCGCCGTCGCCGATCACCGGCACGCCGTCCTTCGCGGCGGCTTCCGCGCAGTCCATGATCGCGGTTAGCTGAGGCACGCCGACGCCTGCCACGACGCGGGTGGTACAGATCGAACCCGGCCCGATGCCGACCTTCACCGCATCCGCGCCCGCGCCCACCAGCGCGCGCGTCGCTTCGGCCGTGGCGACGTTGCCGGCGATGACCTGCACGCTGTTCGACAGCTTCTTTACCCGTTCGACCGAGCAGGCAACGTCCCTGTTGTGGCCGTGGGCTGTGTCGATCACCACCACGTCCACGCCCGCATCGATCAGCGCCTCGGTCCGCTCGAAACCCTTGTCGCCCACGGTGGTTGCCGCGGCCACGCGCAGGCGGCCCTGGTCGTCCTTCGTCGCTTCGGGATAGGCGACCGCCTTCTCGATATCCTTGACCGTGATCAGGCCGACGCAGCGACCGTCGTCGTCGACCACCAGCAGCTTCTCGATCCGGCGCTGGTGGAGCAGCCGGCGCGCCTCTTCCTGCCCGGTGCCGAGCGGCACGGTGGCGAGGTTGTCAGTCGTCATCAGTTCCTTGACCGGCTGCATCGGATTTTCCGCAAAGCGCACGTCGCGGTTGGTCAGGATGCCCGCCAGCTTGCCGTTGCGATCGGTCACGGGAATGCCGCTGATGCGGTTCTTCTGCATGATCGCCTGCGCTTCGCCCAGCGTGGCGTCGGGGTGGATCGTGATCGGGTTCACCACCATGCCGCTTTCGAAGCGCTTCACGGCGGTCACGGCCGCGACCTGTTCTTCCACTTCGAAATTGCGGTGGAGCACGCCGATGCCGCCCAGCTGCGCCATGGCGATCGCCATGTCGGCTTCCGTCACCGTGTCCATCGCGCTGGAGACGACCGGGATGTTGAGCGCGATGTCGCGCGTCAGCTGCGTGGCCGTGTTGGCCATCGATGGCAGGATGTCGCTTTCCGCCGGCACGAGCAGCACGTCGTCGAAAGTAAGGCCGAGGGAGATATCGAGATTTGCCACGTGGAGAATCGCCTGCCGGGGGGAATGTGGCGGCCCATGTAACCGCGTGTCCGCAGTTTAGCTAGGGGCCGCCCACCGCCTGTGCCCCATGGCGGCAAAGGGCCGGGACACCCGCGCTGGATGCCCCGGCCCTCCATTCGGTAAATCGCGCGGGCGGTTATTCGCCGCGGTCGAATTCCCAGCCTTCCGGCTTCTCGTAGCGGTCCGGATTGGCAAGCATCGCCATCAGCACGACGTACAGCGGTACGTCTTCGGCCATCCCGCTGATTTCCAGCTCGTCATGCACCTGGTCGCTCGGCTTGTGATAGCGCGTGCCCATGAAGGCATCGAGGATGTCGTCGTCGGCAAAGGCGCCGGAGACGAGCACGGCGGGCACGCCCTTGTTCATCAGCGCCCAGCCGTCCTGCCGGCGCACGTACTTGGCCGATTCCTCGCCCACGTCGATCGTGCGGTTGAGCGCCGCTGCGGCCAGCTTGATCGGCGCGTCCATGGGCGTCTCGCCCCAGCCGATGACGGTCAGCGGCGTACCGGCGGGCGCGATCGAGATCATGTCGATATTGAGCGCGGCCTGGAAGTCTTCCAGCGGGATCGGCGGGTTGTCGGCGAAATAGCGCGCGCCGAGCAGGCCCATTTCCTCTGCCGTGGTGCCCATGATGTAGATGTCGCGTTCGAGCCGCGGCCCCATGGCAAGGCGGCGCGAGGTCTCAAGGATGGCCGCAATGCCGCTGGCGTTGTCCGCCGCGCCGTTGCAGATGCGGTCTTCCTCCGTTTCCGGCGCGCAGTCCGAACCCAGGTGGTCCCAGTGGCCCATCATGATGATCGCGCCGCTGCCGGGCTTCGTGCCGGGCAGCATGCCGACCACGTTGGCGCTTTCCGCCGTCAGGCTCTCCGCATCGCTGGAAAAGGTCGATGTGCCGATGACTTCGCCCGACCGTTCGCCGAGAGCGGCGCTGTCGGTGCCGAGGGCGGCGAGGATGGCGGCGCTGGTGGTCGGCCCGACGAGGGCGACGAGGGGCTGCTCGTCTTCCTCTTCCATGTCGCCGCCGGCGAGGTTCCACTGCGGACGGGAGGCGAAGGAACGGAACTGGTTCCAGATCGGCTCCTGCTCGACGAGGACGAGCGCGCCCAGCGCGCCGCCTTCCATCGCCGGGCCGAGCAGGGACTGTGCCCCCATCGGATTGGTGATTACGGCAACCTTGCCCTGCGTCGCCGCGATGTCTTCCGCACTGCCGAGCGCGACCAGCTCCGCGCCCGATGCCATCAGCGGGCTGTCGGATAGCGAGAGGGCGAAGGCATCGTCCCCCGCAATCTCGGTGTCGCCGATCTTCATGGCCAGCGCGCCGGGCACCTGCCCTTCCAGCATGACCTGCTGGCGCCATTCGCCCTTGTAACCGGGCTGGTAGCCATAGCTTTCCAGCTTCTCGATCATGTAGGCCTGCGTCTTCTGCCCGCCTTCGGTGCCCGGCAGGCGGCCACCGTATTCGTCGCTTGCCAGCACCTTGATATGGTCGAGCAGGATGGTCTCCGTCGCTGCGCGGTCGGGCGCGATGGGATAGTCTTGCGCGGAAAGCGCGGTGGTGCCCAGCAGCACGGAAAGCGAAAGCGCGCCCGTTAGCGCGCGGCGGAAAGTCTTCGTAATCATGTGCTCAAGGCCCCTTCGTGTCCCGTTCATTCGGCGGTCCAGCCGCCATCGATGCTCCAGTTCGCCCCGTTCACGTTGCGCGCGGCATCGCGGCACAGGAAGACGGCGAGTTCGCCGATGTCTTCCGGCTGGACGAACGACTTGGTCGGCTGCTTTGCCAGCAGCACATCGTTGATGACCTCGTCGCGCGACAGGTTACGCGCGGCCATCGTATCGGGGATCTGGTTTTCGACCAACGGCGTCCACACATAGCCCGGCGATATCGCGTTCACGGTGATCCCGTCCTGCGCCAGCTCCAGCGCGAGCGTCTTGGTCAGGCCCGCGATCCCGTGCTTTGCCGCGACATAGGCGCTCTTGAATGGCGAGGCGACGAGCGAATGGGCGCTCGCCGTGTTGATGATCCGGCCCCACCCGGCCGCTTTCATGTGCGGGATGGCGAGGCGCGCGGTGTGGAACGCGGCCGACAGGTTGAGCGCGATGATGGCATCCCACTTCGCCGGCGGGAATTCGGCCACGGGCGATACGTGCTGCATCCCGGCATTGTTGACGAGGATGTCGATCCCGCCCGCCTTCGCCATCATCGCCTCGATCGCGGACACGTCGGTGAGATCGGCATCGGACCACGCCGCATCGCCAAGCTCGGCCTGCAGCGCGGCGACCTCCTCCGCATCGCCGAAGCCGTTGAGGACGATCTCGGCCCCTTCGGCGTGGAGCGCCCGCGCCACCGCGAGGCCGATGCCGGAGGTTGACCCCGTCACCAATGCGCGCTTTCCTTTTAGAAACAAACCGGCCTCCTGCGGGTTGGGATTGAAACACAATGCGTAGACGCACACAGACGCGTCTCGATTTCAGGGGGAATACCATGCGGCTCAATCCGTTCAACACCGGCAATATCGATGTCCGCGGCGGCGGTGGCGGCGGTGGACTGGGCGGTGGCGGCAAGCTGGGTTGCGGGGCGATCGTGATCGCGCTGGTCGGCGCAGTCGTGTTCGGCATCGACCCGATGACGACCCTGTCCACGGTCGGCGGGACATCCAGCGCCCCGGAAACCAGTAGCAGCGCCACCGAGGAAGAGCTGTGCAGCGCCAACCAGTATGCGCAGGAAAGCTGCGCGGCGCTCGGCAGCCTTAACGAAACCTGGTCGCGCGTGTTCGCGCAGCAGGGTTATGACTTTCAGCAGCCCTTCCTGAACTTCTATTCGGGCCGGGTCCGCTCCGGATGCGGCGCGGCATCGTCTGCCGCCGGTCCGTTCTACTGCCCGGCCGACGGCGGCATCTATATCGACACAGGCTTTTACGACGTACTCGACCGCCAACTGGGCGCGCCGGGCGATTTCGCGCGCTATTACGTCATGGCGCACGAATACGGGCACCACATCCAGAACATCACCGGCATCGCCAATTCGATCCGCAGCGCACAGGGCCAGAACCCGCGCGCTGCCAACCAGCTGCAAGTGCGGATGGAATTGCAAGCGGATTGCTATGCCGGTGTCTGGGCGGCCAAGAACCGCAACCTGATCGAACCGGGCGACCTCGAAGAAGGCCTTCGCGCTGCCGCAGCCATCGGCGACGATCGCCTGACAGGCGGGCGCGTCAGCAGCGAGAATTTCACCCACGGCACCAGCCGCCAGCGCAGCGAGGCGCTGCGCCTGGGCCTTCAGGGCGACGATCGCGCCTGCGACGAGATCACCAACATCCGTTAGGGGGGCAGCGCCGCCGTTACCGCCGCCGCCAGGTCAGCCAGCTGGTGGCGACGAAGTTCCAAACCGTGCCCACGGCGATCCCGGCGAGGCCGCCCAGCACCCAGCCCCCGCCGCTGAGGTCGTAGATGAAGCTGCCGACCCCGACATTGGCAAAAGCGCCGATGCTGCACAGCACGATGAAGCTTGCCAGGCCCGTCCACCATGCCGCGCCGGTCAGGCGGCGGTCGCGATAGGTCAGCCGGTTGTTGAGCGTGAAGTTGTAGATCATCGCCACGCCCACCGCTCCCGCCTGCGCCGCAGTGAAATCCGCGCCCAGCAACCCGAGCAGCGCGAGCACCGCCATGTGGACGATCACGCCGGTCGATCCGACCGCGCTGAACAGCACCAGCTTCGCCGGGATCCACCGGCCGACGGTCTTTTCCACCAGCAGCTCGACGTAATCCATCGCCACCGCGCTATCGAGCTTGCTCTCGCCCGCGCTACGTTCGGCAAATGTGTACGGCACTTCGGCGAGGTCCAGCGGCCGTCCGGCGCTGGCGACGATATCGAGCAACAGTTTGTAGCCGACCAGTGACAGGCGCGGCACCAGGCCGAGCAGCACGTCGCGGCGGATGGCGAAGAAGCCGCTCAGCGGGTCGGACAGCCGCGTCTTCATCACCACCGCGGCCAGCCTCGTGGCATAGCGGCTGATAGCGGCGCGGCGCGGGTCCCATGCGCCGGTCGATCCGCCCGCGCCGTAACGCGTGCCGACCGCCAGTTCCGCGCCATCCGTGGCAATCGCGCGGTAGAGCGCTGGCAGGATGGTCTCGTCGTGCTGCAAGTCGCCGTCGATCACCGCGACCACCGGCGCGACCGTGGCGCACATCCCCTCCACCACGGCGGACGAAAGCCCGCGCCGTCCGTGCCGCCGGATCAGCCGCGTGGACGGATCGCCCAGCGCAAGCGCCTCGACCACGCCCTGCGTCCCGTCGGTCGATCCGTCGTCGACGAAGATGACCTCGTGCGGGATTTCCGCCAGCGCCGCCGCCAGCCGCGTGCGCAACTGCGCGACGTTTGCCGCCTCGTTGAGGACGGGCACCACCACCGCCAGCGCCAGTTGCTGCCCCGTCCTGTCCATACCTGCTGCTCTAGCGAATGCGGCGCGGCCGCGAAAGCGCTGCTTAACCGCGGACCAGCGTGATATAATGATCGGTAAAGACCATGATATCCGGAAGAGCCGTCAGCGCCGTACCACCCGGAGCGCAATGCAGCAGCGTGTCCGCCTCACCGTCCACTTCGATGGTCTGGGACGAACACCAATCGATCTTCAGGCGAACGGAATGCGAGCCGGCAGGAAGATCGACACGGAATGTCTCCCCGCGCCGGACCTTGCCGACATCCTCACCGTCAACCTCGACACAATAGGCCCTCAAAAGATCGCGCCACCCCTTCTTCTGGCGGGCGATCGTCAGAATTCCCAAATCTAGTACACCCGCTTCTTCGGTTCGATGTAAGCGATGTCGTCGGTCAGCGTGTATTCGTGGACCGGGCGGTAATCGATCTTCACCTCGCCGCCGCTGCCTCCCCAGCCTTCGAGCCACGCAGCGGTGTGCTTCATCCAATTGGCATCGTCACGCTCGGGGAAGTCTTCGTGCGCGTGGGCCCCGCGGCTTTCCTTGCGGTTTTCCGCGCTCGCCATCGTGACCACGGCCTGCGCCATCAGATTGTCGAGCTCGAGCGTTTCGATGAGGTCGCTGTTCCAGATCAGCGAGCGGTCGAAGACCTTGATGTCGGCCATGCGCTTGTTGATTTCGGCCAGCTGCTCCACGCCTTCGGACATCAGCTTGCTGTCGCGGAACACGGCGGCATGGCGCTGCATCGTCTTCTGCATGTCGCTGCGCAGCTCCGCAGTCGGCGTGCCGCCATCGGCGTTGCGGAAATGGTCGAGCCGCTCCAGCGCGAAGTCGGTGCCGGCCTGCGGCAATTCGTCCTGCTTCGCGCCGGGCTTGATCGTGTCCCGCAGGCGGTGACCGATGGCCCGGCCGAACACCACCAGGTCGATCAGCGAATTGGAGCCGAGGCGGTTCGCGCCGTGGACGGACACGCAGCCCGCCTCGCCCGCGGCGAACAGGCCCGGGACCACCGCGTCCGGATTGCCGGACTGGTCGATGGTCACGACCTCGCCGTGGAAGTTGGTCGGGATGCCGCCCATGTTGTAATGCACCGTCGGCGTGACCGGGAGCGGCTGGCGCGTCAGGTCGACGCCGGCGAAGATCTTGCCGCTTTCGGTGATGCCCGGCAGTCGCTCGCCCAGCACCTTGGGATCGATGTGGTCGAGGTGCAGGTAGATGTGGTCGCCATCCGGCCCCACGCCGCGCCCTTCGCGCATTTCCAGCGCCATCGAGCGCGACACGACGTCGCGCGATGCAAGGTCCTTGGCCGAGGGAGCGTAGCGTTCCATGAACCGCTCGCCTTCGGAGTTGGTGAGATAGCCGCCTTCTCCGCGTGCGCCCTCGGTAATGAGCACGCCCGCGCCGTAGATGCCGGTCGGGTGGAACTGCACGAACTCCATGTCCTGCAGCGGCAAGCCGGCGCGCAGCACCATGCCGCCACCGTCGCCAGTGCAGGTATGCGCGCTGGTCGCGGTGTAATAGCAGCGGCCATAGCCGCCCGTCGCCAGGACCACGGCCTGGCTGCGGAAGCGGTGGATGGTGCCATCGTCGAGGCACATGGCGATCACGCCGCGGCACACGGGCACGCCGTCCGCCCCGTCTTCCATGATCAGGTCGAGCGCGAAATATTCGATGAAGAAATCCGCGTCGTACTTCAGGCTCTGCTGGTAGAGCGCGTGGAGCATGGCGTGGCCGGTACGGTCGGCCGCGGCGCAGGTGCGCTGCACCGGCGGGCCTTCGCCCATGTTCTGCATGTGGCCGCCGAAGGGGCGCTGGTAGATCGTGCCGTCCTCGTTTCGGCTGAAAGGCACGCCGGCATGCTCCAGCTCGTACACGGCGGCGGGCGCTTCACGCGCGAGGTATTCGATCGCGTCCTGGTCGCCCAGCCAGTCCGACCCCTTAACAGTGTCGTACATGTGCCACTGCCAGTGGTCAGGCGTGTTGTTGCCGAGCGAAGCGGCGATGCCGCCCTGTGCCGCAACGGTGTGGCTGCGGGTCGGGAAGACCTTGGAGATATTGGCTGTGCGCAAGCCCGCTTCGGCGCTGCCCATGGTGGCGCGCAGCCCGCTGCCCCCGGCGCCGACGACCACCACGTCATACGTATGGTCGATGATCTTGTAGGCGGAAGTGTCGGCCATGTCAGGCGGCTCCGAAAGCGATGCGTGCGATACAGATGAGGGCGAAAGCGACCGAGGCGAAGGTCGCGAGGTTGAGCGCGGCGATCACGCCGAACTTGGTGCCGGCGTCGTGGACGTAATCCTCCACCAGTACCTGCAGGCCCAGGCGCGCGTGCCAGAAGATGCTGATGACCAGCAGCGCCATCAGCGTGCTGTTGAGCGGGCCGGACAGCCAGTCCGTCATCGAGGCGTAGTCGTAGGACGACATCAGCGCCAGGCTGACGCCGAACCACAGCATCAGGAACAGGTTGCCGATCGCGGTAAAGCGCTGGACGAGCCAGTGGTGCGGGCCTTCGTGGGCCGGGCCGAGGCCGCGGACGCGGCCGATGGGGGTGCCGTTTGCCATGCTGCGGTCTCCCTTACTTCAGCAGGACCAGCGCCCAGAAGGCGGCGGTGAGGATGATGCCGATGACCGGCGAGGCGATCGACCAAAAGCGGTTCGTGGTAAGCTCGTACCCCGCGCCGATATCCAGCACGAAGTGCCGCAGGCCGCTCATCATGTGGGTGAAGAACGCCCAGCTCAGGCCGACCATCACGATATAGCCGATGGGCGAGGTCATCAGCGTCACGAAGCTTTCGTAGGACGCCTGCCCACCGGCCAGCGAACCGAGCCACCACAGCATCACGCCGAGCCCGACGAAGGCCATCCCGTCGCCGGTGATGCGGTGGAGGATGGAGACGGCCATGTGCGGCCCCCATTTCCAGATCTGCAAGTGCGGTGAAAGCGGACGGTTCGCCATGGATGCTCCGGTACTTGAATTGCCGCGCGGGCGGGCACCTGCGCGCGTGGTTCGGCGCTGCTCTAGCGAAGATACTGGGTTGTGCAAGCGATGGACGCAAGTGCTTGGCGGCAATCCACGCCTCGCCTATCGCTTCGGGTCATGGACACGCCCACCATCCTTCTCACCGGATCGAGCCGCGGCATCGGCGCCGCCATTGCCAGCGATCTGCGCAGCCGCGGCGCCCGTGTGATCGGCCACGCGACCGGCGCGGTGGACGGGTCCACAATCGCTGCCGACTTCGCCGACCCTGCCGCGCCCGCCGAAGAGGCCGCGCAATGACCAGCTGGCGCATCTTCGGGCAGGCGGACAAGCCGGTCGTCCAGGCGGCGCTGCTGGCGCATGACGAGATCGAGGACTGGCCGGCGGACTTCGTCATCGCGGGCCGCGAAATCGCGCCCGATAGGCCCGACGACTGGGTGATCGAAGCCTGGTTGCCGCACAAGCCGCGCAAGGGCGATGTCGCCATGCTCGCGGACCTGTTTGGCGGCGATGCGCCCGCTTTCGAAAGCGAGAAATTGCCGGACGAGGACTGGGTGACGCTGAGCCAGCAGGGCGTCGATCCGATCCGAGCCGGACCGTTCCGCGTCCGCACGCCAGAGCATGACCCGCTGGGCGAGGACGGCACGATCGAATTCGTCATCCCGGCCAGCCAGGCCTTCGGCACCGGCCAGCACGAGACGACCGCGGGCTGCCTTGCCATGCTGGCCGAGATGCGCCGCACCGGCGTGGTTGTGCGCAACCATGCGGACATCGGCACCGGCACCGGCCTGCTCGCCTTTGCCGCCATGCGCCTGTGGCCCGCGGCGAGGGCCACCGCGTCCGACATCGACCCGGTGTGCGAAGCCGTGGTGGCGGACAACATGGCCGCGAACGGCGTTGCAGCCGGCACCCGGCGCGGCCAGCTGACCATGACGACGGCTGCGGGGATGGAAGGCCCGGTACTGGCGACGCGCGGTCCCTACGACCTCCTCATCGCCAACATCCTCGCCGGGCCGCTGGTCGAGCTGTCGGCCGATTTCGCCGACCACGTCAGCCCGCGCGGGCACCTGCTGCTGGCGGGTCTGCTGGGCGAACAGGAACCGCGGGTGCGCGAAGCCTATCGGTTGGCAGGCTTCCACCTCGTGAAGCGGCTGGTGAACGGCGACTGGTCGATCCTGTGGCTGCGCAAGGGCACGCGTCGGTGAAGCCGTTCGGGCGCCGGGTCAACGCGCTCGCCGCGCTCCTCCTCGCGCCCTTTGCGGCGCTTGCGCTCTATCTCCTCGCAGCGTGGATCGGCAGCAGCATTCCGCGCAATTCCGGCTGGACCGAAGCGGCGGCAAGCGAGCCGGGCGTCGACATCATGGTCGAGACAAACGGCATCCACACCGGGATCGTCATGCCCATCGTCACCGCGCACAAGGACTGGCGCACCACGTTCCCGAGCGCCGCCCGTCCCCGCCCCGATGGCCGCATGCCGACCCACGTCGCGGTCGGCTGGGGCGAGAAGGAGGTGTTCCTCAACACGCCGACGTGGGGCGACATGAAGGCGAAGACCGCGCTGCGCATCGTCTTCGGCGGCGGCGAAGGGCTGATGCGCGTGGGCCACTACATCCGCCCCGCACCATCGGACAGCCACCGGAACCTGCGCCTGCGCCCGGCGGAATATGGGCGGCTGGTTGCCCGTATCGCGGCGACCCTGCCGCCGCTGGGCGCGGGCGAGGCGCGGGTCAGCCATCACAGCTTCGAGGAAGGCGCGGCGAATTACGACGCGCTCGGTCGCTACACGCTTGCCAACACCTGCAACCAGTGGGTGGGCGATACGCTGGCCCATGCGGGCGTGCGGATGGGCCGCTGGACGCCGCTTGCGGGCGGCGTGATGAAGTGGATTCCGGCGGCCGACTAGCCGAGACTGGCGAGGCGTCGTTCGAGCAACTTGCGCTCGGCCGGCGATGGCTGGAGCGCAAGCGCCGTCCGATAGGAGACCGCAGCCTACGACCAGCATCATGTATTGCATGGGGGCATCTCCCGCTATCGCCCCGCCACCATGGCAAGGGTTGCAGGGGGAAGACACGCGCCGGGCGGCGTTTTCGACACGCGGCGCGAAGAATTCTTCAGGCAGCGCGTTTCCGGTCCGCTTTTCCTCCGAACAGCGCCAGCATGGCATCCGCCGCGCTGTTGCCGGCGGTGGGCCGGCCGACCTGCAGCAGGCGGCGGACCGGTTCGCTGAACTTGAGGCGCCGGCTTGGGAAATGCTGGCGGTGCAACTGGAACAGGTCGTCCAGATTCGCTTCGCCCAAAGCCGGACGGAAATGTTCGCCCAGCGCGCTCTTGCCGAAATGCGGCCGGGCGGCGGGTTCGTATGCCATGACCTCGCGCTGGATCCGCTCCAGCCAGGCATAGTCGCGCGGGTCGCTGAACAGGTCGATCGCGGCGACGGGGCCGTCGTGCGTAGCGGCAAAGACCAGGTCGGACCGCCCGCGCAATTCGCGCACGCCGATCAGGCTTTTGAGATAGAAGCCGAGATCGCTGTACTTCCCCGCTTCCAGCATGATGAATTTCACCACGGCTTCCGCGCGTTCGAGCGGCACGAAGAAGGCAAGGTTGTGGGCCGTGTTGGTGGTGGAGAACATGCCCCGCAGAAATTCCGGCCCCCGCTCGCTCATCGCGCCGGGTTGGGGATCGTAAAGATAGTCCAGGTCATCGGGTCGCGTCGTCACGGTCTGCTTTTTCCGCAGGTCCAGGCCATCGGCGAACTTGTGCAGCCAGCGCCGGCAGACGGGATAGAGCCGGTCGATCGCCCAATAATGGTTGAGCGCCCAGTTCACGAAACCGGCCAGGGAAAACCAGCTGGGTTTATGGTCGCTTCCCTGCGATTTTGCACCCAGTTCGTGGAGCGTGTGCAGCATAATGAGAGGATCTTCGGGATCGCTGTAAGGCATGGCCGCCCAGCTGGCCGCAACACTGCCGGACTTCAGCCCCTCTTTTTCCGACATGCGCGTGATGTGGGCGGTGGAAAGATAGCTGCGCAGCGGCACAGTCCGGATTTCGACTTCGACGATGGGTGCAATTGTCCCAAACGACACAGCTGCCAGATTGAAATCGCGGCTTCCCCTTACCAGCGTCACCCGCTCGCCCTCGTCATCGAGGAAGGTCAGCGATTGCAGGGCATCGGCCATCACCGGTGTTTCGCCATAGCCATGCGTACCGGTCACCAGCGCGCCGATGACGGTCTGCCCCATGTAATTGCCGCTGTTCATCAAGCGCTGCCTCTCGGTCAGCAGGAACTGCTTCAGTTCCAGGATCGTGACAGATGCACCGACGGTTGCGATGCCGCCACCGTCGAAGTTTCCCCGCCACTTCAACGTGTCGAGCCCGCTTTCCTCCATCATCACCGCAGAATTACCGGGGCAGAGCTGGACCGCGTTGTAGGAGTGCGACTTGCCGACGCAGGCGTATTTCCCACCGCGGACCAGTCGCGCAAGCTCTGCCTCGTCGGCGGCGAGACAGGCATCCACCTCGCAGCGGAACACCCGCATGTGAGTCCACAGCTCGCGCGGCCCCGAAATGCCGCGCTTCTTTGCGGCCTTGCGCCGCCTTATCGCCTCACGGATCGCGCCCAGTGCCATGTCTTCCCCCAACCCTCTGCGCCCGTCCTCGGAAATACGCAGCTGCTGACGGGGTCGATTGGAAAATTCCGACAATTCCGGGAAAAATTGCGTTGGAAACAGCGCAGAATTAACCATCGCGCTTTCTCCGGAACGCAACGCTGTCGCCGCCCATTGCCTGCGTGCATCCCCTTATCGGAGAACCTCCATGACCAAGACATTGCTTATCACCGGCGCCTCGTCCGGCATTGGCGCCGCCACGGCCAGGGCCGCCGCCAAGGCCGGGTGGAACGTCGCCCTCCTCGCCCGTTCCAAGGACAAGCTCGACGCGCTGGTCGGCGACATCGGCGAAGGCGCGCTCGCCATCGAATGCGACGTGACGGACCGCGAGCAGGTCCGCAGCGCGGTCGCGGACACGGTGGCGAAATTCGGCGGGCTGGACGGCGTGTTCGCCAATGCCGGGAGCGGGGTCGAACACCCCGGGGTGGAAAAGGGCGTGCCGGAGGAATGGCATGACATGATCCACCTCAATATCCTCGCCGTCCTCTACACCGCGCACGCCGCCCTGCCCGAACTGCGCAAGACGAAAGGGCACTTCATCGTCACCGGATCGAAAGCCGGGCGGGACCACATGAAGGGTTCGATCTATGGCGCCACCAAGTGGTTCATCCACGGTTTCGCCGGCAATCTGGCGGAGGAAATGCGCGAATGGCAGGGGCGCTGCACGGTCATTTCGCCCGGCATGGTCAACACCGAATTCTTCGACGAGGCAAAGCCCGAAAAGCTGCAGCCGGAAGACGTTGCCGATGCGGTGGTCTTCGCGCTCCGGCAGCCGGACACGAGCTGCGTGCGCGAAATCCACCTGATGCCGAACGACTAGGGTTCGGCGGCGCCGCCATAGGCCGCGTCGTGGTATTGTCCCACGGCGCGGCTGAGCGCCTGCATCATCTCCATCCGCGCGACATAGGATGCTCGGGTCCGCCGGATCATGGCCACCACGGCATACTGCCGCCCGTCCGGCGCGGTGAGTATGGCGACGTCGTTATACCCGGTGTGCTCCCCGTCGAAGACCTGCCCCGTCCCGGTCTTATGGGCGACGCTCCACCCGGCGGGCGCGCCGGCCTTCAGTCGGTTGGGACCGCTTTTCGTGCGCTCCAGCGTGGCGAGCAGCAGGCGGGTCGACGGTTCGGACAGCAAGTCGCCGCGGGCAAACCGGGCGAGCGCATCAGCAAGGCCGAGCGGGGTCGCGCCGTCGATCGGCTCGGCCAGGTAGGCCTCGAAGGCCTGCCGCCGCTGGTCGTCCGGCAAGGCGTCGCGCGCCTTGAAGAACCAGTCGCGATACGAATAGGACTGCCGCCACGTCAGCCCCGCAATGGCGCTCTGCTTGGTGCGCTCGTCGGTGCCGAAGCGGATGCCCGCCAGCTCCGCCCTGTCGATAAAAGCCTGCACCGCCTCCGGCCCGCCGACGCGGCGCAGGATGCGGTCGTTTGCCGTGTTGTCGCTCTGCGTCAGCGCCCGTTCGATGAGGTCGGCATAGTCGGTCGCAAAGGCACCGCGGGCGTTCACGATATTGCGGATCGGCTGGTGGAAGACGGTGAGGTCGTCGCGGCGCAGGGTCACCATTTCGGCCAGCTCCAGCCGCCCCTCGTCGACCTCGTGCAGCGCGGCGATCGCGACCCACAGCTTGCTCACGCTCTGCTGCGGATAGATGCCTCTCCCATCGTGGGCGAAGGTCTTGCCGGTCGCGACCTCCTGCACCGCAAGCCCCGCATCGCCGGGAAATCCGCCCCCCAGCCGGGTGAGTTCCGCCTGCAAGGCGAGTTCCGCGGGCGAGGGCTCGGCAGGCGGCGCCGGCTCCTCCCGCCCCTCGCGCTTCTCCGTTACCGGAAAGCCGGAGTGGTCGGGCAGTGACACCACGATGACCGCGATGGCCAGCACGGCGAACAGCAGGACGATGAAACGGGCGGGGATTTTCACACTAGGCGAACGCGCGGGCGACGGCGCGTTTCCGAAATCTTTTCAGGCAATTGCCTAGCCCGCAGCCGCGACGATGGCGGCCCAGCCGGCCTCGTCGATGGTCTCGATGCCGAGCTCGGCGGCTTTCTTGAGCTTGCTGCCCGCGCCCGGCCCGGCAACCAGCAGGTCGGTCTTCGCGCTGACCGATCCGCTGGCCTTGGCGCCCAGCCGCTCGGCCTGCGCCTTCGCCTCGTCGCGGCTCATCGTCTCCAGCTTGCCGGTGAAGACCACGGTCTTGCCCGCCACCGGGCTGTCACGCGTCTCGACCTCGTAGCGCGGCGGGCTGACTTCGGACAGCAGGTCTTCCCACACGGCGACATTGTGATCCTCGTGGAAGAAATCGCCGAGCGCTTCCACCACGGCCGAACCGATTCCGTCTATGGCGGTGAGCGAGGCGGCGGCTTCCCCGTCGCCTGCGCGGGCTTGCTGCGCTGCGTCGCGCAAGGCCGGAAGCGCGTGGAAATGCTTCATCAGGTCGCGCGCCGTCACCGCGCCGATATGCCGGATGCCGAGGCCGAAGAGCAGCCGCGCCGCGTCGGGCTCGCGTCGCGCCTCGATGCTGGCCAACAGCTTGTCCACAGACTTGTCCTGCCATCCTTCGAGCGCGAGGATATCCTGCCGCCGGTCCTTCAGGCGAAAGATGTCGGCGGGGCTTTCCAGCCAGCCTAGCGCAAAGAACTGGTCGATGGTCTTCTCGCCCAGACCGTCGATATCGAGCGCGCCGCGGCTGACGAAATGCTTCAGTCTTTCCGTGCGTTGCGCGGGACAGATGAGACCGCCTGTGCAGCGCACGTCGACCTCGCCCTCCTCGCTCACCGCCTCGCTGCCGCATTCGGGGCAGTGGTCGGGGAACACGAAAGGCTCGCGCTTCGCGTCCGGCGTCAGGTTCCGCACGACCTGCGGGATCACGTCGCCCGCGCGCTGGATTACCACGCGGTCTCCGGGGCGAACGCCAAGCCGCTGAATTTCATCGCGATTATGAAGCGTGACATTGGTCACCGTCACGCCGCCCACCAGCACCGGGGCCAGCCTGCCGACGGGCGTCAGCTTGCCGGTGCGGCCGACCTGGATGTCGATGCTTTCCAGCGTCGTTTCCGCCTGCTCCGCCGGGAACTTGCGCGCGATCGCCCAGCGCGGGGCCTTGGCGACGAAGCCCAGCCGCTGCTGGTAATCCAGCCGGTCGACCTTGTAGACGACACCGTCGATTTCATACGGCAAGTCAGCACGTTGCGCGCCGATCTTCTCGTAATGGGCGAGCATCTGCTCCAGCGTTTCGCAGGTGGTGAACAGGGGCGAGACCGGCACGCCCATCGTCGCAATCGCCTCCACCACAGCGGTCTGCGTATCACCCGGCAGTTCGCCCTCGACCGCGCCCCAGCCATGCGCCCAAAACCGCAAGGGCCGCTTCGCCGTGACGCCCGCATCCTTCTGCCGCAGCGATCCTGCGGCGGCATTGCGGGGATTGGCGAACAGCTTCTCCCCCGCCTCCTCGTGCGCCGCATTGAGCGCGAGGAAATCGGCCTTGGCCATGTAGACCTCCCCGCGGATTTCGAACACGCGCGGCACCGAGCCGGCAAGTTCCTGCGGGATATCAGCAATATGCGCCACATTGGGCGTCACATCCTCGCCCACCTGCCCGTCGCCCCGCGTCGCGGCGCGCACCAGCCGCCCCTCCTCGTAACGCAGCGAGCAGGAAAGGCCGTCGATCTTGTCCTCCGCCGTGAAGGCGAGCGGCGCATCCTCGGCCAGCGAGAGGAAGCGCCGCACCCGCGCGACGAACTCCGCCACCTCCTCGTCGGCAAAGGCATTGTCGAGGCTCATCATGCGAACCTCGTGTGTCACTTTGCCCAGCGGCGAGGCGGCGACACCATGCCCCACCTTGCGGCTCGGTGAATCCGCGCGGATCAGATGCGGATAGGCCGCCTCCAGCTCCGCATTGCGCCGCACCAGCGCATCGTATTCCTGATCGGTAATCTCCGGCGCGTCCTCGGCATGATACAGCCGGTCATGCCTCGCAATCTGCTTGGCAAGGCGCATCAACTCGTTGGCGGCATCGGCCTCATTCGTCGTCGGGGCATGGTTGTCTGACATCGGCGGCGAATCCTCTCGGTCGTCCTATGCCCCAGCATGGCGGGCGCGCAAAGCGGCGTCAGTTCTTCGTCCGTCGATAGCCCGCGCGAATGGCCTCGGCTTCGGTGCAGAACAGCTCTTCCGGGTGCGTGACGTCGTAATATTCCTGTCCCGGCAGGTGATAGATCCACTCGCCGCGGCGGCTGCGGTTACCCTTGATCGCACAGCCGAAGCGGTTCGTGTACCGGCGGGTCAGGTCGCGGGCGGCAGGGGTTCCCCCGGCACGAGGTTGCGGCGCCTCGGCGACGGGTGCCGGGGCCGGCGCGGGAACGAGGTCGGGATTGGCTTCGCACCAGGCCTTCGGCATTTCGAAGTCGGAGCCCCAGATGCCGATGCGGTGCTCCTGCCGCAAAGCCTGCGCGGCAAGATATTCCGCCGGGGCATCGTCCGCCGCAACCGCCAGGCCCTGCTCCACCATGACGAGCGCGAGGTCGAGATCGCCAAGGCGGCATTGCGACAGGAAACGTCCATGCTGGTCCACATCAAGCGTTTCGCAATTCACCATGCGGCCCTTGACGAACTCGCCGAGGAAGGCGGCAGCTTCCAGTCCGCAAGCCCAGACCTCGCCGTCCCGCATGCAGGTCTGCTTGGCCTCCGGCGCATCAATGCCGAGCAGGCGCACGCCCGTGCCCGCGAATTCGAGCGAGTCCCCGTCGATCACAGTCGGCATGCCGACGATCTGCTGCGCGGATGCACCGGATGGCAGCCAGAACGCGAGGCTGGCAAAGGCGATAAGAACGGCACGCTTCGACATGGCTGGAGAGTGCAGCAACAGTATTAAAAACCGGTTTTCGCCGCTTCGGCACCACTGCGGATGGTCTTCGGAGCCGCTAGACGCCCTCCAGCAACCGGTCCGCTTGCGCTCGTGCTTCGGGCGTCACTTCCGCGCCGCTCAGCATGCGGGCGATTTCCTCCTGCCGACCGGCTTCGTCGAGGCGGTCCACGCTGGTCTTGGTGACCGTGCCGTGCGAGGATTTCGCGATGAGGTAGTGGGTGCCCCCGCGCGCGGCGACTTGCGGCGAGTGAGTTACGGCCAGCAGCTGTCCGTCGGATGCCAGCCTCGCCAGCCGCTCGCCGATGGCGCTCGCCACCGCGCCACCGACGCCGCGGTCGATCTCGTCAAAGATCACCGTCCCCGCCCCGCCTTTCTCCGCCAGCGCGACCTTCAGCGCGAGGATGAAGCGCGACAGTTCGCCGCCGCTGGCGATCTTGCCGAGCGGGGCGAAATCCGCGCCGGGATTGGTCGCGATCAGGAATTCGACGCCGTCCATGCCGCCCGGGCCCCAGCGCTCTTCGGGCAGCATCGCCACGGCGGTGCGGAAACGCGCGGCATCCAGCTTCAGCGGCACGAGCTCGCCTGCCACGGCCTTGTCGAGCGTCTTGGCCGCCTTCACCCGCGCATCGTGCAGCGCCTGCGCCGCGCCGCGATAGGTTTCGTGCGCGCTGCGTTCCGCCGCTTCCAGTTCGGCCACGTCCGCCTCGCCGCCCTCGATCGCATCGAGCGCGGCGCGCATGGCGACCATCTTCGCGGGCAGGTCGTCCACCTGGCAGGAATGCTTGCGGGCGAGCGCGCGCAGTTCGAACAGGCGCGTCTCGATCCGGTCGAGTTCGGCCGGGTCGTGGGTCAGCGCCTCGGCCGCGCGTTCCAGCGCTTCTTCCGCTTCCCCTGCCTCGATCACCGCGCGGTCGAGCGCCGCCAGCGCTTCGGCCAGCAGCGGGTGTTCGGGCGCGATCCGGTCGAGCCGCCGCGCCGCGCTGCGCAGGGCGGGGAGCGCGCTGTCCGATCCCTGGAACACGTGGCGCAATTCCTCGAGATCGCCCGACAGTTTCTCGCCCTTCTGCATGTCGCTGCGCATGCCGGCGAGCTCGTCTTCCTCGCCAAGTTGCGGTTCGAGCGCGGTCAGTTCCGCCAAATGCGCGACCAGCAGGTCTTCGTCGGCCTTGGCCTGCTCGATCTCCGCGCGGGCGGCGACAAGTTTCGAACGGGCTGCCTGCCAGCCGTCCCACGCCCCGGCCACTTTCGCGACGTCTGCCCCGGCGAACCGGTCGAGCAGGGCGCGGTGGCCGCGCGGGTTCACCAGGCCGCGGTCGTCGTGCTGGCCGTGGAGTTCGACGAGCGCGCCGGACAATTCGCGCAGCAGCGCGACGCCGACGGGCTGGTCGTTGACCCAGGCCTTGGAGCCGCCGTCCGCCTTCACCCGGCGGCGCACGATCAGCGGTTCACCCGGTTCGAGCTCCACCTCCGCATCGGACAGGGCTTCGCGGATCGCGGCGGGCAGTTCGGCAAATTCGAACGTTGCGGTGACGCTCGCCTGCTCCTCGCCCGCACGAACCAGCGCGGTTTCCGCGCGGTTGCCGAGGACGAGGCCAAGGGCGTCGAGCAAGATCGATTTGCCCGCGCCCGTCTCCCCCGTGAGCACGCCGAGGCCGCGCGCGAACTCGAGCTCGAGCGCGTCGATCAGCACGATGTTGCGGATGGCGAGCGTGGTCAGCATCGCCTGCGGGCCTAGCCGGATTCGCCGCCGCGTGTCACGCGCATGTTGCCGCGATGTTCCCGGATAATGCGCGTCAGCGGGTGGCGAGCTGGCCCGGGGCCTTGTCGCCGATCAGTTCGTAGGCCTTCTGGTACCACTCGCTGCCCGGATAGTTCGCGCCGAGCACGGCGGCATAATTGCGCGCCTGTTCGGGAATCGCGAGCGCCAGGCTGGTCTCGACCAGGCGATAGAGCGCTTCGGGCGCGTGGCTGGTGGTCTGGTAGTCTTCCACCACCCGCTGGAAGCGGATGTTGGCAGCGACCCACTTGCCGCTGTCCTGGTAGAAGCGGCCGATCTCCATTTCCTTGCCGGCGAGATGATCGTTGACGAGGTCGATCTTCAGCTGCGCGTCGGCGGCGTATTCCGTGGTCGGGAAACGGCGGCTGACTTCGCGCAGGGAATTGAGCGCCTGCAGCGTGACCGACTGGTCGCGGTCGACATCGCTGATCTGCTCGTAGTAGCTCATGCCGATCAGGTAATAGGCATAAGGCGCGTCCTTGTTGCCAGGGTGGATCGTCAGGAAGCGCTGCGCGGCCTGGACGGCCTTGTCGTAGTCCTGGTCGGCGTAATAGCTGAAGGCGCTCATCAACTGGGCGCGGCGGGCCCAGGGCGAATAGGGGTGCTGGCGCTCCACCTCGTCGAACAGCTGCGCGGCCACTTCGTACTGGCCACGGTCGAGCCGGTGCTTGGCTGCGCGGTAGAGCGATTCCACGTCGCGCGCGACGAAGGCGGTGTCCGACGCGCCGCCGCCGGTGGCGCAGGCGCCGGTCAGCAGGGTGGCGGGGAGCAGCGCGGCCAGCGCGAGCGAACGGGCGGTGAAGCGTGAACTCATAGCCGCGCCGTATAGCCAGCCGCCCCCTGAACGCCAAGTGAAGTTGTGCCTGCGTTCCACCGCCGTGCCGCGAGGCCCGCAAACCCGCCGCGGAACATGGTTGACCAGGCGTAAACCGCGCTTCTCAACCACGCCCACCAACCCCGTGGAAACCCTTATCGCCGCACAGGGAGCCTCGACGGAAGGCGCCCTGTACCCGGGCCGCCACGAATTTGCCGGAAGGCTGCGACCATGCAAACGATCACGCATATTCTGCGAGACGAAAGCGGTGCGACCGCCATCGAATACGGGCTGATCGTGGCCCTGCTCGCCATCGCCATGGTGGCGGCGCTCAATTCGGTCGGCACGTCGCTCAACACCACGATGACGAAGGCGTCGACCGGGATGGGCTCGGTCTGATCGCGTGCCGGAGCGCGCGACTTAGCCGCGCTGTTCCTCCACTGCCTCGGGCGCGTCCCACAGCAGGTGGCGATCGTCGAGCGGCACCAGGTTGTTGCCCCGGATGATCTCGCCCTTGGTGTTGTAGCCGAGCAGCTGCGGCGCCGCCACATCCGGATTGTGCGTCAAGACGCGCAGTTCCTCGCTGGTAAAGTCGCTCAGGCCACGCGCCCGCTCCACCCCGTCCGTATCGTAGACGTGGAGCACGTCGCCGCGGGTGAAATCGCCGTCCACGCTGATCAGGTCGGCGCGGCGGATCGGGCGGTCGTCGGGGCCGAGTTGGCCCGCAACCTCTTTCGAAACCACCACGCTGCCGGCCATCTGCAGGCGGTTGGCGATCCAACCGTCCCAGCCGGAAACCGGGTTGGGATGCGGCAGGACCTTCGTCGCGCGCCTTTCGCCTGATAGCACGGTGGAGAGCGGCCGGTCCGCCTCGCCTTGCGCGATCCAGGTAATGCAGCCGGCTTCCTGCGCCATGTTCGCCGCCAGTAGCTTGGTTTCCATCCCGCCGGTGCCCAGCGTGCTCTTGCCCTGCGTGGCCGCCATATATTGCGACACGTCGCTGACTTCCGGGATGAAAACCGCACCGGGATCGTCCGGATTGCGGTCGAACAGCCCGTCGACCCCGGTCAGGATGATGAGGTCCTTCGCGCCGACCATCTGCGCGACCTTGGCGCTCAACCGGTCGTTGTCGCCCACGCGGATCTGTTCCGTCGTGATCGTGTCGTTTTCGTTCACGATCGGCACGATGCCGGCTTCCAGCAGGCGGTTGACCGTGTTGCGGGTGTTGAGGAACCGGCGGTGGTTCTCGAAATCGCCGAGCGTAAGCAGGACCTGCGCGATTTCCACGCCATACTCGTGCGCCACCTGCTTGTAGGCGTTGAGCAGCAGCGGCATCCCGCAGGCGGCGGCGGCCTGCTTGTCGGAAACCCCGGCGGTTTCGGGCGATTCACCGACCATGCGCAGACCCAGCGCAACGCTGCCTGAAGAGGTCAGAATCACGCGCTTGCCCTGCGTGCGCAGGCGGTGGACATCCTCTAACAGGCGTTGGAGGAACCCGAAGCGCGGCGTCAGCAAGTCCTGGTTCGCAAGCAGCGCGGAGCCGATCTTGACGACGACGGTTTGGGGTTTGGAGTTATTCTGAGCGGTTGATGCGGTGTTCTGGTATTGGGTCACAATGGAAATCTGGACATCCTCAATCTTTCATCGGGTTGAAATTTTATATGCGGCCTTATAGATAGGAATTGTGCACTGCACAACACACTATGCCTGGAAAATTCCAATGCATACCGGGTCAAGCGGCATGCCTGTCATCGGTTCCGCGATCCGCTCGGCAGCGGTATTAATCTAACTTGCAACCCTAACTACCAATATATGGGAGCGTAATATTACCAATTCGAAAGTTCTATTGATCGGCTGCGGAAAAATGGGCGGCGCCCTGCTAACCTATTGGAAGAAGGGCGACGAACAATTCACAATCGTCGATCCCGGCCTGCAGGAAGCGCCCGAGGGCGTCCGCCTACTGGGCGACCGCGCCGCGTTGGGCGATGAAACTTTCGATGCCGTCATCGTGGCGATCAAGCCGCAGATGATCGGCGACATCCTCCCGGACTACCGCCCGCATCTCGGCGAAGGGGGCTATGTGCTCTCGATGGCCGCCGGAACCTCCGCCGCGCGCCTGTCCGGCCTGATGGACGGCGCGCCCGTGATCCGTGTCATGCCCAACCTGCCCGCCGCCGTGGGCCAGGGCGTCAGCGGGCTCTATGCCGCCGATGCCGTCACCGCGCGGCAGGCCGCCCACGCGCAGGCCATGATGGACCGCACCGGCACCTGCGTGGCCGTGGATAGCGAAGACAAGCTCGACCGCGTAACCGCTGTCGCCGGCTCCGGCCCCGGCTATATCTTCGAAATCGCCCGCGCCTATGTCGAGGCCGCAGTGGGCATGGGCTTTTCCGAAACCGAGGCGCGCGACATGGTGCTCGGCACGATGGCGGGGACCACCGCCATGGCGATGCAGCAACCGGACCAGCCGCTGGAAGACCTGCGCAATTCGGTGACCAGCAAGGGCGGCACGACCGCGGCGGGGCTGGAAGCGCTCAATGGCGACGAGGGCCTGTCCCGCCGCCTTCGCGACACGCTCAAGGCTGCGTATGATCGCGCGGTCGAACTGCGCTGAGCGCGCGGGAAACCGCCCTTTTTGCGGAACCCCGCTCCGCTCGCGCCCGTAGAACGACAAAGATAAAAGAGGACGACATGAACGACCAGACACTCGACCCCCAGATCCATATCCACGAGCTTGGCAGCCGCGCCCGCGAGGCAGCGCGCCAGCTTATCACCGCCAGCACGGAGGCGAAGAACAAGGCGCTGACCGGCGCCGCCACGGCGCTGCGCAACGCGACCCCTGCCCTGCTCGCTGCCAATGCCGAAGACGTGAAGAGCGTCGAGGGCAAGAAGCCGGAAAGCTTCATCGACCGGTTGCGCCTGACCGAAGACCGGATCGAGGCGATGGCGAAGGCGCTGGAGGAAATCGCCGACCTGCCCGACCCCGTCGGCCGCCGGCTCGCCACGTTCGACCGCCCGAACGGGTTGAAGATCGAACGCGTTGCCGTGCCGATCGGCGTGATCGGCATGATCTACGAAAGCCGACCGAACGTGGGCGCGGATGCCAGCGCGCTATGCCTCAAATCCGGCAATGCGATTATCCTTCGCGGCGGCAGCGAAAGCCGCAACTCGACCCGCGTCATCGTGCAAGCGATGCAGGAGGGCTTGCGTAGCGCAGGGCTTACCGCCGATGCGGTGCAGACCGTGCAGACCGCCGACCGCGCCGCGGTTGCCGCCCTCCTGAAAGCCGACCAATTCGTCGACCTGGTCATCCCGCGCGGCGGGCGCGGCCTGGTGGAACTTGTCCGCGACCAGGCCAGCGTGCCGACCCTGCTGCACCTCGACGGCAACTGCCATTCCTATGTCCACGAAGCCGCCGATATCGACAAGGCGATGGATGTGATCCGCAACGCCAAGCTGCGCCGTACGGGCATCTGCGGCGCGACCGAAAGCATCGTCGTCGACCGTGCGATTGCAGGCAAGGTCATCCCGAAAATCGCGGACGTCATGGTCGGCGATTGCGAATTACGCGGCGATGCCGATGCCGTCGCCATCGACGACCGGCTGAAGCCGGCGAGCGAAGAGGACTGGAACACCGAGTATCTGGGTCCCATCGCCAGCGTGAAGATCGTGGACGGCCTCGATGAAGCCATCGGCTGGGTGGAAGACCATTCCAGCCACCACACCGACGCGATCCTGACCGAAGACCAGGCCGCTGCCGACAGCTTCATGATGGCGATCGACAGCGCCGTGGTGATGCACAACGCCTCCACCCAGTTCTCCGACGGCGGGGAATTCGGCATGGGCGCGGAAATCGGCATTGCCACCGGCAAGATGCACGCCCGCGGTCCCGTGGGGCTGGAGCAGCTGACGAGCTTCAAGTACCTCGTCCACGGCACCGGCCAGACGCGGCCGTAGGCGCTAGCTACAGGCACGAGATCGCGCCCGCCAGGCCGAACAACCGTTTGCGATAGACGTCCTTCTCGCTCTTCAGCGACAGTCACGTGTCGAGCAATTCGGGCACCATGTCCAGCGCCAGCCCGATCGATTGCAGCGCGCCGGTGGAGGTGCCGCCGATGATGCCGAAGTCCAATCCGCGCACCGTCACCAGCTCGTGGATCGCGCCGACCTGGAACGCCCCCTTCGCCCCGCCGCCCGAAAGCGCGATGCCGAGCGAGCCCTCTGCCCGCGCCAATGCCTGCAGATCCATGAAAGCCCCCTTTTGGCCGCCACCCCACCACAGCACGCGCTATTTTCCTACTCGAGCGAAATCTGCTTCAGGCTGGCGGATGAGCACGCCAGACAACCGCCCCGCCCTCCCTGATAACACCCTGCCCGAATTCGACCCGGTCCCGCGCAAGCGCATGCGCCGCGGCGGCTGGAGCGCAGAACGGCAGCGCGAATTCATCGCCCTCCTCGCCGAAACCGGCACGGTGCGCGATGCCTGCCGCCGCATGGGCGCGGGCGAACACCATATCTACAAGCTGCGCGCCCACCCCGAAGGCGCCAGCTTCGCCCGCGCGTGGGAGGCCGCGCTGGACCTCGGAGTGCGGCGGGTGGAGGACACGCTGATGGACCGCGCGATCAACGGAGTGGAGGTGCCGGTCTACCACCGCGGCGAGATCGTGGGCACGCGCCGCGTCTTCAACGACCGGCTGCTGATGTTCGTCCTCGCCCAGCGCATGCCGGAGAAATACGGCAAGGGAGCCGGCCATTCCGGCACGCTCGGCCCTGCCGCGCGCCGGCGCCTGAAGGCCGAATGGCGCGCGGAGTGGGAGGCGGAGCAGGCGGCGAAGCACGTCTCCCCGGCAGAGGTGCGCGCCAGCATCGACCGCAAGGTGGAGGCGCTGCACCGACAGGTCCACGCGCGCCAGCTCGCCCGATGGATCGCCCTCGCCCCCGAAACCCGCGCGGCCCTGCGCCACTACCACACCCTCCTCGCCGCAGACCCCGGCGCGACGGGCGACTCGGCCCTGCCCGACTGGGCGGTGGACGAAGAGGCGGTGGAAGCGGAACTGGCGAAAGAGGCGCAGCGCGGCGGCGGCGACGCGGGTGCTGACAGGGACGACGGCGAGGGAGCGGGCCAGCACCCGCCGGAAGGCTGGAACAGGGCGGCCGAGGGGAAGCCGGACGAGAGCGGGCCTAGGACGCGGAGCTTGAGGGATGATGGGTGGGAGTGAAGCCCCGCGCCTAGCGCAGGCGTTTGCACAGCAAACGGCAAGCTAGAAGCGAGAGGCTGTAACTCCGGCCAGCGGGTCCGCGCAGCGGAATCCGACTGACGTCACGTGGCGCATGGAGCGATTGCGCCAGCAATCGCGGAACGACGCGTGACGGCGTTGGCGCTACGCCGCAAACAGGTGATGGTCGCGGTGCCAGCCGAGGAACTGGGGATGCGGGCGGTCGCTGGCGCGTTCGGGCGCGATCAGTTTGCCGGTCGGGTTGATGATGGCCTGCACCCCGTCCCGGTCATTCACCTTGCGATGGATCACGATCGTGTGATCATCCTCCACCCCGATCAGGCCGCGATCAAACATCCAGTGTGCCGTGCCTGACAGGGCAAGCCCGTTGCGGATGGAATCCGGCCCGCCATGCTCGACCGGGCGGATATGCGCCGCTTCCGCCTCAAGCCGCCCGCCTCCATTGACCAGCCGCCAACCGGTTACAGCGCAGCGTCCGTCATAGGCATGAAGCACGGCTCGCCGGAAAGCCTTGTCGCGAAAGGGGCGGTTGACCAGCGATTGCACGATAGGTCGCTCAATTTCGAACGGGGTCTGCGTATCCTGCACCCGATTGAGCGGTTCGGCATCCCCCACGCGCGGGAGCGTATCATCCTCCGGCAAGCCCAGCCTGACGATCCGCGCAAAGTCCGACGGTGAAAGCGGGCGGACAGCAGCCTGCGCGCGGCCGGAAACCTTGCCTTCTTCGTTGAGAACGCCGCGCTCCACCTGCTCGCCATTCACAATGTGCGGAACGGTCGGCTCGAACGGCAGATAGCTGCCTGCCTCGATTATCGCACGATAGCGGTCAGGCTCCGTCGGGTCGGGTATGATTTCCTCGACCTTCGCGACGGCGAAGAAGCCCTTGGAGTTCGGAATCTTCACCGGCTCGCGATAATCAATCCAGTCGCCGACCATTTGCTGAGCGCGGCTGAGATAGCCTTTCGGAAACTGGTAATGCACCTCAGGAATGTCGTCGTAGATTGACCCATCCTTGTGCATGAAAACGCCGAAGGTCATCGCTTTGCCTGCAATCCCATCAACCGGCTAAGGATTAAGAAAGTTTCCGCCCACCAATGCTTGCTTTACGCGGTCTCGGAAAGTCCGAATGGTTGGAGCCCGATATAATTCAGTCAGCCTCTGCGCGTTTGCTATGGCGGGAAAGAGCAATTCGGCATTCCTCGTACGAGCTCGCACGTTCATAGCGTCAAGCGCATCAGCCAATGTCTTTTTTGGGTCAGGTAAGCCCTCCGCAGCTTGAGGGGTCGAAGGAAGCCCAAAGCCTGTGATACTCCCATTCATGCCGACGGCCGAAAGCACTGCCTCTCCATCAGCCAATACCCAAGCCTCCGTCTCGTGACGTGGTGTAAGACAGACGCATCGAAAATCCTCGATATCGCATCGTGCTGTCATCGCCTCACAAAACGCTGATGAGCGACAATCAAGGGTCTGCTCAAGTCCACGCCCCCCGATGTCAGAATGAACGAAGATCACTTCAAACGCATCGAAAAATTCGCATGCTTCCGCCGCTACGCTATCGACCGAGCGCGATTTTCTTCCGAGACGCACTGATGGCTGATCGGGCACCTCGATGATGTCCTCTCCTTGGCCGTTCGCGATCACATCGCGAATAATGCGCGGGATCAAGACATCGAGATAAGCAGCATCGGTATGGCCCTCGTAGAAGACGCCCCATCCGAGATACTTCATCCGGAATCACCGGGACGTTGCAGTAAGCGATCAACTTCAGCTCGACTTAAATGCTTTTCTGGCTCGAATAGGTCGCTTTCGGCTGTGACGCCGGTTCTCATCCTTGTCCTGGATGTCGACTCTGTGTGGCCCGGCTTTAATGCGGTAACCAGGTCAGCGGCAACGATCTCTTCGTCGTGAAGCTCCTCCATCACCTTAGGTGAATGAGTGTTCAAGAGAACCTGAAAGGTCTGTCCCGAACCTTTGCGAACAAGTGTAGCTTCGCGAATAATTTCCACGAGCGTAGGTATCCGGCCATCGTGGACCCCGTTCTCTGGCTCTTCGTAACAGAGAGTGCCTCTTCGATCAGGATCGTTCAAGACCGTCAACAAAGCGAGAAGGCGCAGCGTTCCATCTGAGATTACTCTGCTGCTAAAAGTCAGGTCTGTGGTGAATCGAACATTGAACGCATAATCCCGCCGATCGTCAGCTTGAACTTCAACCCCGCAAACACTCGGGATTAAAGACGCTAAATCGGCAGCGATATCAGACAACGCTCCGTCGGGCCGGTCATCTCGACGAGTCTGTTCTCGAATGCGGTTCAGAACAGCTGCTAGATTTGCAGCATCTGGCCGCAACGTTGTTTTTTCGAAGCGATCACTGGGCTTGCGCGCGGCTTGAGGATTAATTTCGAGGAATCTTATCGCGCTTAGCGCCTGCCGAACGGCGTACAAATGGGGAAACTCTGCACTGGAAATCGTAGAAAGGACTGTACGCGAAGCCTCTCGAAGTGAAAACTGCATTGGGTTGCCGCTCTTACTGGGTCCATCTTGCCGTACGAGTAAGGCATCCCCGCTGTCATTCTTCCGAATGAAAGGGACGGAATACCTTCCATAATTAGGGTTCAGTGGGCTCAAATAATTGGCTCTATCCTCGCTTCGTTTGAGCGAACGACAAAATTCATCTGTAACGTAGATTCCGATTGGCGCCCCAGAACGATCATACCCTATCTGCAACTCCACTTCATACCGAAGTCTCTGTGACGGAACCGCGAATTTTCGCCCGAAATCGTCGCTCCCGCTAGATTTCAAATAAAGTTCGGCGGCAATTCGGATTGTATTACTTTGACCATCAGCGGTGCGCCTAAAAAACTCTTCCGGCTCGCCTCTAAGATCTTGAAAAGCGGTGTGAACATCGGTTTCCGCTAGCGCTGCCAAGAGTTGCAGAGCGTCGAACAAATTAGACTTACCGCTAGCATTCGGACCAACGACCGCCGTAAACGGCTTCAAATTGAGCTCAAAGTTAGAGAACGTTTTGAAGCCGTCAATTTCGATTTTTGTGAGCATATCCGGTGTCTATACGAGATATTTCCGAGACTCCAAACCTACTCCTCTCCCATCCGCAGCGCGGCGATAAACGCCTCCTGCGGGATGCTCACATTGCCATACTCGCGCATCCCCGCCTTCCCCTTCTTCTGCTTTTCCAGCAGCTTCTTCTTGCGGCTCATGTCGCCGCCGTAGCATTTGGCCGTAACGTCCTTGCGGAGCGCGGCGATGGTTTCGCGGGCGATGATCTTACCGCCGATCGCCGCTTCGGCCTAGCAGGCGCATAGGCAGCTTGATATGCATATTCAATATATATATAGAGTCGACGTATGATAAACCAGTTCATCGACAAGCGCTTCGACGGTCGTACGCCGCGCAAGCGGACAAGTATGACCATCCGCCCTGATTATCTTCAAAGGGCGAAGGAGCTTGGTATTAATGCCTCAGCGGCCGCCGAGGATGGGGTAGGTAGAGCTATTCGAAAGGCTGAAGCTGCCCAATGGGTCGCAGAGAATAAAGAAGCCATCGAGCTTGCCAATGACTGGGTCGAGGCAAATGGGCTTCCCCTGGCCGACAAGCGCCTGTTCTGATGGCTCGTCTCGACGTTTTCCGCCTCAAGAACGGCGGGCCGTTGGTTGTCGATTGTCAGGCGGAGCTCCTTGAAGACCTCAAGACGAGGGTTGTCATCCCCTTGCTCCCGCAATCGGAAGCTCCCAAGCCCGCGCGCAACCTGAATCCTGTATTCGAGATCGAAGATGACCAGTTTGTACTGATGACGCAGTTCTTGGCAGCAATCGAAACGAGCGAACTCGGGAAAAAAGTAGGTTCTCTTGAGAGAGACGAGCGAGCCGTTCTCAACGCTCTCGATTTCCTGCTGACCGGCGTTTGAACCTCACTCTTCCCCCATCCGCAGCGCCGCAATAAATGCCTCCTGCGGGATGCTCACATTGCCATACTCCCGCATCCGCGCCTTGCCCTTCTTCTGCTTTTCCAGCAGCTTTTTCTTGCGGCTGATGTCGCCGCCGTAGCATTTGGCCGTAACGTCCTTGCGGAGCGCGGCGATGGTTTCGCGGGCGATGATCTTGCCGCCGATGGCGGCCTGAATGGGGATCTTGAAAAGATGCCGCGGAATCAAGTCCTTAAGCCGCTCGCACATGCCGCGACCGCGCTCTTCGGCCACATTGCGGTGGACGATCAGTGACAGGGCATCCACCGGCTCGTTGTTGACCAGGATGTTCATCTTCACAAGGTCGCCTTCGCGCAGGCCGATCTGTTCGTAATCGAAGCTGGCATAGCCCCGGCTGATCGATTTCAGCCTGTCGTAGAAGTCGAACACCACCTCGTTCAGCGGCAGCTCGTAAGTCACCTGCGCGCGCCCGCCGACATAGGTCAGGTTGGTCTGGATGCCGCGGCGGTCCTGGCACAGTTTCAGGATCGGGCCGAGATACTCGTCCGGCGTGTAGATCGTGGCCTTGATCCACGGCTCCTCGATCCATTCGATGCGGTTGACGTCCGGGTAATCGGCCGGGTTGTGCAGCTCGATCGTTTTCTCGTCCTCGT
Source organism: Alteriqipengyuania flavescens (assembly GCF_030406725.1). NCBI lineage: Bacteria > Pseudomonadati > Pseudomonadota > Alphaproteobacteria > Sphingomonadales > Erythrobacteraceae > Pseudoblastomonas > Pseudoblastomonas flavescens. Next base: position 2,065,753 of record NZ_CP129107.1, on the reverse strand, counting down.
TCTTCGTCTTGCCGAGCTTGATGCGGTAGACGACCGACGGCGCGGTGGTGATGAGGTCGAGATCGTATTCGCGGCTGAGGCGTTCCTGGATGATCTCGAGGTGCAACAGGCCGAGGAACCCGCAGCGAAAGCCGAAGCCCAGCGCCGCACTCGATTCCATCTCGAAGCTGAAGCTGGCATCGTTGAGGCGCAGCTTGCCGATGCTTTCGCGCAGCTTCTCGAAATCGGCGGCATCGACCGGGAACAGGCCGCAGAACACCACCGGCTGAACTTCCTTGTAGCCGGGCAGCGGCGTGTCGGCCCCGCCCTTCACGGTGGTGATCGTGTCGCCGACGCGGGCCTGCTCCACCTCCTTGATCTGCGCGGTGATGAAGCCGATCTCGCCCGCCGCGATTTCCGGCAGGTCGGTGCGCTTGGGGGTGAAGCAGCCGACCCGGTCGACGAGATGCTGCGTGCCGCCCTGCATGAAGCGGACGTTGAGGCCCTTTTTCAGCACGCCGTCGATCACGCGGACGAGGATGACCACGCCGAGGTAGGGATCGTACCAGCTGTCGACCAGGCTGGCCTTCAGCGGCCCGTCGCGGTCACCGGTGGGTGCGGGGATGCGGGCGACGATGGCTTCCAGCGTTTCCTCGATCCCGATGCCGGACTTGGCGCTGGTGAGCACCGCGTCGCTGGCGTCGAGGCCGATGACCTCCTCGATCTCCGCGCGGACTTGCTCCGGCTCAGCGGCGGGCAGGTCGATCTTGTTGATGACCGGCACGATCTCGTGGTCGTGCTCGATCGACTGATACACGTTGGCGAGAGTCTGCGCCTCTACCCCTTGCGCCGCATCGACCACCAGCAGCGCGCCTTCGCACGCGGCCAGGCTGCGCGAAACTTCATAGGCGAAGTCGACGTGACCCGGCGTGTCCATCAGGTTGAGCTCGTAGGTCTCGCCGTCCTTGGCCGTGTAATTGAGGCGCACCGTCTGCGCCTTGATGGTGATGCCGCGCTCCTTTTCGATGTCCATGTTGTCGAGCACCTGCTCGGACATCTCGCGGTCGGTCAGCCCGCCGCATGCCTGGATCAGCCGGTCCGCCAAGGTGGACTTGCCGTGGTCGATGTGCGCGATAATCGAAAAATTGCGGACTTTGGAAAGGTCGGTCATGGCCTGCCGGGATAGGAAGAGGGCGCGCGCGATGGCACGTTTCCCCCGCCCTTAGCGGGCGGCAGGCGGGCTGTCAGCACATTGTATGCGTGCGGTGGTCAGGCGGCCCCGCGCTGGCGGGCGACCACTTCCATCAACTCGCGCGGTCCGGTCGGCCCGCCGGCCCCGGCGGCGGGATTGAGCGGATAACTGCCGTTCGGCAACGCGGCGAGAGGCATGCCCGCATTGGCGAGGGCATAAGGCGATATCCGGTGACGGGTACACAGCCCGTCGGCACCGTCGCTGACCAGAGCTGTCTCGAATTCCATGCCGAAGCCCGTCTCTCCGGCGCGGCGGACAGTACCGACCGCAAGCTGCCCTTCGCCAAGGTCGAGCACAATTTGCATGCCTTCGTTCGTACCGGCAATTCCCTCCACCCAGGCGCCCGATTTCGACAGGTTGCGCAGCATGGCGCCATAGAGATGGTCACCATGGATAATCCCGACGCGGCGGAACATGCTCTGGCGGTCGGCGCGGTACTTGGCGGGACCCACCGGCTGGTAGGTCAGTTCGCCGTGGTTGAGCCGCTCCATGACCGCTTCATGCGTTTCGGGCCGAGCAAAAAGATAACCCTGGATCAAGGTAGCTCCGTGAGAGACCACTAGCTCCAGCTCATCCATCGTCTCCACACCCTCGGCGACCGTTTCCATCTTGAGCGCACTGGCAAGGCTGACGATGGCAGTGACAATCGCCGCGTTGTTATTGTCGTTTTCGGTCGCGCCGCGTACGAAGCTCTGGTCGATCTTGATCTTGTTGAAGGGCGCGTTGCGCAGGTAACCGAAGCTGGAATAACCGGTGCCGAAATCGTCCAGCGCCAGCCGCACCCCCATCTTGGTAAGCGCACCGATGCGGTCGATCACAGTCTCATGGTCGCCCATGAAAACGCTTTCGGTGATCTCGATTTCCAGTCGCTGGGCGGGCAGGCCGCTGTCGGACAGGGCCTGCGCAACCTGCTCGACGAATTCCGCGTTTACGAATTGCGGGACGGAGACATTGATTGCCAGCTTGAGATCGCCCGGCCACTCGGCGGCCTGACGGCACGCCTCGCGCAGGGCGAAGGCGCCGATTTCGAGGATCAACCCGGTTTCCTCGGCCACCGGGATGAACGTTCCCGGCCCGACCTCTCCGCGCACGGGATGATCCCAACGCATCAGCGCCTCGAAGCCGGCCACGTGGTAATCGCTGCTGCGGACCAGCGGCTGGTAGACCATGCGCAGCTGCTGCTTCGAGACCGCATCGCGCAGGTCTTCCTCAATCTCGCGGCGCCAGCGGGCTTCTTCGCGAAGTTCCTGCGAATAGAAGCGGTACTGGCCGCGCCCCTTGCCCTTGGCGGCATAAAGCGCGAGATCGGCCCCGCCGACGAGCTCTTCAGCTTCTACACCGTCATAAGGCGCGATGGCGATGCCGACTGAAGTGCCGATGATCGCGCGGCTGCCTTCGATCGAATAGGGTTGGGAAACCATCTGGATTAGGCGGCTGGCCAGCGCGCCCAATTCCCCGCGGTCGTCCATGTCGGGCAGGATTATCTGAAACTCGTCGCCCCCGATCCGCCCGATCTCTCCCTTGTCGCCGACGATCTTCTGCAACCGCTGCGCGACTTGCTTGAGCAGCTTGTCGCCGTATGGATGACCGAGCGTATCGTTTACCTGCTTGAAGCGGTCGAGGTCCAGCAACATCAGGGCGCAACTGCGCTTTGCGGCTTTTACCGCGGTAATCGTGGCCTGCAGGCGCTGCGCCATGCGCGCGCGGTTGGAAAGGCCGGTGAGCGCGTCGTAACGCGCCATGTGGTCGCGGTCGGCGGAGCTGTGGCGGATCGCCGTGACGTCGCGCGCGGTCCCGCGATAGCCTGCAAAATTGCCGGCGCTGTCGATCTGCGGCAGGGCGGAAATGCTCCACCAGGTTTCCGCCGGCGCTTGCGTAAGCCTGACCGTCAGATTGCGAATTGCGGTGTGGGCCCCGAGAACGAAGCTGAGCGGCCGAGCACCCGGTTCAAGGGCGACTTTTGGTTCGTCGGCAAATATCTTGAGAAGCTGCTGTCCGGTCAGATCACTCGCTTCGATCCCGTGTTCTGCAGTCGCAGAAGGCGAAATGTAGGTAAGCAAACCTTCTGCATTGCTGGCCCAGAAACAGCCGAGGCCCAGAGCTTCGAGTTCTTCGAGTAAGCTGGACCTGTCGGTTGCGCTGGCGCGGCTGTCTCGTTTCGAAAAGAAGCGCGATTTACCCATCGTAATCAATCAACCCTCCCCACCGTCGGCAATCTTGGCAGCGATGGAAAGCTGGGCGAACTTGGGCATCGACTTGGGCTTGGCGCCGTATTCCCCGCCGACCAGCGGGTAATTGCCCGGAGGCAGCATCTGCAGCGGCATGCCGGCCGCCGCGAGCGCATAGGGCGACACGCGGTGGCGGGTACACAGGCCCCCCGCCCCGTCGGGCACGAGCGGAATTTCAAATTCCAGCCCCTGTTTGTCGCCGCGAGAATGGATCACGGTGGCGACAGCCAGCTGGCCTTCGCCGAAGTCGAGGACGAAGCGTTCGCCAACCGGCACGTCGGCCAGGCCTTCGATGAGGGCGCCGGTGCGGGACAGGTCGCGCATCATGACTTCGTAGAAATGGTCCTCGTGGATGACGTTGCAGCGGCGGAACACGCGGCGGCGCTCCGCGCGCTGGCGTTCGGGGCCGTTGGGCTCGATGGCCCAAGCCTCGTTCACCATCTTATCGTGCAGTTCCTCACGGTCCATCGGCGGCGCGTAAATGAAGCCCTGGATGTGGGTGACTCCACATTCACGCACCAATGCGAGTTCGTCCTTTGCCTCGACACCTTCGGCCACGCTATCCATGCCGAGCGCGCCTGCGAGTGCCACGATGGCGCGGATCAGGTCGCCGTTGCGGTTGGCGGGCGCACAGGCGTCGCGCAGGAATTCCGGGTCGATCTTCAGCGTGTCGAAATGCGTGCCCTTGAGATAGCCGAGCGAAGACATGCCGGCACCGAAATCGTCGAGCGCGAGGCGCACGCCGATACCGCGCAGCTTCGCCACCGCTTCATCGATCAGCTGCGTATCGCGCAGGAATACGTTCTCGTTGAGATCGAGCTCCAGGCGGTTCGGTTCGAGACCCGAGTTGGCGAGCGCGTTGGTGACGACGGTCGGGAAACCTTCGTTGAGCAGTTGGACCGAGGAAACGTTGACCGTCAGGCGCACGCTCTTCGGCCAGGTCGCAGCCTCGCGGCAGGCTTCCTGCAACACCCATTCGCCGATGCCCACGATGAGGTTGCTGTCTTCCGCAATCGGAATGAACAGCTCCGGCAACACGGGCCCGCGTTCGGGGCTGTACCAGCGCAGCAGTGCCTCAAGTCCCACGATCTTGTTGTTCGCGGTGGAGGCGATGGGCTGGTAATTTAGGTCGAATTCACCGCGCTGCAGGGCGAGTTCGAGATCGGCCTCGATGCCCTTGCGGTCGCGCTCGCTGTTCTTGAGGTCGGCGGAGTAGAACCGGTACAGCCCGCGCCCGCCATGCTTTGCGGCATAGAGCGCCAGGTCGGCGCTATGGACCAGCGCGTCGCGCTCGATCCCGTCATATGGGGCAATCGCGATGCCGAGCGATCCGCCGATACTGGTGCGCGCCCCGTCGAGGACAAAGGGCTGCGACAGGATCGAGATGATCTTCTGCCCGATTTCGCCGAGCCGGCCGCGGTCGTCCATGTCGGGCATCAGGATCTGGAATTCGTCGCCGCCGAGGCGTCCGATCTCCGCATTCTCGCCAACCACGCGTTTCAGGCGCTCTGCGACCTGCTTCAGCAGCTCGTCGCCGGCGGCGTGGCCCAGCGTGTCGTTGACCTGCTTGAACCGGTCAAGGTCGATCATCATCAGCGCACAGGAGCGTTTGGCAGCGACGAAGGTCGCCAGCATCGTATCGATGCGCTGTTCCATCCTGGCGCGGTTGGCGAGCCCGGTCAGGCTGTCGAAACTGGCGAGCTGGTTTTCCTCGGCCGCCTTGCGCTGCTCTTCGGTCTTGTTCGACCCGTAACCGCGGTAGCCCAGAAAGGTCTCGCCATCGAACATCGGCTTGCCGACGACGCACCACCAGGTAGCATCGGCATCCTCGCCGATCTTCAGGATGCGGTCGCGGATCGGCTTGTGGGTGGACATGATGAGGCGCAGGCTGCGCCCGGGCATGGCCGCCTCGTCCTCTTCGCTTTCGAACAGCTCGACCGCATGGCTGCCGATTAGCGAACGGCCCTCAGGGCAGACGAGCTTGTCGAAAGCTTCGCTGACATAGGTGAAATTGCCCTGAGGGTCGGTCTGCCAGACCCAGATGCTCTGCGTGTTTTCGACAAACTCCAGCAGATCGGCACTGGATGCGCTGTCGAACAAGGCTCCGGCGCGCACGGAATCGCGGGCGGCATAGCTGCCCCCCCGCAATCCCTTAAGCAGTCCGCCCATCGCCACGGCTTCAGTCCTCGTTCGCTTCAACAAATGGCAACCCGTGGGTAACCAGTCGTGGTTTCTTTTTTACTAACGACCCCATCAGCCCGCATCCCTGAGCAAGGATTTGCGCGCGGCCGGCGTGGCATCCGCGATAACCTTGATATTGCCGTTGAAATCGCGTTCCAGCGGTCGGTCGAATTGCACGCCCATTCGCCCTTCATAGCACCAGCGGCTGGTCACCTTGAGCGAGACGGTTTCCGAAATCTGCAGGTCGAAGACCGTGTTGTCGGGCACGTTCCATAGTCCCTCGATCATCGCCCCGGTGACGGAGATGTTGCGGATCGTGCCGCGATATTTGGTCGCCCCGTGGGAAAGCTCCACCTTGCGCAACATCTTCTGGCGCGCGGCACGGGCCGAACGCGGACCGCTCGCGGTGGCCTTGAGCCCAGCCTGCAGCCGCTTCATCACCACGTCGCGCGATAGCGGCTTGTCGTAGATATAGCCCTGGATGTGGCTGCAGCCGAGCATGCGGATGAGATCGAGTTCGTCGAGCGTTTCCACGCCCTCGGCCGTCGTATCCATGTCCAGCGCCTGCGCCAGGCTAGTGATCGAGGTGATAATCGCGCCGTTGCGGCTGCCGGTCTCCGTCGCGCCGCGCACGAAGCTCTGGTCGATCTTGATCTTGTCGAACGGCGCCTTCTTCAGATAGCCGAGCGAGGAATAGCCCGTCCCGAAATCGTCGAGCGCCAACCGGACGCCGACCCGCTTCAGGGCGGCGAACATCTGGTCGGTATTGGAATCGTCGGTCAGGAATACGCTTTCGGTAATTTCCAGCTCCAGTCGCGACGGGTCGATGCCCGCCTGCGCCACGGCATTGGTAACCACGGTGGGGAAATTGGGGTTGGCGAACTGCAGCGGCGAGACGTTGACGGCGCAGCGCACGTTTTCCGGCCAGGTCGACAATTCGTGGCATGCGGTGCGCAGTGCCCATTCACCGATCTGTTCGATCAGGCCGCAATCCTCCGCGATCTCGACGAATTTCTGCGGTTGCATCCAGCCTTTGACATGGTGGTTCCAGCGCAGCAGTGCCTCGAAACCGACGATTTCCTCGTCGGCAGCGGACACGACCGGCTGGTAAAACAATTCGAGCTGGCCATGGGTCACCGCATCACGCAGGTCCTGTTCCAGTTCGCGCCGCGCTTCCGCCTCGGAATGGAGGTCGTTGGCGTAGAAATGGAAGCGTCCGCGCCCGCCGTCCTTCGCAGCGTAGAGCGCAAGGTCGGCGTTGCGGATGATCGCCTCGCTCGTCACCCCGTCGTCAGGCGCGATCGCAACACCGACCGACGCGCCGATGACAACGCGGTGGTCCTCGATCCCATATGGCTGGGAAAGCGAAGAGATGATCCGGTGGGCAAGCTCGCCCAGCTCCTCGCGCTTGTGCGTCCCCGGCAGGATGACCTGGAACTCGTCGCCGCCGAGGCGCCCGACCTGTCCGTGCTCCCCGACCACGCCTTCGAGCCGCACCGACACCTGCTTGAGCAATTCGTCGCCGACCGGGTGGCCGAGCGTATCGTTGACCTGCTTGAACCGGTCGAGGTCGAGCAGGAACACCGCGCAAGTGCGGTTGAGTTCCTGCGGCGCGCCGAGGATCTTCTCCAGCGTCTGCGACATCAGGAAACGGTTCGCGAGCCCCGTAAGACTGTCGTAGCGCGCGAGGCGGGTCGCCTTCTCCTGGCTGCGGCGCTTTTCGGTGAGGTCGGTGCCGGCGCCGCGAAAGCCCACGAAATTGTCGAACGTGTCATAAAGCGGACGCCCGGTGACCGACCACCAGCGCTCCTCGTCGCGAATGGCGGATCGCACCGCCAGTTCGCTGAACGGCGAGCGGGCGGAAATGTGAAAGGTAAGCGTGCGCTCGCTCTCGTCGTCCCGGTCGGCGAGGTCGAACAGGTCGTTGAGCGGGCGGCCGACCATCGTTTCCTGCGTGTAGCCGAGTGCCTCCGCGACGGGGCGGGACACATAGGTCAGCTGGCCGCGCCTGTCGGTTTCCCAGAACCAGCCCTGCCCTGTTTCCTCGTAATCCCGCAGGATGTGTTCGGCGCGCTTGCGATCACGTTCCTCGCGCTGCAGCTTCTTGTCGAGCTGCGACTGGAGCTCGCTTTCGCGGCGGATGATGACGAACGCGGTCATGCAAAGGACGAACATGCCGCCCAGCCCGATCAGTCCGCCATAGAACAGGGCCGGCATCGCCCATACTCCGATCTGGGCGGAAAACATCGCGTTGAGCCTGCGATACAGGAACGCCGATCCCACCGTGCTGGCGCCGACAAGCGCGCTGAGCCCCGACGTCCATGCAAGCCCGCCTTGCGAAAGCCACAGCAGGATCGCCGCCGAAAAGGCAATCATCGGTGCGACCACGAGTCCGCCGATCATCACGAACTGGCGTTGCAGCGCTGCAGTGCCCTTGATGACAGGCGGGTCGAGCCGCGGCGTCAGGTAAGGCAGGCCGATCGCGGCCAGCAGCAGCGGGATAGCAAGCAACGGCGGGATGGACAGCGACGTTGCCGCCGCCAGCACCGATGCGGCGACCAGCGTCGGCGTCATCCATTTCCAGGAGCCGACAAGGACGCGCGAACGCTGCGGCAGGACGACGCGTCCCCCCGCACGCCGGTTCGGCTGCGCCGGCTTCGCTTCCTGCCTCGCCTGCTCCGCTTCGGGCATCTGCAGGCGATGGACACTGCCACGGCGCGCGTCGTCCCGATCCGGCGTTGCCGGCTCGGCCGCAGGTTGCGACGTGCTTTTTTGTGGCAATGCCCCACTCATCAGGCACGCGGTGCCAGAATGGCTTTGAAAAAGCGTAAACGGTGCCTTCACGATGTCCGTTCGCCGTGCCTTTCCTGAAGGGCAAAACCACCACTTCCGCACCGACGCTTGAATTTGCCGGTACGCGCGGGCACGGTGCCGGAACAGGCATTCAGCCCCTGGGGAGACGGGCATGCGGCACATCGCGATCATCGGTTCGGGCCCGGCAGGTTACTACACGGCGGAAGCCGCGCAGAAGCTGTGGGGCGATGATGTCAGGATCGACATTTTCGACCGCCTGCCCGTGCCTTACGGCCTGATCCGCTTCGGCGTCGCGCCCGACCACCAGTCCATCAAGGGCGTTTCCCGCCGCTACGAGAAGACCGCGCTGACCGACAATGTCCGCTTCGTCGGCAATGTCGCCATCGGCGAGGATGTGACGATTGCCGAATTGCAGCAGTTCTACGACGCGATTGTGCTTGCGACCGGCGCGCCGCGGGATCGTGAACTTGCGGTTCCTGGCAACGACCTCGGCAATGTCTATGGTTCGGCCGAATTCGTCGGCTGGTATAACGGCCATCCGCAATTCGCCGACTTGGCGCCAGACCTTTCCGGACGTACCGCCGTGGTCATCGGCATGGGCAACGTGGCGCTGGATGTGGTGCGTATCCTGTCGAAGACGCGCGACGAATTCGCCGGCAGCGACATCGTCAACCATGCTCTCGACGCGCTGACCGCATCGCCCATCGAGCGGATCGTGATCCTGGGCCGCCGCGGGCCGCACCAGATATCCATGACGCCGAAGGAGCTGGGCGAGCTGATGGAGCTGGAACAGGCCAGCCCGCAGGTCGAAACCGCCGACCTGCCGGACGAGGCGGAAGATGCAATCCTCGAACCGGGGCTGCGGAAGTCGGTCGCCCACCTGCGCAGCTTTGCGGCGATCCGCCGCGCGATCCACGGCGAAAAACGCATCGCCATCGAATTCGATTTCTTCGCCAGCCCCGTGGCATTGCTCGGCGACGGGCGGGTGGAAGCGGTCGAGGTCGAGCGGACCGAGGTGGTCAAGGGCCGCGCCCAGGGCACCGGCGAAACCTATCGCATCCCGGCAAGCCTCGTCGTCACCTGCATCGGCTATCGCACGGCGCCGATCGAAGGCGTTCCGTTCGATGAGCGGATGGGCCGTTTCGCCAACGACGAAGGCCGCATCCTGGACGGGCTCTATTGCGTGGGCTGGGCACGGCGCGGGCCGACCGGCACCATCGGCACCAACCGCCCGGACGGCTTCGGCCTTGTCGAATTGATCGCTGCCGACATGGAAAGCGGCAAGCTGGGCCGGCAGGGAAAGCGCGGGCGCGAGGGGTTCGACAAGCTGGCTGCAGACCGCGGGCTCGACATCGTCACATTCCAGGATTGGAAGAAAATCGAGGAGGCGGAACATAGCGCCGCCCGCGAGGGTTCTCCGAGGGAGAAATTCATCGCCATCGAACAGATGATCGCCGCCAAGGGTTCGTAACGAAAGCCCGGCAGCCAAGAACGACAAGAGAGAGGATCCTACATGAGCGAGCTCGAAAACGAAGCAGCACAATCCACCACCGCCCTCGGCCCGCTGATCGGGTTGACGCGGGAAGACATATTCGGCGCCGTTGCCGTGCTGCTTCGAGAGACCGCTTCCGACCCTGCCCGCCTGATGCGCCATTCGACCGCGATGGGCAGCGAAATGATGAAGATCATGATCGGCAAGTCGGAGCTGCAGCCCGATCCGCGCGACAAGCGCTTCAAGGACCCGGCATGGCAGTACAACCCGTTCATGCGGGCCGGCGCGCAATATTACCTCGCCGTGCAGAAGGGCATGAGCGAGTGGCTGGAGGAGCTTGAACTCGACGAGCTGGAGCGCGACCGGGCCAAATTCATCTCCACGATCATCATCGATTCCATCGCGCCCACCAACACGCTTATCGGCAATCCCACGGCGCAGAAGCGCCTGATCGATTCCGGCGGCATGTCGATCATCAAGGGGCTCAAGAACGCCTACACCGACCTCACCCAGAATAAGGGCATGGTCAGCCAGGTCGACAAGCGCCCGTTCAAGCTGGGTGAGAACATCGCCACGTCCAAGGGCAACGTCGTGCTGCGGACCGAGATGATGGAGCTGGTGCAATACGCGCCCACCACCGACGAGGTCCACGCGGTCCCGCAGCTGACCATCCCGCCGCAGATCAACAAGATGTACATCAATGACCTGTCGCCCGATAAGTCGGTCATCAAATACCAGGTCGACAACGGCATCCAGACCTTCGTGATTTCCTGGCGCAATCCATCGAAGGAACAGGGCAACTGGGACATGGCGGATTATGTCGCGTCCTGCCGCCTCGCCATGGAAACCGTCGCCGAAATTACCGAAAGCGACAAGGTCAACGTCTCGGCCGGCTGTTCCGGCGGGCAGACCGCGGCCATGCTGGCGAGCAAGATGACCGCCGACAAGGACGACCTGCTCGGCAGCCTTACGTTGATGGTGTGCGTGCTGCATCCCAAGCAGAACGATATCGAGGCAGGCTCGCTGATCAGCGAAAACGGCCTCGCCCTCGCCCGCCGCCGCGCCAACAAGGCCGGGGTGATCAAGGGCGACGACCTGGCCCGCGGTTTCGCCTGGCTGCGCCCGAACGACCTCATCTGGAACTACGTCATCAACAATTACCTGCTGGGCGACGATCCGCCCGCATTCGACGTGCTCTTCTGGAATGCGGATGCGACCAACCTGTCCTCCAGCCTGATGGGCGATTTCCTGACGATCTTCGAAACGCTCGCCTTCACGAAAAAGGGCGAGGTGGAGATGGTCGACCACAAGATCGACTTGTCGAAAGTCACCAGCGACCTCTTCATCCTGGGCGGCGTGACCGACCACATCACCCCGTGGCGGGCGACCTACCGCTCGACCCAGCTATTCGGCTCGAAAGACGTGACTTACGTGCTCAGCCAGTCGGGCCACATGCAGGCGATCCTGAACCCTCCGGGCAATCCGAAGGCAAAGTATTTCGTCCAGAAAAAGAAGGGCAAACTGCCCGCCACGGCCGAGGAATGGCTGAAAGGCACCGAAGAAGTGGCCGGCAGCTGGTGGCCGTTCTGGATGGAGTGGGTCCAGGCGCGCTCAGGCGACAAGATTCCTGCGCCCAAGCAGGTCGGCAGCGCAAACCATCCCCCGATGGAAGCGGCCCCGGGGCTTTACGTCGTCGAGGAACGCTGACACTGATGTCAGTAACAGATTGCTATCGAAAGGTGCCCCTTGGCCCGAACAAATAAGGCGTCAGGCACCGACCTGACTTGCGGAATGAGCATGGAAAACGTTGGCGGGCGCACCTTGCGCGTCGCGCGCTGGCGGCTTGACGAGCCTTCCGATTTCCCGCCCATCCTGTTCTTCAACGGCATCGGCGCAAATATCGAGGCGGTGTCCCCCCTGGCCGAGCAGATGACCGACCGCGGCTTCATCATGTTCGACATGCCGGGCACGGGCGAGAGCCCCGATCCGGTCGTTCCGTACAACCCCTTCGTGATGAGCTGGATCGCCGCGCAATTGCTCGATCGCTTCGGGCTGGAGACGGTCGACGTCATGGGGATTAGCTGGGGCGGCGCGATGGCGCAGCACTTCGCGCTCCAGCACCCGCTGCGCACGCGCAAGCTTGTGCTGATCGCCACCACGCCGGGCATGGCGATGGTGCCGGGCAACCCGGCGGCCTTCACCAAGATGGCCGATCCTCGCCGCTATACCGACGCGAAGTTCATGAACGAACATTTCGCCACGCTCTACGGCGGGCAGATCGACAATCCGGAAGACAAGAAGAAGCACATCGGCCGGCTGAAGCCGCCCAGCCCGCGCGGCTATCTCTACCAGCTGATCGCGATGCTGGGGTGGACGAGCCTGCCGGCCCTGCCGTTCATGGCCAAGGAAACGCTGATCATGATGGGTTCGGACGACCAGATCGTCCCGCTCGTCAACGGCAAGATCCTCAAGGCGATGATTCGCAACGCAACGCTGAAAGTGGTCGAGGGCGGCGGGCACCTGTTCCTGCTGACTCACGCGGACGAGAGTATCGCCGAAATTCGCGGCTTCCTCTCGCCGACGGAAACGGACACGGCGAAAGCGGCCTGACTGCGCTGCCTCAGGGTTTGACGACGATCCCCTTCGCGGGATCGATGTCGCCGCCGACCATCGCGACATAGGTGTCGCGCGCAGCCCCGATCCCGTTGCGCGTCTCGATTGCGACTGTGTCCGCCACCGCCCCCAGGAACGTACGCCAGCTGGCGGCGATATCCTGCCCGAACGCCTCTGCGCCCATCGCCTTGATCGCGGCCACCGCATAGGTCGGTGCGAAGAACAGGATCGGGTCCGGGCCCGGCATGTCCTTCGCATCGCCGGTACGCTCCCCGACGTGCGTCGCACCGACCAGGCAGCTGTATCTCAGATTATCGCCCAGAGTCTCATGAATGGCCCGCAGCAGCTTGGAATTGCCTGCGAAATCGACCGAGACACTCGGCACCTGCGCCAGATCGCCCACGGCACCGTAAGCCATGACCTCGTCGTAAAGCCCGCTTGCGCGCACGAACGCGACATTGCCGGCAGACGTCAGCCCGACGCGCTTCACCTGCGGCGATTTCTCTTTCGCAACGCTGGCCAGCGCCATCGCGGTCTTGGAAGACGCGCTGGTCAGCACCATCGCCTCCGCCCCGAACCAGTCGTCGCCGCGGAACATCGTTTCGATCAGGTAGCCGGTCTTGAACAGCGGCCCGAAGATCATCCGCTCGTTCTCGCGCGCGGGATCGTGTTCGGGGTCGGCGGCAAGGCGCGAATACTGGTTGTAGATGGCCGCCATCGGCTGGCGGTGCGCGATCGTGTCGACAAACCCGCCAGGCGTCACCCTGCCCGGCAACACGACAAGCTGTTCGGCCATCGGAAGGTAGCCGTAGACCCTCTCCCCCTCCGCGATGTCGGGATGGTTGCTTTCGATGACTTTCGCGTGGCCCCACATCGGCACCACACCCTTGCCGTCGGCGGCGGGAAAGAAATTCCAGTACCCCATCATCTCGCCCGCCACGGCGTAGGTGATGTTGTTGGCGGTGACGGAGAAGCTCTCGACCTCCAGCCGCACCGCGCCATCGGGCAGTGGCAGGTCCTCGATCCCGACGACCTCGGCCGAAGAAATATCGGTACGGGATACGTGGACGGCCTTGCTCATCGGTCTCTCCTGCAAGGTCCGGAGAGACCTAGCGCGCGGCCCGTTGGATTGCCAGCCGCCCCTCGGACGCTCGCTAGACGCGCATCGGCATCAGAACGTAGAGCGCCGGGCTCTTGTCGTCCTTGCGGATCAACGTCGGCGCGCTGGGATCGGCCAGGTGCATTTCCACCGTGTCGCTGTCGATCTGGCTGAGGATGTCCTTGAGATAGGTCGCGTTGAAGCCGATCTCGAACCCGTCGGAGCCGTAGTCGGCGCTGACTTCCTCGGTCGCGGTGCCGTTGTCGGGGCTGGTGACCGACAGCACGACCTTGTCGCCTTCCAGGCCCATCTTCACCGCGCGGGTCTTCTCCGTGGCGATGGTCGCCACGCGGTCGACGCCGGCGAACAGCGACTTGGGATCGACCTTCAGCAGCTTGTCGTTGCCGGTCGGGATCACACGGCTGTAATCGGGGAAGGTCCCGTCGATCAGCTTGCTGGTCAGCACCACGCCACCGCCGGACTCGCTCTTGCCGCCGCCCAGGGTGAAGCGCACCTTGCTGGCGGACAGGTCGATCTTCACGTCCCCGTCGAGCGCTTCTTCGAGCAGCTTGCGTAGCTCGGCCACGGCTTTGCGCGGCACGATAACGTCGGGCATGCCCTCCGCCCCGTCAGGGCGCGGCAGGGTGAAGCGGGCGAGGCGGTGGCCGTCGGTCGCCGCGGCCTTCAGCACCGGCTTGTCGTCGTCCGTCACGTGGAAGAAGATGCCGTTGAGGTAATAGCGCGTCTCTTCGGTGGAGATCGCAAAACGCGTGCGGTCGATGATTTCGGCCAGCTGCGCTGCGGGCAGGCTGAAACTGGTCGGCAGGTCGCCTTCCACGATCACCGGGAAATCGTCGCGCGGCAGGGTCGGCAGGCTGAAGCGGCTGCGCCCGGCCTTGATCGCCATGCGGTTTTCCGCCGTTTCCAGGCTGACCTGGCTGCCTTCCGGCAGCTTGCGGGCGATGTCGAACAGCAGATGGGCGGAAACGGTGATCGCGCCCGGATCCTCGACCGAGACGGCCTGCAGGCTTTCGATCACCTGCAAGTCGAGGTCGGTCGCCATGACTTTCAGCGCGCCGCCTTCGGCCGCTTCGATCAGCACGTTCGACAGGATCGGGATGGTGTTGCGCCGCTCCACCACCGATTGCACGTGGGAGAGACAGCGAAGCAGCGTGGCGCGTTCGATTGTGGCCTTCATCGGTCCTTACTCGTTCCCTGTTGCGCGCCCCTTGCGCCGATTTGCCGACCGATGGCCGGAATCGCCCGTGAGCGCCGGAAATATCGGCAATATCCTTAGCGTGAAGCGCCCCTGCGGCAAGGCAGCGGAGGCCCAGCGGCCCTTATGCTGGGGAAAAGACGGGGATAGGGCGCGATTCCGTGCCCCCCTTTTTGCCCCTTGGGGCCCTCTATCCTATCCCAGCATCGCCATGCCGCCGTTCACGTGCAGCGTCTGGCCGGTCATGTAGCCGGCCTCGCGGCTGGCGAGATAGGCCACGGCAGCGCCGATATCATCGCCCTCGCCCATCCGCCCCATCGGGATCTTCGCGTTGAGCGCGTCCTTCTGGGCATCGGGCAGCACGTCGGTCATCGCGGTACGGATGAAGCCGGGAGCGACGCAGTTGACGGTGATGCCGCGGCTGGCGAGCTCCTGCCCCAGGCTCTTCGACATGCCGACAATGCCGGCCTTGGCGGCAGCGTAATTCATCTGGCCGGGATTGCCGGTGGAACCGACCACGCTGGTGATCGAGATCATGCGGCCGAATTTCGCCTTCATCATCGGGCGCGCAGCGGCGCGCATCAGGCGGAATGCGGCCTCGAGGTTGACCTGCATCACCTGGTCCCATTCCTCATCCTTCATCCGCATGGCGAGATTGTCGCGCGTGATGCCGGCGTTGTTCACCAGGATGTCGATCTTGCCGAGCGTGTCGATGGTGGCGGGCACCAGTTCCTCGACGCTTTCGGGGCTGGAGAGGTCGCAGGTGATCTCGACATGGTCGCCGCCGACCTCGTCCATAAGCTGTTCGCGGAAGACCCGCAGCTTCTGGCCGTTCGAGCCCGACAGCGCCAGCCGCGCGCCCTGCTGCGCCAGCGACTTCGCGATGGCCGAGCCGATCCCGCCGCTGGCCCCGGTCACAAGTGCGGTCATACCTTCGAGTGAAAACATCATCCGATCTCCTTCGCCAGCGCCTCGATGTCGTCCATCGTCACCACGCTGGTGGTTTTCGCCTCGCCGGCCGTACGGCCGACCATCGGGCCGAGCACCTTGCCGCCAAGTTCGACGAAATCGCCCACGCCCGCATCGTGCATCGCGAGCACGCTTTCGCGCCAGCGCACGCGGCCGGTGACCTGTTCCACCAGCAGGTGGCGGATGCGGGGCGGGTCGCTTTCGATGCCGGCCGTGACATTCGCATAAAGCGGGAGGCTGAGCGCGCGCGGCGGGGTGCGCTCCAGCGCGCCGGCCATTGCGTCTGCGGCGGGCTGCATCAGGCTGGAATGGAACGGCGCGCTGACCGGCAGCTTGATACCGCGCTTTACGCCGTGGTCCTTCGCCAGGGCGATGGCGCGGTCGATCGCGCTCGCGTGGCCGGACAGCACGACCTGGCCCGGATCGTTGTCGTTGGCGACTTCGCAGACGTCGCCCTCGGCAGCGGCCTTCGCCAGTGCCTCCGCCTTGTCGAGATCCGCGCCGAGCAACGCGCACATCGCGCCTTCGCCCACGGGCACCGCATCCTGCATCGCAGTGCCGCGCAGGCGCAGCAGCTTCGCCGCCTCTTCCAGCGCGAAGCCGCCGGTGGCGCAGATCGCGCTATATTCGCCCAGTGAATGGCCCGCGACGCAATTGCCCTTGTCGGCCAGCTTCACGCCGAAGTCCTTCTCCAGTACGCGGACCACGGCGAGCGAGTGGGCCATGATGGCGGGCTGCGCATTGGCGGTCAGCGTCAGTTCGTCTTCCGGGCCTTCGAACATCAGGCGGGCGAGATTCTCGCTCAGCGCCTCGTCCACTTCGCCGAACACCTCGCGCGCGGTGGCGCTGCCCTCGGCAAGTTCGCGGCCCATGCCGACTTTCTGGCTGCCCTGCCCCGGGAATAGGAACGCTCTCATGGTCTCTCCTGATCTGGTGCCGCGCGCCTAGGAAGCGGCGGCGGGGCTGGCAAGGCCGAAGGGCACGATCCTGTTGGCGGCGGTGTGCCCGATTTCCGCCCGGCCGAGGTAGGGAATGCCGGCGCGCTTACACCAGAATTCGGCGATCTCTTCCGGCTCCTGCCCGAAATAGCGGTCGTTTTCCGGCACCGCAGTCACGCTGCCGAGCCGCAGGCCCGCAAGTCGCGGCAGGGTGTTCGACAGGTTGAAGAACAGGCGATCGATCGAGTAGAGATGCTCGCTCACCTCCTCCACCATCAGCACGTGATCGTCCAGGTCCGGCATCATCGGCGTGCCGGTGAGCATGGCGAGCGTGATGAGGTTGAAGGCGGCCGCCGGGGTCTTGCCGTCGAGCGAGGGTTCGAGCCCCGCAGGATCCCCGCCGAACCAGTCGAGCACCCGGCGCACCGCGTCGATGCCGCGCGTGCTGGTGACGCTGACGGGCATGGAGCCGTGAACCGGCTGGCCGATGCCCGCGCGGTAGAGCCCTGCAAGCAGGTATCCCATGTCGGAAAAGCCGACGAAGGTCTTTGCCCGCGCGCTTTCATCCATCATCGCGACGGCGTTCTGCGCGATGCGGTTGGAACCGTAGCCCCCTTTCGCGAACCACACGGCGTCGATGGCGGGATCGTTGGCGCAGTCGAGCAAGCCTTCCAGCCGCTGCAGGTCGGTGCCGGCGAAATGGCCGTGCTCTAAGAAGCACTGCTCGTGAAAGCGGACCGAGTGGCGGGGATATTCCTCGGCCACCAGCCGCTCCAGCGCGGCGGCATGGTCGCGGGTGATCGGCGTGGCGGGTGCGCAGATGGCGATGCGGGTCATGGCGCATGGTCTAGACCGCTTGCAGTGCAGCCGACAACCGCATAGCGACCGCGCCATGACCGATACGCCTTCCCACCTGTTGAAACGCCCCTTCTTCTTCTGCGGCATCGGCGGATCGGGGATGCTGCCGCTGGCGCAGATCCTGAAGGGTCGCGGCGCGGAAGTGGCCGGCAGCGACCGCAGTTTCGACCAGGGTCGCACGCCCGAGAAATTCGCCGCGCTGGAAGCGCAGGGTTTCGCCCTTTTCCCGCAGGACGGCAGCGGCGTGACGAGCGAGGAACAGGTGTTGGTGGCGAGCGCGGCGGTGGAGGTCACCGTGCCCGAAGTCGTTCGCGCCAAGGAGCTCGGCTGTCCGCGCATGACCCGCGCGCAGTTGAACGCGGCGCTGTTCAACGACGCAGGCACGGGCATCGGGATCGCCGGCACCAGCGGCAAGTCTACCGTGACGGGAATGCTTGGCTGGATCATGCATCACGCCGGGCGCGAGCCGACGATCATGAACGGCGCGGTGATGAAGAACTTCCGCAGCGACGACCGTCCTTTCGCCAGCGCCGTCGTCGGCAGCGGCGATGCCTATGTCAGCGAAGTGGACGAAAGCGACGGGTCCATCGCCCTCTACCGGCCCGACGTCGCCGTGCTGCTGAACGTCAGCCTCGACCACAAGAGCATGGAGGAATTGCGCGACCTGTTCGGCGATTTTCTCGCCAAGGCCCCGCGCGGGGTGGTAAATGCCGACGATGAAGAGGCCTTTCGCCTCGTGGCACGGGCCAATGCGCCGCTTACCTTCGGGATCGACAACAGCTGCGCCGCGCTCGGCATCGCGGAGGGCAGCCATTCAATGGAGGCGACCGCGCAGGGCGCCACGGTGGTCGACCGCCGCGACGGCAGCGAGCACGCGCTGCGCCTCGCCATGCCCGGGCGGCACAATCTCTCGAACGCGCTGGCCGCCATTGCCGCGGCCAATGCCGCCGATATCCCGGTGGCCGATGCGGTCGCTGCGCTGGCGGAGTTCCAGGGCCTTGCCCGGCGCTTCGACATCGTCGGTACGTCGCCTTCTGGCATCACCGTGATCGACGATTTCGGCCACAACCCCGAAAAATGCGCCGCCACGCTGCGCACGCTGAAAGCGAGCGAAGGCCGCGTCATCGCATTCTTTCAACCGCATGGCTACGGCCCATTGCGCCAGATGGGCCACGAACTCGCCGAAACATTCGCCCGCGAACTGGGGCCGGAGGACATCGCGATCCTGTGCGACCCGGTCTATTACGGCGGCACCGTGGACCGCAGCGAAGGCAGCGAGCGGATCGTGAACCTGATCGAACAGGCAGGCGGACACGCCAAATACATCTCCACGCGAAAGGAAGTGGCGGACTTCATCGCCGGCGAGGCGCACGCAGGCGATCACGTGGTCGTGATGGGCGCGCGCGACGACACGCTGAGCACCTTCGCCGTAGAGCTGCTGGCGCGCCTGGCTTAAGGATCAGTGCGCCTCGGCCTCGCCCGGGCCGTGGCCCATCTTGAAGACCTTGTGCAGCACGAAAACGATCACCGCGCCGACGACCAGCGCTACAACCGCCGACGCGGCGGCATAGGTCGCCCAGCCGAGCACCCCGCCCAACGCGCCGGTGGTGGACGTCACTGCATATTCCAGGCCGTGCGCGGCGTCGTAGAGGCCGTGCAGGCCAAGCTCGTGGGTACCGTGGACCAGGATGCCTCCGCCGACCCACAGCATCGCGATGGTCCCGATGAAGCTGAGCGCAGTGAGCAACTTCGGCACGAAGGCCACCAGCCCGCGCCCGAAACGCTGCGCGAACTGCGACCGTTTCTCGGCAAGATGCAGGCCGATATCGTCCAGCTTCACGATCAGCGCGACAGTCCCGTACACCGCGATCGTGACGATGATAGCAACCAGCGCAAGAGCAAGCGCGCGCGTCCACCACTGGTCGAGGTCGATCTCGTTGAGCGTGATCGCCATGATCTCCGCCGAAAGGATAAGGTCGGTGCGAATGGCCCCGGCGACGCGCTGCTTCTCGAATTCAACCGGATCCTTGATCGGATCCTCCAGGGTTTCGCCGTGCTTTTCCCCGCCCAGCTTTTCCAGCACTTTTTCCGCGCCCTCATAGGACAGGTAAAGCCCGCCCATCATCAGGAAGAAGATGATCGCCTGCGGCAGGAATTCGCTCAGCAGGATGGCGCCGGGCAGCAGGATCAGCAGCTTGTTCTTGAAGCTGCCCTTCGTGATGTTCCAGATGATCGGCAATTCGCGCGCCGGGGACAGGCCGGTGACGTAGCTGGGCGTCACTGCGGCATCGTCGATCACCACGCCTGCGGTCTTCGCGCCCGCGCGGCTGGCGGCGACGGTGATGTCGTCCACCGATGCCGCTGTGGCCTTGGCAATGACTGCGACGTCGTCCAGAAGTGCGACCAGACCACCCGGCATGTGCTTATCCCCTTATGCTGTGCGGCTCCAATGCGCGGGACGCGGGATCGTTGCAAGGGGGCCGGGCTGAGACTTTCCCCGCTTGCCTTTTCCGCCGCAACCGCTATGTGCGCCGCTTCCCGCCGGAAGGCGCGGAAAGCCAAGAAAGCCGGAGGGGCCCCGCAATCCCGCGGATCAGCCAGCGATCGGCATTAGAAGTGAAAGGAACGCGCTGTGCCGTATTACGAGCACGTGTTTCTCGCACGCCAGGACCTGAGCCAGTCTCAGGTGGATACCCTGGCCGCGAGCGCGACCGAAACCGTCGAGAAGCTCGACGGCAAGGTCACCAAGACCGAGACCTGGGGTCTCAAGAGCCTGGCCTACAAGATCGACCGCAACCGCAAGGCGCACTTCGTGCTGCTGAACATCGACGGTCCGACCGGCGTGGTCGAGGAACTGGAACGCCAGAACCGTCTCAACGAAGACATCATCCGCTACATGACCATCCGCGTCGACGAGCCGGAAGAAGGCCCCAGCGTGATGATGCGCAAGAACGAACGCGACAGCAAGAAGCGCCGCGACCGCGAGGAGCGTAACTGATGGCCCGCCCGTTTTTCCGCCGCCGCAAATCCTGCCCGTTCTCGGGCAAGAACGCGCCGAAGATCGACTACAAGGACGTGCGCCTGCTGCAGGGCTTCATGTCCGAGCGTGGCAAGATCGTTCCGTCGCGTATCACCGCCGTTTCGGCAAAGAAGCAGCGTGAGCTGGGCCAGGCTATCAAGCGTGCCCGCCACATCGGCCTGCTTCCCTACATCGTGAAGTAAGGGGGAAGAACCATGGAAATCATCCTCCTGCAGCGCATCGAAAAGCTCGGCACGATCGGTGACGTCGTCACCGTGAAAGACGGCTACGCGCGCAACTTCCTGCTTCCGAACAAGAAGGCGCTGCGCGCCAACGATGCCAACCGGAAGGTCTTCGAGGCCAACCGCGAGCGTCTGGAAAAGGAAAACGCCGAACGCCGCACCGAAGCCGAAAAGGCCGGTGAAAAGGTCGATGGCGAGGAAATCGTCCTGATCCGCGCTTCGTCGAACTCCGGCCAGCTCTACGGTTCGGTCAACGTCCGCGACATCGTGACGGGCCTGGCCGAAAAGGGTCACGATATCGACAAGAAGCAGGTCATCATGGGCAACCCCATCAAGACCATCGGCATGCACGACGTGCGCATCGACCTCCACCCGGAAGTCAGCGTCACGATCAAGGCCAACGTCGCCCGCAGCGACGACGAGGCCGAACTGCAGAGCCAGGGCGTCGACATCCTTGCCCAGGCTTTCGAAGAAGAGCAGGCCGAGATCGAGGAAATGGCTCAGGCCAACGCCATCGATCCGACGCTGGAGCCGGGCGAAATCCCGTCCGACATGCTCGAAGACGGCGTCAGTACGCCGGACGACATGACCGTGACGGAAGCCAAGATCGAGGCAACCGACCCGGACAACGCCGACAACGCCGACCAGGCCTGAGGCTTCGCCCATCGCCCTTGCGGCAAACGAGACCCCCGCCCTCACCGGCGGGGGTTTTGCTTTGCACCGTCAGCCGAACGCGCTATCCGCCCGCGATGGACGACCCCAAGAACATTATCGAAGACCTGGTCCGCCTCTATGACGAGGCGGTCGAACGCCTGCGCCACGATATCATTACCTATGCGGAAAAGGGCACCGTGCCCTCCCCCACCAGGCGCACCGACGGCAGCTATGCCTATCCCGAACTGCGGCTACATTATTCCGGCACCAAGCGCGGCGAGGCACGATCGCGCAGTTTTGGGCGGCTCAACATGCCCGGCACTTATGCCACCACAATCACCAAGCCGCGCCTGTTCGCCGACTATCTCACCAGCCAGCTGAAGATCATCGGCGAACGATACGACGTGCGCTGCGAAGTGGTGCGCAGCCGGCAGGAAATCCCCTTCCCCTACGTGCTCGATGGCGATGCCGGGGCGCGGATGAAGGGCATCCGCCCGACCGAGCTGGCCGAGATATTCCCCGCCACCGATCTTGCAGAAATCGGCGACGAACTGGCCGACGGAATCGTGCTCGACGATCCGGACCGGTCAATCCCGCTGTCGCTGTTCGACGGGCTGCGCACCGACTTCAGCCTGGCGCGCCTCGCCCATTACACCGGCACCGCGCCGGAGCATTTCCAGCGCTTCATCCTGTTCACGAATTACCACCGCTATGTTGACGAATTCGTCGACTGGGCCGGTGCGCAACTGGGCAAGGGGGACTTCACCGCCCTGTCCGGCGCGGGCGGGATGTACCTCGAACAGGGCGACGGGCACGAACGCGATTCGCTGTCCGACACGGCGTGGCGCCGCCACCAGATGCCTGCTTATCACCTGATGGCCCCGAACCGCGCCGGGATCACGCTGGTCAACATCGGCGTGGGCCCCTCCAATGCCAAGACGATCTGCGACCATCTCGCCGTGCTCCGGCCGGAGGCATGGCTGATGATCGGCCACTGCGGCGGCCTGCGCCCGACGCAGAAGATCGGCGACTACGTGCTGGCCCACGCCTATTTGCGCGACGACCATGTGCTCGACGGCGTCCTGCCGCCCGAAATCCCGATCCCCGCGATTGCCGAGGTCCAGCAAGCGCTGGCCGAGGCATCGGGCGACATTTCGGGCCGCACCGGGGCGGACCTTAAGGAGCGCCTGCGCACCGGCACCGTCGTCACCACCGACGATCGCAACTGGGAACTGCGGTATTCCGACAGCGCGTTGCGCCTATCGCAGAGCCGCGCGGTCGGGATCGACATGGAAAGCGCGACCATCGCCGCCCAGGGCTATCGCTTCCGCGTCCCCTACGGCACGCTGCTGTGCGTGTCGGACAAGCCGCTCCACGGCGAGATCAAGCTGCCGGGACAGGCGAACGAGTTCTACGAGGAAGCGATCGGCGCCCACCTGCAGATCGGCATCCGCACCTGCGAACTGCTGAAGCGCGAAAGCGAGAGCCTGCACAGCCGCAAGCTGCGCGCTTTCAACGAGCCGCCGTTCAGGTAAGCGCTGGCGCCGCGACCGGGTGCAGCGCGCTTTCGAACTGGTCGGTCGCGCGCTGCCAGGTAAAGCCGCCGCCATACAGGGCACAGGCATCGCGCGAGCGGGTGAGCGCCACCGCGATCGCCACCGCCAGATCCTCGTCCAGCGCGCCGACTTGCGGGGTCACGATGTCGATGGGGCCCGGCACCGGAAAAGCAGCCACCGGGACCCCGCAGGCCAGCGCCTCGATCATCACGAGGCCGAATGTGTCGGTGCGGCTCGGAAAGACGAAGGCATCAGCGGCGCGGTAGCAAGCCGCCAGTGCCTCACCTTTCCTGGTGCCGAGGAAATGGACGCCGGGATAAGCCGCCTCGAGCGCGGCCCGCTGCGGCCCGTCGCC
Organism: Alteriqipengyuania flavescens; assembly: GCF_030406725.1. Classification (NCBI taxonomy): domain Bacteria; kingdom Pseudomonadati; phylum Pseudomonadota; class Alphaproteobacteria; order Sphingomonadales; family Erythrobacteraceae; genus Pseudoblastomonas; species Pseudoblastomonas flavescens. The sequence continues at coordinate 2,042,288 of NZ_CP129107.1, read as the reverse complement.
GACGATGAACTTCGTGCCGGGATGCGGGCAGTCGAGGAAGGCGCGAAGGTTCTTCTCCACCGCGACGCGGCCGACATAAAGCAGGCGCGGCCCAGGCAAGTAGAGGATGTCTGTATCGCACGGCCCTTCCGTGCGAAAAAGTTGAGGATCGACTCCTCGGCCCCACGGCATGGTCGGCCCGATGCCGTGATCGGCCAGCTCGGCGGCCAGCGTATCGGTGGCGGCCAGCGTCGCCGCAGCCGGCTGGTGAAAGCGCGCGATGAAGCGCCACAACGCTGCCTTGGGCAGGCCGGTTCGCTTGGCGACGTAATCGGGGAACTGCGTGTGATAGGCGGTGGTAAAACTCGCCCCTCGCCGCATCGCCCACTTGCGCGCCGCCCAGCCGAGAGGCCCCTCGGTGGCGATATGCAACGCGTGCGGTGCGGCAGCCTCGATGTGCTGCGCCACGGTCCTCTGGCCTGCCAGCGCGAGGCGGATTTCGGGATAAGTCGGACAAGGGATCGACCGAAACCGGTCCGGCCCGATCACAGTGACCTCGTGCCCACGCTTCACCAGCTCCGCGCGGGTCATCTCCAGCGTGCGGACCACGCCGTTGACCTGCGGCTGCCACGCATCTGTCACGATGCAGATGTGCATCAGGCGGCATCCTGCCGGTCGGCAAGCATTTGTTCGCGCTGCGCGACCTCGGTCGGCCAGTGGAGCACTTCCATGGCGCCATCGTGATGCTCGACCAGTGCAGTGCAGCTCTCCACCCAGTCGCCATCGTTATAATAGGAGATACCTTCGAAATCGCGGGTTTCGGCGGTGTGGATATGGCCGCAGACAACCCCGTCGACCTTGCGCTTGCGGGCCGCGGTGGCGACCGTCTCCTCGAAGTGGGAGATGAAGGCGACCGCATTCTTGACCTTGTGCTTCGCATGGGCCGAGAGCGACCAATAGGGCAGGCCGAGCCTCCGCCGGACCGCATTGATCACCACGTTGAGCCTGAGCAGGAAAGTGTAGGCGGCATCGCCGGCAAAGGCGAGCCAGCGCTTGCCCATCACCACCGCATCGAACTCGTCGCCGTGCAGGACGAGGAGTTCGCGCCCGTCAGCCGTGGTGTGCGTGGCCGCACGGGCGATCTTGACCCCTCCAAAATCCATCCCGCTGAACTGGCGGAACATTTCGTCGTGATTGCCGGGGACGTAGATCACCTTCGTGCCGCGCTTCGCCCGCTTCATGATCCGGCGCAGGATCGCATTGTGCCGTTCCGGCCAGTAGAAGCGCTTCTTCATCCGCCAGCCGTCGATCATGTCGCCCACAAGGTAGAGATATTCGCTGTCACAATGGTCCAGGAAGTCGATCAGCAACCGGTCGTTGCATCCGCGTGTACCAAGATGCACGTCGGAGATGTAGATCGTGCGGAAATGCCGTCTCGGTGCGCCAGAAGGGCCGAGAGATTTCCTGCGCTGGCCGGGCCACTGCGTTGCCCCGCCCTCGATGGCGGCGATTTTCGTGGGAATATTCGATTCGGTCATGGAAGGCTCCTCCCCTTGCCGGAGCCAAGCCATGAAGGCCGAATGTGACGGGGCGAATATTATATGAAGGAGCCATTACGGCTGCCGTTCATCTGGCGCACGCTAGGCTGCGATCCATGAAGAAAGCCGCCCTCCTTGCCGCCCTTGCCCTCGCCCAATCGCTTGGAGCCTGCGCCATCGTGCCCAATCCGGGCCCGCCGCCCGGCTACGATGTCGCGGCGAAGACCTCTCCGGTGACCGGCCAGATCACCTATTACCAGCGCATCAGCCTGCTGCCCGGCAGCACTGCGACGGTGCGCCTGCTCGATACCGCGCGCGCCGATGCGCCGGCGACGGTGATTGACGAGAAACGCTATGACCTGACCGGCGAGAACGTGCCCTTCGCCTTCACGCTCGACCTGCCCGACAGTGCGCTTACCGCCAGGGCGAGCCTCGCCGTGCGCGCGGAGATCCGCTCGCGCGCCGGCACGCTGCTGTGGACCAGCGACACGGTGGTGCCGGTGGAAACGCGGCAGGGCCGCCAGGATGTCGGCACCATCGTGCTGGCGATGGTCCGACGCGAGGAGTAACGCCTACCCCTTCCCCTTCGTCTTCGTCTTGCCGGTCTTTGCGCTCTTTTCGATATAGTCAATGATCATGCCGGCCACGTCCTTGCCGGACGCTTTCTCTATTCCTTCTAGGCCGGGCGAGCTGTTCACTTCCATGATGACCGGACCGTGGTTCGATCGCAGCATGTCGACGCCGCAAACGTTGAGGCCCATGTGCTTGGCCGCGCGTACGGCGGTGGAGCGTTCTTCCGGCGTGATCTTGATCAGCTGCGCGCTGCCGCCGCGGTGCAGGTTGCTGCGGAAATCGTCCGCCGCACCGGTACGCTTCATCGCCGCAACGACCTTGCCGCCGACGACGAGCGCGCGGATGTCCGTGCCGCCGGCTTCCTTGATGAATTCCTGCACCAGGATGTTCACGTTGGCGCCGCGGAAAGCCTCGATAACCGACTTCGCGCTACTCATGGTTTCGGCAAGGACCACGCCGATGCCCTGCGTGCCTTCCAGCAGCTTGATCACCACCGGCGGCCCGTTGACCGCCTTGATAATCTCCTCCGCCTGCTTGGGATCGTTGGCGTAGGCCGTCAGCGGCAGGCCGAGACCGTATTTGGCGAGGATCTGCATGGAGCGCAGCTTGTCGCGGCTGCGCCCGATGGCGACGCTTTCGTTGAGCGGCCACACGCCGCCCATCTCGAACTGGCGCAGGATGGCGAGGCCGTAATTCGTGATCGACGCGCCGATGCGCGGGATCACCGCCTCGTACCCCTTCACCGTCTCGCCGTTGTAGCTCAGCGTCGGGCGGTGACTGGCGATATTCACGGTGCAGCGCGTGGTGTTGAGGATGTCGAGCGTGTGCCCGCGCGCCTCGGCCGCCTCGACCAGCCGCTTGTGCGAATAAAGGTTGGCATTGCGAGCCAGCATGGCGATTTTCATGGCCGTATACTCATGGTTTGTGACCTTTCACGGGCTCCCTGCCCGGAGTCTGGAGCCACGAATGGCCCGAATCGACGAGGAAGCGGCGGCGCAGCGAAGACCGCCCGACCAGCATCGGGAATTTCATGTCGGCACGGTTGGCGAGGCTGATTTCCACACGGAACGTCTCGCTACCGATCGTCAGCGGCGTCTTGATGACAAAGCGCTTCTGCGTCTCGCCATTGGAACTGGTGATGCCGCGGATGTCGACATGCACCGCCTCGCAAATCTGCCGCACCTTCTGCTGCGGGAAGTCGACTGCGAAGCGCACGAACTTCTCGCCGTCACGCTCGAACTGTTCGAGCACTTCGGCGTGGAGCGAGGAAGTGCGCGCGCCGCTGTCGATCTTGGCGGGCAGGTGGCGCAGGCCCAGTTCGGGCAGCGCCACAATTTCCCGCCAGCCGACGATGGCCTTCGGCGACTTTACCACCCTTGTTCGGCGCCCTCGTTCTGCTCTTCCAGCCACGCCATCAGCGGGGCGAAATATTCGACCATCGCCTCGCCCGACATCTCGCGCGTACCGGTGAAGGCCTCCAGCGCATCGGGCCACGGCTTGCTGGCGCCCATTTCGAGCATGGCATTGAGGTTCCGGCCGACTTCCTCGTTGCCATAGAAGCTGCAGCGATGGAGCGGACCTTCCCAGCCGGCCTGCTCGCACGCCGCCTTGAAGAACTGGAACTGCAGGATGTGGGCGAGGAAATAGCGCGCGTAGGGCGTGTTGCCCGGGATGTGGTATTTCGCGCCCGCATCGAAGGCATCGACCGGCCGCTCCACAGGCGGCGTGACGCCCTGGTATTCGCGCTTCAGCCCGTGCCACGCGGTGTTGTACTGGTCCGGCGTGATCGAGCCGTCGAACACGCCCCAGCGCCACTTGTCGACCAGCAGGCCGAACGGCAGGAACGCGACCTTGTCCATCGCCTGGCGCAGCAGCAGGCCGACATCCTTGTCGGCGCTGGGCACGTCGGCCGGGTCGAGCATGTCGATCTGGACGAGGTATTCGGGCGTGATCGACAGGGCGATCATGTCGCCGATGGCTTCATGGAAGCCGTCGTTTGCGCCGTTGAGGTGCAGGTAGTCCTGGTCCTTGTAGGCGCGCTGGTAATAATTGTGGCCCAGCTCGTGATGGATGACGATGAAGTCCTCCGAGTTTCGCTTGATGCACATCTTGATGCGGATATCGTCCTTGTTGTCGATATCCCAAGCGCTGGCGTGGCAGACGACCTCGCGGTCCTCCGGTTTCACGAACTGGCTGCGCTCGTAGAATGTATCGGGAAGCGGCGCGAAACCGAGCGAGCTGAAGAACTGCTCGCCGATGCGGACCATCTCCACCTCGTCATAGCCCTTCGCGGCGATCAGGTCGGTGATGTCGTAGCCGATGTCGCCGGCGCCTTCCGGCGCGACGAGCGGGTAGACATTGCCCCAGCTCTGCGCCCACATGTTGCCAAGCAGGTCGGCGCGGATCGGGCCGGTCGCCGGCTGGATCGCGTCCCCGTATTCGGCATTCAGCTTCCCGCGCACATAGGTGTGCAGCGCAATGTATAGCGGGCGGACTTCCTGCCACAGCCGCTCCATCTCGGCGGAGAATTCTTCCGGCGGCATGTCGTAGCCCGAACGCCACATCGCGCCGACGTCAGAAAAGCCGAGCTCTTCCGCGCCCTGGTTCGCGATGGCGACCATGCGGGTGTAATCGTCCTTCATCGGGCCGCCGACATTAGTGTGCCAGCTGGCCCACATCTCGGCATATTCGGCGGGCGTGCGTTCGAGGTTGCCCATCTCCGCCTCGATGTCGGAGCCGTTGATTTCAGCACCGTTCAGCGTGCCCTTGCCCTTGCCGTACTGGCTGTTGAGGCTGGTCGCGATGGTGTTGAGTTCGGCCGCTGCACCCTCCGTCGTCGGGGCCGGCAGGACGATGCCGTTGCGCAGGATGTCGAGCTTGCGCGCGGTTTCCGCGTCAAGCCCCGCGACAGTCGCATATTTCGCAGCCTCGAGCGCGTATTCGACCGACTTTTCCGTGCCGATGGCGCCGACACGGGCCGCCATCGCGTCCGTATCCTCGGTGATGTAGGTGGCGTTGACCCAGTAGACCTGGCTCGCCTCGACCGAAAAGTCGAACAGGCCTTCCTCGACCATGGCGACCCACTGGCGCGCGCCTTCGGGCGTCATCGGATAGGCCGTTTCGGCAGCAGGCGTGGCGGCGGCGGCGGGCGCGGGAATTGACGCGCTCTGGGCGGTCGCTTCGGGCACCATGGTGGAGCAGGCGCCAAGGCCAAGCGAAAGCGCGGCAAGCGCCACGGTGGTATGCAGTTTCATGGGAAAGATTCTCTCCGGTCGGGTACGTTTATTACCCAACCGTTTGGCCTCTCACGGCGATTATATCAAGCGATTGGCGTGGTTGCGGCGTCGCCCAGCCAATCGGCGATAGCCCGGCCGAAGTCCGGTTTCGCGACGCTCGACATGTGGGTTCCGGGGATCGCCACATGTACCGCATCCGGCAAGACATCGGCCAGTTCCTGCGCGGAACCGTTGTCCTGGTCCTCCGTGCCGCACACCACGGCGCATGGCATGGTGACCTTGGCAAGATCGGCCGGGTCGGTATCGCGCATCGTCTGCAACAGCATCCGGTTGGCGATCCGGTCCACCTTTTGCGTCTTCATGAAACTGCGCGCGAAATAGGCCGGGTCGCCGTGCCGGATCTCGTCGAAGCGGTCGATCGCGTCGATGAAGAAGGCGGCGCGGTTGTCCCAGCCGCTCAGGCCCGACAGGCCCATCCCGGCGATCACGAGGCGGCGGGGTTGTAGCCCTTCTACCACCGCCCGAACTACCGTTCGCGCGCCGAGGGAAAAGCCCCCCAAGTCGAAGCCGTCGAGGCGGAGATGGTCGACCAGGCAGTGAAGGTCGGCGACCAGCACATCGTCCGGATAGGCGGCCCGATCATGCGGCGCCTCGCTCTGCCCATGGGCGCGCAGGTCCGGCATCAGGACTTCGTAGCCGCGTTCGACGATCCGCTTCGCGGTGCCGAACTTCAGCCAATTGGTATTCGCATCGGAAAACAGCCCGTGCAGCAGGACGACCGGCGCGCCCTCGCCCATCCGGTGCAGCGCCAGCCGTGTGCCGCCATGGCCACTGAAATGGTCGAGCTCTCCGCTCACTCCGGCACCGTGCCGGTCGCGGCGATCCATCTTTCGTTGAGCGCTGTGTGTTCGGCCAGCTTCTTTCGCGGCAGGTCGCTCGTATCCAGCCATGCCTCATGGATTTTCTCTGCGGCGAAGTGCCAATGTGGCTCCAAACCGTATGGGTCGTCGAGACTGCCGATAGTGATGTCCATGTTCTCGCCATCGTCGAACATGAACCCCAGCGGCGTACCACATTCCCGGCAGAACGGTCGCTTTGCGAAAGGAGAACTTGCGTAGAGGTCTGGCGGAGAGTGCCATTCAACAGACCGTTTGGGCAAACCGGCGAAAGCGATCGACACCCCGCCGGTTGCCCGCTGGCACATACGGCAATGGCACAGATAGACGTAAGCGGGATCGATTTGCGCAGTGTAGCGCACCCGCCCGCATTGGCAACCGCCCGTCTTCTCCATCAAACCCGCCATCAGCGGAAGAAGCAGTTGGTGCCTGCGTAAAGCCCGACCACGCCGCTGGTGTCGTCGGTGAAGCCGCCGATGCCGTCCGACGTGCTGAATTCCCCGTCGAGCGTGCTGTCGGCCATCGCTTCGTAACCGGGCATGGCTTCGGCTTCCGCAGCCGGATCGCCGGGCGAAACGCCGCCTGCGGTCGCCACGCTGCCCGGCGCATCCTCGCTACCCGGGCGGGCGAGCCAGCCGACGAACTTGCCATCTTGGAAGTTCAGCGTCAGGCCGTTGGCGTACTGGACCATCTCGACCGGGCCGGCGCCGCATTCCTCGTTCTTGCCCTTCAGACCTTCTTCACCGAAGGCTGCCGCCGCAGCGGTTTCCACTTCGGCACGGCCGGCGTTGAACAGGAAGGCATTGCTGCCGACGGCGATGCCGTCGCCGCGCAATTCGACCGGATCGTCGCTCGCGGTCGCGCCCGTCGGGGTCGCGGTCGCGTCTGCGGAGGCTTCGGCATCGGGCGTATCGCTCTCACCGCCCCCGCACGCGGCGAGCAAGGCGAGCGGAAGGCAGGTAACGAAAAGGCGCGTCTTCATGGTCGAACTCCAGATAGGCCAGGCGGGTGCGCCCGGCATACACCAATCATACGCCCGGCGCGATGCCGGGTTTCCTCAACCCTTCTTCAGGTGCGTGCGGCCGAGCAATTCGGCGATCTGGACCGCGTTGAGCGCGGCTCCCTTGCGCAGGTTGTCGCTGACGCACCACAGGGTGATGCCGTTGTCGACCGTCGGATCCTCGCGCACGCGGCTGATGTAGGTCGCGCCGTCGCCCGCGCTTTCGACCGGGGTGACGTAGCCTTCGTCCTCGCGCTTATCGACCAGCATGATGCCCGGCGATTCGCGCAGGATGTCCTGCGCTTGCTTGGCGCTGATCTCGTTTTCGAACTCGATGTTCACGGCTTCGGAATGGCCGACGAACACGGGCACGCGCACGCAGGTGGCGTTCAGCTTGATCTTGGGGTCGAGTATCTTCTTGGTCTCGACCACCATCTTCCACTCTTCCTTGGTGGAACCATCGTCCATGAACACGTCGATATGTGGGATCACGTTGAAGGCGATCTGCTTGGTAAAAGTGCGCGGTTCCACCGGATCGCCGACGAAGATCGCGCGGCTCTGTTCGAACAGTTCGTCCATCCCGGCCTTCCCCGCACCGGAGACGGACTGGTAGGTCGAGACCACCACTCGCTTGATCGTTGCGGCATCATGCAGCGGCTTCAGCGCCACCACAAGCTGCGCGGTCGAGCAGTTAGGGTTGGCGATGATATTCTTCTTCTTGTAGCCGTCGATCGCCTCCGGATTCACTTCGGGCACGATCAGCGGGACGTCCGGGTCCATCCGGTAAAGCGAGGAATTGTCGATCACCACGCAGCCCGCAGCGGCGGCCTTGGGCGCGTATTCCTTCGTCGCCCCGCTGCCTGCGGCAAACAGGGCGATGTCCCATCCGGTAAAATCGAAATGCTCGATATTCCTGCATTTCAGCATCCGGCCGGTGTCACCGAACTCTACCTCGGTGCCCTGGCTGCGGGACGATGCGACCGCGGCAATCTCTTCACAGGGAAACTCGCGTTCCGCCAGCACCTGCATCATCTCGCGCCCGACGTTGCCCGTCGCGCCGACGATTGCCACCTTGTAACCCATGTATCGCTCCAATCAGATCTCGCTGCGCAGATAGGCCATTGCCGCCGCGCCGCAAGCGCAGTTCGTCTTGGGCGCGGCCTAGGCGGGCTTATTCCGGCGGGGTCACGCCGTGGCGTTCGAGGAAGGCGAAGATCGTGTTCCACATGTGCGGGCTGATGTTCTCGCCCCCCACGCGGTGCGTGTATCCGGGGTAGAGCATCATCTCGAACGGCACGCGCCCTTCCTGCATCGTGGCGATCAGCTCGCTCGAATTCTCGAACACAACGTTATCGTCCGCCATGCCGTGGATCAGCAGCAGCGGGTCGGTGATATTGACGGATTCGGCGATCACGGCGGAGCGTTCGTAAGCTTCCGCATCGTCCTGCGGCGTGCCCATGAACCGTTCGGTGTAGTGGGTGTCGTACAGCTCCCACTTCGTCACCGGTGCACCGGAGATGCCGGCAGCATAAAGGCCCGGGTCCTCTTCCAGCTGGGCCAGCGTCATGTAGCCGCCATAGGACCAGCCGTAGATCGCGATCTTGGCCGGATCGACGAAATCGAGCGACTTGAGATACTCGGCGCCGGCGCGCTGGTCGTCCACCTCGACGCCCGCCATCGCGCGGTAGATCTGCTTTTCGAAATCGACGCCGCGATTGGCGCTGCCGCGGTTGTCGAGCTCGAAATAGATGTAGCCCTTGTCGACGATCGCCTGTTCCAGCGCGCCGCCCCAGCCATTGTCCACCACTTGCGGGCCGGGGCCGCCATAGTGGCTGAAGAACACGGGATAGCGCTTGCCCGCCTCCATCTCCGGCGCGATCATCCGCCAGTACAGGTCGGTGCCGTCATCGGCCTTGATCGTGCCGAAAGTCGGCATGCGGTGGCTGGCGAGATAGGGCGCGTAGGGATGATCCGCGCCAAGCGCGTTCTCATTGATCCACTGCAGGCGGTTACCGTTAGCATCGGCGAGATAGGTCTGCCCGGGCTGCGCGGGGGAGGAGCGGCTGATCAGCAGCGTCTTGCCGCTGGGATCCATGCCGGCGCCGTAGGTGTAGCCGGGCTCGCTCAGCCGCGCGACGTTCGCCGGATCGGCAAGGTCGAAGGCGTAGATATGCGTTTCCAGCACGCCGTCCTTCTTGCCGGTGAAGACCACGCGGCCCGCATCCTGGTCCACGCCCACCAGTCCGGTGACGACCCAGTCGCCATCGGTCAGCTGCGTCCAGTTGTCATCATCGAAACGGTAGAGGTGGCCGAAACCGTCGCGCTCGCTCCACCAGATGAGCGAACCGTCCTTCAGGAATTTGTAGTCGTAGGTGAGGTTGGTCCAGTGCCCTTGAGCCGCCTTTTCCGTGAACAGGATGCTGGAGGCACCGGTCGCCGGGTCCACGCTCAGCATGTCGAGCACGGTCTGCTCGCGGTTCTGGCGCTGCACGTAGAGGCGGCTGCCGTCGGGCGCCCAGTCCACGCGGGCGAGGTAGATGTCGCTCTCTTCGCCGAGGTCCACTTTCACCCGGTCGCCGCCGTCCGGGTTTTGCACGTAGAGTTCCACGATGGCGTTGTCGCTGCCCGCCACGGGGTAGCGCTGCTCGAAAACCTTCGTGCCGGTGGCGCCGATCGCCGCGCGGGTAACGATGCCGACCGGGCTTTCATCGGTCCGCTGCACGGCGATGCGCTGTTCGTCCGGGCTCCACCAATAGCCTGTCAGTCGCCCCATTTCCTCCTGCGCGACGAATTCCGCCTCGCCCCAGGTGACGGTCTCCTCCTCCAGCGGGGTGACCGGCTGCGGCTCTTCGCCCACTTCGCCGACATAGAGCTGCCGGCCGCGCACGAAGGAGACATAGGTGCCCTGGTCCGACAGCTTGGGGTTGAGCTCGCTCGCTTCGGTATCGGTGAGGCGCGTCACGCTGCCGTCCAGGCCGGCGAGGTAAAGGTCGCCGTCCAGCGGCACGAGGACCGCATCGCCCGCATCGGTCCACTGGTAGGTGATGATGCCTTTCAGCCCGCCCACCCGCATGCGCTCGCGCTGCATCTTCTCCGCCTCGGACAATTCGCGGCCGGAACCGACCTTTTCGCTGTCCACCAGCATCGACCATTCGCCGGTCTCGCGGTCGTAGCCCCAAAGGTCATACCGCTGCAGGTCGTCGTCGCGGTTGCGCAGCACGGTGAGGTAGCGCCCGTCGGGCGACAGCTTGACCCCGCGCGGGCTCGATCCGTTGAGGCTCGGGCTGGCGAAGACGCGTTCGATGCTGAGGTCGCCGGTCTCGGCGGCTGCGCTCATCTCACCGCCCTCCTGCGCGAAGGCCGGCGTGGCGGCGGTGGTGGCGAGGAGGATTGCGGCGAGCATAGTGCGCATGGGGGATCATTCTCTTCCAACATGAAAAAAGGCGCCCCGGTGTAGACCGGAGCGCCCCTTTTTCAAACGGTATGTTTGGAAGCTTACGCCTTGGGCGCGTTGACGCGGCGTTCCGCGATACGCGCGCTCTTGCCGGTGCGGCCGCGCAGGTAGTAAAGCTTCGCGCGGCGCACGACACCGCGGCGCACCACGGTGATGCTGTCCACGTTGGGCGAATACAGCGGGAAGACACGCTCCACGCCTTCGCCGAAGCTCATCTTGCGGACGGTGAAGTTCGATCCCATCGCGCGGTTGCTGCGCGCGATGCAGACGCCTTCGAAATTCTGGATACGCTCGCGCTCGCCTTCCTTGACGCGCACGCCGACGCGCACGGTGTCGCCCGCGCGAAATTCGGGAATGTCCTTGCCGAGGTTCTTGATCGCTTCGGCTTCGAGTTCCTGGATCAGGTTCATGGCCTGAAAGTCCTTCAGTCTTTTTCCTGCGCGCCAGAGGCAGGTCGGTCCCGAGCGTCACTGTAACGCTCCCAAAGGTCCGGCCTGCGTGACCGTGTATCGGCTTCGGCCATGGACTTGCGCCATGCCGCAACCTTCGCATGATCCCCCGATCGCAGCACTTCAGGGATCGTGCGCCCTTCCCATTCCTGAGGTCGGGTATACTGCGGGTATTCGAGCAAACCGTCCTCGAACGATTCCTCGGTCCCGCTAGAAGCCGCGCCCATTACGCCGGGAAGCAGCCGAATGCAAGCATCGAGTATGGCCAGCGCGGCGGGTTCCCCGCCCGACAGGACGATGTCGCCCAAGCTGACCTGCTCGACCTGGGGCCGCGCTTCGAAAAGCCGTTCGTCGAAGCCTTCGAACCGGCCGCACAGCATGATGACGCCGGGCCCCTGCACGATCTCACGAATGCGCGCTTGCGTGATGGGTTTCCCACGCGGCGTCATGGCGAAGATCGGCCGCACGGCCTCCCCTCCCTTAAGGGAGGGGATCGAGGGGTGGGTGTGGGGCTGTGATGGGGTCCCGCCACCGTCACCGACAGAACCCCCATCCCCAACCCCTTCCCCCAAGGGAAGGGGCTTTGCTGTAACCGAATCGAGCGCACGTCCAAGCACGTCCGCCTTCAGCACCATGCCCGCCCCGCCGCCCGCCGGCGTGTCGTCCACCGTGCGGTGCTTGTCGGTGGCGAAGTCGCGGATCTGCACGGTCTCGAGCGACCAACGCTGCTCCTCCAGCGCCCGCCCCGCCAGCGACAGCCGCAGCGGCCCGGGAAACATCTCGGGATAGAGCGTGAGGACGGTTGCGGCGAAAGTCATGGGTGGGCACTACAGGGGCGGGCACCACAATGCCATCCCGTGCATTGTTGCGGGCATGGACGATTGCATCATCATCGGCGGCGGGCCGGCGGGGCTGACGGCCGCGATCTATCTTGCCCGCTACCACCTCGACATCCGGCTGTTCGATTGCGGCACCAGCCGCGCGGCGCTGATCCCGTGTACGCACAACCATGCCGGCTATCCCGATGGTATCGCAGGGCTGGAACTTATCGGTCGGATGCTGGAGCAGGCGGAAAAATACGGCGCGGTGCACGAGGAAAAGCGTGTCGCGCACCTCGCCAGGACGGGCGACCATTTCACCATCGGCACGGACGAAGGCACTTTCACCGCGCGCAGCGTGCTGCTGGCGACCGGCGTGTTCAACCGCCACCCGCCCGGCATGGACGACGTTCTGCATGACGATGCGCTGGCGAAAGGGCTACTGCGCTATTGCCCCGTGTGCGACGGATACGAGGTGACCGACAAGCGCGTGGGCGTGATCGGCACGGGCGACCATGGCACCGCGGAAACGATATTCCTGCGCGGCTTCACCCGCGACCTGACCCTGGTATCGCCCGACAGCGACCATGACCTCGATGCCGAATGCCTCGCAACGCTCGACGAAGCGGGCGTGGCGCGGGTGGACGGCCCCTGCGGCAAGTACGAGCTGCGCGGAGAACGCATCGCGGTCGAAACGGCCGATGGCTGGCTGGAGTTCGACAGCATCTATCCCGCAATGGGCAGCGATGTCCGATCCGAACTTGCGGCATCTGCGGGCGCGGAAACGACCGGGGACGGCTGCATCGTGGTGGACGACCACCAGCGCACCAGCGTTCCCGGCCTCTACGCGGCGGGCGACGTGGTGCTGGGCCTCGACCAGATCAGCCACGCGATGGGCGCCGCCGGCGTCGCGGCGACGACGATCCGCAACGATCTTGCGGAAAAGCAGCCGATCAGGCGCTAGGCCTCAACGAAATCTGCGTTCACCACCAGCCGCTTGCCATTCCATTCGGGCACGGCTTCAGGCGTCAGGGGCACCATCACGGTGCGCATGCCCTTTGCAGGCGGGGGATTGCGTTCGATCTCGACGATGTCGGTGGCGCCGAAATTCTCGACCGCGATCACCGTCCCGATGAGCTCGCCTTCGGTCGTGACCGCGGGCAGGCCGAGAAGGTCGGCGTGGTAGAATTCGCCCTCTTCCAGCGGCGGTAGCGCGTCGCGCGGGACTTCCAGCGCGGTGCCCCGCAGGGCTTCGGCCGCCGTGCGATCCGGCACTTCGGCAAAGCGGGCGATCGCGCCGCCCTTGTTGTCGCTGCGCAGCTTCTGCAGCGTCAGCGTGCCGCCGGGGACATGGGCGTTAAAGGACCGGTGCGCCTCCAGCGCCTCCAGCCCTTCCCCGAACAGCTTCAGCCGGACCTGGCCCGCCACACCGTGCGCGCCGGTGATGGCGGCCAGTGTGACGCGCGTGGTCGATTGGCGAGCAAGCCCCTCCCCGGTGGGGAGGGGTTGGGGTGGGGGTTCTGCGCCCGCAGATGCGGTACGCCCCTCCCCCGCCCCCTCCCCGCGCGGGGAGGGGAGTTTGCCCATTACTCGGCCTTTTCTTCGGCTTCGTCGGCGGTTTCCGCAGCTTCGGCAGCGGCGCCTTCTTCGGCAGCAGCTTCTTCGGCCGGAGCTTCTTCCTCGGCGGGCTTTTCAGCCTCGGCTTTGGCTTCTTCCTCGGCAGCCTTCTTAGCTTCCTCGGCTTCGGCAGCCTTGGCAGCCTTTTCCTCGGCGCGTTCCTTGGCGGCTTCGCCCGGTTCGCCCTTCTTCGGGTTGTTCCTGGCCTTGCGCTCCATGATGCCGGCCGCGTCGAGGAAGCGGGCCACGCGGTCGGACGGCTGCGCGCCGACGCCGAGCCAGTAACGGGCGCGGTCTTCGTTCAGGTTGACGCGGTTTTCGTCATCCTTGGCGAGCAGCGGGTTGTAGGTGCCGATCTGCTCCAGGTATTTGCCGTCACGCGGCTTGCGGCTGTCGGCGGCGACGATGCGATAATAGGGACGCTTCTTGGCGCCGCCGCGCGAAAGACGAAGTGCAATTGCCATGGGTAGTTACCTTTCCGATGTAATATCTTGAAATTATTTCTTGTTGATGAGGTTCTGGAGGTCGGGCGGGAGGCTGCCTGCGCCGCCGCCCAGCCCGCCGGGAAGTCCGGGCATGCCCCCACCGCCACCGCCCATTCCGCCGGGTCCACCCCCACCGAACAGCGCGCCGAGGCCCTTCAGCCCGCCCATTTTCTTGATCTGCTTCATTGCGCGGCCCATTTCCTGGTGCATCTTCAGGATCTTGTTCACCTCCTGCACGGAGGTGCCGCTGCCTGCCGCGACGCGCTTCTTGCGCTTAGCGTTCATCAGGCCGGGATTGGTGCGCTCCTTGGCGGTCATCGAACCGATGATTGCGTCCATGTGGACCAGCACCTTGTCGTCCATGCCGCTGGCCGCCATCGCCGCCTTGGCCTTCTTCATTCCCGGCATCATGCCCGCCAGCATGCCGAGGCCGCCCATGTTCTGCATCTGCTTCAACTGGGCGCGAAGGTCGTTCATGTCGAACTGTCCCTTCATCATCCGCTCGGCCATGCGGTCGGCGTCTTCCTTGTCGATGACCTCGGCGGCCTTTTCGACCAGGCTGACGACATCGCCCATGCCCAGGATGCGGTCGGCCACGCGGCCGGGGTGGAAGGCCTCCAGCGCATCAAGCTTCTCGCCCGTGCCGGCAAACTTGATCGGCTTGCCGGTCACCGCGCGCATGGACAGCGCCGCACCGCCGCGGGCATCGCCGTCCATCCGGGTCAGGATAACGCCGGTCAGCGGCACCTCGTCAGAGAAGTTCTGGGCGACGTTGACCGCGTCCTGGCCGGTCAGGCTGTCGACCACCAGCAGCACTTCGGTGGGCGCGGATACGCCCGCAACCGCCTTCATTTCCGCCATCAGCGCATCGTCGACGTGCAGGCGGCCCGCGGTATCGAGCAGCACCACGTCGACATTCTGCAGCCGCGCGGAATCGAGCGCGCGGCGGGCGATGTCGACCGGCTGCTGGCCGGCGACGATCGGCAGGGTCGCGACATCGGCCTGTTCGCCGAGGATGGCGAGCTGCTGCTGCGCGGCCGGGCGCGCGACGTCGAGCGAGGCCATCATCGGCTTCTTGCCCATCTTTTCGCGCAGGTACTTGGCGAGCTTCGCGGTGCTGGTGGTCTTGCCCGAGCCCTGTAGGCCGACCATCATGATCACGACCGGCGGCTTCGCCTCGAGGTTGAGCGGCTCCGCCTCGCCCGCGCGGCCTTCCTTGCTGGCGGCGTCCCCGCCGAGCATGTTGATCAGTTCGTCGTTGACGATCTTGACGACCATCTGGCCGGGCGTGACCGACTTCAGGACATCCTGGCCGACGGCCTTTTCGGTAACCTTGTCGATGAAGTCGCGCGCGACCGGAAGCGCCACATCGGCTTCCAGCAGGGCGATGCGCACCTCGCGCATGGCATCGCGCACATCCTGTTCGCGCAGCGCACCGCGGCCGCGCAGGCGGTCGAAAACCCCGCCAAGGCGATCGGACAGCGTGTCGAACATGGCCACTCCTTACCGACGGTTTCCCGTCAAACGCGAAAAGCGCCGGCGAACGAAACCTCGTTGGCCAGCGCGCGAACCGACAGCGGTCCGTCTTCGATAAAAATCCATTTCGTCGGATTTTGGGCTTGGGTGGAAGCGAAAATGTCGGAGGGCGAGAACCGGAGCGCAGCGGACTTAAGTCCGTGAGCACCGGAAACGGAGCCATCCGGCATTTGCAGCCCACCCAGGGCCAAAAGACGATGAAATGGTGGAGCCTAGCGGGATCGAACCGCTGACCTCAACACTGCCAGTGTTGCGCTCTCCCAGCTGAGCTAAGGCCCCGATCATTTCTGATGTGCAGCGCACCATAGCAGGTCCGCCGCGCATCGGGAACGGGCCTTTATTCAGCCCGCCCCCCGGATGCAACCCTTAATCGTCGTCGCTGTCGTCGTCGCCCTTGCCCTTCGACACGCCTAGATCGTCGTCGCCGGTGTCCAGATCGACGTCGGCATCGGGCGAATCGTCGCTGTCGTCGATGTCGTCCAGATCGTCATCGGCCAGGTCGCTGTCGGCGTCCTTCTTGTCGTCCTTCTTCTCTTCCTCGAACGGAATCGGCTGCTTGGACTTCAGCACCGGCTCGGGCGTCCACTCGTTGCCGCATTCGATGCAGGTGACGGGATCTTCCTTGCCGAGATCGTAAAAGCGCTCGCCGCATTTCGGGCAGGTGCGCTTGGTGCCCCATTCGGGTTTGACCATGATGTTCCTCGATTGATGGCCGCCGCTCGGGCGGGCTTGTAACGCGTGTAAATCAGGTGTTGCCGGCGGCCAAGATTTCAAGGCCCACAGCGTTGGCGGCGCGCCTTGCCACAGGCCATGGGCGCTGTCAAAAGCCGCCGACAACTATCGAGCCTGCATGACCACTCCCCACCGCTTCTCCCGCCAGAACCCGCTGACCGGCCGTATTCGCGTGCCGGGCGACAAGTCGATCAGCCACCGGTCGCTGATGCTCGGCGCGCTCGCCGTGGGCGAAACGACGGTCACCGGCCTGCTGGAAGGCGAGGACGTGCTTGCCACCGCGGCCGCCATGCGGGCGATGGGCGCCGGGGTCGAGCGGGACGAGGGCGGCACCTGGCGCATCCACGGCGTGGGCGTGGGCGGCCTGCTTCAGCCCGAACGGGCGCTGGACATGGGCAACAGCGGCACCAGCACGCGGCTCCTGATGGGCCTGCTCGCCAGCCATCCGGTCACGGCGGCCTTCACCGGCGATGCCAGCCTGTCGGGCCGCCCGATGGGCCGGGTGATCGAGCCCCTGAGCCGGATGGGCGCTTCGTTCGAGCCTTCGCCGGGCGGCACGCTGCCGCTGATGATGCGCGGTGCGCACCCCGCGGTGCCGATTTCCTATCGCCTCCCCGTCGCCAGCGCGCAGGTGAAAAGCGCGGTCCTGCTCGCCGGCCTCAACACGGCCGGCATCACCACGGTGATCGAACCGGTGCCCACGCGCGACCATTCTGAGCGGATGCTGGCCGGTTTCGGCGCGAAGCTGGAGATCGGGGAGGACGATGGTGCCAATGGCAAGGAGCGCGTCATCCGCCTGCACGGCGAGGCGGAACTGAAGCCGCAGACGATCGAGGTGCCCGGCGACCCCTCCTCCGCCGCCTTCTTCATCGTTGCCGCGCTGGTCACCGAAGGCAGCGACCTGGTGATCGAGAACGTCGGCCTCAATCCAACGCGCGCCGGGCTGGTCGAGGTATTGCGGCAAATGGGCGGGAGCATCGAGGAAATGGACCCGCGCGAAGTCGGCGGTGAGCCGGTCGCCGACCTCAGGGTGCGCCATTCCGCCCTTTCCGGCATCGAAGTCGACCCGGCGATCGCCCCCAGCATGATCGACGAATTCCCGGTGTTCTTCGTGGCCGCCGCCCTCGCCAACGGCCGCACGACGACCAGCGGCCTCGACGAATTGCGGGTGAAAGAAAGCGACCGCCTGTCCGCCATGGCGACCGCCCTCACCGCTATCGGCGCCCGCGTCGAAGAGCGCGGGGACGGCCTTGTCATCGACGGCACCGGCGGGGAGCCGTTGGCCGGAGGCGGCCCGGTCACGACCCACCTCGACCACCGCATCGCCATGAGCATGGCCATCGCCGGCCTTGCCAGCCGCAATGGCGTGGAAGTGGACGACACCGCGCCCATCGCGACGAGCTTCCCGAATTTCATGGCGCTGCTGGAAGGGGCGATGCGATGAGCGGTTTGGACATCTACAGCCTCATCGGCTTCCTCGGCACCGCCTGCATCATCGCGGCCTATGCCTATCTGACCCTGAAGGACGCGCCCAACCCCTTCGTGCTCCACGGCACCAATTTAGCCGGGGCCGGGTTGCTGACGATTTCGCTGCTGGTCCATACCAACTGGCCGAGCCTCGTGCTCGAAGGCTTCTGGGCGGCGATCGCTCTCTTCGGCCTCTGGAAGGCCGTGCGGACCGGGCGCAAGGGACAGGAGCGCGAGGCATGATCATCGCCGTCGACGGGCCGACCGCTTCGGGCAAGGGGACGATTTCCAAGGCCCTCGCCGCGCATTTCGGCTTGCCCCATCTCGATACCGGCCTGCTTTATCGCGCGGTCGGGCGGCAGGTGTTCCTCGACGGCGGCGACCCGGACGATGCGGGCGATGCGCTGGCGGCGACAAGTTTTCCGGGCAGCCTGCTGGCCGATCCGCACCTGCGCAGCGAGGAGGCGGGCGGGCTTGCCAGCCGCGTCTCAGTCCACCCTTCGGTGCGCCAGGCCCTGTTCGAACGGCAGCGCAGCTTTGCCGAGCAGCCCGGCGGCGCGGTGCTCGACGGGAGGGACATCGGCACGATCATCGCGCCCGATGCAGACGTGAAGCTGTTCATCACTGCCAGCGTCGAGGCGCGGGCGAACCGGCGCTGGCTGGAAATGCAGGACCGCGAGCTCGACATCCCCTTGCGCGAGATCGAGGCCGACATCGCCGCGCGCGACGATCGCGACATTAACCGCGCCGATGCTCCGCTGCGCGCGGCGCCCGGTGCGCTGGTCATCGATACATCGGCGCTGGACAGGGAAGCGGCCATCGCGGCTGCCATCGCGGCGGTGGAAAAGGCACAGCACCGCTGACGGCGGAAAACCGCTTTCCTACATCGGTCCTACGCTGGCAGGACCCAGTTCATGCTTGCCACGCGCCCGCCCCAGCCCCGCTTTTCCGCCGGTTTGCGCCCTTCTGGCGCCCGCCCGCTGATTTTCCCCTGGACCGTGTTCCATGTGTTCCATCGGGTTGGATCGGCGTCCCCGCACTCCCCCTGCGATCCCACCGCAAACCGCTTGCCTTTCGCGGGGGTATCGCGTAGGCGCGCGGCCGTTCTCGACATCCCCGGATCGACAGGACCTTCGCTTGCGCATTCGGCCTTGCGGAGATCACGGCCCTCTTGCCCCGTACACCTTTGCAATGGTGCGAAGGAGACGGACCAAGACCCCGGAAAAACCGGTGGCCGGTAGCAAACAGACCTGAGGAAACTCACCACGATGGCAACCACAGCCAACCCGACGCGCGACGATTTCGAAGCGCTTCTCAACGAACAACTCGGCAATGCCGACGACGGCGGTTTCGAAGGCCGCGTCGTCAAGGGCACCGTCACCGGCATCGAAGCCGGCATGGCGATCATCGATGTCGGCCTGAAGAGCGAAGGCCGCGTCAACATCAAGGAATTCGAGCGCGGCGAAGACGATGTCGCACCCAAAGTGGGTGACGAAGTCGAAGTCTATGTCGACCGCGTGGAAAACGCCGACGGCGAAGCCATGCTCAGCCGCGACCGCGCCCGCCGCGAAGCCGCGTGGGACAAGCTCGAGAACGAATTCGGCGAAGGCAAGCGCGTCGAAGGCCGCATCTTCGGCCGCGTCAAGGGTGGCTTCACCGTCGACCTCGACGGCGCCGTGGCCTTCCTGCCCGGTAGCCAGGTCGACATCCGCCCCGTGCGCGATGTCGCCCCGCTGATGGATATGCCGCAGCCGTTCCAGATCCTGAAGATGGACCGTCGCCGCGGCAACATCGTGGTCTCCCGCCGCGCGGTGCTGGAGGAAACCCGTGCCGAACAGCGCAGCGAACTGATCAACGATCTCGCCGAAGGCCAGGTTATCGACGGCGTGGTCAAGAACATCACCGATTACGGTGCCTTCGTGGACCTCGGCGGTATCGACGGCCTGCTTCATGTCACCGACATGAGCTACAAGCGCGTCAACCACCCCAGCGAAGTGATCGAGATCGGCCAGACCGTGACCGTGCAGATCGTGCGCATCAACGCCGATACGCAGCGCATCAGCCTGGGCATGAAGCAGCTCGAAAGCGATCCGTGGGATGGCGTGGCGCAGAAGTACCCGGTCGGTGCGAAGATGACCGGTACGGTCACGAACATCACCGAATACGGCGCCTTCGTGGAACTGGAACCGGGCATCGAAGGCCTGGTCCACGTTTCGGAAATGAGCTGGACCAAGAAGAACGTCCACCCGGGCAAGATCGTGTCGACCTCGCAGGAAGTCGAAGTGGTCGTGCTGGAAGTCGACAGCGAGAAGCGCCGCATCAGCCTCGGCCTCAAGCAGGCCCAGGGCAATCCGTGGGACGATTTCGCAGAGAAGTTCCCGGTCGGCTCCACCGTCACGGGCGAAGTCAAGAACGCGACCGAATTCGGCCTGTTCATCGGCCTGCCGGGCGACGTGGACGGCATGGTCCACATGTCCGACATCGCCTGGGGCATTTCGGGTGAAGACGCTCTGGCCCTGCACCGCAAGGGCGAGGAAGTCGAAGCCGTCGTTCTCGACGTCGATGTCGAGAAGGAACGCATCAGCCTCGGCATGAAGCAGCTCGAAAAGGGTGCACCGACGGCCGAAGGCGCAGCCAGCGCATCGGGCATGAAGCGTGGCGACGTGGTCACCGTGACGGTGCTGGAAGTCCGCGACGGCGGCCTGGAAGTCCAGGTCGGCGAAGACGGCGCGACCGGCTTCATCAAGCGTTCGGACCTCGGCCGCGACCGCGACGAACAGCGTCCTGATCGCTTCCAGACCGGTTCGAAGGTCGATGCGATGGTCACCGGCTTCGATCGTTCGAAGAAGCCGAACTTCTCGATCAAGGCGCGCCAGATCGCCGAAGAGAAGGAAGCGGTTGCCCAGTTCGGTTCGTCCGACAGCGGCGCATCGCTCGGCGACATCCTGGGCGAAGCGCTCAAGAAAGACGAAAAGAAGTAAGCGCTTTCAAGTGACGCTCGCCCGTCCGGGCGAGCGTCCCCGGCGCAACTTGCTCCGCCGGGCTTCGTCGGGCTGCGCGGCACCTGCGGTCGGCCTCTGTCGGTCGCTTTCAGCGGCCGATGATTGCAGGGATCAGGCAAGGCCCGTCTGCGTGAACCGCAGGCGGGCCTTTCCTACGTCGGGGCCTCGTGTAAAGTGGCGCGATGCCTCTCACCGTCCACCAGTTCCCCTGCCTGTCCGACAATTACGGCTTCCTGCTTCACGATCCCGACAGCGGCGAGACCGCCGCGATCGATACGCCGGACGGTGCGGAGTACCTGCGCCAGGCGGACGCGAAGGGCTGGCGCATCACGCAAATCTGGAACACGCACTGGCACCCCGACCACGCTGGCGGGAACAAGGCCATTGTCGAGGCCACGGGAGCGAAAGTCCTCGCCCCGAAGGAGGTGGAGAAGCTCTCCCCCATCGACCGCGTGGTCGCGCATGGCGACACGGTCGCGCTCGGTGCGCACGAAGCGGGGGTTATCGATGTCAGCGGGCACACGAACGGGCACGTCGCATTCCATCTCCCCGATGTCGCCATCGCGTTTGTCGGCGACAGCGTGTTCGCGCTGGGCTGCGGGCGGATGTTCGAAGGCGAGCCGGAGCAGTTCTGGGCAAGCCTCGATCGCATCCGCAGCCTGCCGCCCCAAACCACGCTGTACTGCGCGCATGAATACACCGCGGCCAATGTGAAGTTCGCGCTCCATGCGGATCCCGACAATGCGGAGCTGCGGGCCTATGCCGACGAAATCACGACCAAGCGCGAGCGCGACGAGCCGACCGTCCCCACCCGGCTGGACCGCGAACTCGCCACCAACCCCTTCCTGCGCGCCGACGATCCGGGACTGATGGCGAAATGGGGCGGCGCTGCGCCCCACGAAACCTTTGCCGCGCTGAGAGCGGCGAAGGACGCTTTCTGACGGAGCTGTCGCAATGAGGCTGCGCGGATTCCATGCCCATATCTATTTCGATGCCACGGAGGTGGACGCAGCCCGCGCCTTTGCCGCCCGCGCGCAGGAACGCTTCGGCATGCCGGTCGGTCACTTCCACCTCGTCCCGATAGGGCCGCATCCGCGCGGATCCTGCCAGCTGTCGCTCCGCCCGGCGCAATTCGGGGAATTCGCCACTTGGGCGGCCGAAGAGCGCGGCGACCTGACCATCTTCGCCCACGGGCTGAGCGGCGACGACAAGGCCGACCATACACATCACGTGGTCTGGTTCGGCCCGTCGGAGGAACTAGACCTGTCGCTCTTCGACTAAGGCAGCCCGTCCCCGTCGATCGGGCACAAAAAAGGCGACCCGCAGGCCGCCCTCTTCGATAATCGGTTGAGATGTCCGCTCAGATGCTGGCGATGGTCTTGTCCACCAGCGACGCATCACTCGCGGCATCGTGCTTCTCGCCGATGATCGCGCGGCTCGCTGCCGCTGCGGCATTGGCTGCGCGCGCCTTGAGATCGTCCACCGCCGCGCGTTCAGCAGCGGCGATCTTGTCCTCGGCCATGGCCTTACGGCGCGTGATGGTCGCTTCCGTATCCGCTTCGGCCTTGGCGACGATGGCGTCGGCTTCGGTCTGCGCGTTGGCGAGCATCGCCTCGGCGTCCTTTTCGGCGCCGGCGACCTTGGCGGCGTATTCTTCGCGCAGTGCCTCTGCCTCGGCCCGGAGCGACTTGGCTTCGTCGAGCTGCTGGCGGATGGCGGCGATCTGGTTGTCGAGCCCGCCCGTCACCGCCTTGTGCGCCTTGGCGACGAACAGGGCGATCAGGATGAAAATGACCATCGAGACGGCCACCCACTGGTAGGGTTCCAGACCGAAGGCGCTGGGTTCCTCGTGCTTGCCCGCGCCGTGATCGATGGTGCCGGTGATTTCCGCGGCATCCGTGGCGAGAACTTCCGGCGGCTGGCCGGCGAAGGGATCGCTGCGAGTGTCAGACATGGGCCATGGCCTTCTTCACGGCAGCCTTTGCCGTCGGCTTGGTTGCGGTCACACCGGCCAGCTGGCGGACGATGTCCTGCGTGGCTTCGACCGCGACGGTTTCGATTTCGGCCAACGCTTCGCTGCGCGAAGCTTCGATCCGGGTTTCGGCATCGGCAATCTTCTTGTCGATGCGCGACTGGGCTGCGGCCAGTTTCTTTTCGGTGTTCCGGGCAGCCTCGGCCTTCGCTTCAGCCACCACGGCCTGCGCGTTCGCACGGTTCTCGTTCTCGCGAACGCGCCACGCTTCTTCCTGCGCATCGGCCGCGTCGCGGGCGGCCTGCGCTGCGGCAAGATCGTCGGCGATCTGCTTGTCGCGCGATTCCACCGTGCCCATCACCTTCGGCACCATTCCGCGACCGACGATGAAGTAGACGAGGCCGAAGAAGACCAGCAGCCAGAAGAGCTGGCTGGACCACGTTTCGGCGAGCTGCGCGATTTGAGGCATGGCGGATTCCGAGCGTCGGGTGGGAAGCGGTCAGGCGAGGCGGCAGTCGGGAGGGATCCTCGCCGACTGCCGTTTTCTTTCCTCAGACGAAGAGGATGATCATCGCGATGACGAATGCCAGCAGGCCGAGAAGTTCGGCTGCGGCGAAGCCGATGAACAGGCGGCCCTGCTGGCCGTCTGCGGCACCCGGGTTGCGCAGGGCGCTTTCGAGGAACGAGCCGAAGACGTTACCCACGCCCAGGGCAGCCATGCCGGCGCCGATGGCAGCGAGACCGGCACCGATCATTTTTGCAGCTTCGAGATCCATGAGAAATTCCTTTGTAAACAGATAGAATTGAAAGGCTTAGTGAAGGTTTTCAGCGTCGTTGATGTACAGCGAGCTAAGCAGTGCGAAAACATAGGCCTGGATGCCCGCGACCAGGATTTCCAGCGCGCAGATGGCGATCATCAGCAGCATGCTGGGGATGGAAACGAGCGCGCTAAAGGCCGGGCCGGCGTTGATGCCGCTGATCACGAAGCTGGAGAGGATTTCCAGCAGGACATGACCGGCCATCATGGCGACGAACAGTCGCAGCGCCAGGCTGATCGGGCGGAACAGGAAGCTGATCAGCTCGATCGGGAAGATGATCGGGATCATCGGCCACGGTGTGCCATGCGGCACGAACAGGCTGAAGAAGTGAAAACCGTGCTTCGCGAAACCCACGATCAGGACGATCGCGAAGGTCAACAGCGACAGCACTCCGGTCACCGTCAGGTGGCTGGTGAACGTGAACGGGTGGACGCCCGCCAGGCCCAGCGGCATCAGGCCGAGGAGGTTGGCGAACAGGATGAACATGAAGAGGCTGAAGATGTAGGGCACATATTTGCGCCCGGCCTTGCCGACGTTGGCTTCCAGCATGTTGTCGATGAAGCCGGTGAAGCTTTCAACGGCCATCTGCCAGCGGCCCGGCACCAGTTCCCGCCGCATACCGCCCAGCATGAATACCCACAGCACGACGGCGCTGATCAGCATCCACATCGCGCTGTTGGTGAAGGCGATATTGAAACCGCTACTGCCCAGTTCCCAGTTTTCCGAGCCGAAGATCGGCTGGATCTGGAACTGGTACATCGGATCGACTTTGGCTTCTTGCGCCACCGCGAAATACCTCAAACCTGCATGCAACGGGCGCCCATCGCGAACCCCTTACTGGGGATCGTCCGGGCGCCGGCTGGAAATCCGGATGATGTTCCTGAAGGCGACACCGATCCCGAGGAACAGCATCACCAACAGACCCCACGGCGACGTATCGAAGACCCGGTCGATGACCCATCCGATCGCCGCCCCGCCAAGAAGCCCGCCGAGCAGTTCGGCCAGGACGCGGTTGCCGAGCTTGTAATTCGCATCGGTACCTTGCGTCTTCGGCCGGTTGCGTTCCGCTTCGCGCTCCTGAGCCGCCTTGAGCCGCTCTTCCAGCGCGTCGATTCTCGCATCTTCACCGACGGGTTCCCGGGCGGGTTTATCGTCGCTCATGCCATGCTCCTGCGGAGTGTGTGAGGCACGGGCAACGAAGGTGCCCGCCAAGGGCGCCGCCCCCTTAGGGGGGTGCCGGATTCGAGTCAACCGCAGTGGCCCGCTTGCATCCGGTATATTCCGCCCCCGCCCCGCTTCCCGCCTTGCACAGGCGCGCGATGGCGGGCAATCAGGCGGCGTGGAAGAGGGGCGCACCGACACGCCGGCCAAGAAAGGCCAGGCTGGCAAGGCCGATCATGCCGGGCACCGCGCACGGCTGCGCACGCGATTGCTGGAAGGCGGCGCGGACGCGCTGGCCGATTACGAGGTGCTCGAATATCTTCTCGCCGCCTCGCGCCCGCGGATCGATACCAAGCCCATCGCAAAGAGCCTGATGCAGCGCTTCGGTTCGCTGGCCGGGGTGCTCAATGCCGACCCGAAGGCCCTCGCCGGACACCCGCAGATGGGCGAGACCAGCGCCGCCGCGCTGAAGGTCGTGGCCCTGGCCGCACGCAGGCTGGCGAAGGCGGGCGTACAGGACAAGCCCGTGCTGGGCAGCTGGCAGGCGTTGATCGACTACCTCACGATCGACATGGCCCACCTGACGGTGGAACGGGTCCGCGTGCTGTACCTGAACACACAGAACCGCCTGATCCTGGACGACCACGTCGGTGACGGTTCGATCGACGAGGCCGCGATCCATCCGCGCGAAGTGGTAAAGCGTGCGCTGGAAATCGGCGCGACGGCGCTGATCCTCGTCCACAACCATCCGAGCGGCAACCCGCAGCCGAGCCGCGCCGACATCGACATCACCAACCGGATCGCCGAAGCCGGGCGCCTGCTCGGAATCGTCGTACACGATCACGTCATCGTAGGGCGCGAAGGGCACGTTTCGCTGCGGAGCAAGGGGCTCATCTGAGCCCTGCCTGTAAGGCTTGTCAGGACGGCGGCGTAATACCGTATCCGGCGTAGATCGTGTCGACTGCCGGCCAGATGCGCCGGGCCGCGCGGATATCGTCCATTCCTGCGGCGTCGCCCTCAGCCAGGCGCACGACGCCGCGCAGGTAAAGCGAGGCTTCCTGCGAAGGGTCGAGTTCCAGCGCCGCATCGAGGTCGGCAAGCGCCGCATCGTGATCGCCTAGCTTGAAATGCATCATGGCCCGGCTGTCGAATACGTTGGCGGACTCGCTGGCTTTCTCGACAGCGGCATTGCATCGCGCGACCCCGTCTTCGGTGCCAACGTCGTAGATCCCGCGGAACCAGCAATCCTGGTTGAGCAGCGCGGCGTCCGTCTCGCCCGATGCCAGCGCACTCTCGATCTCGAAAAGCCCGTCTTCCGCGCGGCCGGCAATGCCCAGGATGTCGGAGCGGAAGGTGGCGATGCGCCATGCGTCGTCGTCATCGACAACGATAGTGTCGAGCGTTTCCAGCGCCTCGTCGATGGCGCCCGTTCGGGCGAGGGCAATGGCCAGATTATAGCCGTTCCACACGTCAGGCTCGAGGTCGTAGACCTCGCGATAGCCCTCCGTCGCCTTGGCAAGGTTTCCCATCTGGTCGTGCAAGGATGCGCGCGTCCGCAATTCGTCGATCGCACCGCGCTCTTCTACCAGCCGGTCGTAATCAATTAGCGCCGCTTCGTAATCCAGCAGAAGTTTCTTGAATGCGGCCCTGCGTTCAAGCGGGGCGAAATCGTCGGGAGCGGCATTCGCGAGGGCGGCATCGAATTGCGCCATCAGCGGCGCGGCGGCGCGCGCCAGTTCGCGCGGATCACGTTCCCAGCGCCACAGCGGATCGGCCGGAGCAAGCACTTCCAGCTTCTTCGCCGAGAGAGCCATCACAGCGCGTTTTTCCGCGCCGATGCGGTCTGGGGCAATTTCGCCCAGATGCCCGATCGTTTCTACGGCGACACTTACAGTGCTTCCCTCGATCGCACCGTCCCAGCTGATGACCTGGTTGGCCGCTTCGCCGCGCATCGCCGCATCGCCGCGAAGCGTGAAGCCTTTGCCGGCGCCCGGCAGCTCCAATTCCAAGATCGACCGCTCGCGGGTCGGGCCTCGTGTCGCTGCGGGTATGTTCCGCCATGAAGATCGCGCGCGGTCGGGTGAGAAGCTGAGTCCCGAGGAAGGGGTCAGATTGTAAACAAGCTCGCCATCGCGCCACGAAAACGGGTTGTCCATCAGCCCTTTCGCCACGAACAGCCCGGTCCCGCTTTCGTCGTCATAACTGACGTCTACGTCGGTCACGATATCGCCCGAACCGGACATGGACCGCAGCATCTCCTGCTTGCCCTGCGCGTCCAGCTGCGCGGCGAATTGCTTGAACGAGGCCCCGCCCGCCCCGAACGCCTGTATGCGCATGGTGGACAGGCCTGGCAGGTCGATCCCTGCCGACAAGTCGAGAACGGTCGTCATGATCTGGTCGGGCCAGGGCTGCTCACGCTGGGTCATCGGGACCAGGTCGGTCCCTTCTGCGGTCAATGGCAGCGCATAGTAAAACGGCGGAACTTCGCCGATATTGGTCGCGCGGGTACCGTTGCTGGTGCCGTCGATCCAGTAGTCGACCCCGTCGATCGTGGCGCGCACGATCATATGGTCGAAATGTCCGGGCAAGGCGGTCACCTCGCTCAAGGCATCCCCGCCCTGCGTCGTCACGAGCACGGCCTGCGATTCGATGCCCAGCTCTCGCAGCATGCTGAGCAGCAGGACCGACTTGGCCTTGCAGTCGCCGTATTTCTTGTCCCATGTCAGTTCGGCGTTCTGTGGCAGGTAATTTCCGCCATCGAGACCATTCATCAAATAGCTGATGTCTTCCTGCACCAGCCGCGTGGCCGCGACCGCCCGGGTCAGCAGGTCGGTGCTGGCGGCCCTGATTGCAGCAACCTTGCCGGCAAGCTCGCCGCCGGGCTCTATGGTTGCGGCGGTTTCGAAGTGCGGCGCCATCTCGCGAGACAATTCCTGCCAATTGGCGAAACTGGTAATTTCCAGAATCGGCGGGCGCTTGAAGCGGCTCGGCGCGTCGTAAGGCACGGGCTTGCGCCGCGCGATGGGAAGTTCGAGCGAAAGACGCGTGCGCCCCCCGACCGTCTCCGTTTCGATGCCCTCCACGTCCGGGCCTGCCGACCACAGGATGTCGTCGTCTGCTGCCCAGCTCGCGATAACCCGGCTGCGGCCGATCTGCTGCGGTTCGCTGGGCAGGAAATGGCGCGCCTGGATTTCGTTACCCAGCGCCTGGTCGTTGAGCGAAGTCGAATAGGCCACGCGAAGCCGGTCGCCGACCTTGAGGCCGGGAACCGCGACCGTTGCCGTCAGGACGCCGTCGAGGAAGCGCATCTCCAGCCCGCGTTCGCGGCGCAGCGTATCGAAGCGCACGCCCTGTTCGATCAGATCGATGACCTCCCCGCCGCGCAGGATCTGCAGGGCATGAATAGTCAGGTCGCCCTTGTCGGGCAGCCACGTGGTCTGCAGCGTACCGGCAGAAGTCAACGCCTCGGTGCTGTCGAGCCGCACGATCCGCTCTTCGTAGCGATGGACAGTGCCCTCATCGATCCAGATCTGCGTATCGATCAGCCGGTCCGACGGCCCCGTATCGCTGTCTACCTCGCTAGCCGGGATGACCTCCACCCAATCGGGAGCCGGTGCGTATATCGGCTCGTCCCCGGCAAGTGCAGGCGAAACCCAGGCAGCGGCAATCAAGCCAAACGCGGCAAATTTGGTGCGACTCACGAATTAATCCCCTGTTGAATACGGCAAATTTCCGCATCCCTCGCCGTAGCCTGCACACCTTGCCGTGTTCTTACAAGGAAATGCGGGGAAGCGGGCTTGAATTGCCGGGGCCGAAGCCATACGCGCCCCTCGTCCCCAAGCCATCCGACCGGAGCATCCCATGGTCCCCCGTTACGCCCGCCCTGCCATGACCGCCTTGTGGGAGCCGGAAGCGAAATATCGCATCTGGTTCGAGATCGAGGCGCATGCGACCGAGAAGCTGGGCGAGCTGGGCGTCGTGCCGGACAGCGCGGCCAAGGCGCTGTGGGACTGGTGGGCGACCGAGCCGGAGATCGACGTGAATGCGATCGACGAGATCGAGGCGGTCACCAAGCACGACGTCATCGCCTTCCTAACCTGGGTCGCCGACCAGGTCGGCGAGGAAGCGCGCTTCATGCATCAGGGCATGACCAGCAGCGACGTGCTGGATACCACGCTTGCCGTGCAGCTGGCGCGGGCGAGCGACATCCTGCTGGAAGACATGGACCTGCTGCTCGCCGCGCTGAAGCGTCGGGCGGAAGAGCACAAGTACACCGCCACCATCGGGCGCAGCCACGGCATCCACGCCGAACCGACCACTTTCGGCCTGAAGCTGGCGCAGGCCTACGCCGAATTCGAACGCTGCCGCGCCCGCCTCGTCGCCGCGCGCGCAGAGATCGCAACGTGCGCGATAAGCGGCGCTGTCGGCACGTTCGCCAACATTCCGCCCGAAGTCGAAGAGCACGTTGCTGAACGCCTTGGCCTGGCGGTCGAGCCGGTCAGCACGCAGGTCATCCCGCGCGATCGCCACGCGATGTATTTCGCCACACTGGCCGTGATCGCGAGCTCAATCGAGCGGCTCGCGGTGGAAATCCGCCATCTGCAGCGCACCGAGGTGCTTGAGGCAGAGGAATATTTCTCGCCCGGCCAGAAGGGTTCGAGCGCTATGCCGCACAAGCGCAACCCGATCCTGACCGAGAACCTGACCGGGCAGGCCCGGATGATCCGCGCCTACGCCCTGCCCGCCATGGAGAACGTGGCGCTCTGGCACGAGCGTGACATTTCCCACTCCTCGGTCGAACGGTTCATCGGCCCCGATGCCACCATCACGCTCGATTTCGCATTGGCGCGGCTGACCGGCGTGGTCGACAAGCTGCTGGTCTATCCCGACCGCATGCAGGCCAATCTCGACCGGATGGGCGGCCTCGTCCATTCCCAGCGCGTCCTGCTCGCCCTGACGCAGGCCGGCATCAGCCGCGAGGATGCCTATGCGCTGGTCCAGCGCAACGCGATGAAAGTGTGGGAATCGGACGGCAAGCGGTCGCTGCTCGAACTGTTGCAGGCCGACGAGGAAGTGACGGCGAAGATCGCGCCCGAAGACCTCGCCGAAAGCTTCAACCTCGATTACCACTTCAGACAGGTCGACACGATCTTCGACCGCGTCTTCGGCTGACGGCGCGCCGCCCCTTCCCAAGCGGCGGCCCTGCCCCTAGCATCGCGCCCGTTCTTCGAGGGAGATTGGAATGCAGATTGTCAGAACGCTGGTGTGGGTTTTCCTGCTGGTCGCGCTGGTCGCCTTCTCGGTGGCCAACTGGGGCGAAACGAGCGAAGTCCACATCTGGGAAAACCTGATCTGGCAGACTCGCCTGCCCGCGGTGGTGATCGTGTCCTTCCTGCTCGGCCTGGTGCCGACCTGGCTGGTCTATCGCACGCAGGCATGGCGGCTGGAGCGCAAGATCCGGTCCCTGCAGAGCACGACGCACACCACGCACACGGCGGGAACCGCGTCAACCACCGCTGCGACACCGACGCCCGCACCGGTACCCAGCCCCACGCCGACCCATTCCGACCGCCCGCGACCGCTGGAAGATCCCGGCCCGCTGACGGCCGACGACAAGTCCTGACCGCGCCCGTGACCAACCCCGTCTTCCTCGCCGTCGATGTGCCGCAGCTCGATGCCGCGCGCGCGCTCGCAAGCCGCGTCAAGGCGCATGTCGGCGGGCTGAAGCTGGGCCTGGAATTCTTTTGTGCCCACGGCTCGCACGGGGTCCACGACCTGGCGCAAGTGGGCCTGCCGATCTTTCTCGACCTCAAGCTGCACGACATTCCCAACACCGTCGGCGCGGCGATGCGGGCGATCAGTGTGCTGGAACCGGCCATCGTCACCGTCCACGCCGGCGGCGGGCGGGCGATGATGGAAGATGCCAAGGCCGCCGCGGGCGAGCGGTGCAAGGTCGTCGCCGTGACGATGCTCACCAGCCTCGACGAGCGGGACCTTGCTCGGACCGGCGTGACCGGCTCCCCCCACGACCACGTGATGCGCCTTGCCGAACTCGCACAGGCGAGCGGGCTCGACGGGATCGTGTGTTCCGGGCAGGAAGTGAAATCGGTCAAACAGCAATGGCACGGCGGCTATTTCGTCGTGCCCGGCCTGCGCCCGGCAGGCGCCGCCACCGGCG
This sequence comes from Alteriqipengyuania flavescens, assembly GCF_030406725.1. Taxonomy (NCBI): domain Bacteria; kingdom Pseudomonadati; phylum Pseudomonadota; class Alphaproteobacteria; order Sphingomonadales; family Erythrobacteraceae; genus Pseudoblastomonas; species Pseudoblastomonas flavescens. The sequence continues at coordinate 2,011,377 of NZ_CP129107.1, read as the reverse complement.
ACCAGAAGCGCACCGTAACCCCGCGTCAGGCGCGTGACGACGGCGCCAGCGTGCTGGTCATCGGCCGCCCCATCAGCCGCGCCGACGATCCCGCGCAAGCCGCCCGCGATATCGAGGCGACACTCTGAACCAATGACCCAGCTTGTAAAGATCTGCGGGCTTTCCACACCCGAGACCGTCGATGCGGCGGTCGATGCGGGGGCGACCCACATCGGCCTCGTGCATTTTGAGCCCAGCCCGCGCCACTTGAGCCTCGAGGATGCAGCAGCCTTGCGCCGGCGCGTGCCGAAGGATGTGAAAGTCGTGCTGCTCACCGTGAACATGCAGCCGGCGGAGCTGGGAATGGCGCACGATACGGTGAAGCCCGACATCGTCCAGTTCCACGGGGCGGAGACGGCCGAATGGCTCAACCTCCTCGCCCAGCATACCAAGCTGGAGTTCTGGAAGGCGGTGGGCATCCAGAATGCGAAATCGCTCGAAAAGGTGCAGCGCTATGCCAAGGCGGCGGCGCGGCTGCTGTACGATGCGCCGGCCAAGGCGCTGCCCGGCGGCAATGGCGTGGGCTTCGACTGGAGCGTACTGGACGGTTTCAACCACCAGACCGATTGGGGGCTTGCCGGCGGCCTGACCCCCGACACGGTGGCCGATGCCATCCGCCGCACGGGCGCACCGCTGGTAGATGCCTCCAGCGGGCTTGAATCGGCGCTCGGCGTCAAGGATATCGGCCGCATCCGCGCTTTTTGCGAAGCCGCCCTCTCAGCGAACAAATGACCCCATGAACTCAGCCAATCCTTCCAGCACCATGCCCCCTTCGAAAGCGAACAGCTTTCGGCAAATGCCGGATTCGCGTGGCCATTTCGGCGATTACGGCGGCCGCTACGTCGCCGAAACGCTGATGCCGCTGGTACTCGATCTGGAGCGCGAATACCGCGCGGCGCATGCGGACCCCGCTTTCCAGGAACAGTTCGACGGCCTGCTCGAACATTACGTCGGCCGCCCTTCCCCGCTTTATTACGCGGAGCGGCTGACCGAGGAACTGCGCAAGGACGCAGGTGCGGGAATGGGCGCGCAAGTCTGGTTCAAGCGCGACGAACTCAACCACACCGGCGCGCACAAGATCAACAACTGCATCGGGCAGATCCTGCTGGCGATGCGCATGGGCAAGACGCGCATCATCGCGGAAACCGGCGCGGGCCAGCACGGGGTCGCCACGGCCACCGTCTGCGCACGCTTCGGCCTGCCCTGCGTCGTCTACATGGGCGCGGAAGACGTCCGGCGGCAATCGCCCAACGTGTTCCGGATGAAGCTGCTCGGCGCGGAAATCGTGCCCGTCACGGCCGGGCGCGGCACGCTGAAGGACGCGATGAACGAGGCGCTGCGCGACTGGGTCGCCAATGTTTCGGACACGTTCTACATCATCGGCACCGCCGCGGGGCCGCATCCCTATCCGGAGCTGGTGCGCGATTTCCAGAGCGTGATCGGCAAGGAAGCTAAAGCGCAGATAGAGCTGCGCACAGGACGCCTTCCAGATCTGCTCGTTGCCTGCATCGGCGGGGGGTCGAATGCGCTGGGACTGTTCCACCCGTTCCTGGACGATAGCGATGTAGGAATGCTGGGCGTGGAGGCCGCCGGGCACGGGCTCGATGGCGATGAGCACGCCGCCAGCCTGTTGGGCGGCCATCCGGGAGTCCTACACGGCAACCGCACCTACCTGCTGCAGGACGAGGACGGCCAGATCACCGAGGGCCACTCGATCAGCGCCGGCCTCGACTATCCCGGCATCGGGCCGGAACACGCCTGGCTTAAGGACACGGGCCGCGTGGAATACACCGCGATCACGGACAAGGAGGCGCTGGACGCCTTCCAGCTCCTCTGCCGGACGGAAGGCATCATCCCCGCGCTGGAACCCAGCCACGCGATCGCCGCAGTCGCCAAGCGCGCGAAGGAGATGCCGCAGGACAGCATCATCCTCGCCAACCTGTGCGGCCGCGGCGACAAGGACATCTTCACCGTCGCCGAAAAGCTGGGAGTGGAGATTTGAAGTTCTTTGCGTTCCTGGGGCTAGTGATGATTGCCGCCGGCGCGGCCATGCTGTGGTCCGTGATCGGCACAACCAATGAGACGAGGTTATATCTCGGAATCTTCGCAGGTGGAGGACAAATCGGACTGGGCATTGCGTCGATAATCTTACGCGACAAGATTGGAAGATCGCCGGAATGACCCGCTTCTCTACCGCCTTCGCCAAGCCGCACCCAGCCCTCGTCTGCTTCATCACAGCGGGCGATGGCGACACGGCGGCCAATCTCGACGCGCTGGTCGCCGGCGGCGCGGACGTGATCGAGCTGGGCATGCCGTTCACCGATCCGATGGCCGATGGCCCCGCGATCCAGGCGGCGAATATCCGCGCGCTCAATGGCGGCACCACCACCGCGGACGTGCTGCGCCATGCGGCCGAATTTCGCGCGCGCCACCCGCACGTTCCGCTGGTGCTGATGGGATATGCCAACCCGATGATCCGGCACGGTCCGGAATGGTTTGCGGATGAATGCGCCAAGGCCGGCGTCGACGGGGTCATCTGCGTCGACATCCCGCCCGAAGAGGACGAGGCGCTCGGCCCGGCCCTGCGCGCGAAGAACATTGCGCCCATCCGCCTGTCCACACCCACCACCGATGCGGCGCGCCTACCGCGGGTGTTGGAGGGGTCGGACGGCTTCCTCTATTACGTCTCCGTCGCCGGGATTACCGGCAAGCAGCAGGCCGCACAGGCCAGCATCGCCGATGCCGTCGCGCGACTGAAGGCGGCTACCGACCTGCCGGTGGCAGTCGGCTTCGGGGTCCGCACTCCGGAACAGGCTGCGGCCATCGCACAGGTCGCGGACGGCGTGGTCGTCGGCTCCGCCCTGGTCGAGATCGTGGGAGAGCATGGTAACGATGCGCCCGAAAAGCTGCGCGAGCTCACGCAGGCGCTTGCCAACGCCGTCCATTCCGCGCGAAAGGGCTGACCCATGAGCTGGCTAGATCGCGTTCGCAATTCGCTGCCCTTCGTTCCCAAGAAGGACACGCCCGACAACCTGTGGGTGAAGTGCCCCAACTGCGCGGAGATGATCTTCTCCAAGGAGTACGAGGAGAATCTCAACGTCTGCCCGCGCTGCGACCACCACGGCCGAATCGGCGCGGACCGGCGGTTGTCGCTGCTGCTGGACGATGGGTATGAGCTGCTCTCCCCGCCGCAGGTGCGCGAGGATCCCCTGCGCTTCAAGGATACGAAGAAATACACCGACCGGCTGAAGGCCGCGCGCGCCGCCAATCCGCATAACGATGCGTTCACGGCCGGCAGCGGGACGATCGACGGCCACCCGGCCGTGGTCGGCGTGCAGGATTTCAAGTTCATGGGCGGCAGCATGGGCATGGCCGTTGGCACGGCGTTCTGCCAGGCCGCGCAGCGCGCGCTGACCCGCAAATGCGCCTTCATCGTGGTGACCGCCGCGGGCGGTGCGCGGATGCAGGAAGGCATTCTCAGCCTGATGCAGATGCCCAAGGCCACTGTGATGACGCGCCGCCTGCGCGAAGCGGGCCTGCCCTATATCGTCGTGCTGACCGATCCGACCACCGGCGGCGTCACGGCCAGCTACGCCATGCTCGGCGATATCCATATCGCGGAGCCCGGTGCCCTGATCGGCTTTGCCGGCCAGCGCGTGATCCAGGATACGATCCGCGAGAAGCTGCCCGAAGGGTTCCAGCGCGCCGAATACCTCCGCAAGCACGGCATGGTGGACATGGTGGTGGAGCGGAAGGACCTGAAAGCGCGCCTCGCGACGCTGCTCGATTTCCTGCAACCCGACCGGGAAGCGGCCTGACGGCGATGGTCGCGGATTTCGCGACCTCCGAAGACCCGGCCGTCCAGCGCCAGCTCGACCGGCTGGCGCGGATGAAGCTGCAGCACGGGCGTTTCGACACCTCGGTGATCCGCGCCTTGCTGGAGAGGCTGGGCAATCCGCAGGACCGCCTGCCGCCCGTGTTCCATGTCGCGGGCACCAACGGCAAAGGTTCGACCTGCGCCTTCCTGCGCGCGATGCTGGAAGCGGACGGCAAGACCGTGCACGTCTCCACCAGCCCGCATCTCGTGCGCTTCAACGAGCGCATCCGGGTGGCCGGGGAGGTGATTTCGGACGAAGCGCTCGCCGCCCTGCTGGAGGAGGTGATCGACGCGTCGGACGGTCTCGGCACCAGTTTCTTCGAAGTCTCGACCGCCGCCAGCCTGCTCGCTTTCGCGCGGACCCCGGCCGACGCGGCGATCGTCGAAGTCGGTCTTGGGGGCAGGCTGGATGCGACCAACGTGTTTAAGCGCCCCGCCGCCTGCGGCATCGCCGCGCTGGGCATCGACCACGAAGAGTATCTGCTGCGCGCCGAGGACGGCCTGCCCACATCCCCGCTCGCGCGTATCGCGTTCGAAAAAGCGGGCATCGTGCGGCCGGGCAGCTCGCTCGTCACCCTGTCCTACCCGCCGGAAGCCGAGCTGGAGATCGAGCGGGCGGCAATGGCAGCGGGCGCGCCGCTGGCGATGCGCGGCACGCATTGGCACGCCAGCGTCACCGACGTGCTCACTTACGCTGACCGCCACGGCGAGCTGGTCCTGCCGCTGCCCGCCATGCGCGGCGAGCATCAGGCGGAAAACGCCGCGCTCGCCGTCGCCATGCTGCGCCACCAGGATTACGTGACCGTTGCGCCCGAAGCCCTGGCGAAAGGCATCCGCCGCGCCCGCTGGCCCGCGCGCTTGCAGAAACTGGGCGACGGTCCGCTGACGCGGCTTGCGGGGAGAAGCCACACGGTCTGGCTCGACGGCGGGCACAACCCTTCCGCCGGCCAAGTGCTGGCAACACATTTCAGCGGGAGCGAGCCGCTGCATCTCGTGCTCGGCATGCTGGCGCGCAAGGACCCCGCTGCCATCGTCGGCCCGTTGCGCGAAAACCTCGCCACGGTGCAGGTCGTCCCGGTGCCCGGCGACGTCAGCCACAGGGCGGAAGACGTCTGCCCCCGCGCGATGAACCGCGAAACGGTGGAACAGGCACTAGAAGCGCTGCCCGACGACGGCTTGCCGGTGCTGATCGCAGGATCGCTGTACCTCGCGGGCGAGGTCCTGCGCTTGAACGATGAAATGCCGGACTAGGATCCTGCCGAGACCTGGTGGTCAGGCGTCACGATGCCGCTTTTCGACCCGGCGCGCTTTTCCCTTATCCACTCAGCAATGCATAGCACCACGGCGATGCCGCCGATCAAGGTGGTGAGAATGAAAACGTAGTAATATCCTTGGTCCTCGATCATCTCGCCCAGCGCGCCGCGCCCCAGCGTGCCGATCAGCAGCGTGAGGGAGGACAGCAGCGCATACTGCACGGCGGCGTACTTCTTCGACACGATGGAGGAAAGCCACGCGACATAGGCTGCGCCCGCAATTCCGATGGCGAGGTTTTCCCACATGATGGTGAAGGTCAGTCGCGGCAATCCTTCCGACCCGAAAGGCGCCATGTGGGCGATCAGCCACGAGAAACCGATGGCGTCGCTTGCCGCCTGCATGTTGGCGCCGCCGACCGCCATATCTGCATAAAGCAGGTTTGTCAGCGCGGCCAAGATCGCGCCGATCGTAAGCGTCGCCATCCGGCCGATGACCGTCAGCAGGTATCCGCCGAATGCCAGCCCCGCGATGACTGCCCCGACGCCGAAGAATTTCGACGCGAAGGCAACCTCGTCATTGGTGTATTTCAGCTCGCCGAGGTAAAACGGATAGGCAAAGGTGCCCCAGATCGCGTCGCAGATGCGGTACGTCAGGACCAGCGAAAGGATAAGCATCAGCGACCAGCCCATCCGTCCGACGAATTCGACCAGCGGCAGCAGCAGCGCGCGATAGAGGTGGTCGAGCGCGCCGTACCGCGCCGGAACGCTTACCTCGCCACTTGCCGCCGGGATGACCCCGTCGCCGGTCCGCTTCGCCTTTGCCAGCAATGCGGCGATGATAGCGGGAAGCACGATGGTGGCCAGGATGATGACTGGGCCCATCTTCGCGGTGAATTCAGTGGGATCGGGACGCCCTTCCTCGTTCAGGGCGAACATGCCGAATAGCCAGTTGGGGTCGAGCGCCATGTCACCGCCCAGCGGGATCGTCGCCAGCATGGGCACGTAGCCGCCGAGGGCACGGACCATGAAGATGCCGAGGATCAGCAGCGCCCAGCCCCACAGGGCCAGTACCGCCCACAGCGCCTTGCGCCGGGCGTCCGGGGCGACTTCGCCTGGGGCGTATAGCTCGGCCAGTTCGTGATCGGTCGCGCCGATGGCACTGGTATCGCGGCCGCTGTCGGGCGCGAACGTGCCGAAAAAGCCGATCGTCAGCAGGATGGCGCCCATGATCAAATAGGTTTCCGGCCAGCCGATACGCGCAGCGATGATCAGGCCGAGCGCGCCGCCAACGAGTGAGGCCAGGCGGTAGCCCATCTGGTAGATGGTGGAGAGGATGTCGAGCGTGGCTTCCTCGTCCGCAACGTCGATGCGCCAGGCGTTAATGGCGATGTCCTGCGTCGCGCTGGCGATGGCACCGATTCCGGCGAGGAGCGAGAACCAGCCGAGCTGCGTTTTCGGCTCCAGTACGCTCATCGTGACGAGGATGGCACCGAGCAGGATCTGGGCCGGCACGATCCATTGCTTGCGCTTGCCGAAGCGGCGGAACGGGCCGAGGTTTACCTTGTCGATCAACGGCGACCAGATGAACTGGAAGGCATAGGCCAGCCCGATCAGCGAAAAAACGCCCATCGTCTCCAGCGGCACCTCCGCCTCGGTCAGCCAGGCGTAAAGCGTGCCCAGAAACAGGGCGAAGGGCAGGCCGCTAGCAAAGCCGAACAGCACCATGAAGCCGCTCTTGCGGTTGTTGAGGGAGCGGAAAACCTCTCCCCAACCCGGCTTCGTTTTCTCTGCTGCTGCGGCCTCGGCCATTCCCGTCCCCAAATTGTGTTGCGCACCGGTTCGTGCGAAAGTGTGACCCGCAGTTAAAGGATGTGCGCATGAACGCAATCACAACCGCCGCGCGGCGAACACCTTCCGCCGGACAGCTGGCCCTCGCCCGCGCGGTGGCAGCAGGTGCGACCAGGGCGGATCGCGGGATGTCGACGCTGCCGGCCAGCGATTACACCGATCATGCCCATTTCGAGCGGGAGATGGCCGCGCTCTACGGCTGGATGCCCCAGCTGGTCGCCCCCTCCGCGCTGCTGCCGCAAGCGGGCATGGCGGCGCCGCACGACCTTTCCGGCAAACCGCTGCTGGTCACGCGCGACAAGAAAGGGACGGCGCGCGTCTTCCTCAACGTGTGCCGCCATCGCGGGACGCGGCTGATCGAGGGCGATGAGCCGAAAAGTGCAGCGCGGCTGGTTTGCCCTTACCACGCATGGACTTACGGGCTCGACGGCAAGCTGCTCGCCCTGCCCCGGCCCGAGACGTTTCCCGGCCTCGACAAGTCCGCCCACGGCCTCGTCGAATTGCCGAGCATCGAGAGCGGCGGCGCGATCTGGTTTTCCCCAATCGGCAACGCCGACTTCGCGCACGCGCGCACGCTGGGCGAGGATTTTGCCGCGTTCGGCATGGCGGACCTGCACCTGTTCCGCCGTAAGACCCACTCGGTGGCGGCGAACTGGAAGCTGATCATGGATGCCTTCCTTGAATCCTATCACGTCACGCGGCTGCACAGCGGCACCATCGGCCCGTTCTTCCGCGACGGGGTAACGGCAGGCGACGAGATCGGCCCGCACCTGCGCAGCGCAGTGGGCCGGATCGACGAGATGGAGGGCGTGGACCTCTCCGACATGGAAGCGCTGCGGCGGATCGTGACATTCGCCTACCAGTTGCTGCCCGGCGCAATCGTAATTCCCAGCCCGGACTACATCAACATCATGACCCTGTGGCCGCAGGCGGTGGGCCACACGCTGGTGGAGGATTTCATGCTGATCCCCGAACCGCCCGCGACCGACAAGGCCCGCGATCACTGGGAGCGTAGCTGGGCGCTGCTCGACGGCAGCGTCTTCGCGTCCGAGGATTTCCGCGCCGCGGAACTCGGCCAGCAGGGCCTTTCCAGCGGCGCGGTCGAGCATATCACCTTGGGCGCGCTTGAAAGCGGGATCGCGCGCTTCTCCGAATTGATCGCGGAGCAATTGCGCGAGGTTAACTCATCCAACGAAAAGACCCCGCTCGATCGAGCGGGGTCTTCGCCGAGGGCCTTACCCTCGAATTGCAAGTGATCAGGAAAACTGCGAGCCGAGACGGTCGCTCATGCGTTCGCCTTCGCAGATCTGGGCGTAGCATTGCTGAACGACCTGGCGGCTTTCCGGCTGGAGGTCATCGCCGTCCAGCGCGCTCTGGAATTTGCCCTTGATGTAATCTTCGCCTTCTTCGACGCGTTCGACGGCGCTTTCGTTCTTGTCGCCGAACATGGTCGTTATATCGACCCATGCGCGGTGGGCGCTGCCACTAAACGATCCATCCTGGCGGGGCGTGCCGCCAAGTCGACTGATTTCGTTGTTCAAGCTGCTAACGACCTTACGCCGTTCGGCGCCCGCAGAGCGAAGTGTGTTCTGCAGATTGGCATCGGTAGCGCGCTCGGCCGCCTTTTCGTAGCCGAGCGTGCTGTCGATCGCGGTGTCAGCGAGGGTTTCGAGCGTTGCGAGTCCTTGGGTCATGATAATGTCCTGTATTGGTGTAATGTCGTGATCGACTTACCCAACCAACTGTCCATCAACGGTTTTTATCCGGATTGCGCGACCAGTTGCCGCTATTGTCCGACCAAGCGTTGGCCGCGCCGCCAATGCCCGCTAAGGCGCTGCGGATGAGTAATCGAGACGAAGCCGACGCGCCGCAGCGCATCGCCAAGTTGCTGGCGCGCGCCGGCGTGGCCAGCCGCCGCGAAGTGGAACGGATGATCGAGGATGGCCGGATCGCCATCGACGGCAAGCCGGTCGAAAAACCGGCGACCCTGCTCACTTCGCTCAAGGGCGTCAGCGTGGACGGCAAGCCGGTCGAAAAGCCCGCGCCCGCCCGCCTCTATCGCTTCCACAAGCCCGCCGGCTTGCTGACGGCGGAGCGCGATCCGAAAGGCCGGCCCACGATTTACGACGCGCTGCGCAACGCCCTGCCCAAGGATGCGCCGCGGGTGATGCCGGTCGGCCGGCTGGACTACAACACCGAAGGCCTGCTGCTGCTGACCAACGACGGCGAACTGAAGCGCGCGCTGGAACTGCCGCGCAACGAGATCCCGCGCACTTACCGGGCGCGCGCCTTCGGCGAGGTTTCGCAGGAAACGCTGGAGGACCTGATGACCGGGATCACGGTGGATGGCATGCGCTATGGCCCCATCGACGCGAACCTGGAACGCAGCAGCGGCCGCAACCAGTGGATCGAAATGACCCTGACCGAAGGCAAGAACCGCGAGGTGCGCAATGTCCTCGAACATCTCGGCCTGCAGGTGAACCGGCTGGTCCGCACCGCCTACGGCCCGTTCGAACTCAGCGATTTGCCCCGCGGGCAGGTCGATATCGTACCCCGCGGCCCACTCGAAGCGATGCGGCGGAAGCTGAAAGCGTGAGGATCGTCGCCGGCGACTGGCGCGGTCGCAAGCTCGTCGCGCCCAAAGGGGAGACTACGCGCCCCACTGCGGACCGGACGCGCGAAACGCTGTTCAACATGCTCGCCAGCCGCCTCGGCAGCTTCGAGGGCCTGAGCGTGGCGGACCTGTTCGCCGGCTCCGGCGCGCTCGGTATCGAGGCGCTGTCGCGCGGCGCGGCGCATTGCCTGTTCGTGGAGCAGGAACGCAGCGCGGTCGACGCGATCAGGGCGAACCTAACCTCGCTCAAGGTCGACCGCACGCGCTTCGCCGTCCAGGCGGGGTCGGTGCTGTCGCTTGGACCCGCGAAGGCTCCGCACGACCTGATTCTGCTGGACCCGCCCTATCACACCGGCGCGGGCGCGGTGGCGATCGACCGGCTTGCCCGGCTCGGCTGGATCGGCCCGGCGACCTGGATCGCGCTGGAAACCGCAGCGGACGAGGAGGCGAGCTTCAAGGCGGTCGACATCGCGGCCGAACGCAAGGTCGGCAAGGCTATGCTCCGGCTGCTGCGCCTGCCGGACTGAGCGCAAAAGAAAGGGCACCCTGCTTGGCGGAGCGCCCTTTCCAACGCCACAGGCGTGACGAACTGGTCCGGCTGCGTGCCGCTCAGTCTTTCGGACGGGCAGCGCGCTTTTCTTCCGGGGTCATCTGGCTGGCAGGCTTGCCTGGCCAGTAATCGAGCGGACGATTGCCGTAATTCATCCCGGCCTCGCGCGGCTGGATGCAGCCGTCGGTCACGGTCGCACTGCAAACCGGATAATCCTTTTGCGGGGCAGGCGTCGTGTCGAGCACGGCCTGGCGCGTTGCCGGTCCGCCGCTGTTGGCAGCCTCCGTCGCGGAATCGGCGGTATCCGATGCGTTCGCGTCCTGCGCCGAGGCGGCGGCGGGAAGTCCGATGAAAACGGCGGCGGCCGCGGCGGCGGTGAAAATCTTGCGCACCGGCAACTCCTTCAATTCTCTGGCCATCCAAACGCCGGACGATGGAAATCCGTTCCGCGTGCCAGCGCGTTCGCGCGGACTGACGCCTTGCGCAGCGGCCCCGTGTTCCCTAGCTGTTCACCATGCCCGAAACCGACCCCAACCTGCCTGCACAGGCCGCTCCGCAGTGGCTTGCGCATCTCAACCCGCCGCAGCGCGAGGCGGTGATGACGCTGGACGGGCCGGTGCTGATGCTGGCCGGTGCCGGCACGGGCAAGACTGCCGCCCTCACCCACCGGCTTGCCCACATCGTGCGCGAACGAATGGCTTGGCCGAGCGAGATCCTGTGCGTCACCTTCACCAACAAGGCGGCGCGCGAAATGCGCGACCGTGTCAGCAAGCTGACCGGCGGGGCGCTGGAAGGCATGCCGTGGCTCGGCACCTTCCATTCGATCGGCGCCAAGATGCTGCGCCGCCATGCCGAGCTGGTCGGGCTGGAGCCCAACTACACGATCATCGACACGGACGACCAGCTGCGCCTGCTCAAGGCGCTGATCGCGGAAGCCGGTCTCGACGAGAAGCGCTTCCCCGCCCGCCAACTCGCCGGATTGATCGACGGGTGGAAAAACCGCGGGCTGAACCCCGCCGATCTCACCGCGGTCGACAACGAGGCGTATGGCAACGGCAAGGGCCAGGCGATGTACGCGCGCTACCAGGAGCGGCTGAAACAGCTCAACGCCTGCGACTTCGGCGATTTGCTGCTGCACATGCTCAACATCCTGCGCCAGCATCGCGACGTGCTCGAAAGCTACCAGAAGCGGTTCAAATACGTCCTGGTGGACGAATACCAGGACACCAACGCCGTGCAGTACCTGTGGCTGCGGCTGATCGCGCAGGAGCGCAAGAACATCTGCGTCGTGGGGGATGACGACCAGTCGATCTATTCCTGGCGCGGGGCGGAGGTTGCCAACATCCTGCGGTTCGAGAAGGATTTCCCGGGCGCCAAGGTCGTGCGGCTGGAGCAGAACTATCGCTCCACCCCGCAAATCCTTGCCGCCGCCGGCGGACTGATCGACGCCAACAGCCAGCGGCTCGGCAAGACCTTGTGGACCGAGCTGCCCGAAGGCGAGAAGGTCCGTGTTATCGGTGTGTGGGACGCGCCGGAGGAAGCGCGCCGCGTGGGCGAGGAAATCGAACGCCTGGAGCGGGAAGGCGCGTCGCTGGACGAGGTCGCCATCCTCGTGCGCGCATCCTACCAGACCCGCGAGTTCGAAGACCGCTTCATCCAGATCGGCCTCAATTACCGCATCATCGGCGGTTTCCGCTTCTACGAACGCGCGGAAATCCGCGACGCGCTCGCTTACCTGCGGGTGATTGCCCAGCCGCAGGACGACCTGGCGTTCGAGCGCATCTACAACCAGCCCAAGCGTGGCCTTGGTGCCAAGACGCTCGAGAAGATGCACCAGCATGCGCGGCGCACGCAGCAGCCGCTCGCCGCCGCATCGCTGGAACTGGCCGACAGCGACGAACTGCCCGCCCGCGCCCGCAACACGATCGCCGCCCTGCTCCACGATTTCCTGCGCTGGCGGGACATGGCGGAGCAAATCTCCCCCGCCGAACTGCTGCGTACCGTACTGGCGGAGAGCGGTTACGACGCGATGCTGGAAGCGGACCGGACGGCGGAGGCTGCGGGCCGCGCGGAGAACCTGTCCGAACTCGCCCGCGCGATGGAGGAGTATGACACGCTCGGCGATTTCCTCGAACATGTCGCGCTGGTCATGGACAACGATGCCAATGCGGAAGACGAGAAGGTCACGATCATGACCATCCACGCCGCCAAGGGGCTGGAATTCGACCACGTCTTCCTGCCGGGGTGGGAGGACGGTGTGTTTCCCTCCCAGCGCGCGCTCGACGAAGGCGGGCTCGCCAGTCTCGAGGAAGAGCGGCGCCTCGCCTATGTCGCCATCACGCGTGCACGGCGGCGCTGCACGATCCTGCATGCGGCAAACCGGCGCATCTACGGCCAGTGGACCAGCTCCATCCCCAGCCGCTTCGTCGAGGAGTTGCCGGACGAGCATATCGAGCAGGAAACCACCATGACCGGCGGCGCCTCGCTATGGCGCGCGAACTGGACGGAGACGGAGGACCCGTTCGCCCACGTTTCGCAGAACCGCCCCGGCCGCAGCAGCGCGCGCGGGCCCGGCTGGCAGCGCGCGCTCGCCAGCGGATACGACACGACGCCGGTGCGGGTGAAGGAGCCGGGCCGCAGCGCCGCCAGCTTCGCCGCCAAGCCGCGCACCGACATCGCACTGGGCGCGCGGGTGTTCCACGACAAGTTCGGTTACGGCACGGTCATGGGCCAGGAAGGCAACAAGCTGGAAATCAATTTCGAGGATGCCGGCACCAAGCGGGTCATCGACAGCTTCGTGAAACCAGCGGACTAGGCTTCGGCAGTTTCCTGCGCGGCCCGCGCGGCGGGCTTGCGCGCCATCGCCGCCCAGCCCGCAAATGGCCGCGCAAGTTCGCCCGCCAGGCCTTTCGAGCCACCTTCAACGCCAGTCCGGCAATCGATGAAGGGTGCGGGGTCGACATAAGTGCCGAACAGGCGGTCCCAAACCGTCAGGATGCCACCGTAATTGCTGCCGCATAGTTCCAGGTCATCGATGTGGTGGAGTCGGTGGGCAGCCGGACTGATCAGCCACTTGCCGAGCGGGCCCAGCGTCCACGGCACGTCCGCATGGATGAAGTACCCCCACCAGGTGCGTGCCAGCCCGCAGACGACGATCGCCCAAACCGGCAGGCCCAGCAGGATCAGCGGCGCGACATCCACGAACAGCGAGAGCACCTTGGCGAGCGGGTGTTTGCGCAGCAGCGCCAGCCACGTCATCGCCGTGTCCGAATGGTGGACGGCGTGCATCGGCCAGAGCCATCTCGTATGCTCTGCCCGGTGGCGCCAGTAGATGACGAATTCGCCCGCCAGCAGCGTGACCGGCAGGACCAGCGCGGCGCCCTGCGCATCCCAGAAAGCGGCCATCGCAGGGAAAATCGCCGCCGCATCGTTCCAGCGTTCGGTCGGCAGGACCAGCAGCGGGGCGAGGATCAGCGAATTGATCGCGACGAGGCCGATGTTGGTCAGCGTCTCGCCCCTCGTGCGGGCGAGCGCAGCCCAGATCCGCTCGCGCTTCAGGATCGTGGCGAGCACCGCGAACAGCAGCGCGGCCGGCGCGAAGGCCAGCATCTTGGCTGCGGCATCGGATGCGAAGGCTTCCATCCCCGCGCATATCGCGCGCGGGGCTTCAACATTCGGTTAACTTTGCGCCAGACGCGCGCGTTCAGATTGCCGAGGTGTCGAGGAAGTCCGGACGCGGTCCGTTCCACTCGCCGGCGGGCACGGGCTCTTCATCCTGCTGGCGGCGCGGCTTGCGCTGCGTCTTTGCAGGCTTCTCGCGCTTTTCCTCGCTCTTGCGCGTATCCTTGCGCGGCTTGCGCCCGGGCGACGGATCGCGTGCCTGCTCGGGCGCCTCACTGTCCTCTGCCTCGGCCTTCTTCGGCTTGCTGCGCTTTTCCGGCTTGTCGGCGGCGGGCTGCTTCAGTTCGACGCGGACGTCGTTCTTGCCGAACACCGGGATCGGATTGCCGGTGAGCTTTTCGACATTGTCGATCGCCTCTGCATCGTCGGGTGTGACGAAGGTGAAGGCGCGACCCTTGGCCCCCGCACGCCCCGTCCGGCCGATGCGGTGGACGTAATCGTCCGGGTGCCACGGCGTGTCGTAATTGAACACGTGGCTCACGCCCTTGATGTCGAGCCCGCGCGCAGCGACGTCGCTGGCGACGAGGATGTTCATGTCGCCGGACTTGAACCGCTCCAGCTCGCGCTGGCGGGTCGCCTGGTCGATGTCGCCGTGGATTTCACCGCTGGCGAATCCGGCGCGCTGCAGGTGCTTGTTGAGCTCTCGCACGGTCGTCTTGCGGTTGGAGAAGACGATCGCGGTCTCGACATGGTCGTTGCGCAGCAGCCATTCCAGCGTCTCGCGCTTCTGGCGCGGCTGGACGTTCACCTTGAAGGCGGTGATGTCCTTGTTGGTGGTCGCCGCGCGGCTCACTTCGATCCGCTTGGGATTGGTCATGAACTTGCTTGCCAGCTTCTCGATCGGAGGCGGCATGGTGGCAGAGAACAGCAGCGTCTGGCGCGGTTCGGGCAGCTTGTCGCAAATGAACTCGATGTCGGGGATGAAGCCCATATCGAGCATGCGGTCGGCTTCGTCGATCACCAGCAGTTCACAACCGTTGAGCAGGATCTTGCCGCGCTCGAACAGGTCCATCAGGCGGCCCGGCGTGGCGATCAGCACGTCGACGCCTTCGTCCAGCGCCTTCACCTGGTCGCCCATCTGCACGCCGCCGATCAGCAGCGCCATCTTGAGGTCGTGATTGACGCCGTACTTTTCGAAATTTTCCGCCACCTGCGCCGCCAGTTCGCGGGTCGGTTCCAGGATGAGGCTCCGCGGCATGCGGGCGCGGCGGCGACCGCTGGCGAGCACGTCGATCAGCGGCAGCACGAAACTGGCCGTTTTGCCGGTGCCGGTCTGCGCGATGCCGATCAGGTCCTTCATCATCTGGACGGCCGGAATCGCTTCCGCCTGGATCGGGGTAGGCGTGTCGTAGCCCGCGGCTTCGACCGCAGCGAGCAATTCGTCGGACAGGCCGAGATCGGCAAATTTCATAGGCTTAGGCTAAATCCCTAAAGGTCAATCGAAGCGATTGGTTGGGCGTTTGCGGGCAATCCGGCCCGGCGGGCCAATCGAAACGCTGCGAACGCGCCGCGCCTCTCGGCGAAAACGGCGGAAAAGTCAAGGAAACGGGAGCGGCGCGGCTGCCGCGTTATTCTGCGACGGGCTCCAGCCGTTCGAGCGACGCGATGCTGCATGTTACCCCGCTGCGCGACCGCAGGCGTTCGCGGGCCACGCACATCTGCCCGTCCTCGCTGCGTTCGACGTAAAAGCCGGAATAATACGCCCGCGCGCTGCAGCTGCGTTCGAGCCGGGCGGACACGATGCCTCCGCTGCGGCGGAAGAACAGCAGCCGGTTCTCTCCCGAAGGCCGGACGGCGCCGACATCTTCCATCGGCATGCAATCGCCCATCGCGACCCGGCGATACCGTACGCGGCTACGATTGTCGGGGGGCGGCGCGCTGCTGGTCCGGCGCGGGGCGATGCGCAGTACGACGCGGCGTTCGACCCGGACCTGCCGCCCGACCTCGGGCTGCCAGACGAGCGGGCCTGCGGCGGCGGGCTGCAGGGTCGATCCCGCCAGCGGATCGCCCTTACCCAGCCCGGGCGCATCCTGCGCCCCGCCCGCAGACACTGCCGGAAGCATCAGCGCCAGCGGCGCAAGCATGATGGGCAGTAACTGCATGGGGTAAGCGGGTCTCCGGCGGAAAGCGGCGTCGGGGTATTCGAGCCCGTCCCGTGATAGAGAGTACGGTTGAACGATGGCTTAATCCTGCCACCGCGCGCCTGTTGAGCGGCAAAACTGGCGCAAAACTGGCTCCGAACTGGTAAGGCGCTTGCCGCATCGCTATCTGGTTTTCCGATGACCGACCAGACCCCTTTCCTCGACCGCGCGCACGCCATCCTGGGCGACAAGGGCCTGTCGCGCGATGCCGAGGCCATGGCACCGTGGCTGACCGATTGGCGCGGGCGGTACGAAGGGCGGGCCATGGCCCTCGCCTCGCCCGCCACCACGGCAGAGGTCGCCGCGCTGGTGAAGCTATGCGCCGAAACCGCCACGCCGATCGTGCCGCAGGGCGGCAACAGCGGCATGGTCGGGGGCGCCACCCCCGACGGGAGCGGGACGGCGCTCCTCCTTTCCCTGCGACGGCTCGACACGCTGGAGATCGATGGCGCGGCCTCGCTCGCGCGCTGCGGTGCGGGCGTGGTGCTGCAAACACTGCACGAGGCGGCTGAGGCAAAGGCCCTGCGCTTTCCCCTGTCGCTCGGCGGCAAGGGTTCGGCGACCGTCGGCGGGCTCGTCTCCACCAATGCGGGCGGAACGCAGGTCTTGCGCCACGGAGTAATGCGGGAACTGGTCGCCGGGCTCGAAGTGGTCACGCCAGGCGGCGAAATCCTCGACCTCACCGCCCCGCTCAAGAAAGACAACCGGGGCTTCGACCTCAAGCAGGTGTTCATCGGTTCCGAGGGCACGCTCGGCATCGTGACTGCCGCGGTCCTGAAGCTGGTCCCCGCGATTGCGGAACGGCGGGTGGTCTGGGCCGGGCTGCCCGATATCCACACCGCGCGCCGGTTGCTGCTGCATTGCCAGGGCCGCATAGGCGCAGCGCTCGAAGGGTTCGAAGTCGTGCCGGCCGACTGCCTCGACACGGTGGTCGATTACTTGCCCGATGCGCACCACCCGCTGGAAGGGCGGCACGCGTGGAACGCGCTGCTGGAATTCGATGCCGATGCGGATGGCGCGGCGGCCCTTGGCGATGCGGTCGAGGCTTGCCTCGCGTCCGCGCTGGAAGCCGGGCTCGTCGAGGATGCGGTGATTGCCGCCAGCGAAACCCAGGCGGAAGCGCTGTGGGCCCTGCGCGAGAACATCGCGCCGGCTGAAAAGGCCCACCGCCCCGCCGTGCAGCACGACATCGCAGTCCCGCCCGAAGCCATGCCCGATACGCTCACGATGCTGGAAACAGTCATTCTGCAGCAATTCCCGGGCCACGAAGTGCGCGGTTTCGGCCACCTGGGCGACGGCAACATCCATCTGCACGTGCTTGCGCCCGAAGGCTCCGAACCCGCACGGTGGGAGCGTGAGCAGGGCAAGGCGATCAGTCGCTTTGTGTACGAACGGATCGCGGCGGTCGGCGGTACGATCAGCGCGGAGCATGGCATCGGACAGGACAAGCGCGACGTGCTGGCCGCAACCCGCGCCCCGGCCGAAATCTCGGTGATGCAGGCGATCAAGGTCGCGCTCGATCCGGCCGGGCTCCTCAATCCCGGCAAGCTGGTGCCCGCTCGCCTTGCGAAAGACGAGCGAACCCCTTAAAGCGCGCCGCGATGCGAAGCGGGCCGCCCGGCCTCATTCCGCCGACACAGACGAATCCAGACTTTCGGAGAAAATCCATGGCCAGCGCGCCGCAAAGCCAATTGCCCCTGTTCTATCAGGACCTGATGCCCCTCAACACCCGCGACCACGCGGGCTGGCACGCCAAGCAGACCGAGCATGCGACCTGGCTGGTGAACCAGCACGCCGTTCCGGTCACCGCCGACGAACTGGCACAGGTGCAGCGCCACTACCCGGTCATTTTCTCGTCGGGCGACCAGCCGGTGCCGTTGGCGCTGATGGGCCTCAACGAAGGCGTCAACACCTTCGTCAACGACGATGGCAAGTTCATCGAAGACGACCTCTACATCCCGGCCTACATCCGCCGCTATCCCTTTATGCTGGCGCGCCTCAAGGAAGGCAGTGAAGAGATGTCGCTGTGCTTTGATCCGACCAGCGGCCTCGTCGGCGAATTCGACGAAGGCAAGGCGCTGTTCGACGGTGACAAGCCGTCCGAAGAAACCCGGCAGGTCATGCAGTTCTGCGAACGGTTCGAACAGGCCGGTCAGCGCACGCAGGCGATGATGCAGGAATTGAAGGACGCCGACATCCTGATGGACGGCGAAGTTTCGATCAACCAGGACAACCGGCCCGACGCGCAGCCGTATGTCTATCGCGGCTTCAAGATGGTCGACCAGGAAAAGCTGCAGAACCTGCCGACGGAAACGGTGGAGAAGTGGCACAAGAGCGGCCTTCTCGTGCTGATCCACGCGCACCTGATGTCGCTCGACATGATGCGGATCATCTTCGCGCGCCAGACCCGCCAGGGCAAGACGCCGAACGCGCCGCAGCCTGCCAACGGCGAACTGCAGGTCGACATCTAAAACTTTGGATTTCGCGCGCGCAGCCTGTCGCAAATGCGGCTCGCTTCAGCGCCAGTCCTTACTTGAAACCGACCGCCCCGGCACCCATCTTGAAGGTGTCCGGGGCGGTCCCCCCTCATAGCCGGTCCGGATTGGCGCATCGCGTGCGATGCGCCACCTCCCTGAACCTTGGCCACCTCGTACGATCTTGTGCGGGGTGGTCTTTTTATCGAGGCTTATTCGGCAGCTTCGGGGAGCGATGTTGCGGAGCCTAGCGCGGCGGTTTCCGCAGCCAGCCGCCGGATGACGAGCGCCAGCTTGGACGCCGTATCCTCCAGCCGGTCACCCGGTTCCGCAAGACGCATGTCGAGATAGGCGCGGCGGCAAATCTCGAACTGCATCGCATGGCGTCCGCGCGCGGGCCGGCCGTGCCGGTCGAGCACGTAGCCGCCCGCATATGGGCGGTTGTGCGCGGCGCGCAGGCCCAGGCGATCGGCTTCGGCGAAGGCCGCCGCGACCAGTCCGCCGTCGCAGCTCGCCCCGAAGCGATCGCCGATTACAAGTTCCGCTCCCGGCGCCTCGCCTTGTCGCCCGAGCGGCGGCATCGAGTGGAAATCGACCAGCAGCGCCGCGCCCCAGCGGCTGTGGAGGGAGCGCAGCGCACCGTCGAGCGCGTCGTGATAGGGCGCGTGGACGGAGCCGATCCGCTGGTCGAGCGCGGCCACGGGCAGCGGCGTGCGCCAGATTTCGCCCATCCCGGACAGCCGGCGCGGGACCAGTCCCAAGCCGCTGCGCGCCCGCCGGGCGATCCTTCCCCTGCCGCGCCCCTGACCCTGAGCGCCGCCTTCCAGCATGGTCCAGTCGACTTCTTCGGGTGCGCGGTTGAGGTCGATCATCGCGCGCGGGGCGTGTGCCTGCAGCAGGGCCGCGCAGGTCGCCTCGGCCACCTTGCGGGCGAGTATGTCGACATAGCGATCTTCCAGCCGCAGGGCCGCCAGCGCGGGATCGCGCATCTTTCCGATGAGTTCGGGCGGATAGGCGCGGCCCGCATGCGGCACCGCGATCAGCACCGGGACTGCCGCAGGCTCCGGCTCGCTCAGGTGCCAGGCCGCGGCCCCGGCCAGCCCCGGCACGCTGCCCCCTCGGGAATCGCGCCGCGCCCCGCCGGCCTTTCTGCTGCCTCCATCCATGGCGCCATGCTGGACCGTGAGGCGGTGTGTGTCAAAGCAGATCACGTTGCAGATCTTCATCGAAATCTTAACGGCTTGGGCGTAGGGATTCGCCTCCCGCAAACGCATGACGAAGGATAGAGCGCAGCGATGATCCGCATACTCCTGGCCGAAGACGAAGAAGCGATGCGGGGCTACCTGCAGCGTGCGCTGGAGAATGCGGGGTACGATGTCGTCGCGGTCGACCGGGGCACGGCGGCCGTGCCGCACCTCGAGACCGAAACCTTCGACCTGCTGCTGTCCGACATCGTGATGCCGGAAATGGACGGGATCGAGCTGGCGCAGAAATGCGCCGAGATCAGCCCGGATACGAAGGTGATGTTCATCACCGGGTTCGCCGCCGTCAGCATGAAGGCGAGCCAGGAACAGCCGCAGGCCAAGGTCCTGTCGAAGCCCTTCCACCTGCGCGACCTGGTGCTGGAAGTGGAGCGGATGTTCGAGCCTGACAAGTCGGCGCGCCTCTAGGCGCTTTTCGGGCCAACTTCCCACTTGCGCAGCCATGGCGCGCCCGCTAGATGGCGCGCCTGCCGACGCTTCGGCGCAGGCGAAATCCGAACGGTGCGGGCGTATAGCTCAGTGGTAGAGCACTGTATTGACATTGCAGGGGTCGGAAGTTCAACTCTTCCTACGCCCACCATTCGGGTCCAATCGAACAGGCGTCGCGTTTGCGGCGCCTTTTTGTTTGTAGCGCACGGGTTTAGACCCCACGTCGGGCCTGCATGACCAACCACGCGCTTTCCGGCGAACCGCGCATCTCCGCCGTCGCCACCGCCGTCCCCGCGCAAGATGTGGTGGACACCTATCGTCGCTGGGCGCGCCGCCAGATTCCCGGTGAGCGCGAAGGGGCGATCTTCGAACGCATGGCCGAACGCAGCGGCATCGCGCATCGCTGGTCGATCTTCGACGAGGCGGATGCCAGGCTGGAGCCGGGCAGTTTCCACGCCCGCGAAAAACCCCCGGCACAGCCGAGCGGATGGAGCTTTGCGCGCGGTCCGCGCCCGAGCTCGCCCTGTCCGCGATCCGCAAGCTGCCCGACGTGTCGGGCATCACCCACCTGGTGGTGGCCAGCTGCACCGGCTTCGTCGCACCAGGTATCGACCAGATCATCGCCCGCGAGCTCGATCTCGGCCGCGATGTCGAGCGCACGCTGATCGGTTTCATGGGCTGCTATGCCGGGGCCATCGCCCTGCGCACCGCGCGCCACCTCGCCCGTTCCGACGACGGGGCACGGGTGCTGGTGGTGACGGTGGAAATCGCCAGCGTCCACTTGCAGCCCGTCGCGGAGATCGAACCGCTCCTCGCCATGATGCAATTCGCCAACGGGGCGGCCGCGGCGATCGTCGAGAACCAGGGCGAAGGGCTTGCGCTGGGCGAGAACATCGCGCTCGCGCTCGACGATAGTGCCGGGCTCATCACCTGGGCGCGGGGCCGGCGGGCTGCGCTGCCGCGATCGTGCTGGCCAGGGGCGGCGCGGAACCCGTGTCGCTCGACCGGAATGCCGAGGTGGGGGACGCGCTGTGCGGCGGGTTCCTCAGCTGGCGGACGAGCGCGCGGCTCGCACAGCTTGGCATCAATATCCCCGCGCTTGGCGGCCATCCTGCGCGCACCCTCGCCCTCTTCGCGGGGCGGGACAGCGCCCGTGCCCCCCTGCCCCGGCGTGGCTTACGGCCTGTCGCGCCATGCGCTCGACACCGCCATGCGCGAAGCTGCCCTATCCGCAGGGGCGAAGCTGGAAATCGATACCGTACGCGAGGTGGAAGGACGCACCGTCACCACGAAAAACCGGCAGTGGCAGCCGGACACACTGTTCCTCGCCAGCGGCAAGCACGATGTGCGAGGCGCCCCCGGCCGCGCAGCAAGCACAATCCCGCGCTCGGACTGCGAATCCGCATCCCCCCCTCGCCTACCCTGGCCGAGACGGTGGGCGATGCCATCGAACTGCACCTGTTCGAACACGGCTATGCGAGTATCGTCCTGCAGGAAGACGACAGCGCCAACATCTGCCTCGCGCTGCGCAAGGAACGGCTGGCGCAGGCGGATGCCGATCCACACGAGTTGCTCACCCAGGTCGCGGCGCGCAGCTGGCAGAGCGGTTTCGCCCGCCGCGCGGCACGACCGGTCAGGGCGGCCAGGGCGGCGTGGACGCTTGCCGAGCGTCCCGCCCTCGCCCGGCTCGCCCTGCCGCTGGCGCGCATCGTGCCGTCGCTCCTGCGGCCCGCAATGCGGATGACCCGCATCGACTGACCGACCCCGGCATCGGCGCTCGCCTTGCGTGCGCGGCCCGCTCTGCTATGGCGCGCGGCAACCGAAGACTTCGCAAAACAAAGCAGGACCGACATGGCAAAAATCCAGGTTAAGAACCCGATCGTCGAACTCGATGGCGACGAAATGACCCGCATCATCTGGCAGTGGATCCGCGAACGCCTGATCCTCCCCTATCTCGATGTCGACCTGAAATATTACGACCTGTCGATCCAGAAGCGCGACGAGACGGACGACCAGATCACCGTCGATGCCGCCAACGCCATCAAGGAACACGGCGTCGGCGTGAAATGCGCCACCATCACGCCGGACGAACAGCGGGTCGAGGAATTCGACCTCAAGAAAATGTGGGTCTCGCCCAACGGCACGATCCGCAACATCCTGGGCGGTGTGGTCTTCCGCGAGCCGATCGTGATCGACAACGTGCCGCGCCTCGTGCCCGGCTGGACCGATCCCATTGTCGTCGGCCGCCACGCCTTCGGCGACCAGTACCGCGCCAAGGACACGCTGATCCCGGGCGCCGGCAAGCTGCGCCTCGTGTTCGAAGGCGAAGATGGCGAGAAGATCGACCTCGACGTCTATGAATTCCATTCCAGCGGCGTCGCCATGGCGATGTACAACCTCGACGATTCGATCCGCGACTTCGCGCGCGCTTCGATGAACTACGGGCTCGACCGCGGCTGGCCGGTGTATCTCAGCACCAAGAACACCATCCTCAAGAAGTACGATGGCCGCTTCAAGGACCTGTTCCAGGAGGTGTTCGACAACGAATTCAAGGACAAGTTCGCCGAAGCCGGCATCACTTACGAACACCGCCTGATCGATGACATGGTCGCATCCGCCCTCAAGTGGAACGGCAAGTTCGTGTGGGCCTGCAAGAACTACGATGGCGACGTACAGTCCGACACCGTGGCGCAGGGCTTCGGCAGCCTCGGCCTGATGACCTCCGTGCTGATGACGCCCGACGGCAAGACCGTGGAAGCGGAAGCCGCGCACGGCACCGTTACCCGCCACTATCGCCAGCACCAGGAAGGCAAGGCTACGAGCACCAACCCCATCGCCAGCATCTTCGCCTGGACGCGCGGCCTGATGTATCGCGGCAAGTTCGACGGCACGCCCGAGGTCGTGAAATTCGCCGAGACGCTGGAACAGGTCTGCATCAAGACCGTGGAAGACGGCGACATGACGAAGGACCTCGCCCTGCTGATCGGCCCCGGCCAGAACTGGCTGACCACCGAGCAGTTCTTCGAAAAGATCGTCGATAACCTCGAAAAGGAAATGGCGGCCTGATCGCGTACCCGGCGGCAGTTTCCGCATGACCCAGGCAAGACTGGAAGTCCGGCAGGCTAAGCTGGGCGATGTTCGCGCGATCGCGGACCTCGTCCGGCGCGCTTACGAGGAACTGCCCGCCTACACGCACGGGGAGATCCGCGGACAGATCAACAATTACGCCGAAGGGTGCTTCGTCGCTAAGCTGGACGGCAAGCTGGTGGGCTATTGCGCCACGATGCGGATCGGCGGCGACGTGGCTCTGAAGCCGCATACCTGGGACGAGATCACCGGCAACGGCTTCGGCAGCCGGCACAACCCGACGGGAGAGTGGCTCTACGGCTACGAGATGTGCGTCGATCCCAAGACGCGCGGCACCCGCATCGGGCGGCGCCTGTACGAAGAACGACGCGCACTGGCAGAGAGGCTGGAGCTGAACGGGATCGTTTTCGGTGGCCGCATGCCCGGCCTCGCCAAGGCGATGCGGCGTAAGACCAACCGGGCCGAAACGCCGGAGGAATATCTCCAGCTGGTGGTCGACAACAAGATCCACGATCCCGTGCTGCGCTTCCAGCTGGCCAACGGGTTCGAGCCGGTCGGGGTGCTTTCGAACTACCTGCCGGAGGACAAGCAGTCGAAGGCGTTCGCCGTCCACATGGTCTGGCGCAATCCCTATGTCGATGCCGACCAGCCCAAGACCCACCGCCTGCCGCGCGATGTGGAGGCCGTGCGGATCGCCACCTGCCAGCTGCAGGCGCGCGCCGTTGCGGATTACGATGAATTCATGCGCAACGTCGAATATTTTGTCGACGTTGCAGCGGATTATGAGGCGGACTTCATAGTCTTTCCCGAACTCTTCACGCTGATGCTGCTAAGCTTCGAGGAAAGCGAGCTTTCCCCGCTCGAGGCGATCGAGAAGCTGTCCGGCTACACGCCGCGCATTCGCAAGGCGCTGAGCGAGATGGCGCTCAAGTACAACATCAACATCATCGGCGGCAGTCACCCCACGCGGATGGAGGACGGCGACATCCACAACGTCGCCATGGTCTGCCTGCGCGACGGATCGATCCACGAGCAGGAGAAGATCCACCCCACGCCGAACGAGGCCTATTGGTGGAATATCAAGGGCGGCGACAGCATCGATGCGATCCCCACCGACTGCGGACCCATCGGCGTGCTCATCTGCTACGACAGCGAATTTCCCGAGCTCGCCCGCCGCCTGGCCGACGAGGGCGCGCGGATCATCTTCGTCCCCTTCTGCACCGACAGCCGGCAGGGCTATCTTCGCGTCCGCTATTGCGGGCAGGCGCGGGCGATCGAGAACCAGTGCTATGTTGTCCTCAGCGGAAATGTCGGCAACCTGCCCAACGTCGCGAACATGGATATCCAATACGCGCAAAGCTGCATCCTGACGCCCTGCGACTTCCCTTTCGCACGCGACGGGATCGCCGCCGAATCGAGCGAGAACGTGGAAACGCTGACCATCAGCGACGTGAACCTCGCCGACCTCAGCTGGGCGCGTGCGGAAGGCACGGTGCGCAACCTCAACGACCGCCGGTTCGACCTCTACCAGATCGAATGGGACAAGCGTGTTGGCAAGAGCGATTTGGACAAGTCGATGCCCGAGCTTGACGGCCCCGCCCCGCGCGGTCCGCACACGCCCGGCGGCGGCTGAGCATTAGCAGGTGATTTCACCCGCCGCCCCGGTATAGGGTGGCCCCATGGCGGGCGAACTCGAAATCTCTCCGGTACTTTCGGACACGCTGGTGATTCTCGGCGCGGCGGGGATCGTCATCCCCGTGTTCGCCAGGTTCCGCGTCACGCCTATCATCGGCTTCATCCTGATCGGCCTGCTGGTCGGGCCCTATGGCCTTGGCAAATACGTGTTCGAGTATCCGTGGCTCACATGGATAACGATAACCGATCCGGAGAGGCTGGAGCCCTTTGCGGAGTTCGGGATTATCCTCCTGCTCTTCGCAATCGGGCTCGAACTGTCGTTCAACCGCTTGTGGCAATTGCGACGAATGGTCTTCGGCCTCGGCGCGATGGAGCTGATTTTCAGTGCCCTGTTCCTGATGCTGATCCTCTCGACGATGGGCCAGTACTGGACCGGGGCACTGGCTCTTGGCCTTGCGCTGGCGCTGTCCAGCACCGCGCTGTGCCTGCCCATCGCGGGCACATCGACGCCGGTCGGCCGCGCCGCGTTGTCGATGCTGTTGTTCGAGGATATCGCGATCGTCCCGATCATCTTCCTCCTCGGCGCGATGGCGCCCTTTGCGGAAACGGAGGGGCTGGAAGGCTTTACCGAAACGTTATTGCTGGGTGGCGGCGTGGTCCTCGGAATGCTGGTGATCGGGCGTTTCGCCCTGCCGGTGTTGTTCGCGCAGGCCGCGCGCACCAAGAGCCCGGAACTGTTCCTCGCCGCCAGCCTGCTGGTGGTGATCGGCGCGAGCCTGGCGACGGCTGCGGTCGGCCTCTCCCCCATCGTCGGCGCACTGCTCGCCGGCCTGCTGATCGCGGAGACCGAATATCACACCGAGGTCGAAGGCATCATCGAGCCGTTCAAGGGCCTTGCGCTCGGCATTTTCCTCATCACCGTGGGCATGGGGATCGACATCACTACGATTGCCGACAACGCGGTGCCGATCGCGATTGCGGTCGTCGGCGTGCTGTCCCTCAAGGCCTTCGTCACCGGCATTTTGCTGCGGATGATGGGCGCACGGCGCAGCACTGCGACCGAAACCGGCATCCTGATGTCGAGCCCGTCGGAAACCACGCTGATCGTGCTGTCGGCTGCCACCAGCGCCATGCTGATCCAGCCGGGCACCGCGCAATTCTGGCAGATCGTCACCGCTATCGGCCTCACCATCACCCCGCTGCTCGCCATGTTCGGGCGCAAGATCGCGGTACGGGTGGAGCGGCGCCCGATGCTGGAAGAGGTGGTGGACGATCCGGACGAGCCGACCACGATCATCGTCGGCAGCGGGCGCGTGGGCCAGTTGATCGCGGACATGCTCAAGGTCCACGGCAAGCCCTATGTCGCGATCGATTTCGATGCCGACCAGGTCACGCAAGCGCGCCAGAGCGGCTACCGCGCGGTGTTCGGCAACGCCTCGCGCGCCGATGTGCTGGACCGGCTGGGTGCGGATCGCGCGCCCGCCGTCATCCTGACGATGGACGAGCCAGTGCTGGCGCAGCGGCTGACTCGCAAGCTGCGCGCAACCTATCCCGATTTGCCGATCATCGCCCGCGCCCGGGATGCCGAACACGCCGGCCAGCTTTACCGCAGCGGAGCGAGCCACGCTGTACCCGAAACGCTGGAAAGCTCGCTCCAGCTGTCCGAGGCGGTACTGGTGGATCTGGGCGTTGCAATGGGCCCCGTGATCGCCTCCATCCACGAAAAGCGCGACGAATACCGCGCGGTCATCCAGGCCGGCGGCAAGCTCGAGCGCAAGCCGAAGCTGCGCACCAGCACCGCGGAATAGCGGACCTTTTTCGTTTCCGGCCCGTTGGTTGGGGCAGAAGGAGACGAAACATGAGCAAGCAGGAAGATCCGACGAAGCCGGTCTCGAATTCGGAAAAATTCGCACCCAAGAACGTGCAGGACGAATACCGCCAGGGCGGCCCCGATAACAGCACCGGCGTCGACGCCTCGCGCGGGGCGGAACACCACCTCCAGCGCAAGAGCATGAACCGCACCTAAGCGGTTTCGATAGCGATCAGGCGGGCTGCGCTTCCAGCGCGGCCCGTACTGCGTTCAAGGCCTCTTCTGCTCTGGCTCCGTCCGGGCCGCCGCCCTGGGCCATGTCGGCGCGGCCTCCGCCGCCTTTCCCGCCGAGCGCCTCTACCCCGGCGCGAACCAGCTTCACGGCGTCGAAACGGCCGGTGAGGTCGTCGGTCACCGCCACGGCAAAGGCCACGCGTCCCTCGTTCACCGCTGCGATGGCCGCAATCCCCGAACCGATGCGCTTCTTCGCCTCGTCCAGCAGGCCACGCAGGTCCTTGGGGTCCAGGCCTTCCAGCACCTGACCGGTAAAGGTCACGCCGCCGATCTCCTCGTCTGCGGGACCGGCGTTCGCGCCGCCGCCGCCCAGGGCCAGCTGCTTGCGTGCCTCGGCCAGTTCGCGTTCCAGCTGGCGGCGCTCGTCGACCAGCGCTCTCACACGGGCCTCGACTTCGTCGGGGCTCGTCTTGAGAGTGCCCGCCACGTCCTTCAGCGTTTCCTCGCGCGCGACCAGCCAGCGCCGCGCGGCATCGCCCGTCAGCGCCTCGATCCTGCGCACGCCCGAGCTGACCGCGCTTTCCGACACGATGCGGAACAGGGCGATGTCGCCCGTCGCGCGGACGTGAGTGCCACCGCATAGTTCGACGGAGTAATTGCGCCCGTCCCCGCCGGGCCTGCCCATAGAGAGGACGCGCACTTCATCGCCATACTTCTCGCCGAACAGCGCAAGTGCGCCGGCACTCACCGCATCATCGGGGCTCATCAGTCGCGTCGACACGGTTTCATTGGCGCGGATCTGCTCGTTCACGTCCGCCTCGATGGCAGCGATGTCCTCGGCCGACAGCGGCTTCGGGTGCGAAAAATCGAATCGCAGACGTTCGGCCGCGACCAGCGAACCTTTCTGCGTCACGTGCTCGCCGAGCCTGTGCCGCAGCGCCGCATGCACCAGGTGCGTCGCGGAATGGTTAGCGCGGATTGCGTCGCGCCGCTCGACATCCACGTCCATGTGAACCGTGTCGCCGACCTTGACCGTGCCCGCCTCTACCGTGGCATGATGCGCGTGGAGCCGGCCGAGCGGCTTGCCCGTGTCGGTCACCGCAATGCGAAGGCCATCGGCCTGCGAGATCGTGCCGGCGTCCCCCGTCTGGCCCCCGCTCTCGCCGTAGAACGGCGTCTGGTTGGTCAGCAGGACGATGTCCTCGCCCGCGCCGGCCTGTTCCACTTCGCTGCCGTCCCTGACGATCGCGACCACCCGGCCCTCTCCGCTGGTCGCGGTGTAGCCGGTGAATTCGGTCCCGCCTTCGCGCTCGGCGATGTCGAACCACAATTCGTCGTCCCCGGCCTGCCCGCTGCCTTTCCACGCAGCGCGCGCGGCGGCCTTCTGCTGCTCCATCGCGGCATCGAAACCCTCGCGGTCGACGCCGATGCCGCGTGCCCGCAACGCATCTTCGGTAAGGTCGTAGGGAAAGCCGTAGGTGTCGTAGAGCTTGAAAGCGGTTTCGCCCGGCAATTCGTCGCCTTCATCCATCGCGCCGGTGGCTTCTGCAAGCAGGCCGAGCCCCTTGTCCAGCGTGCGGCGGAACTGCGTTTCCTCGCGCTCCAGCGTTTCCTCGATCAGCGCCTGGCCGCGCTGCAGTTCAGGGAACGCCTGGCCCATTTCGCTGACCAGCGTGGGCACGAGCCGGTGCATCAGCGGCTGGTCTGCGCCGAGCAGGTGCGCATGGCGCATCGCGCGGCGCATGATGCGGCGCAGCACGTAGCCGCGGCCTTCGTTGGAGGGCAGCACGCCGTCGGCGATCAGGAAGCCGGTCGAACGCAAGTGGTCCGCAATGACGCGATGGCTCGCCGTACGTTCGCCTTCCGCCTTCACCCCGGTCAGCTCCTCGCTCGCGGAGATAAGGTGGCGGAACAGATCGATGTCGTAATTGTCGTGCACGCCCTGCATCACTGCTGCGATGCGCTCCAGGCCCATGCCGGTGTCGATGCTCGGCTTGGGCAGCGGAGTGCGCGTGCCGTCCGCTGCCTGGTCGAACTGCATGAAGACAAGGTTCCAGATCTCGATGAAGCGGTCGCCATCCTCGTCCGGGCTGCCGGGAGGGCCGCCGGGGATATGATCGCCGTGATCGTAGAAAATCTCGCTGGAAGGACCGCACGGGCCGGTGTCGCCCATGGACCAGAAATTGTCGGCGGTGGCGATGCGGATGATGCGGTCTTCCGGCAATCCGGAAATCTTGCGCCACAGGTCGAACGCCTCGTCGTCGTCGTGATAGATCGTGGCGGTCAGGCGGTTGGCATCGAGGCCCCACTCTTTCGTCAGCAGCGTCCAGGCGGCAAGGATCGCCTCTTCCTTGAAATAGTCGCCGAAACTGAAATTGCCGAGCATCTCGAAGAATGTGTGATGCCGCGCAGTGTAGCCGACATTGTCGAGATCGTTGTGCTTGCCCCCGGCGCGTACGCATTTCTGGCTGCTGGTCGCGGTCGGCGCGGGCGGGGTTTCGAGGCCGGTGAAGATGTTCTTGAACGGCACCATGCCGGCGTTGACGAACATCAGCGTCGGATCGTTATACGGCACCAGCGGCGCAGACGGCACCTTGCGATGGCCGCGGCCGGCGAAATAGTCGAGGAAGCTCGCACGAATGTCGTTGGTCGATTGCATGGCTGGCGAATTAGGTCATCGCTGCCGCAGCGACAAGGCGAATGATGCACGCGGCGAAGCGATTTCGCGGCGCTGTGGCGCCCGGGTCAGAGCGGTTTGCGGGCCGTGACGATCCACGCGGCCGCGCCCATCGCGACCAGTCCGTCGACCTCGTGGTAGCGCAGCATCTGTTCCAGCCGTGCGACGGCATCGCTGTGCTCTGAGCCCGACAGTTCGGCAATGGCGCCGGCCGCCGGGCCGATGCGCAGGAAATAGGCCCGCGCTTCCTCCACCGCGTTTTCGCCGGAGCCCGCGACCATGGCGTAGTCTAACGGCTCGAACTGCGGTTCGCTCCACCCTGCGTCCAAAAGCATGCGCTCCACCTCCTCGCGGTTGCCGAAGGAGAAGGGGCCAGGCTCGCGGATCGAGGCCGGGCCGGGCTCGTTGCCGACGAGCTGGTCGAGCTCGGTCGCCCAATGGTTCTCGCTGCGCGCGCGGAAGCAGGTGAAGACCAGCGCAGCCCCGGGCGCCGCGTGGTTCGATAGGTGATTGAACGCCCCGGTCGGGTTCGCGAAAAACATCACTCCGTGGCGCGAGACGAGGAGGTCGGGCGCCATCGTCGGGTCTTCCCAAAGCGTCGCGTCCATGGCACGGAAGGAGAGGTTGGCGTAATGCTCCCCGCGGGCCTGGGCCACCTCTATCAGGTCTTCGGACAAGTCGATGCCTTGGATGCGGGCGTGGCCATGGCTGCGGGCGAGCGCGACCGAAACCTCGCCAGCACCGCAACCCACGTCGAGCACGTTCATGAAGTTGAGCGCGCGTGTGTAGTGCAAGAGGCGCTCGGTCAGCGTGCCGAAACTGCGGTCGGTGCGCTGCCAATGCTCCGCCCAGATGCGCCCCACCCGGCCGCGCCAGTCCGCCCCTGCGGTCATCGCTTGTCCCCCCGTGCCATGCCGTGACTACCAGCCGAAATAGGCCCCGCCGCGTTCCCGCGCGCGCTGCCAGGCCGGGCGGGCGTGGACACGTTCGACATAGGCGGCAAGGTTGGGATGCTTCTCTGCGTATCCCTGCATCACGGCGATTTCGGCAGGGAAGCTCATCATGATGTCGGCGGCAGTCCAGTCGTCACCGACGAAATGGTCGCGGTCGCCGAGGCGCTCGGCCATGTAGGCGATGTGCGCCCCCAGCTGCTGTTCGATGCGCGGCATGGCGGGCGCTGCGCCCTCGCCCAGCCGCCCGGCCATGATCTTGAGCATGACGGGCACGAAGAAAGAGCTTTCGCCGAACTGCAGCCATTCCAGGCACGATACGTGATCGTCCGAAGCGGGATCGGGAAGCCAGCTCTCGCCGCCGTGGCGTTCGCACAGGTACTGGATGATGGCGCCGCTTTCGGTGACGGTGCGGCCGTCATCCTCGATCACCGGCGATTTGCCGAGCGGCGTTGCCGCAGCGAGTTCGGGCGGGGCCAGATTGGTCGTCGCGTCGCGCTGATAGTGCGCGATGTCGTATTCCGCGCCCAGTTCCTCGAGCAGCCACAGAATGCGCTGCGAGCGACTGTTGTTGAGGTGGTGGACCAGTATCGGCAAAATATTCCCTCCCGTTGCGCATCCGTTATGGCAGTATTTGATAATTATTAAAGTGCCGAAGTCGGCTCGGCGCCGGCGGAGGGAATGACATTGGGCCGCATGCGCCAAACGAAAAGCCGGCGCGGCGATAGATCGCGCGCGCCGGCTTCCCGTTTATCCGGAGCCATCGGTAAAAGAGAGGGTCGGCTCCGCTTGAAGAGAGCGAGCTCAGTCCTCCGCGTCAGGACCGGTCATCATCTCTTCGGCAACTTCGTCGGTCTTACCGCGGATCGCGGCTTCCAACTTGTCGCGAACTTCGGGGTTCTCGTCGAGATAGGTCTTCGAATTCTCGCGCCCCTGGCCGATGCGGATGCTGTCGTAGCTGAACCAGCTGCCCGACTTCTCGACGATGCCGGCCTTCACGCCGAGGTCGAGAATTTCGCCCGTCTTCGAAATGCCCTTGCCGTACATGATGTCGAATTCGACTTGCTTGAACGGCGGGGCGACCTTGTTCTTGACCACTTTCACGCGGGTCGAGTTGCCGATGATCTCGTCCCGGTCCTTGATCTGGCCGGTGCGGCGGATGTCGAGGCGGACGGACGCGTAGAACTTCAGCGCGTTGCCGCCGGTCGTGGTTTCCGGGTTGCCGTACATCACACCGATCTTCATGCGCAGCTGATTGATGAAGATCACCATGCACTTGCTGCGGTTGATCGAGCCGGTCAGCTTGCGCAGCGATTGCGACATCAGGCGGGCCTGCAGGCCGACGTGGCTGTCGCCCATCTCGCCTTCGATTTCCGCGCGCGGGACCAGCGCGGCAACCGAGTCCACCACCAGCACGTCGATCGCGTTCGACCGCACCAGCGTGTCGGTGATTTCCAGCGCCTGCTCGCCCGTGTCGGGCTGCGAGACGATCAGTTCGTCGATGTCGACGCCCAGCTTCTTGGCATAGACGGGATCGAGCGCATGTTCCGCATCCACGAAAGCCGCCGTGCCGCCGGCCTTCTGCGCTTCGGCGATGACGTGCAGCGCCAGCGTGGTCTTGCCCGAGCTTTCCGGCCCGTAGACCTCGATCACGCGGCCTTTCGGGAGGCCGCCGATGCCGAGCGCGATGTCGAGGCCGAGCGAACCGGTCGAAATCGATTCGACGTTCATCGCTTCCTTGGAGCCCAGCTTCATCGCCGAGCCCTTGCCGAATGCGCGGTCTATCTGTGCGAGTGCGGCATCGAGTGCCTTCTGACGGTCCACGTTGGTTTCCTTACCTTCCACAAGCTTGAGATTGGCAGCCATGACATCGCCTCCGTCAGTTGCCTACCCCCTGTGGCAGGCCTTCAACATATGAGCGATGTATCTGCTTTGTTCCAAAAGAACAAGAGTGGAACGAAAATATTTGCGGGAGGTATCCTACCGGCCCGAACGGTCGCGCACGCGCCAGTCGTAGCGGCGGGTGGCATTGGCGGGCACCGTCACCTCCGCGACGCGGTAGCCGTCCTTCACGAAGTCCGTCCCGTCCGGCCAGCGAACCTGCAGGTCCGGCGTGTCGGCGAGGCGAATGCGGACGCGCACGGGATGGGGATTGGCGTTGGCAATTTTCCCACGCATCCGTGTCCACCTGCCCGGCCGGTCGGAGGGACCATCGTCGCCGCGATAGCCGCAAGTGCCCTGCACCTGCGCGCTTTCACCCAGTTCCAGTTCGATATCCTGCCCGCGCGCAAAATCGCGCAGGTCCAGCTGTGCGACCAGCTGCGGGCCGAAGTCCGATGGTTCGAACAGGCTCAGCTCGCCCATCGGCAGCGCCTGGCCGAGGCCGTTCTCGAGGTCGTTCTTGCCTTTCAGCAGCATGCCGAGCGGATCGTAATCGCCCTCGTCCGTATCGTCGTCGAAATCGTCGTTCGGCCCGCAGTCGGCGAGATAGAGCAGCGATGCGGCGACCGCATCCTGTTGCAGGAAGGCAACCTGCTTGATCCCGCTGGCCGCCACATTGACCGGCACCGGAACGCGGAACAGCTTGAGGTCGCCCAGCTCCTCTTCCTGCGCGACGACCGACAATCCCACGGTCGCATCTTCGAACGAACGCTTCATTGACGAACCGGTCACGATAATCGAATCAGCTTCGAAAGCGGGGGCCGCGACCGGTGGCGGCGGCGGAGGAGGCGGCGGTGGAACGGCAGCCGGCCCGTAATAGGGCACCGGCGAACCGCGCGCCGTGCTGCCGATGGGATAGCATTCCAGCCGCAGCGGGCGGCTCTGCGGCGGCTCCGACATCCGGCGGAAATCGCTCGTCACGCTGAGCCCGCCGGCGACGACCAGCATCTCCGCATCGGGGAAGCTCTGCCCGTTGGTGTTGAGCACCGTCAGCCACGAGACCAGCCGCATCGTCTCGTCCGTGGCGCTGAGCGTGCCGACGTAATGCGCCTGCCAGTCGAAGCCGCTGGACAGGTAGCTGAGCTGCACCGTGTAAGTGCCGCCGGTTTCGCTGAAAGTGTCGACCGAATAGACCGGCTGTGCGGACAGGCCGTCGGGCACGCGGTTGAACGTCAGCCGCTCCGGCACGCCGGAACAACGCACGGCGGTGAAGCCTTCCTCCGTTTCCAGCACCAGCCCGCCGTCCGCGCGGGTACGCACGGTGGCAGGCTCGCTCACCGATTCCCCAGTGGCGGGATTGGTGCGGGTGATAGTGACCTGGTTGCCGAGCGTGCCGTCGACCAGCGATGCGGGGCTGAGCAGGTCGGCGTTGCGGTTCTTCTCGATCGTGCCGCCCGGCAGGCCGGTGACGATGGCGCTCACCGCCACCATCCCTTCCGCCACGCCTTCGAAGCGGATCGTTGAGCGCCCGGCAGGAAGGGTGACGGTGCGCGTCTCGCTGATCATGCCGAAGCCGCGCGGGAAGCGGGCGTTCATCTGCCCGCCCTCGCCCCGATAGGGGTCGCGATAGATCGTCACGGCAACATCCCGCGGCGCGGATGCCTCGACGGACACTCGCTCTTCCGCCGCTTCTTGCGCGGCGGCCGGAAGCGCGGCGAGCAGCGTTACTGCAATAAGGAGCGCGGCGGGGCGCATCGTTCCGCCCCTCAGTAACGGGTCTGGAAAGTCGCGCGCACCACCCGCTCGCCATTCGCGGGCACGGTCACCTGCCACACGCGGCGCTCGGCATTGGCCTGCTCGCCCGGCACGTCCTCGCTGACCAGCCGCCAGTCGCGCCAGAAGTTTCCGCCGCCCAGCCCGTCCTGCACCAGCTGCACCGTCACGGGCTCGCTGCGCGCGTTGGTGAGGGTGTAGCGCATGATCGTCTGCCAGTATTCGATCGGCCTCTCGACATCGACGCGCTCGAATTCCTCGCCGTCGCGGAAGACCTTGTACTGGGCAGCGCGGCGCCATTCCCCGCTGTCGATCTTCTCGCGGTCTTCCACCTCGGCCTGGACATAGACGTCGAAGGCGGTGCCGGTGTCGAGCTGCAGCAGGCTGCCCATCGGCGTGTGGCCGATGCCGTTCTCGCCGATGAATTGCGGGTTGCCCTGGCTGTCGCGCTGGTAGAAGCGGATCGTGCCTGCAGGCAGCGCATCGCCAAGCCCCCCATCGCGCGAGGTGTTGAACTGGATGCGGCTGTCGACCGGCTGCGGCTGGCGGTCGGTATCCAGCCAGCCGACCATCCGCGCGTACTGCTTGTTGGCAGATATCGCCGTCGCGTCGAGGAAGCCGACCTGCTTGGTCTGCGCGTTGGCGATCGTGGTCCGCTCGGCCAGCGGGTAGAGGTAGAAATCGCCCAGCCGCTCCCGCTCGGCGGTCTGCGTGCCGGGGCGCACCATGCCGGGATTGCCGCTTCGCCGCGAGCCGCGGTTGTTCGGGTTGCCGGCCACCAGCAGCGTGTCGGCAGAATGAAAGGTGGTGCCAGTCGTGTTGGTCAGCGTGACCCAGCCCTGCATGTCGATCGTGCCGCGCTGGTCGTCGAACAGGGCGACATAGTCCGCGCTCCAGCCGAGGCCGGGGGTGAGATAGCGGATGGCCGCGGGGCGGCGGCCGGCGCGGGCGCTTTCCACCGTGACCGACAGGGTCGGGCGGGCGCGCAAATTGGGCGGCACCTCGTCGAACACGACGCGGGTGGGCAGGCCATCGTCACGCAGCACCTCGATCCGGTCGCCGATGCGCACCACCACGCCGCCTGCGGTTGACAGGACCTCCGCCCGCTCGCGCGTTTCGGCGCCGGTCGCCGGATTGGTGCGCACCAGCGTCACCGTCTGGCCGATAGCTTTCTCCATCAGCTTGGTCGGGGTCAGGAGGTCGAAGTCGAAGTTCTGCTCAACGATGCCGGCGCCGTCGGCCACGAAGCTCAAGGTTTCGGGGCGGATGCGGGCGGACACGTCGGGAAAGGCGATGGTGCTGCGGCCCGATGCGATGTCGAGGCTGCGCACGTCCTGCACCACGGCGAGGTCGCCGTTGTAGATGGTGACGGACACGTCGCCCTGCGCGGTCGAGTCGGGATCCTGCGCCGCCGCGCCTGCCGACACAAGCGCCAGCGCGCCCACACCCGATTTCACCAGCTTGCGGAATTTCATTGCGGCCCTCCCTCCCAAATATCAGGACGGGCCTAACCAACCGCTATTGCGGAAATATGTCCAGTTATTTGCGCTTGAGGACAGCCGCCACCTTGTCGGCGATGGCGGACACGCTGAAGGGTTTGGCGATGAAGTGCATGTCGGCCATGTCGATGTCGGCGCGCAGCTGTTCCTCGGCATAGCCCGACATGAACAGCACCGGCATATCCGGCCACTGCTTGCGGATTTCGCGGGCCATTGCGGGGCCGTCCATGCCCGGCATGACGACATCGGTCACCACGAGGTCGAAGGCGGGGTTCTCCGCCATCGCTTCCAGTCCCATGTCGCCGTCGCTCGCCAGCACGACTTCGTAGCCCTGGCGTTCAAGGGCGCGGCTGGCGACGGCGCGGACCATGTCCTCGTCCTCCACCAGCAGGATGCGGCCGCCGCCGGTGAATTCGCTCGCCTCGGCTTCTTCCTCGACCGGGGCGAGGTTGTCCGACTTCGGCGCTTCGGCGGCGCCGTGGTGGACGGGGAAATAGAGCGTGAACCGCGCGCCTGCGGGCGAGCCTTCCTTGGCCCGCACGTTGCTGGCGAAGATGAAGCCGCCCGATTGCTTGACGATGCCGTAGACGGTGGAGAGGCCGAGGCCGGTGCCCCCCATTGACGACTTCTGGCCCTGCTCCTTCGTCGTGAAGAACGGTTCGAAAATCTTGCCGAGCACATCCTTCGGAATGCCGCCGCCCGTGTCCTCCACGATCAGCGAAGTGTAGTCGGCGGTCGGGATGATCTCGCTCTTCATCCGGCGGATTTCACTCGCCGGCACCTTGCGGGTGGCGAGCGTCAGCCGGCCCGACCCGCCGTTTTCCAGCATCGCATCGCGGCCGTTGACGGCGAGGTTGACGATGACCTGCTCGAGCTGCTGCGGATCGGCGCGAATGGCGCCCAGGTCGCGGTCGTGGTGGACGCGGAACGTGATCTTGTCGCCCATCAGCCGCTTCAGCAGCTGGCTGACCTCGCTCACCACGTCGGGCAGCTGGAGCACTTCGGGCCGCAGGGTCTGCTGGCGGCTGAAGGCGAGCAGCTGGCGCGTCAGGCTGGCGGCGCGGTTGGAATTGGCGCGGATCTGCTGGATGTCGTCATAGTCGCTGTCGCCCGGCGTGTGGCGCAGCAGCATGAGGTCGCAATAGCCGATGATGGCGGTCAGCACGTTGTTGAAATCGTGCGCGACCCCACCTGCCAGCTGCCCGACGGCCTGCATCTTGGTCGCCTGCATCACCTGGCGGCGAAGGCGCGTTTCCTCCGTGGAGTCGGCCAAGCTAAGCAGCACCGCCGCCTCCCCCATGCCGCGCACCCCGGCAAGGCCGATGCTGACCGGCTCGTCGGGCTCGTCCTTCAGGCGGATCGCCATGTCGCCGTTGCTGGCGCTTCCCTGCGCGAAGCGGCGCACCGCATCGGCGAGCGCGGGCTTGTCTTCCCGCACCACGAGATCGGAAGGGTACGGCGGCAGCGACGCATCGCCCAGTCGGATCGCGCGGCGAAAAGCGGGGTTGGCGAAAAGGAACCGTCCGTCGCGGTTCGCCATGGCGAGGCCGAGCGGCAGCGCCTCGAGCAGGTTCTGCAATTGCGGCGCGCCGCCGGCGACGTCCGCATTGGCCGACGCGCCGAGGCCGACGCCGGCATCCACCAGCAGCATCAGCGATTGCGCAGCGGCGCTGTCGCTGCCCGGTTCCGCCAGCGGCACCTGCAGCAGGACCTGCGGCGCACCGCGCTTCGCCTCGCGCGCGAAATAGATGCGCTCGCGGGCGTCGGTGCGCAGGTGGGCGGCGTAATCCTCGCCCGCCATGGTGGCCGCCTCGTCGCCCACGGCACGGCGGGCAAAGCCGCGCGCGGCAGCCTTGATGCGCCCTTCCGGCCCGACCAGTGCCGCTTCGATCCCCGCGGCCGAGAGCATCGCGCCAAGAGGGCCGGCGATCCGGCCCGCAAGATCGGCCGCCATGTCCGACTTCGTCAGCGGGGAGAACCACCAGACCAGGTGATCGTCCGCCCGGCCTGCGCGTTTCAGTTCGACGGCGAACACTTCCCCGCTGCGTTCGATCCGCCCGGCCGCATGACCGTCACGCCAGGCGAGGCGCTGGAGCCGCGCGATCTCGCCCGCAGCGCCTGCCGGCAGAGCCAGCGCGGCGGGGCCGGTGGAGGCGGTGAACCAGTCGCGATAAGCCTCGTTGGCGCAGGCGAGCCGGTTGGCGCGGTCGGTAATCGCGACAGCGCAGTCGGGCCGGTCGAGCGCAGCCACCGTGACCGACCAGTCGGGCGCGGCAAAGCTTTCCGCCGCCACCGGTGCGCGCCGCGACAAGGCCGCCATGGCGCCCAGCCCCAGCACCGTCGCCCCGCCCAGATAGGCGATCGCGACCACCGGCGAGCGCGTCGCCAGCCACAGCAGCGCCGCCGTCAGCACGACCGCCGCTGCAAGGGCGATATGGAGGACGCGCGGCTTCTGCGTTGTCAGGTCGATCAGGGCGGCGCTGTTCATCCCTTTTGCGCCTCGAGCCGTTCTTCCATGCGCCGTTCCATCGTCTGCAGGCGCTTCGTGCGACGGCGGCCGACCTTCCAGCGCCAGAACCACTTGGACACGAAATAACCCACGGCCGACGTCACGATGGCGAGGATGACGAAACCGAACACCGTCTCGCCCACCGCGGCGAAGACGCCTTGGTAGCTGCGCCAGCCTTCGGTCTGCATCTGCTCCTGGATCACGCCGGAGCCGACCGACCGATCAAGGCCAAGCATAAAGTCGCCGACGCGGTTCGCGATCCATGCCCAGAACGGGAAAGTGAGTGGATTTGTAACGAAAGTGACCAACGCCGAAATTGGCATGTTGGCGCGCGCCGGCAGGGCGAGGAACGCGGCAAGGAAAATCTGGCCGATGGGAATGATGAAGCCGCAGAACAGGCCCAGCGCCACACCGCGCGGAACGCTGCGGCGGGTGAAGCGCCAGAGTTCCGGGCTCAGGAACCGGTGCGCGATGGGTTTGAGATACTTGTTCCGCGCCATCTCCTCGCGCGTCGGCATGCGGGCGCCGATCCACCGTGCGACTGTATCCTTGGAGCGTTTGCGGTTCATCGTGCTCAATCGCTTATGGGGTGCGGGCGGGTCCGTGCAAGGGCGATGACGGACAATTCTTGCGGCAGTGCGACACTATGCGCGGGATGCGTGTCGGAACGCTGAATGACGGCGGAACCGGTCGCGCGGGTCAACCGCGTTCGCGCATGATCCGCGACTTGTCCCGCTGCCAGTCGCGATCCTTGATGTAATCGCGCTTGTCCTTCGTCTGGCGGCCCTTGGCCAGCGCCAGTTCCACCTTCGCGCGGCCGCGCGCGTTGAAGTAGATCGACAAGGGTACCAGCGTGAAACCCTTGCGCTCCACGGCGCCGACCATCCGCTCGATCTCGCGCGCATGGAGCAGCAGCTTACGCGGGCGGGTGGGCGTGTGGTTGTGGCGGTTGCCGTGGCTGAATTCCGGGATGTTGGCGTTCACCAGCCATGCTTCCCCGCCGCGCACCTCGGCATAGCTTTCGGCAATGTTGCCTTCGCCAGCGCGCAGCGCCTTTACTTCGGTGCCCTGCAATTGCAGCCCGGCCTCGAACGTATCCTCGATCGCGTAATCGAATTTCGCGCGCCGGTTTTCGGCGACGATCTTCTGCTTGTCGAAAGTCTTGGGGGTCGGACGCGCCATAGCCCGCGCGACTTAGTGGCTCCGGCGGGCATCGGCAACCGCAACGACTTGCGGGCGTCACAAATCTGCGCAATTCTCGTCGCGGACGAAGGGGAGCATACCAGAATGAACCGTTTACTTACCGCCGCGCTTGGCGCGATGGCCGTTGCCGTGTCCACGTCCGCGCTGGCGCAGGCGTTGCCGGACGCACCGCCGATTTCCGCCTATGGCGAATTGCCCGCATTGCAAGACGCCGCGCTTTCGCCTTCGGGCCGGATCGCGATGCTGGCGACGGTGAACGGGGACCGCGTCGTGCTGATGCTGGATCCCAAACTCAAGCCGCTGAACATGATCAAGGTCGGCGACATCAAGGTGCGCGGCATCGACTGGGCGGGCGACGACATGGTGCTCGTCACGCGCACGGATACGCAGGAACTGGGTGACCGCTACATCGCCAGCCAGGCCGAATTCGCCAACATCATGATCGTACCTGTCGATCCCGGCAAACCGGTACGCACCGTGTTTGCGGACGAACGCGAGATCATGAATGCGGTGCAGGGGAACTATGGCGTGCGCCAGATCGGCGGCAAGTGGTACGGCTTCTACGGCGGTTCGCCGATGGAGCGCAACCAGGCCGGGACCTACTACTATAACGGGGCACCGCTGACGCTGTACCGCGTCGACCTTGAAAGCGGCGCGACCAGACGCGTCGACGCAGGTCGGACGCGCAGCGAAGGCCGCCGTTACCTGATCGATGGCCGCGGCGACGTCTCCGTGACGATGGATTACGAGTACGCCACGGACCGCTGGTCGCTGAAGAACGCCAGCGGCACCGAACTTGCGAGCGGCACAACGCCGGACGGAAGCGCCGGCCTGACGGCCTTCACGCAGGACGGCACCGGCGTGATCTATTCCACCTATATCGACGACGATGTCGAGACGATGAAATACTATGCCGTTCCGCTGACCGGCGGCACGCCGCAGGAAATGTTCGCGGGCGAGGATATCGAAGCCTTTTACCGCAATCCGTGGGACGGCCGTATCGTCGGCTATCGCACGGAGAACAACGACCGCAAGCCCGTGTTCTTCGACGAGGCCTGGGAGACCGAGGTCCGCAACATCTACCAGGGCTTCGACGCGCAGAACGGTTCGATCGCGCAATGGACGCCCGACCTGTCCAAGGTGCTGGTGACCACAGGCGGCAATGCCGATAGCGGGACGTGGTACCTGCTCGACACCGTCGCCAAGGGCGCGCAGGTCATCGGCCGCGAGCGCCCGCAGATCGGCCCGCGTTTCGTCGGTGCGGTCTCGACGTATGAGTACACCGCAGCCGACGGGCTGGAACTGGAAGGCATCCTGACCCTGCCGCCGGGGATCGAGGCGAAGAACCTGCCTGTCGTCATGCTGCCGCACGGCGGCCCCGCGTCGCACGATTACGAGCAGTTCGACTGGTGGGCGCAGGCGCTGGCATCGCGCGGCTATGCCGTGTTCCAGCCCAACTTCCGCGGCTCGACCAATCGCGACAAGGCCTTCGTGGATGCCGGCAACGGCGAATGGGGCCGCAAGATGCAAACCGACATTACCGACGGCATGATGGCTCTGGCCGCCGACGGTATCGTCGATCCGGAACGTGCCTGCATCGTTGGCGCCAGCTACGGCGGCTATGCGGCGCTCGCCGGCGTGACGGTGGAACAGGGCGTCTATCGCTGCGCCGTGGCCGTTGCCGGGGTCAGCGACCTTGCCTCCATGGTCGACCAGGAACGCCGCGAGACCGGCAGCAAGGAACTGGTCGAATACTGGATCGAGAAGATGGGCCCGAAGGACGAACTCGATTCGATTTCGCCCCGCAAGCTGGCCGCGCAGGCCGATGCGCCGATCATGCTGATCCACGGGCGCGACGATACGGTGGTGCCGTACCGTCAGAGCACGATCATGGCCGACGCGCTGCGCAGCGCGGGCAAGCCGTACGAACTGGTCGAGCTGGACGGCGAGGACCACTGGCTGTCGCTGTCCGCCACGCGTCTCAAGATGCTGGAAGAAACGGTCCGCTTCGTCGAGAAGCACAACCCGGCGGATTGATCGCCGATGCGGGCCGGGTTGCCGAACAGCGGCGACCCGGCTTGATTCCTGTTAGAGGAGTCCGGCGTGCTCCAGCGCCTCGTCCACGGCCTTGCGCGCGGCGTCGCTTGCCGGGCACAGCGGCAGGCGGACTTCGTCGGTGAAGCCCTCCATCACTCGGGTCAGCGCGTATTTCACCGGCGCGGGGCTCGCGTCGGAGAACATGGCGTAGTGCAGCGGGAAAAGCCGGTCGTTGAGCTCACGCGCCTTGACGAGGTCGTTGGCGGCGATCGCCTCGTGGAATTCGGCGCACAGGGCCGGCGCGACGTTGGCGGTTACGGAAATGCACCCCGCCCCGCCCGCTGCGCTGTGCGGCAGCCATAGCTCGTCGTTGCCCGACAGCTGGCAGAAATCGTGGTCCAGCCCCATCCGGTGATCGGCCACGCGCGACAGGTCGCCGCTCGCATCCTTGATCGCCACGATCCGGTCGGGATACTTGGAGACGAGCTCCACCACCGTCTCGTCTTCCAGGTCGGTCACCGTGCGCGCGGGCACGTTGTAGAGCACGATGGGCAGGTCGGAATT
This sequence comes from Alteriqipengyuania flavescens, assembly GCF_030406725.1. Classification (NCBI taxonomy): domain Bacteria; kingdom Pseudomonadati; phylum Pseudomonadota; class Alphaproteobacteria; order Sphingomonadales; family Erythrobacteraceae; genus Pseudoblastomonas; species Pseudoblastomonas flavescens. The sequence continues at coordinate 1,969,350 of NZ_CP129107.1, read as the reverse complement.
CTCCGCCAGGTGGCTGAAATGCGCGATCAGCCCGGTCTGGCTCGGCCGGTTGTAATAAGGCGCGACGCACAGGCCCGCGGCCGCGCCCGCCTTCTTCGCAAACTGCATGTGGAGCAGCGCGTTGCGGGTGTCGTTGCTGCCGCAGCCGGCGATCACTGGCACGCGCCCCGCGGCCTGTTCGATGCAGACCTCGATCACCCGGTGGTGCTCGGCATTGGACAGGGTCGAGGCCTCCCCCGTCGTGCCGCAGGGGACCAGCCCCTTGCTACCGCTTTCGATCTGCCAGTCGACAAGGCGGCGGAAGGCGGCTTCGTCGAACGCTCCGCCGCGAAAAGGAGTCGTCAGGGCGGGTATCGAGCCGGAGAACATTTACGCTGATCCTGCATTGAGAGTATCGAAGGGCGATCGCCACCGGCGACCGTTCAGCGCGTGATAAGGAGCCGCCCCCCATAATGTCCAGCATGAGCCGTAAACCCCTGCTGAATCTCGCCCTCCTCTCCATCGCCGCCGCCGGCGTTCCCGTCGCGGCACAAGCGCAGGAGGCCCGCTGGGACGAACAGCGGCGCGAGCTGCTGACGTCCCGCCCCACCGCGTGGGCGGGCGTTGTGAGCAACTGGGAAGCGTTGCAGGAAAGCGGCAACTACTCCTTTGCGCAGTATTCCGGCTTCCTGCTGAACAATCCCGGCTTCCCGCGCGAGGACCGGCTGCGCGAATTCGCCGAGGCGCGGCTGGCGGTCGAGCCGGTCGATGCCCCGCAGCTCATCCGCTTCTTCGACCGTTTTCCGCCGCTCACCAATGCTGGCGCGGCATCCTATGCCATCGCGCTGATGGTGAACGGTGACCCGCGCGCCGACGAATGGGCCCGCAAGGCCTGGCGCGGCGGCACGATGAGCGACAGTGCGGAACTGATGCTGCTCGGCCGTTATGCTGGCACCTTCACGCCCGAAGACCACGACGCGCGCATGAACGCGCTGATGTGGGCGAGCGAGTTCGAAGCCGCGCGGCGCCAGCTGACCCGCGTCTCCCCTTCCGCTCAGGCCGTGTTCGCCTCGCGCCTCGCACACCGCACCGACGGCACGCCGAGCGCGCGCGACCTCAGCGATCCGGGCTATGTTTATGACCGCGTGCGGGGCCTGCGCGCCGATGGCCGCGTCGCGGAAGCCGTGCGCATCCTGGCCGACCGCCCGGCCCTCGCCGAACCGGTGCTGGACCGCGAGCTGTGGGTGACCCAGCTGCTGCGTGTCGCCCGCGCTGCCGATACGCGCGACAGCGTGCGCATCGCCAGCAAGATCGACGATGCCTTCCCGCCCGGCACCGACATCAGCCAGGGCAGCTATCGCCTGCGCGACGATTACACCTCGCTGATGTGGCTCGGCGGCACGAACGCGCTGTGGAAGCTGTATGACGGGGCCGCCGCAGCCCCGCTGTTCTATCGTTACGGCGCGGCCGCGCAGACCCCGCAGACCCGGTCGAAGGGATTCTACTGGGCCGGCGAAGCGGCCGCGCAGGCGGGCCAGCAGGCCGAGGCCGTCCGCTATTACGAAATGGCGGCGAAATATCGCGGGCAGTTCTACGGGCTGCTGGCGCTGGAAGCGCTGGGTCGCGATCACAAGGACCTGTGGTCCCAGCCGGTCGGCCGCGTCACCCCCACGCCCGAACAGCGCGCCGAATTCTTCAGCAAGCCGCTGACCGCCGCCGTGCAGGAGGCCGCGCGCGGGCGCGACTGGCGCACCGCACGCTATTTCTTCACCCACATCGCCGACCAGGCGCAGAGCCCGGAAGAACTGGCGCTGGTGGCGGAATACGCAAAGCAGCTGGGCCGCCGCGACTTTGCCGTGGTGATCGGGGAAGCCGCCGCGCAGAAGGGCTTCGATGCCGTGCAGCTGGAAGGCTATCCGGTGGTCGAAACCCACCCGACCGGCAACTGGACGATGATCCACGCGATCAGCCGGCAGGAAAGCGAATTCGACACCACCCGCACCAGCCACGCCGGCGCCAGCGGCCTGATGCAGCTGATGCCCGCCACAGCGCGCGAGCAGGCGGGCAAGATGGGCATGTCCTACATGTCCGCCAGCATCAAGGGCGACCCGGCCTACAACATCATGCTGGGCGACGGGTACTTCAAGCGGATGCTGGAATACTACGGCGGGGCCTACCCGCTCGCCATCGCGGCCTATAACGCCGGGCCGGGCAACGTGAACAAGTGGCTGCGCGCCAACGGCGACCCGCGCCGCGGCACCATCACCTACCAGCGCTGGATCGAGGAAATCCCGATCTACGAGACGAAGAATTACGTCCAGCGCGTGATCGAGAACGCCGTGGTCTACGAAGCTCTCAACCCCGACCGCGCCGGCTACGGCGGCCCAAAGCCCGCGAGCTGGTACTTCCGGAACTGACCGGGGGCAAACGCGGCGATGAAGCCTGACGGCAATCCCGTTACCGCTGCCGGCTATGCCGCGATGAAGGCGCGCTACGACCACCTGCTGGGCACTGAGCGGCCGGAGATCGTGGAGATCGTCAGCTGGGCGGCGGGCAATGGCGACCGCAGCGAGAACGGCGATTACCTCTACGGCCGCAAGCGCATGCGCGAGATCGACCGGGAAGCGGCGCACCTTGCCCGCCGAATGAAAGCCGCGCGGGTGATCGACCCGTCCGAAACGCCGGATCAGAGCCGCGTGTTCTTCGGCGCGGTCGTCACCATCGCGGACGAGGATGATGCGCGGAAGACCGTGACGCTGGTCGGGGATGACGAGCAGGACGCGGCGCAGGGGCGGATCGGCTGGTCCAGCCCGATGGCGCGTGCCTTGCGCGGCGCATCGGTCGGCGACCTGCGCACCGTGCGGCTGCCGGCGGGCGAAAAGGAATGGGAAATCCTGGCGATCGCCTATCCGGGACAGGAACACGCATAAAAAAGGGCCCCCGGCGTATCGCCAAGGGCCCGTGAGGTGTTTGGTCCGACGTTACTCGGCAGCGTCGGTATCCTCCGCCGTGTCTTCCCCGTCAACCTCGTCGTTGCTGAAGTCGAAAGTCGGCAGGATGGAGCCTTGCGGTGCCTTGAAGGGCTCGGTCAGGCCGACGGACCCTTCGGTCACGACCCCGTCCGATGCCCCGGCTGCCAGTGCGCCGAGCGACGCCCCGTTGAGGCCCAGTTCCTTGAGCAACCCGTCGAGCACCGGCGCCTGCGCGCGATAGGCGAGCGCGGCCGAGACCGCATCGTTGGCGAGGTTGCCCGTGCCGGCGGCGCCGGCACCGCCGCCGTTGCCGCCCACGCCGCCGCGCTGGGTCAGCCCGTCGACCTGCACGATCTTGATGCTGTCGATCGCTTCCATCGGCTTGGCGCTTTCGCGGATGACTTCCGGCAGCACCTTCAGCAGCGCCATCTTCATCTGCAGCGAAATCTGGTCGCTGGAGAGGATGTTCGCCGCTTCGTTTACCGCCTGCTGGCCGGCCGCCTCCACTTCGAACCGCACACGATCGGCTTCGGCGCGCAGCTTGACCGCCTCGGCCTGGCCCTCCGCTTCGCGGCGGATGGCTTCGGCGCGGTTGCCGGCGGCATCGCGTTCGGCCTCTGCATCGACCTTCACCTTGATCGCCTCGCGCTCGGCCTGCTTGGCGGCTTCGATCAGTTCGATCTTCTTCTGGCGTTCGGCGATCTCGCTTTCGCGGCTGGTCGCGACCTGTTCCTCGGCAGCGACGGCCTTGGCACGGGCCTCGTCGGCTTCCGCCTTGGCCTGACTTTCCTCGCGGCTCTTGTTCTGGACCGCGATCTGCTGTTCCTGCCGGGCGATTTCGAGCGCACGCTGCTGGTCGATGCGGGCTTCTTCCACGAGGCGGTCGGCTTCGATCTGCTGCGCGTCGACCTGCTTCTTCGCCTCGATCCGGGCGGCATCGGCCTCGCGATTACGCTCGGCCTGTTCGCGGGCGATCTCGGCCGCCTGCGAGGCGCGGCGAATCTCGACCTCACGCTCCTGTTCAAGCCGCGCGTATTCGGTATCGCGGTTGATCTGGAAGGTGCGCTCTGCCGCCTCGAGGTTCTTCGTTTCCATCTGGACGCGCGTGTCCTGCTCGATGTCGTTTCGCAGTTTCTTGCGCGCCTCGATCTGCTCGGTCAGCTTGGTCAGACCTTCGGCGTCGAAGGCGTTGTTGGCGTTGAAATGCTCGATGCTGGTCTGGTCGAGACCGGTCAGCGAGACCGATTCCAGTTCCAGGCCGTTCATGGCAAGGTCGTTGGACGAAACCTGCTGCACCTTCTGCACGAAGTCGGCACGCTGTTCGTGCAGCTCGTTCATGCTCATGCCCGCAGCCACGCTGCGCAGCGCGTCGACGAACTTGCCTTCGACGAGGTCCTTCAGCGCCTCGGGCTGCATGGTGCGCATGCCCAGCGTCTGTGCGGCCATGGCGATGGCTTCGGCATCGGGCTTCACGCGGACGTAGAATTCCGCCTTCACGTCGATCCGCAGCCGGTCGAGCGTGATCAGCGCTTCCCCGTCACGGCGGACCACGCTGAGCACCAGCGTGTTCATGTTCACCGGCATCGTCTCGTGCAACACCGGCAGAACGATTGCGCCGCCGTTCATGACGACTTTCTCGCCGCCTACACCGGTCCGCACGAAGGCGATTTCCTTGCTGGCGCGACGATACATTTTGAGGATCGTGGCGAATATACCGATCACCGCGACGATGATCGCTACCCCCAATATCATTCCGCTTTCGAACAAACTTTCCATATCTTCTCCTGTCTTGTCGTTATTGCCGGCCTTCGCCGGGAGTGGTTATTCGGTGGGCGACAGCGCCCGGTTGGCGAGCGGAATGCCGAAGAACCGCTGTCCTTCGCGCCGCACCAGCAGCACCTCGTCCCCTTCCAGCATCTCGCTGGCATCCTCGTGTGGCTCCACCATGACATGGTGCGCCTGACCGTGGTGGTCGTAGACCCTGGTGCGCGCCGGGCTGTCCTTCGCCGCGCGGCCGGTGGTCACTGTGCCGCGCCGCCCGACGAGGGCATCGAGGCCCACGGCGGTCGTCTCGTCCTGCGGCATCAGCCTGCCGAGTGGGCGGACCAGCAGAGCGGTGGCGGGGATGCTGCCGCCGGCGGCGAAGACTGCCGCCAGCCAAGGATAGAGCGGCGATCCGGTCAAATCCGTCGCCAGCGCCTGGATGCCGAGCCCGACGCCAGAGAACAGCAGCAGGAACACGATCAGCCACACGAAGAGCGGCACCTTGCCGAGCCCGAGCAGCGAGGTGAGCGCCCCGCCGAAGCCCACAGCAGTCGGGTCGGCGACGTCGGCATCGAAGTCGATATCGGCATCGATATCGCCGCCAAGCCCGATGACCTGCAACAGGACGAGCAAAAACATCAGCCCCATCGCAATTGCGAAGGGCAGGTTATAGTCTGCAAGCAGGCTCATTTCTCTCCACGCTCCGCGAACGATGTCCGCGTGCGTCCTCTCTATTTACCGGGCTTTGTCGGAAGCCCCCTCCGGTCCAATTCTTGTACCCGAAATAGGGCGATTTGCCAGTAAAACCGGACCTGCGGCATCCGATTTTGACCTGCCACGCAAGGCAGTTACAAGGGCGCATGGCCCCTCGCCCCACGCTTGCCCTCGCGGCCGCATTGCTTGCCCTTGCCGCCCCGGCTGCGGCGAAGGACAGCCTCGGCATTTTCGGTGATTGGGGCGCGTTCCGCGATCCCGCCACGCCGCGCTGCTATGCGATCGCGAAGGCCCGGCCGAGCAGCGCCGCCCGCCAGCACACGCCCTTTGCCAGCGTCGGCACTTGGCCCCAGCGCCGGGTCCGCGCACAAGTCAATTTCCAGCTGTCCCGCACCGTGCGGGAGGGTAGCGCGATCACGCTGGCAATCAGCGGGCGCCGTTTCTCGCTCGTCGGCGGCGGAAACCAGGCCTGGGCGGCCAACCGCGCGGGCGATGCGGCCATCGTTGCCGCCATGCGTAGTGCCGGGCAAATGACCGTCGGCGCGACCGACGCGCGCGGCAGGCGCTTTTCCACGACCTACAGCCTCGATGGCGCGGCGACGGCGATGGATGCCGCCAGCGTCGCCTGCGCGCGCCTCTGACGCGCACGAAAAAGGCCGGAGGATCGCTCCCCCGGCCCCGTTCTGACTTTGATCGGTTCGCTTAGAAGCGGAAACCGACGCCTGCCATCACCTGATGACGGTCGAGGTCGACGTCGAAGTTGTTGCTGTCGGCGACATCGGCGTCACCGAAATCGACTTCGGCGTTCGAGTAGTTGGAATAACGGTACTCGAGCTTGACGAAGCTGTTGGTGCCGATGGCGTACTCACCGCCAGCGCCGATCCGATAGCCCTCGGCATCGATGTTACGTTCGAACTCGTTACCGGTGGTGCGGGAAACGGCATCGAAGCGAGCGTTGGTGTAGCCGCCCTTCACGTACAGCAGGGTCTGCGGCGAAACCAGCGCGCCGATGCGGGCACCGACGTAGATGTCGCGGCCGGCATTCACGCCGCCGAGGTCGGGGATCGCTTCGCGGTCGCCGTCTTCCACGCCGTATTCGGCGGTCGAACCCATGTATTCGGCTTCGACACCGATGAGAGCGCCACCGGCTGCGAAATCGTAACCGACGCCGACGCCGTAGCCGACGCCATCGATGGACTGATCATCATTGTCGTTCGCGTCGTTATCTTCGGTGCTACCGGCGCGGACCTGGTCGTAACCGACGAGGACTTCGGCGCGCGGACCGGTGAAGCTGTTGTTCACGTCCTGGGCCAGGGCGGGCGTGGCAATCGCCATCGCCGAACCGGCGACCAGCAGTGCAGAGAGGGTCTTTTTCATTATGTACTCCATTCATCAGCAGCTTTCGTGCTGCATGTGACTGTACAATTCTTTCGTGGCGGCGCAGTTTCCTGAACGCTGCACAACAAGAAAATTGTTGCACGAATGTCACGGCCCATTTGGCGTGGCCCAATGAAATCAGTGACTTGAACGATTATTCAGGATCGGGTTCCCAAATTTTCGACGAACGGCAGGGCCTCTCCGGCAAGCAAAATGCATTCGTCCGTGAAAAATCCTGTCGCGCCGCCTATATGGGCCGCTCCCATGGCCGATACGAACCTCATGACCATTCCCGGCGCCGTCGATCCGGTGCCCGTTTCGCGCGAAATCACGCCGCGCACCGACGGGCGCATCGACCTGATGGGACTGCCGCGCACGCGGATCGCCGAAATCTTCGCCGAGGCGGGGCTCGACCCGAGGCAGGCGAAGCTGCGTTCGAAGCAGGTCTACCACTGGCTCTATCACCGCGGCGTGACCGATTTCGACGTCATGACGGACATCGGCAAGACCATGCGCCCCTGGCTGGCAGAACGCTTCGTCGTCGGCCGGCCCAACGTGGTCGAGGCGCAGCATTCCACCGATGGCACGCGCAAGTGGCTGCTGCGGACCGACGACGGCCACGATTTCGAGATGGTCTTCATCCCCGATGCCGATCGCGGCACCCTGTGCGTGTCGAGCCAGGTGGGCTGCACGCTCAACTGCCGGTTCTGCCACACCGGCACGATGAAGCTGGTGCGCAACCTGACCCCGGGCGAGATCGTGGGCCAGGTCATGCTGGCACGCGACGCGCTGGGCGAATGGCCGAAAGGTCGGATGGACGTGTCCGAGGATGCGGACGAGGCGGAATACACCGCCGACGGCCGGCTGCTGACGAATATCGTGATGATGGGCATGGGCGAACCGCTCTACAATTTCGACAATGTCCGCGATGCGCTGCGCATCGTGATGGACGGCGAAGGCCTCGCTCTGTCGAAGCGCCGCATCACCCTGTCGACCAGCGGCGTGGTCCCGATGATCGAGAAATGCGGCGACGAGATCGGCGTGAACCTCGCCGTGTCGCTCCACGCGGTGACCAAGGACATCCGCGACGAGATCGTGCCGCTGAACAGGAAATACGGCATTCCGGAACTGCTGGCCGCCTGCGCCGCCTATCCCAAGGCGTCGAACGCGCGGCGCATCACGTTCGAATACGTGATGCTGAAGGACAAGAACGACAGCGACGAGGATGCGCGCGAACTTGTGCGGCTGATCCGCGAATACGACCTGCCGGCGAAAGTGAACCTGATCCCGTTCAACCCGTGGCCGGGCAGCGCCTACGAATGCTCGACGCCCGAGCGGATCAAATCGTTCAGCAACATCGTGTTCGAAGCTGGCATCAGCGCCCCGGTGCGCACCCCCCGCGGGCGCGATATCGACGCCGCCTGCGGCCAGCTGAAGACGGCGGCGGAAAAGAAGAGCCGCGCGGAGCGGGATCGCGAAGCGGCTGCGGCTGCGGACGCCCACGCACACGCGGCCGAATGAGCGATCCGGCCACTCTCGCATTTTACGAGCGGGAGGCGCCAAGATACACCGCCAGCACGGCCGAGATGCACGTTCGGCATCTCGACCCGTTCCTCGACCGGCTGCCCGATGGTGCGCGCATCCTCGAACTCGGCTGCGGCGTCGGGCGCGACGCGGCGCGCATGGCCGTCCGCGGTTTCGCTATCGACGCGACGGACGGCGCGGCGGCGATGGTACGCAAGGCGCGCGAACGCTTCGGCCTAAAAGCGCGGCAGATGCGCTTCGACGAGCTCGATGCCGAGGCGGCTTACGATGCGGTCTGGGCCCATGCCAGCCTGCTGCACCTGACGCGCGCGGACCTGCCCGATGCGCTCCGCCGGATATTCCATGCGCTGACGGCGGGCGGCTGGCATTTCGCCAATTTCAAGCTCGGTGATGCGGATCAACCGGACGAAGGGCGCGATCTGCTCGGCCGGTGGACCAGCCTCCCCTCGCCTGAATGGCTTGTCGGGCAGTATGGGCACGCGGGCTTCCGCGCGGTCGAGACCGAACGCTATCCCGGCAAGGGCTGCGACGGTACGCAGCGCGACTGGCTGGCGCTGGCGGTGCGCAAGCCGTGAAGGTCGCTATCGATGCCATCTGCGCGGGCGGGATTGCCCCCATGCCGCGCGGCAAGCCCAGCGGCATCGCCAAGCAACCCCTGGAAGGCAGCATCGCAATTGGCTCGCGCGGTATTGCCGCAGACGAGCAGGCGGATCGCCGCCATCACGGCTATCCGGCAATGGCGCTGCACCAGTTCCCGCGAGCCCATTACGACTGGCTACGCGTGCGCTTCGGCTCCCTCCCCCGGCTCGCCGGTCCCGGCAGCATGGGCGAAAACCTTTCCGTCGGCATGATCGACGAGGCGCAGGTGCACATCGGCGACCGCTTCCGCCTCGGCAGCGCGCTGATCGAGCTGACCCAGCCGCGCCAGCCCTGCGCCACGATCGAACGCCACCTCGGCACGAAAGGCATCGTTGCCGCGATGGTGGAAGCGGGAATCAGCGGCTGGTTCTACCGCGTGCTGGAGGGCGGATCCGCATCGGCAGGCGATAATCTTGAACGGATCGAGACCGGCAGCGCCCAATGGCCCGTGCGCCGCGCCTTCCTCGCCGTATACGGCAAGAACAAGGTATCGCGGTCGGAACTGGAGGAATTGCGCAGCCTGCCGCGCGTGTCGGACCGCCTGGTGCGCGACATCGACAAGCGGCTGGGCCTGGGGGCGAGCTGACGGGAACCCGATCCAACCCCTTTCCTACAATCCGCCATTGTGGTGAAAGGGGCCCATGACCCGGCGCAATCCCAGCTTCGACCTGACTTTTCGCGCCCGAAACGCCTTTGCGCATTTTCGCCCTGGACCGTGTTCCATGTGTTCCATCTGGTTGGAAACGCCTTGCGCATGACGCGCCCGGCGGTCCTCGTCACGGGCGGTGCCAGGCGGATCGGTGCGGCCATCGCACGGGCCTTTGGCGCGGCGGGATGGCATGTCATCATCCACTACCGCACGTCCGAACGTGCCGCGCGGGAACTGGCCGACAGCCTGCCCGAAGCAAGCACGGTGCAGGCGGACTTGCTGGCAGAAGGCGCGGCCGCCGCATTGTCGCAGCAACTGGCCGCGCAGCACGCGGACTGGCGGTGCCTCGTCAACTCGGCCTCGGTGTTCGAGTATGACGACGCGGCCTCGCTCGATCCCGCGCTGGCCGCACGGGCCATGCGGATCAACGCCATTGCACCCGCCCGACTTGCGCAGGCCTTCCTCGCGCACAGCCGCGCCGATGCGCGAACCGTGATCCAGGTGACCGACCAGAAGCTCGCCAACCCGAACCCCGACTTCTTCAGCTACTCGATGAGCAAGCACGCGCTCGCCGCCACGATCCCGATGCTGGCCAAAGCGGCGGAAAGCAACGCCGACCGCATCTACGGCCTTGCACCCGGAGCCATCCTCGCCAGCCACGACCAGGACGAGGCCGAGACCGAACGCTCCCACCGGCTCAACCTCCTAGCCCGCCGGACCGAGGCAAGCGAGGTGGCCGACGCGGCGCTGTTCCTCGCCTCCGGTACGCTGGCCAGCGGCCAGACGCTATTCGTGGATTCCGGCCAGCACTTGCTCGACCAGCCGCGCGATGTCATCTTCCTCGCCCGAGAGTGGGCCGGGACATGAAACGGCATTCTGCAGTGACCCGTATCTGGCACTGGATCAACCTTGCCTGCGTGGTGATCCTGTTCATGAGCGGGCTGAACATCGCGAACGCGCACAACCGGCTCTATTGGGGCAGTTCGGGCTTCGAGGAAGGCACCGAATGGCTGGCCTACTCCGACTTCCCGGATTGGGCCCTGATACCCGGTAGCTACAACCTTGCCGCCGCGCGCGACTGGCACTTGCTGATGGCCTGGCCCTTCGCTTTCGGCCTGCTCGCCTTCCTCGTGTTGTCGCTGGTCAATCGCCATGCGCAGCGTGACCTCACCACCCGGCCGCGCGAATGGCGCTGGTCCAACATCCGCGAGGACATCGTCCAGCACCTCAAGCTCAACTTCGAGCACGGGGATGCGAAGTACAACTTCCTGCAGAAAGTGACCTACGGCGTGGTGGTGTTCGTCATCCTGCCGCTGCTGATCGTAACCGGCCTGATGATGAGCCCGGCGATGTCCGCTAGCCTGGAAGTGTTCCTCCACCTTCTGGGCGGGCGGCAGAGCGCGCGGTCGATCCACTTCATCTGCGCCTTTGCGCTGCTCGGTTTCTTGGTCCTCCACGTGGCGTTGGTGATCCTGGCCGGCCCCATCGGGCAGATCCGCGACATGATAACGGGCGGCAGACTCGAGGCAGAGCGATGAAGCGCCGCTCCGCCATCGCCGTGCTCGCCGCCGGTTTCCTCGCCGGGTGCAAGAAAGTGCAGGAAAGCGCGCCGATGAAGCGCCTGTTCGCCGCCAACGACGGTTTCCACGAAGGGTTGCACAACGTGCTCGGCCGCCGCACGGCGCTGGCTCGCGAGTATCCTGCGAGCATGATCGACCACAACTTCCGTGGCAACGGCTCGCGCACGGTCGATACGCCCGAGTACCGTGCACAGCTTGCCGCCGGCTTTCCCGACTGGACGCTTGAGGTCGGCGGACTGGTCGACACGCCGCTGTCGCTCACGCTAGACAACATCCGCCGCCTGCCCCAGCGCACCCAGATCACGCGGCACGATTGCGTCGAAGGCTGGAGCGCGATCGGCGAATGGCAGGGGCCGCAGCTGTCGGTGCTGCTGGAAGCGGCCGGCCTGAATCCGGCAGCGCGCTTCATCGTGTTCCGCTGCGCCGATACGCTGAGCGGGCGGCGATACTACGAGAGCATAGACCTGGTGGATGCGATGCATCCGCAGACCATCGTCGCGCATCGGCTGAACGGCGAGGACCTGCCGGAGAAGAACGGCGCGCCGCTGCGCATGCGGATAGAGCGGCAGCTGGGCTACAAGCACGCGAAATACCTCACCGGGATCGAAGCGGTCGCCTCGCTCGACGATATCGAGGGTGGCAAGGGCGGATACTGGGAGGACCGCTCCGGCTACCAGTGGTACGCGGGCATTTGACGTGCCTGCGCGGGGCAGGGCCGAGCGCGCCGTTGCGCCATCTGCCGGGGCGCAGCACACCGCTTACATGAGCGACACGTCCGACCCTGCCAAGGTGCAACACTGCGACGATCTCGGTGCGCTGCAGGGGTGGTCGGCACAGGATTACGGGGCGAACCTGGTGGTGCGCTTGCAGAACACGAAGCAGGTCACCGGCGGCAAGCCCGAAGTGGTCGAAACGCGCCTGTTGCTCAGCAAGGAGCAGGCCGTGTTGCTGGGCAACATGCTGTTCGAGATGTCGGGCCGCCTGCCCCCGCCGCAGCGCAAGGTGCCGCTGACCGACCAGATCGTGCCCCGGATTGCGGGCAAGAAGCGCTAGCGATTAGCGCTCGGTCAGGCCGCGCCGTGCGAACCAGTCGGCCAGCCTCGCCTGCGCAGGCGGATCGAGATGGAGGCCGAGCTTGCTCCGCCGCCACAGCACGTCCTCGGCGCTGCGGGCGAATTCGTGCTCGACGAGGTAGGCAACCTCGTCTTCGAACAGATCGCTACCGAAGTGCTCGCCCATCTCCTCCGGCCGCGCTGCATCGCCGATCACGGCATCGATGCGGGTGCCGTACGCGCGGGCCAGGCGCATGAGATGCTCGGGCGCAAAGGCGGGATAGCGGTCGAGGACGTGAGCGATGAAACCGTCGAAGTCCCCCTTCACCATGTCCCCGCCCGGCAGCGGCTCCATCGCCGTCCACTCTTCGCCCGGTATAGCCATCACGCCCGACAATCGCTCCAGCGCATGCTCCGCCAACTTGCGGTAGGTCGTGATCTTGCCGCCGAAAATCGACAGGATTGGCGCGCCGCCTTCGCTATCGAGTTCGAACACGTAATCGCGCGTGACCGTGGAATTGCTGGCGGACTTGTCTTCGTAAAGCGGCCGAACGCCGGAATAGCTCGACACCGCCTGCTCGGGGCTGACAGGCGCGGCGAGATACTCGTTCACCGCAGCGCAAATGTAATCGGCCTCCTCGCGCGAAATCTCGACCACTTGCGGATCGCCGTCGAAGCCGAGATCGGTCGTGCCGACCAACGTGAATTCACGTTCGTAGGGGATGGCAAACACGATCCGGTCGTCGCGGTTCTGGAAGATGTAGCAGTGATCGCCTTCGAACAGGCGTGGGAAGATGAGGTGACTGCCTTTCACCATCCGCAAGTTCGCATGGCGCTCTTCCGGAACGGCGCGGGCGAGCACCTTGTCGACCCACGGGCCGGCAGCATTCACCACTACTTTCGCCGACACCGCCGTCTCGGCATCGGCTGAACGCAACGTCGCGGTCCAGCCGCTTTTACCCCGCTCCAGCGCGGTGCATTCGGTCCGCGTTCGCACATCCGCACCCTTCGCCGCCGCGTCCACGGCGTTGAGCGCGACGAGGCGCGAATCCTCGACCCAGCAATCGGAATACTCGAAGCCCCTCGTCAACCTGTCCTGAAGAATCTGTCCGTGCGGCGGCTGCGTCAGGTCGATGCTGCGCGTCGGCGGCAGGCGTTTGCGGCCGCCGAGATGATCGTAGAGGAACAGGCCGAGGCGCAGCATCCACTTCGGCCTGAGGCCCCTGTCATGCGGCAGTACGAAGCGCAGCGGCCAGATGATGTGCGGCGCAAGACCCCACAGGCGCTCGCGTTCGATCAGGCTTTCGCGCACCAAGCGGAATTCGTAGTGTTCGAGATAGCGCAGCCCGCCGTGAACGAGCTTGGTGCTGGCCGACGACGTATGGCCGGCAAGGTCGTCTTTCTCCACCAGCAACACGCGCATGTCGCGCCCTGCCGCATCGCGGGCGATCCCGGCCCCGTTGATGCCGCCGCCTATGACCAGTAGGTCAAATTGCTCGTTCACGTCGCAGCCTCCAGATGAAAGATCGGGCCGGCCTCGCGATAGGGCAGCCGAAGCTGCAGGCCAAGGACGGCGAGCGCGCCGTGGAAGTGGCGGACATTCCGTCCGCTAGGCGCGGCCGTCGTCAGCGTCATCGCGCACATCGCGCAAATCGCTTTCCGTATAGGACGCTCTGCTGCAATTCAGCCTTCCGACGGATAGAGGCGGCTCATCGTATTCCAGTCTTCGGCGATGATCTCCTCCAGCACGTCAAGGTCGATATCGGCCAGCTTGTTGACATACACGCAGCTCGCGCCAGTCGTGTGCTTGCCCAGCCGCGTCAGTTGTGCATCGCGCAACTTGCCCGTCGCCTCGTCGCAATATCCGCCCATGAAATAGAACGAATGTTTCGCTTTTCGCGGACTGAACCCGGTGCGCAGCCAGTGCACCTCGCGCCCGCTATCGTAAGTGGTGCGATAGTCGCCGTAGCCGATGATCGACGGCCCCCACATCACCGGCTCCTGTCCCGTGACCTTGCGGAAAAGCGCGTCCAGCGTCTTCGCCTCCTCGCGCTTCCGCTCGTGATCGATCGCCTCGATGAAAGTTGCAGGCGAGACATCGGTGGGCTGTGTTTTCGCATCGGACATGCGCGATGCGTAGCACGATGTCGCAGCCGACCGAAACGCTTGCCAGCACGCCTGTGCTTTGCGACTGTCGCTGAATGATGTCGCGCCTTCTCGCCCTGCTCGCTGCCACACTCGGATTGATCCTCTCCGCAATACCCGCCGCTGCCGAAGTGACGGTGACCTTCCACAGCTTCAACGGCAGCCTCTTCGGTCGATACCCCCACACTTTCGTGAGCTTCGAAGGAACGCTGGATTCGACCGGCACCCATGTCAGCGAGAATTTCGGTTTCACCGCGAAGAGCGTGACACCGGCCGTCCTCACCAGTTGGGTCCGCCACGAGGTCCATAGCGAGGGGGCAGAATACATTGCCGCCAGCAACATCCACTTTTCTGTGTCGGTCGACGATGCGACCTACCTGGCGATGAAGGCGGAAGTCTTCACGTGGGAGGACATGCCGGGCAAGTTCTACCAGCTCGACAGCAACAACTGCGTGCATTTCGTCGCGGCCATCGCGCGTATTGCCGGGCTGGAGGCGGACGTGCCGCGCGAATATGTGCGGCGCCCCAAGAGCTGGCTCAATTACATCGCCGCAAAGAACCCCGAACTGGGCGCCGCCGCGGTCGACTGAGCCGGCGGTTTCACCCGAAACATTTGCGCCCGTCCCGCCGCGCTGATACCCGCGCGCCGACTTCATGGAGCGCAATGCAATGTCCGATACCGCCAGCCCCGCCATCAAGCGCGTCGTCCTCGCCTATTCCGGTGGGCTTGACACCTCCGTCATCGCCAAGTGGCTGGAAGTGGAACGCGGGCTGGAAGTGGTCACATTCACCGCCGATCTCGGCCAGGGCGAGGAAGTAGAGCCCGCCCGGCAGAAGGCGCGCGCCATGGGCATCCCCGACAAGCACATATTCATTGAGGATTTGCGCGAGGAGTTCGCGCGCGATTTCGTGTTCCCGATGATGCGGGCCAACGCCCGGTACGAAGGCGATTATCTGCTCGGGACCAGCATCGCCCGCCCGCTGATATCCAAGCGCCTTGTCGAAATTGCGCGGGAGACCGAGGCCGATGCGATCGCTCACGGCGCCACGGGCAAAGGCAACGACCAGGTCCGTTTCGAACTGTCCGCTTATGCGCTCGACCCGGACATCAAGGTCATCGCCCCGTGGCGCGAATGGGACCTTACCAGCCGCACCGCTCTCATCGCCTGGGCGGAAAAGCACCAGATCGCGGTGCCGAAGGACAAGCGCGGCGAGAGCCCCTTCTCGACCGATGCGAACCTGCTGCACACCTCGTCGGAGGGCAAGGTGCTGGAGGATCCGTGGGAGGAAACGCCGGACTACGTCTATTCGCGCACGGCGAACCCGGAAGACGCGCCGGATGAGCCGGAATACATCACCATCGATTTCGAGAAAGGCGACGGGGTTGCCCTGAACGGCGAGGCGATGAGCCCCGCCACCTTGCTCGAGGCGCTCAACGAGCTTGGCCGCAAGCACGGCATCGGCCGGCTCGACCTCGTCGAGAACCGCTTCGTTGGCATGAAATCGCGCGGCATGTATGAAACACCGGGGGGCGAGATCTATGCTCGGGCGCATCGCGGTATCGAGCAGATTACGCTCGACCGGGGGGCCGCACACCTCAAGGACGAGCTGATGCCGCGTTACGCGGAGCTTATCTACAACGGCCTGTGGTTCAGCCCCGAACGGGAGATGCTGCAAGCCGCAATCGACCTGTCGCAGCAGCGTGTGAATGGCACGGTCCGACTGAAGCTGTACAAGGGCAACGCCGACGTGGTCGGACGCAAGAGCGCGGATACGCTCTACTCCGAAGCGCACGTGACGTTCGAGGATGACGCCGGTGCCTACGACCAGCGGGATGCAGCCGGCTTCATCAATCTCAATGCGCTTCGCCTGAAGCTGCTCGCCAAGCGGGATTCCCGATAATTTCCCAATACCGTTGACTACGGCAAGATCGTTTCGCCCCGCCCTTCGCAGGCGCACAATGGTTATCCACAGTTGTCCACTGCTGAATCGGTGGAAAGTGGATAAGTCAGCCTTGCAATGCTTGAGAGAATCGCCTTTCCGGCGCAGTTTCAAGTTGTCGAAAGGGCGAGAACCTCTTCTAAACGGACGATCTAACGATCTGAAGTGACGAGAGATTTGTTGAAGACTTTCGACACGATGCGGGAGCTCGCAGCGGACCTTCGGGAATGCAGCGGAACCGCATCGGAAGGCCGGACTTTCCGGCTTGCGCGATCCACGGAACGAAGCTGCTTCGGCAGCGGAGGACCCGGACCGGATGGTGAGGAGGATTGGCGGCTTCGGCCGCAGGAAGCCTCGCCGGAAGACGCGGACCCACGGGGAATGCTTCGGCAGGAACCACGGGAAAGCCGGCGCAAGACGGGCCAGGAGGACGGTCTCGGAACCGACGGGCGGACCGGGGAAGGCAGCGCGAACTCGCTTCGCAACGCCGGAACCACCGCCTGACGGAACCGGATGCCGGCGCGAGCGCCAGCGATAATGCCGCATATCCCCCCCGGGATTGCAGCAGGACGCCGGTAGCCAAGTCATCGGTCTTCGGACCAATGCCACGCGACGGCGAGAGTGGGGTCGGCAGCAATGCCGGCCCCATTTTCTTTGTGCCCCTGCCCGCCATTCCCATCTTCCGGAAGCGGCAATTGGGACCGATTCTTCGCCCGAAAGCGGCCAAAGTTGCCGCGAAATCGCCATATTCGCTCGTCCTGCCGCAGTCCCCTCACCGTTCGTCGACTCCGCGCATTCCGCATTCGCGCGGCTCCTGTATGAGCGCCGAAACCTGACGGAGGGGCACAACATGTTGCGCACCACACTACGCATGACCGCACTATCTGCCGCAGCCTTCGCGCTGGTGGCTCCGCTCACCCAGGCCGAGGTCGCGCTGGCGGAGGAGCCTGCCGCGCTGGTCGACACCGCTGCCACTGCCGGCTTCGACGCCGCCTTCGGCTCCGTCCCCGCCCCCGCCGCGGAGCCGGTCGCCATTCCCGAGCATGCCGTCGACCTCGAGACCATCGAGCCGCCGATCGAGGCAGTCCCCGCCGCAACCGCCATCGCCGGCGGCCGCGCCAGCTACTACGGTCGGCGCTTCCACGGCCGCCGCACGGCCAGCGGGGAGGCATTCAACATGAACGCCATGACCGCCGCGCACCGCACCCTGCCCTTCGGCACCCGCGTGCGCGTGACCAACACGCGGACCGGCGCCAGCGTGATCGTGCGCATCAACGACCGCGGCCCCTTCCACGGCAACCGCGTGATCGACGTCAGCCGCGCCGCCGCGGGCGAGCTCGGCCTGATCCGCTCAGGCACCGGCACCGTCAGCCTCGAGGTCCTCGACTAGCGTTTCCGAGGGCGGCGTCTCCTCCACCTCCACCAGCGTCCCGTCCTCCTCGCGGGTGTACAGCGCGAAGTCCGCGCCCACGCGCCACCAGTCCGTGAACCCGTCCTCGTACGCCTGGAGCTGGCAGGCCTCCACCTCGGCATAGCCGCCCTCCCCCGCCAGCTCGGCGAGCTCCTCCATGGTCGGCGCCCCCTCCGGCCGCGCCTCGTCCATCTCACCATACAGGCGCGAGAGGGCGGAGAAGTGCGGGCAATCCCGGCACTCGGGGAAGTCCGGCCGCTCGCAGCACGGCGAGTGCCCGTCTCCCATGTTCGTCACCGGCGTCGGCCCCGCCCCCGTCATGCGGTAATGCGGCCGCCCGTTGTCCACGCCCGCGCGCGCCGCGGGGCAGGTGCACGGCGGCGCCACATCGTCCGCCGTCACCTGTTGGACCGGTGTAGGAGCCGCGCCCGCGCCAACCCTTTCCGATGGAACAGGTGGAACACCCTTCTGCGGAGAACCCGGCCGCAACAGCTGCGCCACCCGCGCCGGCGGCAGCGCATCCTCCGCCTCCCCGCCGCGCGCAAGCGCCGCGATCGCATCGTCGAGCAGGTCGAGCGCGCCTGCGACCTCGGGCCGCTCCTCCAGCCGGTCGAGCCGCGCCAGGTGGGCGAGCAGCAGGCGGCTGTCGAACCGCCGCCGCCGCGCGACCTCCTCGCCGTGATAGAACACCGCTTCCTCCACCCCGTTGATGGCGCGGTCCGCCAGCGTGGCCTCCGCATGGGCCCGCGCGGCGAGCAGCGCCGCATCCCACAGCCGCGCGAGCACGGGGGAAGCCCGGCGCGCCCGATAGGCCGTCTGCGCAGAGATCCGCGCGACCCGGCACGCCACGCGGACATTGCCGAACAGCTGCAACGACTGGAGGAATTCCCCCTTCGCCCGCGGGGTAAAGACGGTGTGGCGCGATCTGTCCGTGTGAGTCCCCGCGCGAATCCCCGCGCGAGTCCCCGCGCAGGCGGGGACCTCAGTAGGCAAGCGAGAGGCCTCCTGAGTCCCGGCGAAAGCCGGGACCTCCCCCGGCAAGCGAGAGTCCCCCTCCACCCCGGAGAAGCCCCCACAAGGCCCGCCCGCCCCGCCCTCCATTGGATCGGCGACCGGCCCAGAGATCGGCAGGCCGACCGGATCACTGGCCTCGCCAGCGGTGAGCCCGGCAAAGTCGGGATGATCGATGATGTGCGGCGTTACGTCGGTACGGGAAAAGTCCATGGTTCGCTCCTGAGGGAGTGGGAGGGAACCGGACTATCTAGGCGGATGGGGGCGTGTAGGAAAATGGGCGGGTGCATCTCAACCCTTGCTGGGCCGCGGAAAGACGCTGGCGCTGGAGGTGGTCGATTATGGGGCGGTGCATCACTTGATCTGGTTCACTGCCATCGACGAGGCCAAGGAAACTTGGTGCGCCCCCAACCCGAGTTTGCGGATCCAGGACAACTGGACGACGGGGCGGATCAGCGCTGCTCGACAGCAACGCACCGTCGATAATCGGAAAATCGCTCGCCGTCGGAGCGCTCGGTGCGGAGTCCGTTGACCTCCCACGGCTTGCACAATCTGCACCTGCCGCGACGGTTGCGCGTTCGGCCTCGCTTATGATGCATGGGTCTCAGCCTTGCTCTCAACCGGCTGCTGGCTAAGAGGGCGACATGGGGAGCAGTGGCGAACTAAGCAAGTGGTGCAGTTCATTTGTTGTCCCCGGAACGCCCGATCCATCTCAAGGAATTTTCTCCGCCGTTTGCTTCCAAAAACCGATAAAGTCCTTATTCTTGCGCTGTGACAAAAGATATAAACCAGCATATCAGGGAGTATCTCGACAGATACTTGGCGCGAAAACCCAAGTATGCCGTTCTCATTTCCGGCGCATGGGGATCCGGCAAGACATTCTTGGTTCGAGACCATCTTAAGGGAAAAGCGTCGGTTCTCAGTATAAGTGCGAATGGTGTTGCGACGACGAGGGCGCTTATCGAGCGGCTATATCTCGCGGCCTATCCAGTTTTGGCCGATAAGACCTTAAGGGCGCTGGGAAGTCTGACAAAAACTGTTGCAGGCGCCTTCAGGGTCCAGTCCGACCTAAAAATCGACGATCTCTTCGATTTAGACAAGATCAACACCATCATTGTCGACGATATCGAGCGTTCAAAAATTCCGATTGAAGAATTGTTCGGATTCCTAAATGAGTTCGTCGAACACGATGATAAGCATCTTATCCTTATTGGTCATGAGGACGAAGTTCTAGAAAAAGAGAGATATGCACAAATAAAGGAAAAAGTAGTAGGCTTTACTATTGAGGTTGAACCAGATTACAGATCGGTCCTTTCAAAGTTAACGCAGGCGGGATCAGATTACGATCTCTTCGTAATGGAAAATAAGCTAAGATTTCTTGAGATCTTCCGTGAAGGCGAATTGAGAAATCTTCGCATCATCGAGAACGCGTTGGAAGATGCAGAAAGTGTATTTCAAGAATGTCAATCTTCAGGGATTTCCGACCCTCACTTGTCAGGAGTTTATTTTCCCTTTTTCCTTTTAGCCTACCATTTTCGTAAGGGTGATATTACGAAGGAGGATATTGAGCGTCGACAGCCTGATTCTTTCACTAGAGCCTTTCTTAAAAGCAAAGAGGATTTTGAGCCTGAAGGTGTTGAGAAATTTGATCAATACTATACCAATGTCGATCTCTTAACCTCCGATATCGACAATGATTTCCTTGTCGCCAAGCTGTGCGAGGGGCGCGAGGCTTCAGAATTTTTGAGACGAACGCTGGGTGATATCAAAGGTCGCAGTGATCCAGAGTCAAACCCTGAATGGCGTAACCTCTGGTATTACCTTCATCAAGATGACGACGTGATTAAGTCGTCTTTCGACCGGATGATGAAGAAGTTCGACAAACGGAAGTATACGGACGCAGGCGAAATACTGCATGTGTTCGGGCTTCTCTATGAGATGAGAAACCTTGGCCTCTTAGCGATGGAAAAGGCCGATATCGAAAAATCATGCGCAGAATATCTCGACGACCTCTTAGCGTCTTCCACCCTTCCCCTGTTAGAAAATGACTACCTCGGTGGATTTCGGCATGGGGCGGCACATGGCCTCGGCTTTACCAACGCCAACGAACCGGGCTTCAAGCGGCTTTATTCTTACTTCAGAAAGCGATCCGATGAGTGGAGGGACGTAAGCATTAAAGCTGAACTAGAAGACATTTTTCTCGCCGCCAATTTCGATGTGGATATGTTCCGAGCGATCATCTTGCAAGGTGAGCGGGGCGACAATGTGTACTCTCGACCGTTCATGCATATTCTCGACCCGAAAACATTTGTGACGGCAATTTTAGCTGAAAACGCCGAAACACAATTTGAAATCCTGTACGCGCTTAGGGGGCGATACGATCAATCACCGTATCCTGAGATTCGGAAATTCGCGGCAGCGTGGCTCCGAAAGGTCATTGACGGACTCCGAAAAGCTCCGAAATCCGAGATCACGAGAAAGCGCCTGAATAAGGTCCTAAATATGACGATCATCGAGCCATCGAAAGTAATGCAGTAGCTCCTCTTGACTTAAACTGAACGTTCATTCGGTTATAATGACTTGAGATCAGTGCTCAATTAGCCAGCAGCCTCCCGCGCTCGCTCCAGCATAGGCTTCAAATAAGCCCCCGTATAACTCCCGCTCACCCCCGCCACCTCCCCCGGCGTGCCCCGCGCCACGATCTCACCGCCGCGCACGCCGCGGTGGCGCGGTGGCGCGGCGCGCCGTCTTCGACTCCGGGGCCGAGGTCGAGGATGTGGTCGGCCACCTTGATCACCCCCGCCTTCGCGGGGGCAGGCTGGCAGTGTTCGATCACCACCACCCCGATCCCCGTTCCGGGGCCATCGTCATTCGGCCGCTTCCGCCCGGCGGTTCAGTAGCGGGCGAAGGTACTGGCCGGTGAAGCTGCGCGGCTCCTCGACCACCTCTTCCGGTGTCCCCGCCGCGACCACCTCCCCGCCCCTGACCCCGCCTTCCGGGCCAAGGTCGAGAATGTAATCCGCCGTCTTGATGACATCCAGATTGTGCTCGATGACGATGACAGAATTGCCCTGGTCGACCAGCCGCTGCAGCACTTCGAGGAGCTTGCGGACATCCTCGAAATGCAGGCCCGTGGTCGGCTCGTCGAGGATGTAGAGCGTCTGCCCGGTGCTGCGCTTCGACAGCTCCTTCGCCAGCTTCACCCGCTGCGCCTCCCCGCCCGACAGCGTGGTCGCCTGCTGACCTACCTTGACGTAGCCGAGGCCGACCTCGTTCAGCATGTGCATCTTGTCGCGGATGGGGGGCACGGCCTTGAAGAAGGTTTCCGCATCCTCGATCGTCATGTCGAGCACGTCGGCGATGGAGTGGCCCTTGAACTTCACCTCCAGCGTTTCGCGGTTGTAGCGTTTGCCGTGGCATTCCTCGCACGTGACGTAGACGTCGGGCAGGAAGTGCATCTCGATCTTAATCAGCCCGTCGCCCTGGCACGCCTCGCACCGGCCGCCCTTCACATTGAAGCTGAAGCGGCCGGGCTTGTACCCGCGCGCCTGGCTTTCCGGCAGGCCGGCGAACCAGTCGCGGATCTGGGTGAAGGCGCCGGTGTAGGTCGCCGGGTTGCTGCGCGGCGTGCGGCCGATGGGCGACTGGTCGATCTCGATCACCTTGTCGCAATATTCGAGGCCGGTGACCTTGTCGTGCGCGCCCGCGATGACCCGCGCGTTGTTGAGCGTGCGCGCGGCCGAGGCGTAGAGCGTGTCGATGGTGAAGCTCGACTTGCCGCTGCCCGACACGCCGGTGACGCAGGTGAACGTGCCGAGCGGGATGGAGGCGGTCACGTCCTTGAGGTTGTTCGCCCGTGCGCCGTGCACGGTGAGGCTGTGGCCGTTACCCTTGCGGCGGGTGGCCGGGATGGCGATCTCCCGCCGGCCGGTGAGGTAGTCCGCGGTCAGGCTCTTCTTGCTTCGCAGCACCTGCTTCAGCGTGCCCTGCGCCACCACCTCGCCCCCGCGCACACCCGCGCCGGGGCCGAGGTCGACCACGTGGTCGGCGGTGCGGATCGCGTCTTCGTCATGCTCCACCACGATCACCGTGTTGCCGAGGTCGCGCAGGCGTTTGAGCGTCTCCAGCAGCCGGTCGTTGTCGCGCTGGTGGAGGCCGATGCTCGGTTCGTCGAGCACGTAGAGCACGCCCGAGAGCCCGCTGCCGATCTGGCTGGCGAGGCGGATGCGCTGGCTCTCCCCGCCGGACAGCGTACCGCTGGTCCGGTCGAGGTTGAGGTAATCGAGCCCGACATTGTCGAGAAAGCCCAGCCGCTCGTTGATTTCCTTCAGGATCGCGCGGGCGATCTGCTGCTGCTGGTCGGTCAGGTGCGCCTCCAGCCCGAGGAACCACGCCTTCGCATCGGCGACGCTCATCTTCGTGGGCGTGGCGATGTCGGTGACGCCGGAAGGCCCCGGGATCTTCACCGACAGCGCCTTTTCGTTGAGGCGCTTGCCGCCGCAAGTCTCGCACGGCTGCGCGGTCTGGTACTTCGACAGCTCCTCGCGCATCCACGCGCTTTCGGTCTGCAGCATGCGGCGGTTGAGATTGCCGATCACGCCTTCGAACGGCTTGTTGACCGTGTACTGCTTGCGCCCGTCCTTGAAGGTGAGCGGCACGCGCTTGCCCTTCGTGCCGTGCAGGATGACGTCGCGATGTTCCGGGTCAAGGTCCTGCCACGGCGTGGTGAGGTCGAAGCCGTATTCCTTCGCCAGGCTGCCGAGCACCTGCATGTAATAGGGCGACGGCGGATTGCTCTTCGCCCACGGCACGACCGCGCCTTTCTTCAGCGTCAGCATCTCGTTCGGCACGACCAGCTGGGGGTCGAAAAGCTGCTTCTCGCCGATCCCGTCGCACGTGGGGCAGGCCCCCTGCGGCGCGTTGAACGAGAACAGGCGCGGCTCGACCTCCTCGATGGTAAAGCCGCTTACCGGGCAGGCGAATTTCTCGGAAAAGACGATGCGGTTCGCGGGCAGCCCGGTGCCTTTCATCCCGGAGGTTTTGCCAAGGCCTTCGACAGGCTCAGGCTGAGCGGATGTGGCGCCAGGTTCCGCTCGTCCTGAGCCGGTCGAAGGACCGGCACCCAGCGCGGCCACCGTCGTATCCGCCAGATCGACATAGGCCAGCCCTTCGGCCAGCTTCAGCGCGGTTTCGAAACTGTCGGCGAGGCGCGTTTCCAGCCCTTCCTTTACCGCCAGCCGGTCCACCACCACCTCGATGTCGTGCTTGAACTTCTTGTCGAGCGCGGGCGCTTCCTCGATGGCGTAGAATTCGCCGTCGATCCTCACGCGCGTGAAGCCGGCCTTCTGCCATTCGGCCAGCTCGCGACGGTATTCGCCCTTGCGCCCGCGCACGACCGGCGCGAGCAGGTAGAGCCGCGTGCCTTCGGGCAATGCCATAACCCGGTCGACCATGTTGGAGACGGTCTGCGCCTCGATCGGCTCGCCCGTGGCAGGCGAATAGGGCACGCCCACCCGCGCCCACAGCAGGCGCATGTAGTCGTAAATCTCGGTGACGGTCGCCACGGTCGAGCGCGGATTGCGGCTGGTCGTCTTCTGCTCGATCGAGATGGCCGGCGAAAGCCCGTCGATATGCTCCACATCGGGCTTCTGCATCATCTCCAGGAACTGGCGCGCGTAGGCGGACAGGCTCTCGACATAGCGCCGCTGCCCTTCGGCATAGATCGTGTCGAAGGCGAGCGAGCTCTTGCCCGAGCCCGACAGGCCGGTGATCACGATCAGCGCATCGCGCGGCAGGTCGATATCGACGCCCTTGAGATTATGCTCGCGGGCGCCCCGCACGGAGATCTTGGTAAGTGCCATATGCGGCTATGTTCCGGTTATGTTCGAGTGTGTCAAGCGCGGCCCTGCCCGATGAGCGGACCAGCGCGAAAGGCGTTCCGGACATGTGGGATTTCGGAAGGGAAAAACAACTTGGTGGCGGCGCTTCCTCACTTCACGAGCGCTAAGGTTGCGCCGCCATACAACGGAACCGACGATGCTGGCCTCGGTTCTGGCACTATGGCACGCCCCATATCCAGCACCTTCATCATCGCTGTCTTCGCTCTTGTCGCCGCATGCTCCGGCGACCAAGCTGCGGCCACGGACGGGAATGGCGACAGCATCGCCGCCGATGACACCCGGGATACCAAGGGCGATCCGGGTAACGACGGCCCGTCTGCCAAGACCGCAACTGTGTCGGACAGCCCGGCGGCGGTCGATGCCGGAAAGACCGGCACACTCACCACCGTCCCCGCCCGCTTCCGCGGTACCTTCGCGCCCGACCGGCAGGCCTGCGCCGAAGACTACGATTACGAGCCCACGTTCCAGAATGTGGATGTGACGGCCGACCGCGTGCAGTATTTCGAGAACGGCGGCCCGGTGCGACGCGTGGAGGTGGACGGCAATTCCATCGCCATCGATTATCTCGACACCTATGGCGACCAGCGCACGCCGCAGGTCATTTACCTGGCGCTGGAGGGCGATAGAGCGGTGCGCTACCGCACTTCCCGCACCGATCCGGTCCGCCGCTTCGTCCGCTGCGACTGACCCCAAGGCCACCCGCAAACGGACGCACGGCGCAGGTCAGTTGCGCTCGCCGACGAACACGCCGTTGATGTCGATCCCGGGCAGGTCGGTCGCGTTGTCGCGGCGTAGGTCGAATGCACCGCCCAATTCGTCGGCGGCCGGACCATAGAACCAGCCGTCGATCGAATAGGAATATTCGGTGTCGTTGCGCGCTCCGCTGAACTGCGCATTGAACAAGTTGCCTTCGAAATCGAAGGTACCCAGTTGCATATTGGCAAGCGTCCCGTCGCGATCGGCCGCGACCAGCCCCATGGAGGCGAGGAACGACGAATCGCCGAAGCGCACCGTCATATCGAGCGTGCCGTAAATGCGGGCATCGTTGGAATAGTTCTGTACGTAACCGCCCCCGGCCACCACGCCGCTGTAACTTGCGGAACCGGACCGCGGCATGTTGCCATCGGGTGTGCGGTCACCCCAGACCGACCAGTAGCGATTGGTCAACGCGTTGCCGCCGAAGTCCGTTGTGCGCTGCGTGACTTCGGCAAAAGTGACGTAGGTGAGATCGATGACGGGATTGTCGCTGCGGAAATTCAGCACCCGCAGTTCGTCTCCGTTCTTGCGGTAGACGATATAGCTGTCGCTGCTTTCCGCATCGACACGGCGGGTTTCCGAGAACTGGACATCCATGGAATCGTACCCGAAATTCCCCGCATTGGGGTCTTTCGCGATGGAGTAGGTGTCCGTCGCGGGGTCGTAGGTTACCAGCGTCGAGCCCCGCGAAAGCGAATATTCGCCACCGCCGCGATCTTCCCGCGTGGCAGTCGGCGAGAGATCGAAAGTGGTCCTGGTGGTTAGATCGGCCAGCGGCGTTCCGGCGGCGATGACGCCATCGTCACGGTCACCGTAGATGACGCCGGCGATCCGCGAGCCGTCGGCGGCCGACGCGCTGTAGGTCGCGCCGATTTCCTCTGCTGCCGGACCGAAGAGGCCGCCGGACCAGTCTCCTGTCATGTCGGGCGCGCCGTTCTCACCGGTCACGTTCCAGGCACCGGCAAAATCGCTCGTCCCCGATCCGATGGCGCCGGACCCGTTCCAGGTGCCGATGGTCGCAAACGTATCGTAATTGCGAATGGCGCCGCTGCCGTTGAGCATACCGCTTGCGAAATCGACCGCGATGGAACCCTGCCCGGTCAGCGCGAACGGAGTCTGCCCACTCAGGAAGGCCGTGCCGCCGAGGTCGACACGGTAGCCCGCTTCGCCCGTAGGCAGGTTGGCGGCGCTGGTGTCGAAGCCGAAGATGAATTCGTCGAAGCGGTAATTGTCGCCGTCCTTGTACACCCACCGCCCGGGCGAGATGTAATCCATGTAGCCATACTGCAGCCAGCCCTGGGAACTGTCGGACTGGAAGCTTCCGGCATATGCCTGGATAAGGGTTTGCGGACCGCTGTCATCGGGCATGAACTTGGCGACCGTGCGCTGCGGGCGGAAGAAGTGGTAGAGGCCGCCCTGCTGGGTCGTGTAGCCGACGCGGAAGTCCGCCTCGCCGCTGCCGGTGATGGTGGCAGGGCCGCTCTTTCCGTTGGCGTCGAACTCGACATAGCGCGCCTCGCCGTTGAAAAACTGACCGCTGGTCAGGTTTGCGAAGCTGGTGTTGCCACCGCCCGCGCCGGTGGAACGGCCCATGATCGTGCCGACCGTGATGGCACCGTCGCTTGCCCGCTGCGCCTGGTAGGTCGCGCCCACTTCCTGCGCACTCGGCCCGAAGAACTGGCCGCTGAAGGTGCCGGCAAAGTTTTCGGAGGATATGAGGGCGAGCGTTCCGAAAAATTCGTTCACGCCGCTGGTGATCCGGCCGCTGCCTTGCAAGGTGGCCGGGCCGTTTGCGCTGTCCGGAATCAACGCATCGAAGAACAGGCCGCCGTTGCCGAAGTCGACGATCATTTCGCCCTCCCCGGTGTAGCCATACAGGTTGTCCTGCAGGCCGAGCGCGCCGGTGACGGTGATGTCGTAGAACGCCCCGCCGGTGGGGATCGCCGTGTTGGCGGTGGGGAAGCCGAAGACGAAAGCGTCGAAACTTCCTTCCACGCTGTTCGTGCCGTCGACGATCCGCTGCCAGAAGGCGCTGCCGACGTATTTATAGGTGAAATTGCCGCTCTGCCCGTCGCGCGTGATGCTGAGGAAGTCGGTCGTGGTGCCATCCCCCTTGCGGTACGTCGCGATCGAGGAATTGCTCTGGCTCGCATCGAAATCGGCGGAGGTGAAGGTCAGCGTCTTGCCGTTGGCGGTGATCGTCCATGATCCGCTTGCCGCGTCGAAGGCGAGGCTGGCTGCACCCTGGCGCAGGGCAAAGGTCGGCGTTGCGCCGGACTTGGGATAAGTCCCCACCCCGCTGCGCGCGGTGCCCTGGAAACTTACGGACTGGTTGAGGCCGTCGAGCGAGGTCGGCGGCGGCGTGGGCGAAGGTGTAGGGGTCGGGCTTGGCGATGGCGTGGGCGAAGGACTCGGGCTCGGAGACGGGCTCGGACTGGGGCTCGGCGAAGGACTGGGGCTCGGCGAAGGACTGGGGCTCGGCGACGGGCTAGGCGGGCGCGGCGTGCTGCCCACCCCTCCGCCACCACCGCCGCAAGCGGACAGGACCATGGTTACGGCGCAGATCGAGGCCTGCGCGGCCAGACGAAACTTGGACATGATGAAAGCGTATCCCCCAGTCGACACCGCAACGTCCCATCGACACGGGCGACGACTTGCAAATACTACGCTTTAAAGGACTCGGGAATAGACAAAATGCACGTGCGGCGGCGGAGCACTACCCCGCCACCGCGCCGTGACTTCAGTCCTTCTTGCCGACCCAGATCCCCTTCAGGTCGAGCTGGTGGCCGGGGCGCGAGGAATCCTCGATGTCGATCGAGAAGCCGCCGCCCACCTCGGCTGCGCCCGGACCGAACACGAAGCCGAAGATCGTGCCGACGGGATTGCCCGCCGCGAGAAGCTGCGCTTCCTGCAATTCGTTGCCCGACAGGGTGCCGATCGTGCCCGCCGGCAATATTATTGATGAACTCGGCGACGATGACGTTCGGCGTCGTCGAATCCAGCAACGGGGCGTTGCGGAATTCGCTCGTCACATCGCCCCGTCTGACGGTGTAGCGGCCGTCCGAAGGATCGTAAGCGATCTGGATGTCCTGCAACTGGACGTCCGAATTCGCGTTGCCGGGGGAGGCTGAGCGAGCCCGTGATATTCACCGCGTCCGCAGGATAGCTCGGAGCCGCGGCGGGCGCGACCACCGGCACATCGCTGGTCGCGCCCCATTGGTTCTGCGCAACCAGCTCTCAGAACGCGGCGGTGATCCCGATCTCCGCTGCAACACGTCGATAATCGTAAATCTCGACTGTCGACAGGTTCCTTTCGTATGAAACCCGCAACAGGGGCGCGAGACCTTCGAAAGTCAGGGCGCGGAAGGTGCCGGACAGGCTGATGTCGAAGCGGTCGTCCTTGCGCCGTTCGGGGTAGAGGAACAGCCGCCGGTCCGCCTCCAGCCGCTCGTACCCGCCACGCACGACCGCCGTAGTGCGGCCGATTTCGCGGAAGGCATAGAGGTCGAGCCCTCCGCTGGCGGTGGAGTAGCCCGGATCGTTCGCCATGCGCCGGTCGCCCGACAGGCGCACGCCGCCCCCGCTGCGCTGCGAGAACGCGCGGTCGAGGCCGAGCGACAGCTGCGCCCGGCGCGCGTCGCGCAGGTCGTTGAGGCGGTCGTCCTCCTGCGTGGCGCTGCCTTGCAGCCGCAGCTGGGTGCGCGGATCGACGGCGTGAGTCACTGTGGACGTTACGCCGAGCGTACGCGAATAGAGCTCGCCGCCGAACCAGCGCAGCCCGCCCAGCGCGGCCAGGTCGACCCGCCACGCCTTGCCCAGCACCATCTCCGGCCCCGCCTGCAGCGCCAGGGAATAATCGTTGAACTGGCTCTTTTCATAAGCCCTGCCACTGCCGCTCAGCCGCAGCAGAAGGTCCGTGTCGTTCCGCAGGCCGATCCGGCCATAGGTCTGGGCGCGCGCCGACAGGCCGATGCCGCTGGTTTCCTGCGCATCCTCGCTCAGGTCGAAATCGCCGATGATAGTGCCGAGCGTATCGGACTGGGTCGCGCGGTTGATGTTGCTGTCGGGCGCCAGCGCCAGCTCGATGCTCGCGCCAAAGGGTTTCCGCCCGCTCAGTGCCTGCTGGTAGAAGCGCACCTGCCGGGCGACTTGCGGCGGCAGGTCGGCGGTCTGCACGGCGCGGAGTTCGCGCGCGGCCTCGTCCCGGTTGCCCAGCATCGCCTGCATCCGCGCCAGTTCCAGCCGCACGCGCGCCTGGTCGGGCTCGTCGTCCAGGATCCGGCGGAACAGGACCGCGGCATCGGCATAGCGGCCCTGCCGGTCGGCCAGCATGATTGCGTGGCGGAACCGGGCCTCGCTGCGGATCGACTGGTCAGGGTCGTTCGCCAGCGCCTCGTAAGCCGAGGCGGCGGTGGCGAAGTCGCCCTGCGCCTTGGCTTGCTCCGCAAATTCGAACAGCTGGGCCGCCGTGACCTGCACACTTTCCGGCGCTTGGGGGCCGGTTTCCTGTGCGGTGGCGCAAACTGGCACCGCGGCGCACACGAGCAATGTCCCGGCCCAAAGCCGGCGGAACGACGTAGATTTCACGGAAGCTCGACCCAGGCAGAATGACCGGGAAGCAATTATCACGCCCGTCGGGACCTTCCAAGCCACGAAACGAGTGCCTGGCACGCTGAACCGTGGACACGATGGCCTGCCCATCCGTTGGTTGGGTGAGACAGGGGAATTGAAAGCCGCGTGCCTGCCACGCCCTCTCCTGTCGCCCGCAACGATCCAAGGACAACACGAATTATATGAACCCGCAAAACGCCCGCCAACTCGCCGCCGACCATGCCGCTTTCAGCGCGCATGGCAAGGCGACGGCAAGGCGCAGGCGGAGCAAGCGGGAGACCCTGAAGATCGCACTACGCAGGGTGCGGGACGAACCGTCCGCCCTGCTTTCCGGTTTCAAGCCCACCAAACCGGCTGCCAACGGGGGCCAGAGGCTCAGCAAGAGTTCGCTTCTGCTTGCGGTCGGCGCCCTATCGGTTGCAGCCGGCTCGTTGCCCGCAGACCTGACGCACAACGCGCAGGCTCCGGTCAGCGACGCGATGTTCCAGGACGCGGAGAATGTGCGCAAGCACACCAATGACTTGCGCGCGAGCAATGCGCTAAAAGAGGCGCTGCTCGAAGAAGAAGGCGTTCGCTACACCGTCTATCGCGACGTGGCAGGCTATCCGACCGTGGGCGTGGGCCATCTCGTCACCGCTGCGGACGGCCTGAGGGTCGGCGACACGATCACCAAGGAACAGGCGCTGGCCTTCCTCGACAAGGACATTCGCGTGGCAGAGGTCGGTGCGCGCAGGCTGGCGGGCGATACCAAGTTCCACCAGCATGAATTCGACGCGCTGGTGGACCTGGTGTATAACGTCGGCATCGGCAACGTCTCGTCGGCGAAGAGCCCGCAACTCAACGCGGCGATCAATGCCGCCGATTACCCGGCGATTGCCGAAGAACTGGACTACACGAATGCCGGCGGGAACACGTACAAGGGCCTCGAGCACCGCAGTGACAGGCGCGCAAACATCTTCGTGGATGCCGATTATGCCGACCCGCGCGAAGCGTAGCGGGGCGGCTCTTCTGTGCGCGCTGGCGCTGGCCGGATGCGGACTGGCGGAACAGCGGGCCGAGCCGCGCCAACCCGACGCCAGGGCTGCGCCTGCACCGAAGCCAGACAAGCGCCAGGCGGGCACCAAGACCTTGCTCGCCAAGGCAGGCGATGAGGATTGCCTGCTGCTGATCTGGGAAAAGCAACACAACCCCGACCGCGACTTCGACCGCCGCTTCGATGCCGCGACCGGCGGCGCGATTTCGTGTGCCACCGGCACTACGGCGAGCGAGTTCGAAAGGGCTATCGCGAAAATTCGAAAGGCGGCCCTGTCGCGCGACCGCAAGGCAATGATGGAGCAGGTCCGCCTGCCGCTGCTTTATATCGATGCCGAGGGCAATCGCCGGGAGCTTGCCGATGCCAGCGCGCTCGACGTATCGTTCAACACAGTGTTCGACAGCGAAGTGCTGGATGCTCTGGCCGAGATCGACTTGCAGGAAATGTCCGTAACCGCCGGACAAGGCGGCGATTTCCACTTGGGCTCGGTGTGGCTGGCGGTGGAACGGGAGGCCGGGCCTCCGCGCATCGTCACGATCAACCACCAGGCGCTGGCCGAAGCGATGCAGCTTGCTGCAGCCGAAGCGGCCGCTAGTCCCGCAGCTTCCCCCGCCATGCGAGCGACTGGCGGTTAAGCGCGGCCAGGTCGGCCTCGCCCGACAACGCTTCTTCACCCAACTCCACCTCCGCCTTCAGCTGCGCGTCGGTGGCGTTGCGATAGGCCGGCGCAGCGATCGTTTTGCGCCACGGCCCGCCAGCCGCGTGGTCCAACAGGATGCGCTGGAAGCAATGGTCGAACCGCACGGGCCAGCCGCGCGCATAGGCCGCGGCTGGCATGTCCTCGCGGGTCAGCGCAAACGAGCGCGCCTCCAGATCGGTGCGGTTCATTCCAGCCTAACGCGGCAGGTGCCATGACGGTTGCAAATGCAACGAATTTGCGGTTCAACCGCCGCCGATGCCAAACACCTACAACCGGATAGTCTCCCGAAAGGAACTCCATGAAATCCCACCTGCTTGCCGGCATCGCCGCGACCTCCCTTCTTGCCGGATGCGCCGCCATGACCGAGCCGCTTGAAACCACCGGCGACCCGGTGATGGCCACCGACATTCCCGAAGGCACCGGCATTTTCGCGCAGCCCAGCAACCTGCCGTTCCACGCGCCCGATTTCAGCACGATCCGCGACAGCGACTACAAGCCCGCGATCGAACAGGGCCTGGCCATTCACAAGGCGGAGATTGAGGCGATCAAGGCAAACCCCGCCGCGCCCAGCTTTGCCAACACCATCGTTGCGCTGGAAGAAAGCGGCCAGATGCTGAACCGCGTGCTCGCCGTGTTCTATGCTGTCGTGGGGGCCAACACCAACGATACGCTCGATGCCATCGATGCGGAGATCAGCCCGAAGCTGGCCGCGCATTACGGCGACATCAGCCTCGACCCCGTGCTCTTCGCGCGGGTGAAGGCGGTCTATGACAACCGCGCCGCGATGAGCATGACGCCCGAAGACGCGGTCCTGCTGGAAGAAACCTACGAACAAATGGTCCACGCCGGCGCGCTGCTGGACGAAGGGCAGAAGGCGGAGATCAAGCAGATCAACACGCGCCTGTCCGAACTCAGCACCGACTTCAGCCAGAAGCTGACGCAGGCGACCAAGGACCAGGCGCTGGTGGTGGCCGACGCCTCCGCCCTCGCCGGCCTGTCCGCAAGCGAGATCGAGAGCGCCCGCGCCGCCGCGCGCGATCGCGGCGTGTCGGGCTATGTCATCCCGCTGCAGAACACCACGCAGCAGCCGTCCATGCCTGCGCTGGACGTGCGCGCCACGCGCCAGCAGCTGTTCACCAACTCCTATCGCCGGACCGACCGCGGCGGCAGCACCGACACGCGCGCCAATCTGGCGGAGCAGGCGGCGCTGCGGGCGCGCAAGGCGCAAATCTTCGGCCTGCCCAACTGGGCGAGCTACCAGATGTACGACAACATGGCGAAGGAGCCACAGACCGCGCTCGACTTCATGGGCCAGCTGACCCCGGCGCTGGCCGCCACGCAGCGGCGCGAGGCGGGCGTGCTGAACCAGGCCATCCGCGCCGACGGCGGCGATTTCACCGTCCGCCCGTGGGACTGGGACTATTACGCCGAGATGGTCCGCAAGGAGCGCTACGACCTCGATGAAGAGGCGGTGAAGCCCTATTTCGAAGTCGACCGCGTGCTGGAAGACGGCGTCTTCTTCATGGCCGAAAAGCTCTACGGCATCACCTTCACGAAGCGTAGCGATATCCCCGTCTACCACCCCACGGTGAGCGTCTACACCGTGTACGATGCAGACGGCAGCGAGCTCGGCCTGTTTTACTTCGACCCGTTCCAGCGCGACAACAAGCGCGGCGGTGCGTGGATGAGCAATTTCGTCGAGCAGTCGAAGATGGCAGGCACCAAGCCCGTCATCTACAACGTGCTCAACATCGCTCCGCCGGCCGATGGCGAGCCCGCGCTGGCATCGTTCGACAACGTCATCACCATGTTCCACGAATTCGGCCACGCGGTGCACGGCCTGTTCGCCAACCAGCGCTATGCCAGCCTGTCCGGCACGGCGGTGGCGCGCGATTTCGTGGAATATCCCAGTCAGGTGCACGAAATGTGGGCGACCTGGCCCGAAGTGCTGCAGAACTACGCCAAGCACTACCAAACGGGCGAGACGATCCCGCAGGACCTCATCGACAAGATCGAGGCGGCGAGCAAGTTCAACCAGGGATACAGCTACGGAGAAACCGTGACCGCCGCCCTGCTCGACATGAAATGGCATTCGCTCTCGGCAGCCGAGGCCGCCGCGATCGACACGCCGGCCGAAGTCGATGCCTACGAGGCGCAGGCGCTGGCGGAGCTCGGGCTCGAGACCGACCTCGTCCCGCCGCGCTATCGCTCAAGCTATTTCCGGCACATCTTCGCCGGCGGTTATTCGGCTGGCTACTACGCCTATCTGTGGACCGGCATGCTGGACCACGACAGCCGCCAGTGGTTCCGCGAAAACGGCGGCCTGACGCGCGCGAACGGCGACCACTACCGCGCCACGGTGCTGAGCCAGGGCGGGACGAAGGAACTGTTCCAGATGTACCGCGACTTCCGCGGCCGCGATCCGAAGATCGACGCGCTGCTGTCCGCCAAGGGCCTCGACGGGTCCAGCGCGGATGCGGAAGCCGACGGGTCCGACGAAACGGGCGGTTAAGCTTCCCGAAAAGCGGCGGGGCGCATGGCGGCGCGAGGTTCAATACTACGGACTTCGCCACGTCATGACGCCCCGCCTGCTTGCTGTTCTCTCGCCCTTCGTCCTGCTGGCCGCCTGCGGCAACGGACAGCCCGCCGACAATAGCGCCAAGCTGACCGCCGAAGATATCGCGGGCGAATGGGATGTGGTGCGGTTCGGCGACTGGCAGCCCGACTTCCGCATCGGCGAAAGTGCGTCCCGCACGGCGTTCGTCACCTTCGGAGCGGAAGGGACCGGCTACCGCCTCGGCTGCAACTGGTCGGGCAGCGACACGACCTTGGGTCCGGACGGCACGCTTCGGGGGCCGGACGACCGGTCGATCGAATCCAGCGCGATGTACTGCGAGGACCTCGACGAGCTGGAGACCGAGTTTTTCCTCTTCATGAAGAACGGCGCGACGGTTTCGCGCGGCGAAGATGGGCAATTGGTGCTAGCGAAGGCCGGGAAGGAGTTGGTCCTGGAACGCCCCGAGCAGCGCCGCCTCGCCTTCGCGCCGACAATCGAGCAGCTGGCCGGGCGCTGGCAGCCGGTCCAGACGGCCATCGTCAACCAGCAGGGCCTGCGCGGCTTCGCGATCGACGAAGGCGCCATCCTGACCATCGGCGCGGATGCGCTGAGCTTCTCCTCCTGTCCCGGTTACACCGTCGCCGTCAGCTTCGACGATGCGGCCATAGCCACCAGCAAACCGTCGCCCGAGCCGACCTGTCCCGAATTTTCCGAGCGCGGCGAGTGGGTGGACGGGGAAGCGCGAATGCTGGACGCCATGCGCGCCTCGCCCCGTTTCGAAAAGCTCGCCGGCGGGCAAATGCTGATGACCGCGGGCGAGAACAACTTCACCCTTCGTCGGGTGGACTGACCACCAGCGCCCGCGCGCCCGCATCGCCGATCCAGCGCGCAGGCACTTGCCAGACCTGCCGGATCGTTTCGGCGGACAGGGCGTCGCCGGGAGGTCCATCGGCGACGAGGCGGCCTGCGTCCAGCACCAACACGCGGTCGGCGTGGTTCATCGCCAGCGCGAGGTCGTGGAGGACGATCACCACGCCTGCGCCGGTGGCGGCCTCTGCCTTCAGGTGGCGGAGCAACGTCAGCTGGTGGGCAAGGTCGAGCGCGGCGAGCGGTTCGTCGGCGAGGATCCAGCCGGGCTCCCCCGCCAGCACCCGGGCGAGCAGCGCTCGCACTTTTTCCCCGCCTGACAGCCGCGTGACGGGCCGCTCCGCGAAACCTTCGAGGTCGAGCGCGGCCATGGCGCGCGTGATGGCTTTTTCGCCCCGGTCGCTCTGGGGATCGCGGTGCGGCAGGCGCCCCAGCGCGATGAGGCTTTTCACCGCGACGTCCCAGG
Source organism: Alteriqipengyuania flavescens (assembly GCF_030406725.1). Taxonomy (NCBI): domain Bacteria; kingdom Pseudomonadati; phylum Pseudomonadota; class Alphaproteobacteria; order Sphingomonadales; family Erythrobacteraceae; genus Pseudoblastomonas; species Pseudoblastomonas flavescens. The sequence goes on along the minus strand of NZ_CP129107.1, from coordinate 1,933,681 downwards.
CGACTTCGCCGTCTTGCTGCAGGTAGCCGATGCGCTTCGCCCGTTCGCGCGGGTGGAGGGCGGTGAGGCTCTCGCCGTCCAGCGAGACCGTCCCGCTGTCAGGCGCCAGCAATCCGGCCAATGCGGACAGCAGCGTCGACTTGCCCGCGCCGTTAGGCCCGCAGATCGCGGTAATCCGGCCCGGCTTTACCGTTGCGGAAACGGCGCGGAGCCTTCCGGCAAGAGATACGCGTTCCGCCGCGAGTCCCAGCGAAGGCTGGGACCTCGTTCGGTCCCGACTGAGGTCCCAGCCTTCGCTGGGACTCACGCTTGGGTTCCCGGTCACGCCAACCCCCTCCTCATCCGCAGCAGCAGGCCGAGGAAGAAAGGCGCGCCGATCAGGCTGAGCGCGATGCCGAGGCGCAGTTCGGTCACGAGCGGCAGCACCCGGCAGATGCTGTCCGCCACAAGTACCAGCAACGCGCCCGCGAGCGCGCTCGGCAGGATCAGTTGCGAGGGGCGGCGATCGGTCAGCGGCCGCACCAGGTGCGGCACGATCAGCCCGACGAAGCCGATGATCCCCGCCACCGCCACGCCCGCCCCCACGGTCAGCCCGACGCCGAGTACCAGCAGCGCGAGCAAGCGGCCCGGCTGCGTGCCGAGGCTGCGCGCAGCGGCATCCCCCAGCGTGAGCGCATCGAGGCTCCGCCCGGTGAGCGCGAGGAACGCGATGCCCAGCGCGACCAGCGGCGCGGAGAGCCACACGTCGCCCCAGCCCCGGTCGGTCAGCGCGCCCATCAGCCAGGTCACGATCTCGCTCATGGCAAACGCGTTGGGGGCGAGGCTGATGGCAAGGCTGGTGAGCGCCCCCGCGAGGCTCGCGATCATCAGCCCGGCAAGCGTGAACAGCGCGATGCCGCCGGTGCGCCCCGCGATCAGGGCGAGCAGCGCCATGGCTCCGCCCGCGCCCGCCAGCGCGAACAGCGGCAGCAGCCAGCCGCTTGCCGCATAACCGAACCAGAAGCTCGCCACCGCGCCAAGGGCAGCGCCCGGCGCGATGCCGAACAGGCCGGGATCGGCAAGCGGGTTGCGCAAATATCCCTGCATCGCCGCGCCCGCTGCGCCCAGCCCTGCTCCGACTACGATGGCAAGGAGGCCGCGCGGCAGGCGCAGCTCCATCAGGATGACCGCAGCGTTGGGCGTTGTCGCCGGGTCGATCCAGACCCGCCCGGCAAGCAGCGACAGCGGCAAAGCAATGGCCAGCAGGGCCAGCAGCACGAGGTTGGCTCGGCTCACGGCAGTTCTGCCCGGATCGCGGCCAGCCGTGCTGCCAGCCGCGGCACCGTGGGCCCGCCGCAATAGAGCAGCGCGGGGTCGAGCGAGGCGTAATGAACATCGGGCAGCGCTTTCAGCGCGGGGTGGTTCAGCGCCCGCTCCCCGCCCGCGGCAATGATCACGTCGGGCGGATCGGCCAGCACGCGCTCTATCGGCAAATAGGCGCCCTGCCCCAGACCGCGCATCGCCGCATGATTGGCGAAACCGGCGCGCTCTAGCTGCTCGGCGACGAGCGATTGCCCGCCCGCCACGATCCCGCCCTGTTGCCACAGAAGCGCGGTGGGGCGATTACCGGTGGCGCCCTCATGCTCCACCATCCGCGCGGCCAGTCTCTCGCCCTGCTCCATGGCCCCTGCCAGCCTCGCCAGGTCGCGGACTTGCGCGGCGCTTTCCTCTGCCGTCGAGGCGATCCCGACCCGCTCGACCCGGATGCCGAGCCGCTCCAGCGCACCCGCCGTGGAAGGCGCGATGAAGGTCGAGGCGACGACGATGTCCGGCTCCAGCGCGAGGATTTCCTCCACCGTGCCCGATGTCGCGCCGAACCGCCGCGCGTCGTCCACGTTTATCGACGAGGCGCGCGGATCGAGGCTGTAGTGCGAGACGGCGACCAGCGTCTGCGGCGCGATTTCGGCAAGGATCGCGTCGGCGCAGGGGTTGAGGCTGACGATACGCAGCGCCTCGCCGCTGCCCGCGCCCTCGCCCCGCCCGCATGCCGCGAGCGCCAGCAGGCCGAGGGCGGCGAGCCGCCTCAAAGCTCTCCCCGGATACCCATGAACACGCCACGCGGGGCGGAATTGTAGCCGGCGGCGGTCTGGTAGTCGGTATCGAACACGTTCTCGACCCGGCCGAACAGGTCGACGCCTTCATACAGCGGCATCGCGGCGCGTAAGGTAACGATGTCATAGCCCGCCAGCGGCACCGCATTGGCCGCATCGTCGAAGCTTTCGCTCACGATGCGCCAGTCGGCGCCGAGCTCCAGCCCGAACGGCAGGCGGTAATCCGCCACCAGCGTCGCGGCATGCTGCGGCCGGCGGGCAAGGACATTGCCCGCATTCGCCGCGCCGGGCGTGCGGTTCTCGGTATCGATATAGGCGTAGACGCCTTGCAGGCGCAGCCCCTCGACCGGCTCATAGGATGCCTCCAGCTCGATCCCCTGCGCGCGCGCCACGCCGATGTTGTCGTAGGTGCCGAACGGCCGGTCGGTGCAGATCGGGTCGCTGGAACCGAAGCAGCTCGCGAATTCGATCTGGTTCTCGGTGTCGCGGCGGAAGACGGTGAGGCCGAGGTCGATTGTCTCGAGGTCGGAGAAGACGATCCCCGCATCGTAGCTGCGGCTGCGCTCCGGCTGCAGTGCGCGATTGCCGTAGTCGCTGAACAGCTGGAACAGGGTGGGCGCCTTGAACCCTTCGCCGAAAGAGGCCCGCAACCGCACCCCTCTCCTGATTGCGTAGGTGAGGTCCCCGCCGAAACTGACTTCGCTCCCGAAGACACTGTGATCGTCCACGCGCGCGCCGGCGGCCAGTTCGAAACCGGAGGCGCGGTATTCCGCTTGCATATAGGCGGCGCGCGTATCGTCGCGCTGCTCGTCGTCGAACAGGGTGGAGAAGCGCCGCCATTCCAGTTCGCCGCCGAAATGAAGTGTCATCCCATCGGTCGCTCCCCAGCGCCCGCGCAGTTCGGCGCGCTCGCTGGTGCCGTCGGTGGTGTAGGTCGGATCGGTGCCGAAAGCGGGATCGAAATTGGCGCGCTCGGTATCGGCCACCTGGTAGCTCGGTACGATCCGAAGGCGCTCGTCGTCATAGACCAGCCCGGCGCGGGCGAAGACCTGCCGCGTTTCCTGCGTCTCGTCCGTGTCCGCCAGCGTGAAGTCGGGCGCCGGGAAACCGTCGATCTCCAGTTCGCCGCGGCTGTAGCGGACCGAGCCTATGGCGCTGAGGTTGCGGGTGAGATCGAACGAGGCGTTTGCTCCGGCAGTCACCTGATCGAACCCGTCTGCCTCGGTGCCCGCTGCGGCTGAGGAAAACCCTTCGCTGCGAGCAAGGCCCGAATAGAGCGCGGCGCGGTATGGCCCGGTATCGAAGCCTGCCGATCCGGTGACGTAAAGGCTCTCACGGCTGCCGACTTCGGCGCTCATGCGCGTGAATTCGCCCTCCACGCTCCGTGCGGCAAGGACGCCGGCAATCGCATCGCTGCCCCAGATGGTAGAATTGGAACCGCGCAGCAGCTCGATCCGATCGAGATTGCCCGCCAGCAAATTGCCGAAGTCGAAACCCCCGCCCGGGCTCGCGGTATCGGCCGCGCGGATGCCGTCGACCAGCACCAGCAGCTGCTCCGCCTCCGCGCCGCGCACACGCACGCCGGTAAAGCTGCCCGATCCGCCGTTGCGGCTGAAAGTGACAGCAGGGGCGCGCTCCAGCACGCTGACGATGTCGGCGCCCTGCACCTGCTCTATGGTCTCGCGATCGAGGACGGTGACGCCGCGGCCCGTCTCGTCGGGCAAGTTCCCCGGAACAACGATCAGGTTTTCGTAAGCGCAGCCGGCAAGCAACTGGACGCCATCGGGACCGGGGGGATAGCAGAAGTCGACTTCTTGGTCGCGCTCCTGCGCGTGAGCCACACCGGGGACAAGCGCCGCAGCGCCAAGCAGAAACAGATATTTACGCAAGGTTCTTTCCTTTCAATCACGACACACTGCCGCTCATGAAAGATCGCCGCAGCGCCAATAAGCGCGCGGCTTTCTTCGCTGTCGGTACACCCCGCCCGCAGCCGAACGACGCGTTGCAGGCAGGTCTCCTGGCTCGACCGGATCATCGATCGCCGCCGCCTTCCCGCTTTTCGCAGTGGCATCGTGGCGGCGATCCATCCGGTCACAGTTGCGGGGGCAGCGGAGGTTTCTCGCCTCACTTCCCTTAACCTGTAACGCTGCCCGCGCCCCTACGCCCGTCGCCGCGGCGGGGCAAGACCCGGCAGCGGCGCCTGTCCCCCTCCTGCCCGCGCCCACCCGCGCGTTAACGATTTGCTGGGCGGCGTGCCGTTAAGGGACGGCCGATGCGGGGCGGCTGCGAAACCCGGCTGCGCACGCTACGCGCCGAGGCGCGCCCTACGCCGCAACCGGAGCCCGCTTGATTCATTCCGTCCCCACCCCTGCCATGACGCCCGCGATGTCCGCACGGCTGGCGGCCTCGCGCCGGCAGCGCAAGGAAGCGCGGGCGGCGGAAAAGGCGGACAAGCCAATGCGCGGACGGCGGATAGCGCTGCTTGCCGCGGCGCTCGCCCTGCCCGCCATGGCGGCCGAGCGGGAGTGGAACGCGGCCAGGGACGTACCGGTGGAAATCGCCCCGATGCCGTTCGAAACGGCGGGCGAGAATTTTCCCGGTTCGGCGTTCTATTACCTCGAGGACGAAGACTACGTCGCGCCGTCCGATGCGGATTTCACGCAGGTCGCCTCCACCGCCAATGCCGAAGGCGTGCTGGTGGAAACCGAGACGAGCGAGATCCCCGGCGTGGGCGCCGTGGCCGCACCGCTCGTCGCGCTCGGCGGCGGCGATACCTCGGCCCGCGCGCTCAAGTGCATGACGATGGCGATCTATTACGAAGCCGCGAGCGAGGCCGATGCGGGCCAGCGCGCGGTGGCGCAGGTCGTGCTCAACCGCGTGGCGCACCGGTCCTATCCCAACAGCGTGTGCGGCGTGGTCTTCCAGGGCAGCGAACGGCGCACCGGGTGCCAGTTCAGCTTCACCTGCGACGGCAGCCTGCGGCGTACCCCGTCGCGCGTGTTCTGGGCCCGTGCGCAGGCGGTCGCCCGCTCCGCGCTGGCCGGCGCCGTCTATCGCCCGGTCGGCCTTGCGACCCATTACCACACGACCGCGATCTATCCTTACTGGGCGCCCAGCCTCCACCATTTGGGCACTATCGGCGCGCACCGCTTCTATGCCTTCAAGGGCGGCGCGGGCCAGCCAGGCGCCTTCCGCTTCGCCTATGCGGGGTACGAGCCTTCCGCATCGCCCCGCGCCCGCGCCTCCATCGACGACAGCCTGACAACCGATCCGCTGGCCATCGCCAAGGCTTACGAGAGCGCGGAAGCGGCGAAACCTGCGGCAGGGCCGGGCGCGCCCGCTTCGCCCGCAACCGGTGGGGGCGCCGCAGGCCGCGCCGTCGCCAATACGCCGCCGCCGCAATACTCGCGCGCGGTGGAGGAACGCGGCGGCGATGCGCTGTTCCGCGCCGACAAGCTGCCCGGCTCGGGCGAGGTGAAGCCGGAATACGCCAATTCCGGCCAGTGGCTCGACCGTCCGAAATCGGGCGACTGACTGCCGCGCTATTCCCCGCGCGGAGCGAAAACCGCGCAGTGACACTTTCATAACCATAGCGTCACACGAAGCCTTAGCAGGGCCGCGCCTAGGGCATCTTCATACCCGGGCGCAGCCACTGTGGCGAAGCGCCCGATTGACCAGGATCGCACCCGTCCCATGACCATCCGTTTCGCCGCCGCCACCACTGCCGCCTCCACCCACCCGGTGGTCCGCCGCGTGTGTACGGTGCGCCTTTCTCGCCCCGCTAACGACAACCCTTCGGCGGACCGCAACGACAAGCTCCTCTACGAGGCGCTGCGCCATTTCGCGCAACACGGAATCGCCGCAGCGCGCCATGCCAAGGGGCGCGCGGAGGAGGCATTCTTCGCCGGCGACCGCGAGGCGTACGAGTGGTGGCTCAGCGTCTGCCGCCAGCTCGACCGCCGAATGGCCCGCGATTGCGCCGCCGGCATCGATTCCGCAGAGGCCGCCGACGCCTGATTACCGGGCATTTGGTAGGCGGGGTCAGGATCCCGCGGAAACCTCGTGAACGGGTGTTAACCAAAAAATGACGTCATCGCCTTATGCCCGTGACAGGAACAAAGAGCGAAGGCTGGACCCATCAGCGGTTTACGTAATCTTGTTAGAGGTTTGTCGAGCAAGGACGCGATCGATGAACGCGTGCGGCAGACGCTCGTCAAGACTCTTTACCGCCAGTGGTCGAGCATGGCCATCGGCGCCGTCTGCGGGATCATAACCAACGGCGCGGCCGCCTATGTCAGCCGCAACGCCTTCCTCGTCGCCGGCGCCATCCTCCTCAGCATCGTCGCCATCGGCCGCCTGGTCGCCCCGCTTTACCTCCGCCGCCCCTGCCATCGCCGCAATGCGCGCGTGCTGGAAATCGTCTACGAAACGGGGGCTTTCACCTATTCCGCCCTTGTCGGGCTCATGTGCGCCTTCGCCATATGGGCGATGATCGATCCTGCCGTCCAAATGCTCCTGCTCGGCAATGCCATCGGTTACGGCGTCGGTATTTCGGCGCGCAACGCCGGGCGGCCCGTCATTGCGCTGGGGCAGTTGTTCCTGTGCCTGATCCCGCCGATCCTCGCCTGTTTCCTGTCCGGCAATCTGGCGCTCGCCATGCTCGGCTTCGGCATGCTGATGCTGCTGCCGGCGATGGTCGAGATTACGCTAAACGTGTTCCAGTTGCTGCGCCGCTCGATCTCTACGGCGGAGACCAGCCAGAAGCTGGCCGACAAGATGCAGCAGCTGGCGCGCACCGACGTGGTCACCGGCCTCGCCAACCGCGCCGGACTCAACCACCAGATGGTGGAGCGGCTGATGGTCGTCGGCAGCGACCGGAAGCTGGCGCTGTTCTGGATGGACCTCGACCGGTTCAAGGAAGTGAACGACACGCTGGGCCACCCGGTCGGCGACCGCGTGCTGACAGAGATCGCCCGCCGCCTGCAGGCGCTGGAGCTGGACGACACCACCATCGCCCGGTTCGGCGGGGATGAATTCATCGTCGTAACCGAAGTCGGCAGCCGAAAGGAAAGCGAAGACGTGGCGCAGGCCATCCTCGCCGCGATCAACCGCCCGATCCGCATCGACGCGGACCGGCTGGAACTGGGCGCATCGATGGGCATCGCCCTGATGCCCGACGACGGCAGCGATTTCGACACGCTGATGCAGAGCGCGGACCTTGCGCTTTACGACGCCAAGATCAACGGCCGCAACCGCGCCACCTTCTTCGACGGGTCGATGACCCGCGACCTCGTCCGCCGTAAGGAAATCGAGGCCGAACTGCGCCACGCCATCCAGCGCGACGAACTGTCGATCTTCTTCCAGCCGATCGTGGACCTCGAAACCGGCCGCATCCGCACGTTCGAGGCGCTGGTGCGCTGGTTCCACCCGCAACGCGGCGAGATGCGCCCGGACGAATTCATCCCCGTGGCCGAAGACACCGGCCTCATCATCACGCTGGGCAACTGGATCACCCAGCAGGCGGCCAAGGCCTGCGCCCAGTGGCCCGAGGACGTGACGATCGCCGTCAACCTCTCGCCAATCCAGATCCGCGCGCCCGGCGCCGCGCTCGGCATCCTCGCCGCCCTGCGCGAGGCCCGGCTCGACCCGACCCGCCTGGAGCTGGAAGTGACCGAAAGCCTGTTCCTGGAAGACAGCGAGAACACCGCCCGCTTCATCGAGGAACTGAGCGGCCACGGCGTACGCTTCGCCCTCGACGATTTCGGCACGGGCTATTCCTCGCTCGCCTATATCGACAAGTTCCCGTTCAAGAAGATCAAGGTCGACCGCAGCTTCGTGTCCGGCAAGGACGTGGGCCGCAAGAGCGAGGCGATCATCCGCGCGGTTGCCGAAATGGGCAACCAGCTGGAAATGGACATCGTGGCCGAGGGGCTCGAAACGGTCGAGCAGGTCCAGGCCGTCAAGAATGCGGGCTGCACGCTGGGCCAGGGTTACTACTTCAGCCGCGCCGTGCCCGATTACCTTGCCGCAATCCTGCTCAGCAACGAGCATGGCAAGGCCGCTGCCGCTAAAACCACCGGCAGCTAGGCTGCCAACCCTCCGCTTGAGGAACCAGATCGACGCCCGCGCGTCGGGTGGGTAAGCGCGCGCGTCCAGCCGCTTATTGCTATTGCGAACTGTTTGCAAAGATAGTCCGCGCAGTCGGTTGCAAACTCGCGCGCACGGGCCTAGGTGCCCTACCGAGCCTCAATCGGGCGCGTCTTGCTTCGCGGAGCGCGGGGCGCGACCCGGACGACGAAAGCGCCCGCGAAGGGAATTGACCGCATATGGCCCAGAACGCTGGACGCAAGAAGATCGCTCTCATCGGTTCCGGCATGATCGGTGGCACCCTCGCCCACCTCGCCGCGAAGAAGGAAATGGGCGACATCGTCCTGTTCGACATCGCCGAAGGCATGCCGCAGGGCAAGGCGCTCGACCTGTCGCAGTGCGGCCCGATCGAAGGCTTCGACGCGAAGATCACCGGCACGAACGACTACGCCGACATTGCCGGCGCCGACGTGGTGATCGTGACCGCCGGCGTGCCGCGCAAGCCGGGCATGAGCCGCGACGACCTGCTCGGCATCAACCTCAAAGTGATGAAGGCCGTCGGCGAAGGCATCAAGAACAACTGCCCCGACGCATTCGTGATCTGCATCACCAACCCGCTCGACGCGATGGTCTGGGCGCTGCGCGAATTCAGCGGCCTTCCGCACAACAAGGTGGTCGGCATGGCCGGCGTGCTCGACAGCGCGCGCTTCGCGACCTTCCTCGCATGGGAATTCGACGTGTCGGTGAAGGACGTGAACGCCTTCGTCCTCGGCGGCCACGGCGACACCATGGTCCCGGTCACCAGCTACACCACGATCAACGGCATCCCGGTCAATGACTTCGCCAAGATCAGGGGCGTGAGCGAAAGCCGCATCGACGAGATCGTTGACCGCACCCGCAAGGGCGGCGGCGAGATCGTCGGCCTGCTCGGCAACGGCTCGGCCTATTACGCGCCCGCTACCAGCGCCATCGCGATGGCCGAAGCCTACCTGGGCGACAGCAAGCGCATCCTGCCGTGTGCAAGCTATGTCGAAGGCAAGTACGGCCTCGACGGGCTGTACGTGGGCGTCCCCACCATGATCGGCGCAGGCGGCACCGAAGAAGTTATCGAGATCGAACTGTCGGACGAGGAAAAGAGCAACCTCAAGGTCTCGACCGACGCGGTCGAGGAACTGCTGGAAGCGTGCAAGGGGCTGGATGAAAGCCTGAAGTAATGTGAGAGGCCCCGCAAAGGCGGGGGCCTCACTCGGCACGCTCCGACTTATTTGCCTGAGACCCCCGCCTTCGCGGGGGATCACATCGAGAGGATCACAATGAGCATTCTTGTCGACAAGAACACCAAGGTCATCACGCAAGGGATGACCGGCAACACCGGTACCTTCCACACGCAGCAGGCGCTCGATTACGGTACCCAGATGGTTGCGGGCGTCACCCCGGGCAAAGGCGGCACCGAGCACATCGGCCTGCCGCAGTTCGACACGGTTCGCGAGGCGAAGGCCGCAACGGGCGCGACCGCATCGTGCATCTACGTGCCGCCGCCCTTCGCCGCCGACGCGATCTGCGAGGCGATCGATGCCGAGATCGAGCTGATCATCTGCATCACCGAAGGCATCCCGGTGCTCGACATGGTCCGCGCCAAGGCCGCGCTGGAAGGGTCGAAGTCGCGCCTGATCGGGCCGAACTGCCCCGGCGTGCTGACGCCGGAAGAATGCAAGATCGGGATCATGCCGGGCAAGATCTTCAAGAAGGGCAGCGTCGGTGTGGTCAGCCGCTCCGGCACGCTGACCTATGAAGCCGTCCACCAGACCACCATGGTCGGCCTCGGCCAGACGACCGCGGTCGGCATCGGCGGCGACCCTGTCAACGGCACCAACTTCATCGACGTGCTCGACCTGTTCCTGGACGACCCGGAAACCAAGTCGATCATCATGATCGGCGAAATCGGCGGCAGCGCGGAAGAGGAAGCGGCGGAATTCCTGAAGCAGGAAGCCGCCAAGGGCCGCAGCAAGCCGACCGTAGGCTTCATCGCCGGCCGCACCGCCCCTCCGGGCCGCCGCATGGGCCATGCCGGCGCCATCGTGAGCGGCGGCAAGGGCGGCGCGGAGGACAAGATCGCGGCGATGGAAGATGCGGGCATCCGCGTCTCCCCCAGCCCCAGCGAACTCGGCACCACGCTCGACGCAATGCTGAAGGAAATGGCCTGAGGTAAAGCTGTCAGTCCCCGCGCAGGCGGGGACCGCAGGCCGCAAGCGCCCAGGGATGAAACCAGGCTATGTCTATATCCTCGCCAACAAACCGATGGGCGTCCTTTACATCGGCGCTACCGACGACCTCGCCCGCCGGGTGTCGGAGCATCGGCAGGGAAGCCAGAAAAGTTTCGCGCAGCATTACAATTGCCAGCGCCTCGTCTGGTTCGAGGAATTCGAGAACATCCACGACGCCCGCGCGTTCGAACGCAAGATGAAAAAATGGAACCGGGCGTGGAAAGTGAACCGTATCGTGATGAGCAATCCGCAGTGGCGCGATCTCGCTCAATCGCTTTGACGCCGCGCCTGCCGACTGAGGCCCCCGCTTTCGCGGGGGTTCACGGAGACCGAAATGGGTAACGAGACACACGATTTCCTCCCCGCGATGGGCGACCAGGAGGGGCCGCAGCCCGGCCCTTCGTGGGAGAATGCGCGTTGGCCGCTGACCGATATCGATGCGGAGGACGACCTTACCCAGGCGCTCGACCCCACGGCGATGAAGCTGGCGCTGAAGGAAGCGCACGCCAAGGCCGGCAAGCCGGTGGACGACAAGGCGCTGGAAAAGGCCGCCGACGATTCCAATCGCGCGATGATGCTGGTGCGCTCGTTCCGCGTGCGCGGGCATCTTGCGGCCAATCTCGACCCGCTCGGCCTCTCGCACCGCGAAGTGCCGGAAGACCTGACGCTGGAATGCCACGGCTTCGAAGGCGAGGAGGACCTGGAGGTCTATATCGGCGGCGTTTTCGGTTTCGGCTGGGTGACCATCGGCGACCTCCACGCCGCGCTGCGCCAGACCTATTGCGGTAATGTCGGCCTCGAATACATGCACATCGCGGACGTCAAGGAACGCCGCTTCCTGCAGAAACTGTTCGAAACGCCGGAAGAGACGATCCAGTTCACGCCGGAAGGCAAGAAGGCGATCCTGCAGGCGGTGATTCGGGGCGAGGAATTCGAGAAATTCCTCGGCAAGAAATACGTCGGCACCAAGCGCTTCGGCCTCGACGGCGGCGAATCCATGATCCCCGCGCTGGAAGCGGTGATCAAATATGGCGGCGCCGACGGCGTGCGCGAGATCATCTACGGCATGGCCCACCGCGGCCGGCTGAACGTGCTCGCGAACGTGATGGCCAAGCCTTACAAGGTCATCTTCCACGAATTCCAGGGCGACAGCGCCAACCCCGACGAGGTCGGCGGATCGGGCGACGTGAAATATCACCTCGGCACCAGCACGGACCGCGAATTCGACGGGATCAAGGTGCACATGAGCCTGGTCCCCAACCCCAGCCACCTCGAGGCAGTCGATCCGGTCGTTCTGGGCAAGACGCGTGCGCAGCAGGCGATGCATGATGACCTGGAAAAGCACGAAAAGGTGTTGCCGGTCCTGATCCACGGCGACGCGGCCTTTGCCGGGCAGGGCGTGGTGTGGGAATGTTTCGGCCTGTCGGGCGTGCGCGGCTATTCCACCGGCGGCTGCATCCACTTCATCATCAACAATCAGATCGGCTTCACCACCAGCCCGAAGTTCGCCCGGTCCAGCCCCTATCCCAGCGATGTGGCCAAGGGCGTCCAGGCACCCATCCTGCACGTCAACGGCGACGATCCCGAAGCCGTGACCTTCGCCTGCAAGCTGGCGATCGAATACCGCCAGACCTTCAAGCGCGACATCGTGATCGACATGTGGTGCTATCGCCGTTTCGGCCACAACGAAGGGGACGAGCCGAGCTTCACCCAGCCGCTGATGTACGACGCCATCCGCAAGCACCCGCGGATCAGCGAACTGTATGCCGACCGCCTGATCGACGAGGGCGTGATCGCGAAGGGCGACGCGCCGGCCTTGCGTCAGGAATTCGACGACCAGCTTTCCAGCGAGTTCGAAGCGGCCAAGGATTACGAGCCGAGCGACGTCGAATGGTTTGCCGGCCGGTGGAGCGGGCTGCACAAGCCTGCCGACCCGGAAACCGCGCGCCGCAACGTGGAAACCGCGCTGGGCGAGAAGCTGTTCGACAGCCTCGGCAAGACGCTGACCACCGTCCCGGACGACGTGAACATCCACAAGACGCTGGGCCGCGTGCTGAAAGCCAAGGCGGAGATGTTCTCTTCCGGCGAAGGCTTCGACTGGGCGACCGCCGAAGCACTCGCTTTCGGCAGCCTGGTGACCGAAGGCTTCGGCGTTCGCCTGTCCGGGCAGGACAGCGGCCGCGGCACGTTCAGCCAGCGCCATGCCATCTGGGTGGACCAGGATACGGAGGAGAAATACATTCCCCTCGCCACCCTGCCCCACGGCAAATTCGAAGTTTATGACAGCATCCTGTCCGAATACGGCGTGCTCGGCTTCGAATACGGCTTCGCCCTTGCCGATCCCAAGACGCTGGTGATGTGGGAAGCCCAGTTCGGCGATTTCGCCAACGGCGCGCAGATCATGATCGACCAGTTCATCGCCAGCGGCGAGGTGAAATGGCTGCGGGCCAACGGCCTCGTCATGCTGTTGCCGCACGGTTACGAGGGGCAGGGTCCGGAACACAGTTCCGCCCGGCTCGAACGTTTCCTGCAGCTGTGCGCGAACGACAACATCCAGGTGCTCAACATCACCGAGCCGGCGAATTACTTCCACGTGCTGCGCCGTCAGATGCTGCGCCCCTTCCGCAAGCCGATGGTTATCATGACGCCCAAGTCGCTGCTGCGCCATCCGATGGCGAAGAGCCCCAAGGCGAAGTTCCTCGGCGACAGCCACTTCATGCGCATCCTGTCCGACCCGACGGAAATCGCGGACGAGAAGGTGAAGCGCCTTGTGCTGTGTTCGGGCAAGGTCGCCTACGACCTCATCCAGAAGCGCGACGAGGAAGGGCTGGACGATGTCTCCATCGTGCGGATCGAACAGCTCTATCCCTTCCCCGGCGAACCGCTCGCCGTGCGGCTGAAGCGGATGACCAACCTGGAACAGGTGATCTGGTGCCAGGAAGAACCGCGCAACAACGGCGCTTGGTTCTTCGTCAACGAGCGGATCGAGCGGGCGCTCGGCGATGCGGGCAAGGATGGCATGCGCCCCTCCTACGCCGGGCGCGAGGAAGCCGCGTCGCCGGCCACCGGATACGCCAAGCGCCACCAGATGCAGCAGGAAGCACTGGTGACGATCGCCTTGGGCCTTGCCGATGGCGGCGAGGCTGCACGCAAATTGCAAAAGACCCAAGGGGCCGGGAAAGCGACCCAACGGGCCGAGAAGAAGGTTTAACATGGCAAGCGAAGTCAAAGTCCCCACGCTGGGGGAATCGGTTACCGAAGCGACCGTTGGCGAATGGCTGAAGCAGCCCGGCGACGCGGTGGCTCAGGACGAGCCCATCGCCAGCCTCGAAACCGACAAGGTCGCGGTGGAAGTCCCCTCGCCCATCGCCGGCGTGCTGCAGGAAACGCTGGTCGACGTGGGCGATACGGTGGAAGTCGGCGCGGTCATCGCCAGGATCGCAGAGGGCGGCGCACCCGCCGCCAAGGGCGAGGACGCGGGCCGCGCGGCAGAACAACGCGAGGAAGGCCAGGACAAACGCGCCGACGAAACCGCGCCCCAGCTCGCATCGGACGGCAGCTCCAGCTCGCAAACCCTGTCCCCCGCCGTGCGCCGCGCGGTGCTGGAACACGGGCTTGACCCTTCCACCATCAAGGGCACCGGCAAGGACGGCCGCCTGACCAAGGAAGACGTGATCAACGCGGCCAAGGCCAAGGGTGACAGCCCCGCACCGACCGCCAGCGCTCCCACGCCTTCGCCTGCAGCCTCCTCCTCTCCCGCTCCGTCCGCCTCGGGCGAGCGCAAGGAAGAGCGCGTGAAGATGACGCGCATGCGCCAGACCATCGCCCGGCGCCTCAAGGGCGCGCAGGAAGAGGCCGCCCTGCTCACCACGTTCAACGACGTGGACATGAGCGCGGTCATGGAAGCGCGCGGCAAGTACAAGGACCTGTTCGCCAAGAAGCACGACATCAAGCTCGGCTTCATGGGCTTCTTCGCCAAGGCCTCGTGCCTTGCGCTGAAAGACGTGCCGGCTGCCAATGCCTATATCGAGGGCGATGAGATCGTGTACCACGACTACGTCGACATTTCGGTGGCGGTCAGCGCGCCCAACGGCCTCGTCGTGCCGGTCATCCGCGATGCCGACAAGAAGGGCTTCGCGCAGATCGAGAAAGACATCGCCGATTTCGGCAGCCGCGCCCGCGACGGTACGCTGACGATGGAAGACATGAAGGGCGGCACCTTCACCATCTCCAACGGCGGCGTGTTCGGATCGCTGATGTCGACCCCGATCATCAACCCGCCGCAAAGCGCCGTGCTGGGCCTCCACCGTATCGAGGACCGTCCGGTCGTGGTCGACGGCGAAATCGTCATCCGCCCGATGATGTATATCGCCCTGTCCTACGACCACCGCCTGATCGACGGGCGCGAAGCGGTCACCGCACTCAAGATCATCAAGGAAGCGATCGAAGATCCCACCCGGATGCTGATCGACCTATAAAGAATGCATCGTGCCTACCCTTCGACAGGCTCAGGGTGAGCGGGGTAGGCGCAATCGAAACAAGGGCCGCTCAGCCTGAGCTTGTAGAAGGCTACGCGCCACGGAGTTAGAAATGGCTGAATACGACTACGATGTCCTCGTCATCGGCGCTGGCCCGGGTGGCTATGTCGCTGCGATCCGCGCGGCCCAGTTGGGTCTGAAGACGGCCTGCGCCGAAGGGCGCGAGACGCTGGGCGGCACGTGCCTCAACGTCGGCTGCATCCCGTCCAAGGCGATGTTGCACGCGTCGGAATATTTCGACGCGGCCGCAAACGGCACGATGGCAGAAATGGGCATCGACGTGACGCCCAAGCTCAACCTCGATGCGATGCACGCCCAGCGCCGCGATGCGGTGAAGGGCCTGACCGGCGGCATCGAGTTCCTGTTCAAGAAGAACAAGGTCGACTGGAAGAAGGGCTACGCAACCTTCCAGGATGCGCACACGGTCAAGATCGGTGACGAAACGGTCACCGCGAAGGACATCGTGATCGCCACCGGTTCCTCCGTAACGCCGCTTCCCGGCGTCGAGGTCGATAACGACAAGGGCATCGTCGTCGACAGCACCGGCGCGCTGGAGCTGAAGGCGGTTCCGCAAAAGATGGTCGTGATTGGCGGCGGCGTGATCGGGCTGGAACTCGGCTCCGTCTGGCGGCGGCTGGGCGCAGACGTCACCTGCGTCGAATTCCTCGACGAAATCCTGCCCGGCATGGACGGCGACATCCGCAAGGAATCCCGCAAAATCTTCAAGAAGCAGGGCATCGAATTCAAGCTGTCGACCAAGGTCACCGGCGTCACTGTCAAGGGCAAGAAGGCCCATCTAACGCTGGAGCCGGCCGCCGGCGGCGAGGCAGAAACGATGGAGGCCGACTGCGTGCTGGTGTCCATCGGCCGCAAGCCGAACACCGACGGCCTTGGCCTCGACGCGATCGGGCTGGAAACCAACAAGCGCGGCCAGATCGAAACCGACCACGATTTCCGCACCAAGGTTGCCGATGACAATGGCGGCGTGTGGGCCATCGGCGACGTGATCCCCGGCCCGATGCTGGCTCACAAGGCCGAGGACGAGGGCATCGCGGTGGCCGAGAACATCGCCGGGCAGACCGGCATCGTGAACCACGACGTAATCCCCAGCGTGGTCTACACCCTCCCCGAAATCGCCGGCGTCGGCCTCACCACCGAACAGGCAATCGAGAAGATGGGCGGCGACAACGCGGCGGTGAAGGTCGGCAAGTTCCCGATGATGGCCAACAGCCGCGCGAAGACCAATCACGAGCCCGACGGCTTCGTGAAAGTCATCGCCGAGGCCGAAACCGATCGCGTGCTGGGCGTGTGGGCCATCGCCAGCGTCGCCGGCACGATGATCGCGGAAGCGGGCATCGCGATGGAATTCGGCGCCACGAGCGAAGACATCGCCTACACCTGCCACGCCCACCCGACCCACGCCGAAGCGATGAAGGAAGCGGCGATGGCGGTACAGGGCAAGCCGATCCATATCTGAGGCGGCGGCGCGCGCCATGCCCCCGTTCCACCTTGCCTTCCCTGTCGACGACCTCGCTGCGGCGCGGGCGTTCTATGGCGGGGTGCTGGGGTGCGCGGAGGGGCGGTCTTCGGACGAGTGGGTCGACTTCGACTTTTTCGGCCACCAGATCGTCGCCCAACTTGCCCCGGCGCGCAGCGGCGATGCGGCCAGCAACCACGTGGACGGCCACGGCGTTCCGGTGCCGCATTTCGGGCTGGTGCTCGAAATGGCGGAATGGCGCGCGATGGCGGACCGGCTGAAGGCCGCAGGCATCCGGTTCCTGATGGAACCGACGGTGCGCTTCGCCGGCCAGTCGGGCGAGCAGGCGACGATGTTCTTTCGCGATCCCGCCGGCAATGCGCTGGAGATCAAGGCGATGGCCCACCCTGACAAGCTGTTCGCGCGCTAGGCGCAAATCGTCTTGGCCCAGCGCCCGCGGCGTGGCAGTCGGGCCCGCCAAGGAGAATGCCATGATCCCGTCCCTGACCGAAGAACCCGGCGCGCTTGAACTGGCCGGGCGCATCCGTGCAGGCGAGCAATCCCCGCTCGAAGCGGTGGACGCCGCCATCGCGCGGATCGAGCGACTGGACGGCCCGATCAACGCGGTCGTCGTGCGCGATTTCGACCGGGCGCGCGATGCGGCAAAGGCGCTCGACGGCGCGGCGCCGGGCGAGGACCAGCCGCTGTTCGGCGTGCCGATGACGATCAAGGAAAGCTTCGGCATCGCGGGCCTGCCCTCCACCTGGGGCGAGGAGCGCTTCGCGGGCAACGTTGCAGACACGGACGCGCGCGTCGTCCGCCAGCTGAAGGCCGCGGGCGCGATCTTCCTCGGGAAGACGAACATCCCGCCGCAGCTCGCCGACATCCAGAGCGCGAACCCGGTGTATGGCCGCACGAACAACCCGCACGATCTGTCGCGCGTCCCTGGCGGGTCTTCCGGCGGTGCGGCGGCCGCGGTGGCGAGCGGGATGGTGCCGCTGGAATACGGCACCGACATCGGCGGTTCGGTGCGCGTGCCTGCGCATTTCTGCGGCGTGTGGGGGCAGAAGACGAGTTGGGGCCTGATCGACCTCGAAGGCCACGAATATCCGATGCTGAAGTCGGGCGGCCACGACACCGCCCTGTCCATCGCCGGGCCGCTGGCGCGCAATGCCGCCGACCTTGACCTTGCCATCTGTCTCACGGCCACGCGCCCGCTGGAACGCAGAGCCGGGCCGCTATCGGGCCGCAGGTTCCTGCTGGTGCTCGACCATCCCGACTGCCCGCTGGACGATGCGGTGCGCGGCCCCATAGAGGCGGCAGCGCAGGCGATCGAGGCGGCCGGCGCTGAGGTCGACCGCAGCAGCGACCTGCTTCCGGACCTGTCTGCCGAACGGGCGGACTACATGCGCATGCTCGGCATCGCGATGTCGCGCGGGATGCAGCCGGGGGCCGACGGCAAGCGCGCGCTGGCGACGGACTGGTTCAACCTGCTCGACGCGCAGTGGCGCAGCGAAAGGGCCTGGGAGCGCCTGTTCGAGAGCTACGACTTCGTGCTCGCCCCGCCGATGGCCTTCCTCGCCTTCGAGCACGACGAGCGCGACATGCGGGAGCGCACGGTGCGCATCAACGGGGCGGACGTGCCGATGGGCGCAGGCTTCGGCTATTCGGCGCTGGCGACCTTCCCCAACCTGCCCTCCACCTGCATGCCGGTGGGGTCGACCGATGGGCTGCCTTGCGGGATGCAGGTAATCGGCCCGCGCTGGGCGGACCGCGACTGCATCTCCATCGCGGCCAAGATTGCGGACATATTGCCGGGCTGATCGACCATGGACACCGAAACCATCCTCACCCCCCTGCTCGACTGGCTCGACCTGCTCGGCGTGGCCGTGTTCGCGTTGTCCGGCGCGCTGATTGCGGCCAAGGAACGGCAGACCTTCGTCACCATGGCGTTTTTCGCGCTGGTCACCGGGGTCGGGGGCGGCACGATCCGCGACATCATGATCGACATTCCGGCGTTCTGGGTGAACGACCCGTGGATCGCACCGATTTGCCTCGGCGTCGCGCTGATTGCGTGGTTCACGCCGCACCGCTGGTGGGAGGGGCGCTTGCTGGAATTCGCCGACGGCGCCGGCCTCACCGCCTATGCGGTCATCGGCACGGCCAAGGCGCTGGCCTACGGCGTGACCCCGGTCCCGGCGATCCTGATGGGAATCATCACCGGCACGGCGGGCGGCATCATCCGCGACGTGATCGCGGGTCGCCCGTCGATCCTGATGCGACCGGAGCTTTATGTGACCGCAGCCGCGCTGTCCGCCTCGCTGACGGTGGCGTTCGAATTCGTGGAGCCCATGCCCCGCTGGGTCGGGTGGATCATTGCCGCATCCGCCGGCTACATCCTGCGCAGCCTGGCGATTACCAAGGGACTGGAACTGCCGGCCTATTCGCGCGAGAAACCGCGCGGCGATCAGCCGGGGAAGTCGTCCACGTCGGATATGTCGTAGCGCCCGTCGTCGGCCGACGGGGTGGTTTGCGGCTCGTCCCAGGCGGGCGCGGTGCGTTCGATCCGGGGGAGCCCAGGGGTGCGCAACTGCGCCTGCGCACCGCCTTCGTATCCGACCTGCGTTCGCCCCTGAGACCGTCCCTGCCCGGAGCGGATGCGGGCATAGGTCCCTTCGTCATATTGCGCGCCCTCGCTGCCGAGCTGCCATTCGGTCTGCCCGCCGTAGGACGCACCGCGATAGTCGCGGTCGTCGTCCCCGTCCTCGTAGCTGTCGTAGCCACCACGCCGGTCATCGTCCGAGTCGCGGTCTTCGTCACCATCGCGGTCGATCTCGATGTCGCGGATGCGTCCGGTGTTGTCGATTTCGCATTCGAACTCGCCGCCGTTGGCAAGCCGGCCTTCGACTTCCCAGCCCCGGCCTGAGCGCTGGGCTTCCTCGACCGAAGCAACGCGGGCGGTGCGCTCCACGGCATCGACGCACATCTCGATGGCGCGGTCGAGGCCGCGAGTCTTGTACCGGCTGCGCTCGTCATAGCGCCCGCCTGATCGGTAATCTTCGTCGCGATAATCACGGTCGCGCCAGTCGCGGTCGCGATACCGTTCGTCCCGGTCGCGGTCCGAACGGTCTTCCGCCGCATCGATGACCGCGCCGATGGTGCCGAGGATCAAGATGCCGGTCAGCACATCCCCCGCGTTCGGCCCGCGGCGATAGCGATAGCGGTAGCGCCGGTGGTCCTGCACGGTCTCGTAGTCTTCATTCGCGACCGGGCCCGCCGCTTCGGCCATTGCAACCTTTGCCTTCGGGATATCGAGTTCGGCCGCCATGGCCGGCGCGGTGAATAGCGATGCGCCCGCAAGGTATGCTGCCGTCACGGAAACACGTATGCGATTACCCATCGAATCCTCCCGGCGCGATGCCGCGCGCTGTCCGGCAAACGAAATGGGCGGCCCAGACTGAAACCAACCTGAACCGCCCATCGGTCATGTCATTTCGCGTCTTGTGCGCAGATCAGCGCAGGCCGCGGATGTTGTCGAAGTCGAGATCGACCACCCGGCCGTTGCGGACCTTGCAGGTGAAGCTGCCACGGTCGTAGTCGCGGCCGCGATCCCCGCGACGGTCATAGCGCGAGCGTCGGTCATAGCGATCGTAGCGGCTATCCTCGACCACCATTCGGCCCTTCACGTTGAAGCCGCCGCGCTTGCGGTCGACATCGCGCAGCTCCGTCACACGGGCGCTGCGGTATCCGGCACGGCGTGCCTCGTTCTCGGCGGTACGCACGCACTGTTCGACAACGCGCTCGGCGCGATAACGGCGATCGTAGCGGCTGTTATACCGAGGGTCGTACCTGGAGTCGTACCGACGGTCATACCGGCGATCGTAGCGGTCGCCGTCGTCATCGAGAATGGCGGCGATGGCGGCGAGGCCACCGATCACCAGCGCGCCGGCGACGATATCGTCACCGTCGATGCGGTCCTGGGCCTGGGCGGGGGTTGCAACCGACACGGCCATCGCACCGGCAGCGATGGTTCCCATGAGGGCTTTCGGCATTATCTTCGTCATGGCGAACCTTTCAGATCCTCTTGGGGGAACGGGGCCGCTCCCTCACTGTGGTTTGCGTTCTACCAAGGGGCGACTGAGATCAGCCTGAATTCGGGCGACAGGCACCGTTCAGGAAAGCGGGACTTATCCTGAACGGTGCCTGTCCCAATCTAGTCCGCGCTTTCGAGGCCCGAGAAGTGGCCGAGAAACGCGAGGATATCCGCCGCTTCCTCGATCGCCTTGTCGGTCGGCTTGCCGCTGCCGTGGCCCGCGCGGGTCTCGATGCGGATCAGCTGCGGCCGCTCGCCCCGCTCCGCCGCCTGGAGCGCGGCGATGTACTTGAAGCTGTGGCCGGGCACGACGCGGTCGTCCGTATCGGCGGTGGTCACCAGCACGGCGGGGTAATCCACGCCGCTGCGGACATTGTGATAAGGCGAGTAGGCGCGCAGGATGGCAAAATCCTCCGCATCATTGGGATAGCCGTAATCGTCGACCCAGTAACGACCGGCGGTGAAACGGTCGAAGCGCAGCATGTCCATCACGCCGACCGCCGCATTGCCGGCTGCGAACAAGTCGGGCCGTTGGTTGGTCACCGCGCCGACCAGCAGGCCGCCGTTGGATCCGCCCTGGATGGACAGCCCGTCGTCCGGGGTGATGCCTTCCGCGATCAGGTATTCGCCCGCAGCGATGAAGTCGTCGAAGACGTTCTGCTTGTTGTCGAGCCGGCCGCCGTCATGCCAGGCCTTGCCGTATTCGCCGCCGCCGCGGATGTTCGCGACCGCGTAGGCCCCGCCGGCTTCCAGCCACGCGATGCGCGATGCGGAAAAGCCGGGGGTGAGCGAGATGTTGAAGCCGCCATAGCCGTAAAGCAGCGTCGGCACCGCCTTGCCGCTGGCTGCCACGTCCTTGCCGCGCACCAGGAACATCGGCACCCGCGTACCATCCTTCGAGGTGAAGAAGCGCTGCTCGACCACGAAATCGTCCGGATCGAAGGCGACTTCTGGCTGGGCCCACACGTCGCTCTCGCCGGTTTCGACATTGTAGCGATAGACGGTCGAGGGGCGGTTGTAGCTGGAGAAGCTGTAGAACGTTTCTGCATCTTCGAAGTCGCCGCCGAAGCCGCCGGCGCTGCCGATCCCCGGCAGCGCGACTTCGCGCACCTTGTCGCCTTCGGTCGTATAGACCTCGATCTTGCTTTTCGCATCGACCAGGTAGCTGGCAATGAGGTGGCCGCCGGTCAGCGAGACGCCCTGCAACGTTTCCTCGCGTTCGGGGATGACCGTCGTCCAGTCCGCGTCGGGCGCGGCGATGTCGATGCTGACGACCTTCTTCAGCGGCGCACCGTCGTTGGTGGTGAAGAAGAAGCGGCTGCCGAGGTTGCCGAAATAGGAATAGTCGTTTTCGAAGCCGGGCACCACGACCATCGGATCCGCATCGGGACGCTGGAGGTCGACCAGCGCGACCTCGTATCGGTCGTCCGTGCCGCTGGAACTGGTCACCACCAGCCACCGTCCGTCGTCGCTGACCTCGGCGATATTGTTGAGTTCCGGCATGTCGGGCCGGGCGAAGACGAGGACGTCCTCGCTCTGCTCTGTGCCGAGGCGGTGGAAATAGACCTGGTGGTTGGTGTTGAGCGCCTGGAAGGTTTCGCCCTCGCCGGTTGCCGGGAAGCGGCTGTAATAAAAGCCGCTGCCGTCCTTGGCCCAGTCGAGCGCGGAAAACTTGACCCACTCCACCGTATCGTCGGCTACCGCGCCGGTGGCTACGTCCATCACCTTGACCGTGCGCCAGTCGCTGCCGCCGTCCTGGATGGAATAGGCAAGCTTGCTGCCGTCTTCGGTGACGGTGTAGCCGGCCAACGCTGTCGCATCGTCGTCCGACCATTCGTTCGGGTCGATCAGGACGCGCGGCTCCCCGTCCAGCCCGTCGCGCACATAGAGGACGGACTGGTTCTGCAAGCCGTCGTTGCGGGTGTAGAAATAGCGCCCGCCCTTCTCACCCGGCAGGCCGAAGCGTTCGTAATCGGTCAGCTCGGTGATCCGGTCCTTGAACCGTTCCCGCAGGGGCAGCGTTTCAAGGAACGCGTCGGTCACCTCGTTCTGCGCTTCGACCCACGCGGCAACTTCGGCATCGACGCGCACATCGTTTTCGAGCCAGCGGTAGGGGTCGGCCACCCGTTGCCCGAACAGCGTGTCGACCGTGTCGCCGGCGCGGGTTTCGGGATAGGCGATTGCGGGCATCGTGGTCTCCGGTTCGGCCGTCATCTCACCTTCGGCGGTGGCAACTTCGGGGTAAGTCCCGGTGGTCGCGCAAGCCGAAGTGGCAAGCGCGAGGGCGGATACGGCGCAGGCTGCGGCGTGGTTCAATTTCATGCGGTCTCTCCCGGACATTCGCTGTTTCGGGTCCCCGTGTAACCACTGTGCGCGCAAAGAAAAGGGGCCGCCGGATTTCACCGGCGGCCCCTTTCGTATCTCGCGATGCGAAGCGCCTCAGGCGTCTTCGTATTCATCGTCCGTCATCACCGGGCCGCTGTCCTGGCCCTTGGCGTCTTCATCGCGGTCGACGAACTCGATGACGGCCATCTGCGCGGCGTCGCTGCCGCGGTAGCCGGCCTTGATGACGCGGGTGTAGCCGCCGTCACGATCCTTGTAGCGCTCAGCCAGAACTTCGAAGAGCTTCTTTTCCTGCGCCGGGTCGAGCAGGCGCGATGCGGCCAGGCGGCGGTTGGACAGGCCGCCCTTCTTGGCGAGCGTGACCAGCTTTTCGACGTAGGGACGCAGTTCCTTCGCCTTCGGCATGGTGGTGAGGATCTGTTCGTGCTTGATCAGCGCGGCCGACATGTTGCGGAACAGGGCCTTGCGGTGGCCTGTCTTGCGCTGCAGCTTACGCTGGCGAATTCCGTGACGCATAATTCATTCCTTCGTTCGTAGGGGGCCCGTACGAGGTAGCCCGATACGGGCCGGATTAAGGGGTCCGGCCCATTCCCCGTGAGCGGGTTTAGCCCAGCAGCTCCTGTTCGAGCTTCTTGGCCATTTCCTCGATGTTTTCCGGCGGCCAGCCGGGGATGTCCATGCCGAGACGCAGGCCCATGCTGGAAAGCACTTCCTTGATCTCGTTCAGGGACTTGCGGCCGAAGTTCGGCGTCCGCAGCATCTCGGCTTCGGTCTTCTGGACCAGGTCGCCGATGTAGATGATGTTGTCGTTCTTCAGGCAGTTGGCGCTGCGGACCGACAGTTCCAGCTCGTCCACCTTCTTGAGGAGGTAGCGGTTGAGCTGGTTGGCATCGTCCTGCTGCGGTTCCGCGGCCACGCCGATCATGGCGCTCTGCGGCTGCGGGATACCGTCTTCGAAGTGGACGAACAGCGTCAGCTGGTCCTGCAGGATGCGCGCGGCATAGGCGATCGCATCTTCCGGGGTGACGGTGCCGTCGGTCTCGATCGTCAGGTTCAGCTTGTCATAGTCGAGTTCCTGCCCGACGCGGGCATTGTCGACCTTGTAGCTGACCTGGCGGATCGGCGAATACAGGCTGTCGACCGGGATCAGGCCGATCGGCGCGTCGGCCGGACGGTTCTGCACGGCGGGAACATAACCCTTACCCGTGTCCGCGGTCAGTTCCATGTTCAGCGTCGCGCCTTCGTCGAGGTGGCAGAGCACGAGATCCTTGTTGAGGACTTCGATGTCGCCCGACACGGCGATGTCGCCGGCCTTGACGGTGGCGGGGCCGGTGGCGGACAGCTGCAGGCGCTTGGGGCCTTCACCTTCCATCTTCAGCGCGATCTGCTTCACGTTGAGGACGATGTCGGTGACATCTTCGCGCACGCCGGCCAGACTGCTGAATTCGTGCAGCACGTTTTCGATCTTGATCGAGGTGATCGCGGCGCCCTGCAGGCTGGAGAGCAGCACGCGGCGCAGCGCATTGCCGAGCGTGAGGCCGAAGCCACGCTCGAGCGGCTCGGCAACGAAGGTGGCCTTGCGCCTCTTGTCGCTGCCTTCCTTCACTTCGAGCGTGTTCGGCTTTTTCAGTTCCTGCCAGTTCTTCGTATTGACGGACATGGATTTCCCCTAGGGTGTGAAATTAGCAGGAAAGGCCGCAAGCGTTTTTGACGCCGCGGCCGATCCGAAGAGACTTGCGGCGGGCTGCCCCGCCGGAACTTCGATCAGACGCGGCGACGCTTGGACGGCCGGACCCCGTTGTGCGGGATCGGCGTGACGTCGCGGATCGAAGTGATCGTGAAGCCGACAGCGGCAAGACCACGCAGTGCGCTCTCGCGGCCCGAACCCGGGCCCTTCACTTCGACTTCCAGGGTGCGGACACCATGTTCGGCGGCCTTCTTGCCCGCATCGTCCGCAGCGACCTGCGCGGCGTACGGGGTGGACTTGCGGCTGCCCTTGAAGCCCATCATGCCGGCGCTGGACCAGCTGATCGCGTTGCCCTGTGCGTCGGTGATGGTGATCATGGTGTTGTTGAAGCTGGCGTTGATGTGCGCAACGCCGCTGGAGATGTTTTTCCGCTCGCGGCGCCGGATGCGGCTGGGTTCGCGTGCCATGTTGAATTCCTCGTAGGTTGGAGGCGCTTAGACCGCCTCTGCTTTCCTAGTATCGGAAGGATCGCTTCCCATTCCCCTGCCTCCGGCGGAGAAATAGGGAAAACAGTCCCCCGGACTGTTTTCTGATCCTATTTCTTCTTGCCGGCGATCGGCTTGGCCTTGCCCTTGCGGGTGCGCGCATTGGTGTGCGTGCGCTGGCCGCGGACCGGCAGGCCGTTACGATGGCGAAGGCCGCGGTAGGACCGCAGGTCCATCAGGCGCTTGATGTTCATCGCGGTCTGGCGGCGAAGGTCGCCTTCGACGGTGTAGTCGCTGTCGATCGTTTCACGGATCTGGACGACTTCGGCGTCGGTCAGGTCCTGGACACGCACGGTGTGATCGATGCCGAGCTTGTCGGCGATCTTCACGGCCTGGGTGCGGCCGATACCGTGGATGTAGGTGAGCGCGATAATCACGCGCTTGTTGGTGGGGATATTGACCCCGGCAATACGAGCCACTTACTTCTCCATGCTCCACAGGGTTTTGGCCGGTCGGCCACCCCTATCTCATCGCTTTGACTTCGACTGCGGCGGGAGGCTTGCGCTGGAAACGCAAAAGGCCCGGATGGGACATCGTCATCGCCGATGCCTACCGGATAACCCGCCAACTGTCGAATAGTGCGCGCGCTTAAGATGATTCGCACGCCCCGTCAACCAGCACGTGCGGCAGGACGCGGAATATCGCGTCGATGCGACAGCTATATACTAACCGCGCGTCCGATTGCAACCGGGAGCGGGTCCGGATCAGTGTATCGGCTGTACCGGAACCTGGGGCGTCGCATTATCCACAAGCCGTGCTAAGCGCATCAGCTGCTCGCTCTGCACGGCATCCACCGCCGTTGCGATGGCCTCCATCGGGAAGCGCCCGTATCCGATGACCACATAGGTCCACTCGATCTTCGTGCCGCCGTCTACCGGCGTCAGCGCGATCGAGAGCGTGCCCGTGATCGCTTCGGATTGCAGCGGGCCGATCGCGCCCGACATCCGCAGCAGCTTGCCGGGCGCGGCGTGGATGACCCGCATGTGCTCGGCAAAACCGTCGTCCGGCAAGCTCTCGCAGAAGCAGCCAGCCTCGTAGGCATCGAGGTAGAAATTCTCCGCATCGAGCGAATAGCTGTGGTCGGGGTTCCACCATTCGGACGGCTCCACGAGATCGTCCCAAACTTCGTCCGGCGCGGCTTTCACGATGGTGCTGTCGGACGTGACGAAACCGAGCTCGGACGATTGCACGACTTCGGCCTGCGCGGGCGCGGCCAGAACCGTGAGCGCAAGCGCACTTCCCAGTATCGATAGTAATTTCATGCCGAACCCTTCCCTGCAATGTGCCGGAGTATGGCGCGCGGGGAAAGCGCCTCAAGCGGGGGCAATGACGCTTTCGATCGCGGTCGTGACGTCGTCGATCTCGCCCATGCCGTCCACCCGGGTAACGATCCCGCGCTCTTCATAGATCGGCAGGATCGGCGCCGTCTTCCTGCGGTATTCGTCCATGCGGGTGCGCACGGTTTCCTCGTTATCGTCGGGCCGGCGCTTGAATTCGGTCCCGCCGCATTGGTCGCAGACGCCCTCTTTCTCGGGCGGGTTCGCGGTGTTGTGGTAGAGCGCGCCGCAATTGGCGCAGGAGAAGCGGCCGGTGATGCGCTTCACCAGCGCGTCCACATCCACCTCCAGCTCGATAACGTGGTCGAGCGCGCGGTTGTGCTTGCCCAGGATGCCGTCGAGCTGTTCGGCCTGCGCCGCAGTGCGGGGATAGCCGTCGAAGATGGCGCCGACATCGTCGCCCATAGCTTCCAGCTCGGCGTCGATCAGGGCGGAGACGATCTCGTCGGAGACCAGCTCGCCGCGGTCCATCACTTCCTTCGCCTTTATGCCGACCGGGGTCTGCGCCTTGACCGCCGCGCGCAGCATGTCACCGGTCGAAAGCTGGCGCATGCCGTGATGTTCGGTCAGTCGGTGAGCCTGGGTGCCCTTGCCCGCGCCGGGAGGTCCGAGGAGGATGATGTTCACGTAAGTAGGCTCCCGGTGTGGAATCGGAAGGTTCGAAGGAAGCGGGCACCCTAGCGCAGCATCATGCCAGCGCAAGGCAGCGCGGGCCGCCCCTGCCGGGGAAATACCCGCCGCTTATTGCCTGCGCGGACGCCGGCCCTTGCCCTTGAGATTCGCCTTCTTGATCAAGTCGCCATACTGGTGCGCCAGCAGGTGCGACTGGATCTGCGTGATGGTGTCAACCGTAACGTTGACCACGATCAGCAGGCTGGTCCCGCCCAGAAACAGCGGCAGGCCGGTCTGCGCGATACCCCATTCGGGAACGACGCAGACGATGGTGAGGTAGATCGCCCCGACCACCGTCACGCGGGTGAGCACGTAATCGAGATAGTCCGCGGTGCGCTTGCCCGGACGGATGCCAGGGATGAAGCCGCCGTTCTTCTTCAGGTTTTCCGCCGTCTCTTCCGGGTTGAAGACGATGGCGGTGTAGAAGAAGCAGAAGAAGATGATGAGCGCGGCATAGAGCAGCATGTAGAGCGGCTGGCCGTGCTGGAGATACTGCAGCACTTGCTGCAGGATCGTGCCGCCGCCACTCGTCGTGTCGATCGAGTTGCCGGCGAACTGCGTCACCGTGAGCGGCAAGAGAAGCAGCGAGCTGGCGAAGATCGGCGGGATGACGCCCGCGGTATTGAGCTTCAGCGGCAGGTGGCTGCGGTCCGCCTGCATCTGGCCGTTCTGGGTCGCACGCTTGGGATACTGGATCAGCAGGCGGCGCTGGGCTCGCTCCATGAAACAGATGCCGAGGATGAGCAGCACCAGCATCACGAGCAGGCCGATGATGAGGCCCGCGCCGATCGAGCCGGAGCTGTAGCCGGAGAACAGGTTGGTCGTGAAAGTCGGAAACTGGGCGACGATGCCGGCCATGATGATCAGCGACACGCCGTTGCCGATGCCGCGGCTCGTGATCTGCTCGCCCAGCCAGAGCAGGAACATGGTTCCGCCGACAAGGCTGATGACCGCGCCGACGCGGAACATGTAGCCGGGGTCGACCACCGCCTGCAGGCCCTGCGAGGCGCCGAACGCCTCAAGCCCCGATGCGATGAACCAGCCCTGGATTACGCACAGGAACACCGTGCCGTAGCGGGTGTACTGGTTCAGCTTCTTGCGCCCGGCCTCGCCCTCTTTCTTGAGGGCCATAAGCGTTGGATGCAGGGCGGATGCCATCTGCACGACGATGGAGGCGGTGATGTAGGGCATAACGCCGAGCGCGATGATGCTCATCCGCTCCAGGCTGCCGCCCGAAAAGGCGTTGAACAGGTCGAGCACGCCGCCGCGGGTCTGGTCGTAAAGCGAGTTCAGCACCGTCGGGTTGACACCCGGCAGCGGCACGAAGCTCATGAAACGGAACACGATCAGTGCGCCGATGGTGAACCAGATACGCTGCTTGAGCTCGGTCGCCTTGGAAAAATTGGCGAAACTCAGGTTTGCTGCGAGATTGTCGGCGCGTGATGCCATTGTCGTTCCATGCCCAGCTTTGGAGCCGCCGGTCCCTCCCCGGCAAGAGCGAAGCGCTCATATAGGATGCGGGCGGGGAAGCAAAACCCCGCCCGATCCGTTTTACCGCTTAGTCGGCCTTCTTGGCGGACTTCTTGTCGGTTTTCTTGGCCTTGCCAGCCTTTGCGCCTGCGTCCGCATCGGCCTTGGCCGGCTTGGCGGACACGATCTCGACCGAACCGCCGGCCTTCTCGACCGCTTCCATGGCACCCTTCGAAGCGCCGTGGACGACGAACTTGGCCTTGGCCTTCAGTTCGCCCTTGCCGAGCAGGCGGACACCGTCCTTGCCGCCGCGTGCTAGGCCGGCGGCCTTCAGCGCTGCGTGGTCGATGTCCTTCTTGGCATCCAGCTTCTTCGCGTCGATGAACTTCTGGACCATGCCCAGGTTCACTTCGGCGAAGTCCTTGCCGAACGGATTGTTGAAGCCGCGCTTCGGCAGGCGCATGTGCAGCGGCATCTGGCCGCCTTCGAAGCCCTTAACGGCGACGCCCGAACGGCTCTTCTGGCCCTTCTGGCCGCGTGCGGCGGTCTTGCCCTTGCCCGAACCGATGCCGCGGCCGACGCGCACGCGTTCCTTGCGGGCGCCCGGATTGTCGCGGAGGTCGTTGAGTTTGATAGTCATGTGTGCACTCGCTTTCGCTTTAATTCGCGCTGAAAGGATGGATGCGAAGCCCCGCCGAAGCGGGGCCGCGCGTCCGGTCAGTCGTTGATTACTTCCACCATGTGGGGAAGCTTGCGGATCGCCCCGCGCACTTCCGGCGTGTCCTGAACTTCGACGACCTTGTGCATCTTGTTCAGGCCCAGGCCGATCAGCATCTTGCGCTGGACTTCCGGACGACGGATCGGCGAACCGATCTGACGGATCTTGATGGTTTTCTTGTCAGCCATCTGGATTACTCCGCAATCGCTTCAGCGTCGGCCTTGGCCTCCGCTTCGCTGGCGCCACCGCGACCGAGCAAGTCGGCGACCTTCTTGCCGCGACGCTGTGCGACCGACTTCGGCGAAGTCTGGTTGCCCAGGCCATCGAACGTGGCGCGGATCATGTTATAGGGGTTCGAGGTGCCCACCGACTTGGTCACCACGTCGGCAACGCCGAGCGCTTCGAACACGGCACGCATCGGACCGCCTGCGATGATGCCGGTACCCGGAGGCGCCGTGCGGACCACGACCTTGCCGGCGCCGAAACGGCCCTTGGCATCGTGGTGCAGCGTGCGGCCTTCCTTCAGCGGAACGCGAACCATCTTCTTCTTCGCGGCTGCGGTGGCCTTGTTGATGGCTTCCGGCACTTCGCGGGCCTTGCCGTGGCCGAAACCGACGCGGCCCTGGCCGTCACCGACGACCACGAGTGCGGCGAAACCAAAGCGCTTGCCGCCCTTCACCGTCTTGGAGACGCGGTTGATGTGGACGAGCTTTTCGATCAGCTCTTCGCCATCGTCCTCGTCCCGGCCACGTCCACGGCCACCGCGGTTGTCGCGGCCGCGGCCGCCACGGTTGTCGCGACCACCACGATCGCCACCGCGACCGCCGCCACGGCCACCGCGTGCTTCGCTGGGCTGGGCCGGATCGCCGTCGGCAGCGGACTGGTTGTCCGCAGCTTCGGTGCTGGTCGTCGTCGGCGTCGGGGTGGAGCCGTCGATGTTCGCATCGGCGCTCGCCTGTTCGGTAGCGTCCGTCTTCGGAGTCTCCGCTTCGGCAGCAGCGGTCTCTTCGATCTTGGGCTCTTCTGCGGGAGTGTTCTTGTCGTCAGCCATTATCAGAACTCCAGCCCGCCTTCGCGGGCGGCGTCGGCCAGTGCTTTCACACGGCCGTGGAACAGGAAGCCGCCGCGATCGAACACGACGGAGGTGACGCCGGCCTTCTTGGCGGCGGCGGCGATGTCCTTGCCGACCTGCGCGGCGGCATCGACATTCGCACCCGACGACTTGGCGCCGAGCGTGGATGCGGCGGCAACGGTCTTGCCTTCCGCATCGTCGATGACCTGCGCGTAGATGTGCCGGCCGGTGCGGTGCACCGACAGGCGCGGACGCTGGCTGCCACGGGCGCGCAGGGCGCTGCGCACACGGCGGCGGCGGCGTTCAAAAAGAGAAAGCTTTGCCATCTTACTTCTTCTTCCCTTCCTTGCGGAAGATGTATTCGCCGCGGTACTTGATGCCCTTGCCCTTGTACGGCTCGGGCTTGCGCCAGCGGCGGATTTCTGCGGCGACCTGGCCGACCTTCTGCTTGTCGATCCCGCTGATCTCAACGGTGGTCTGATCCGGAGTCTTGATCTCGATTCCTTCGGGGATGTCGATGTCGACGTCGTGGCTGTAGCCGAGCTGCAGGTTCAGGGTCTTGCCCTTCACCGCGGCACGATAGCCGACGCCCGAGATCTCGAGGACCTTGGTGAACCCTTCGGTCACGCCTTCGACGAGGTTGTTCACCAGCGTGCGCTGCATGCCCCAGTGGTTGCGTGCGGCGCGCGTGTCGTTGGCCGGCTTCACCGAGATTTCGCCGTCGTCCAGCTTGTACTCGACGAGGTCCGACAAGCCCATGGTGAGAGTGCCCTTGGGCCCCTTCACGCTCAGCGTGTCGCCTTCGATATTGGCGGTCACCCCGCTGGGGATGGCCACCGGACGTTTACCGATGCGGCTCATCAGAACACCTCCGCCAGCACTTCGCCGCCGACGTTGTCGTTGCGCGCTTCGTTGTCCGAAAGCACGCCGCGCGGCGTCGAGACGATGGTGATGCCGAGGCCGTTGCGGATCGTCGGCAGTTCCTTGGAACCCGAGTAGACGCGGCG
Organism: Alteriqipengyuania flavescens; assembly: GCF_030406725.1. Lineage (NCBI taxonomy): Bacteria > Pseudomonadati > Pseudomonadota > Alphaproteobacteria > Sphingomonadales > Erythrobacteraceae > Pseudoblastomonas > Pseudoblastomonas flavescens. Next base: position 1,902,281 of record NZ_CP129107.1, on the reverse strand, counting down.
GCCAGGCTTGGAGACGCGGGCGATGTGCTTGATCGCCGGTTCGCCTTCGAAATACTTCAGTTCGATCCGCAGCTGCGGGTGCTTGCCCGAAGCGTCGTCGCTGTAGCCACGGATGTATCCTTCGCGCTGGAGCACTTCGAGGACGTTCGCACGCAGCTTGGAAGCGGGCGAAAGGACGCTGTCCTTCTTCGCCTGCTGGCCGTTGCGGATGCGGGTGAGCATGTCACCCAGAGGATCGGTCATAGCCATGTGTCAGCTCCTCACCAGCTCGACTTGGTCAAGCCAGGGATCATGCCCTTGTTGCCAAGATTGCGCAGTTCGATGCGGTTGAGCCCGAACTTGCGGTAATAGCCGCGCGGGCGGCCGGTGGTGGTGCAGCGGTTGCGCACGCGGGTGGGATTCCCGTTACGCGGCACTTCCGCCATCTTGAGGCGCGCCATCAGCCGCTCGGTCTCGTCGGCCGACGTGTCGTCCGCGATCGCCTTCAGCTTGGCATATTTCGCCGCATACTTCTTGACGAGCTTCTTGCGCCGCTCGTTCTTGTTGATGGAACTCAGTTTCGCCATTGGACTTAAGCTCTCTTCCTTTTCGGCCCTCAGGCCGCTTCTTTCTCTGCCGACTCTTCAGCCGGGAACGGGAAACCGAACAGGCGCAGCAGTTCGCGCGCTTCGTCGTCGGTCTTCGCCGTGGTGGTGACGATGATGTCCATGCCCCGGACCACGTCGATCTTGTCGTACGAGATTTCGGGGAAGACGATCTGCTCCTTCAGGCCCATCGCATAGTTGCCGCGACCGTCGAACGACTTCGGGTTGACCCCGCGGAAGTCGCGGATGCGGGGCATCGCGATGGTGACCAGGCGGTCGAGGAATTCGTACATGCGTTCGCGGCGCAGGGTGACCTTGCAACCGATCGGCATGCCTTCGCGCAGCTTGAACTGTGCGATCGACTTCTTGGCCTTGGTGATGACCGGCTTCTGGCCGGCGATCAGTTCCATTTCCTCGGCAGCGGTCTGGACCTTCTTCTTGTCCTGGCTCGCCTCGCCGACGCCCATGTTGAGCGTGATCTTTTCGATCTTCGGCACTTCGAGGGCGTTCTTGTAACCGAACTTCTCGGTCATCGCCTTGACGATCTGATCGTCGTAGCGCTGCTTCATGCGGGGGGTATAATCAGCCATCGATGGTCTCCCCGGACTTGACTGCGACGCGAACCTTCTTGCCGTCGCGCTCTTCGATGCGCACGCGGGTGGCCTTGCCGTCCTTCGGATCGGCAATCGCAACCTTGGAGATGTGCATCGGCGCCGGCGTGCGGTCGATGCCGCCCTGCGGGTTCGCCTGGGTGGGCTTGCGGTGACGGGTCATCACGTTCACGCCTTCCACCAGGACCTTCGCGTCCTTCGGGAAAACCTGCATGACGGTGCCGGTCTGGCCCTTGTCCTTGCCGGACAGGACCACGACGGTGTCACCCTTCTTGATCTTTGCGGTCGCCATTACAGCACCTCCGGAGCCAGGCTGATGATCTTCATGAAGCCGCGGCCGCGCAGTTCGCGCACCACCGGGCCGAAGATACGGGTGCCGATCGGCTCTTCGCTCTTGTTGACGAGGACCGCGGCATTGCTGTCGAAGCGAATGACGCTGCCGTCGGGGCGACGGACGTCCTTCTTCGTGCGCACGATCACCGCGCGGTGAACGTCGCCCTTCTTGACCTTGGCACGCGGCTGCGCCTCCTTCACGGAGACGACGATCACGTCCCCGACGCTTGCGGTGCGGCGCTTCGACCCGCCCAGTACCTTGATGCACTGGACGCGCTTTGCGCCGCTGTTGTCCGCGACGTCGAGATTGGATTGCATCTGGATCATTGATCCGGTTCCTTCTCATGGCTTGCCGGAACCAGTCCGGCAGTTCCTTGCGGGGTTGCCGATCGCCGGGGCGATCAGCCGATTTCGTTGTTGGCCGCCTCGACTTCGAGATCGGCTTCGACTGCCTGCGTTCCGCCGGCGGTCACGCGATCCTTCACGATCCAGCTCTTGGTCTTGGAGATCGGCTTGGTCTCCTCGATCCGGACCACATCGCCCAGGCCGTATTCGTTGGCTTCGTCGTGGGCGTGGTACTTCTTGGAACGACGGATGATCTTGCCGTAGAGCGGGTGCTTGACCTTGCGCTCCACCAGCACGGTCACGGTCTTGTCCGTCTTGTCGGAGGTGACCGTTCCGATGAGAATACGTTTCGGCATCGGTTGCTCCTTAAGCCTTGGCAGCTGCGGACCGTTCGGTCTGCAGCGTCTTGATGCGGGCGATCTGGCGGCGCACTTCCTGAATGCGTGCGGGACGCTCCAGCTGGTTGGTGGCAGCCTGGAAGCGCAGGTTGTACTGCTCGCGCTTCAGCTCGGTCAGCTCTTCCACGAGCTGGTCGTCGGACTTGGTCCGCAGGTCTTCAATCTTGCTCATGATCAGCCCTCCAGGTGGCTCGTGTCGCCGAGGCGGGCCACGACCTTGGTCTTGATCGGCAGCTTCATCGCAGCGCGGCTGAAGGCTTCGGCGGCCAGCGGGCCGGCAACGCCGTCGAGTTCGAACAGGATGCGGCCCGGCTTCACGCGCGCGGCCCAGTATTCGACCGAACCCTTGCCCTTACCCTGACGGACTTCGGCAGGCTTCTTCGAAACCGGCACGTCCGGAAAGACGCGGATCCAGAGACGGCCCTGGCGCTTGATGTGACGGGTGATCGCACGACGCGCAGCTTCGATCTGGCGTGCGGTGATACGTTCCGGCTCCATCGCCTTCAGGCCATAGGACCCGAAGTTCAGGTCCGTACCGCCCTTGGCGTTGCCATGGATCTTGCCCTTGAAGGCCTTGCGGAACTTGTGTTTTTTCGGTTGCAGCATGGTTCTTTACCTCAACGAGCCGGCCTGACGCCGGACGTCTGTGCTTCCATCATCAGGCGATCCTGCGCCACCGGGTCGTGGCCGAGGATCTCGCCCTTGAAGACCCACACCTTGATGCCGATGATGCCATAGGCGGTCAGAGCCTCGGCTTCGGCATAGTCGATGTTTGCGCGCAGCGTGTGCAGCGGCACACGGCCTTCGCGATACTGTTCGACACGGGCGATTTCCGCACCGCCGAGACGGCCGCCGCACACGATCTTGATGCCTTCGGCACCAAGGCGCATGGCCGACTGCATGGCGCGCTTCATCGCACGGCGGAAGGCGACACGGCGGATGAGCTGGTCGGCGATACCCTGGGCGACGAGCTTGGCGTCGATTTCCGGCTTGCGGATCTCGACGATGTTCAGCTTCACTTCGCTGCTGGTCATGCCGGCGAGCTTGGAGCGCAGCTTTTCGATGTCTGCGCCCTTCTTGCCGATGATCACACCCGGACGCGCCGCGTAGATCGAGATGCGGCACAGCTTGGCCGGACGCTCGATCACCACCTTCGAAATCGCGGCCTGCGGCAGCGTGTCGACGATGTACTTGCGGATTTCGATGTCTTCCTTCAGCTGCTGCGCATAGTCAGCACCTTCGGCATACCACCGGCTGTCCCAGGTACGGTTGATCTGCAGGCGCAGACCGATCGGATTGCTCTTCTGGCCCATCTTACGCCTCTTCCACTTCGCGCACGACGATCCGCAGCCGGCTGAACGGCTTCAGGATGCGGGTGCTCTTGCCGCGGCCACGCGTATGGAAACGCTTCATGGTGACCGATTTGCCGACGCTGGCTTCGGCGACGATGAGGGCGTCGACGTCCAGGTCGTGGTTGTTTTCCGCGTTGGCGATCGCGCTGGCCAGCACCTTGCTGGCGTCACGCGCCATCGCACGCTTCGAAAAGGCGAGGATGTTCATCGCATCTTCGACCTTCTTGCCGCGGATGAGCTCGGCAACGAGGTTCAGCTTCTGGGCGGAACCACGGATGGTGGTGCCGACCGACAGCGCCTCGTTATCGGCGACCCGGCGGGGAGCTTTCTGCTTGCTCATCAGCGCTTGCCCTTCTTGTCGGCGGCGTGACCCGGGAAGGTGCGCGTGGGCGCGAATTCACCGAGCTTGTGGCCGACCATGTCCTCGTTGACGGACACCGGAATGAACTTGTGGCCATTGTAGACGTTGAACGTCAGGCCGACGAATTGCGGCAGGATCGTGCTGCGACGCGACCAGGTCTTGATCGGCTTTGCATTGCTCTGGTCCTGCGCGTCTTCCGCCTTCTTGAGAAGGCTGAGTTCGACGAACGGACCCTTCCAAACGGAACGTGCCATGTGCCCTTACCTCTTCTTCTTGGCGTGGCGCGAACGGATGATCATCTTGTCCGTCTGCTTATTATTGCGGGTGCGTGCGCCCTTGGTCGGCTTGCCCCACGGGGTAACCGGGTGACGGCCGCCGCTGGTGCGGCCTTCACCACCACCGTGCGGGTGATCGACCGGGTTCTTGGCGACGCCGCGCGTCAGCGGACGCTTGCCCTTGTGGCGGGTGCGGCCAGCCTTGCCGAAGTTCTGGTTCTGGTTGTCGGGGTTCGAGACCGCACCAACCGTACCCATGCATTCGCCGCGGATGTAGCGCTGCTCGCCCGAGTTCAGGCGAACGATGACCATGCCGCGGTCACGACCGACGAGCTGGACGTAAGCGCCTGCCGAACGGGCGATCTGGCCGCCCTTGCCCGGCTTCATCTCCACGTTGTGGCAGATGGTGCCGACCGGCATCTGGCTGAGCAGCATCGCGTTGCCCGGCTTGACGTCGGTCTTCTCGCCCGCGATCACCTTGTCGCCTGCAGCAACGCGCTGCGGAGCGATGATGTAGGCAAGCTCGCCGTCGTCATACTTGACCAGTGCGATGAAGGCGGTGCGGTTGGGATCGTATTCGATCCGCTCAACGGTGCCTTCCACGTCCCACTTGCGACGCTTGAAGTCGACGAAGCGGTACTTCTGCTTGTGACCGCCGCCGATCCCGCGCGAAGTGACGTGACCCTTGTTGTTACGGCCGCCCGTCTTGCGCTTGCCTTCCGTGAGCGACTTTTCCGGCTTCCCTTTCCAGAGGCCGGTCTTGTCGACCAGGATGAGGCCGCGGCGCGCGGGGCTCGTGGGGTTATAGTTCTTGAGTGCCATTGTTCGTGTCCTGTCCCTGGCCTCAGATACCGCCGGTGATGTCGATTGCGTCCTGGCCTTCGGCCAGAGTCACGATCGCCTTTTTCACGTCGGTGCGCTTGTAGGGCTTGCCTTTCCAGCGCTTGGTTTTGCCCTTCACGTTGATCGTGTTCACGTTCGCGACCTTGGTGTCGTAGATAGCTTCCACGGCTTCCTTGATCTGCGGCTTGGTAGCGCCGCTTGCGACCTTGAACACGACCGCGTTGAATTCCGACGCCATCGTCGATTTCTCGGTGATGTGCGGCGCAACGATCACGTCGTAGTGACGGGCGTCGATTTCCTGCTTCTTAGCCATTGAAACGCGCCTCCAGCTTTTCGACCGCGTCGGTGGTAAGGACCAGCGTGTCGTGCTTCAGGATGTCGTAGACGTTGGCGCCCATCGCGGGCAGCACGTTGACGCCCGGAAGGTTGCCGGCGGCCTTCTTGAAGCCGTCGTTCACGCTTTCGCCGTCGATCACCAGGACCTTGCCGGCGAACCCGGCCTTGTCGAAGTGACCCTTCAGCGCCTTGGTCTTGCCATCCTTCACCTCGAGGCTGTCGACGATCACGAGGCCGTCCTTGGCCTTGCTCGACAGGGCCATCTTGAGGCCGAGCGCGCGGATCTTCTTGTTGAGCGACTGCTCGAAGTCGCGCTTGCGCGCGCCGTGGGCCCTGCCGCCGCCGATGAAGATCGGGGCCTTGCGGTCGCCGTGACGGGCGACACCGCCGCCCTTCTGCTTGCCGTACTTCTTGCCGGTGCGGGCGACGTCCGAACGCTCACGCGTCGGGCGTGCCGTGGCACGGCGGTTTTCGAGCTGCCAGGTGACGACGCGGTGCAGGATGTCCGCACGCGGCTCGACACCGAAGACGTCGTCGTTGAGTTCGACTTCGCCGCCCTTGCCCGAGACGGCCTTGCCGTCGAGTTTCTGGACCTTGACCTTCACGATCAGGACTCCTTGCTGTCAGCGTCGGGCACGTCGGTTTCCGGCGCGGCCTCGGCATTCTGTTCGGTTACTGCGCTCTCCGCGCCGGCTTCCTGCTCCTCGAGGAGCTTGGCCTGCTGTTCGGGAGAGACTTCCAGCTTCACTTCGTGCTCTGCAGCGCTTTCGACCAAGCCGGCAGCTGCTTCTTCCGAAGCGAATTCTTCCTGGTTGCGATACATCACGCCCGGGAACGGCAGGTCGTCGTGCTTCACCTTCACGGCATCGCGGATGAGCATCCAGCTGTTCTTGGTGCCGGGAACGCTGCCCTTCACGAAGATCAGGCCGCGCTCCGCATCGGTGCGAACCACTTCGAGATTCTGCTGCGTGCGCTGGCGATCGCCCATGTGACCGGCCATCTTCTTGTTCTTGAAGACGCGGCCCGGATCCTGGCGGTTACCCGTCGAACCGTGCGAACGGTGGCTGATCGACACACCGTGGGTGGCGCGCAGGCCCCCGAAGCCCCAACGCTTCATGGCGCCGGCAAATCCCTTGCCCTGCGTGTGGCCGGTGATGTCGACCTTCTGGCCGGCGACGAAGTGGTCCGCGCTGATCCGCGCGCCGACGGGAAGGAGGCCTTCCTCGTTCTCGACACGGAATTCGGCGACCTTCTTCTTCAGGCCGACTTCAGCCTTGGCGAACTGTTCGCGCTGCGGCTTGTTGACATTCTTCTGCTTCGCTTCACCGGCGCCCAGCTGGACAGCGAAATAGCCATCCCGGTCGGCGGTGCGGTGGGAAACGACCTGACAATTCTCCAGCGACATGACGGTCACGGGCACGTGACGGCCATCCTCCTGGAACAGGCGGGTCATTCCAACCTTTTTCGCGATCACGCCACTGCGCATGATCCAATCTCCTCACAGAGGCACCCCGGACCACCCGAGGTGCTTGCCAGCCCTGATTGTCATGCGTCGCCCCGTCCGGGCTGAGATGCTCCCGATAAGGGAGCAAGACGGGGGACGCAGCCCGGACATGTCCGGCGGTATCCCTATGTCTTGCCGGTTCGGTGACCGGCGGGGCGATAGGAGCCCCGAATTTTCCTGGTCGTTTAAGGTCCCACCAGAAGGACCGGAGCAAACCCGGTCAAGCGAGCTTGATTTCCACGTTCACGCCAGCGGCCAAGTCCAACTTCATCAGCGCGTCGACCGTCTGGGCGTTGGGCTGCACGATATCCAGCAGCCGCTTGTAGGTGCGCACCTCGAACTGCTCGCGCGACTTCTTGTCGATGTGCGGGCCGCGGTTCACGGTGAACTTCTCGATGCGCGTCGGCAGCGGAATGGGACCCCGGATCAGCGCGCCGGTGCGACGTGCGGTTTCTGCGATTTCGCCAGTTGCCTGGTCGAGAACGCGGTGATCGAACGCCTTGAGGCGAATGCGAATATTCTGGGCTTCCATGTCCACTTACCGATGCGAAAGAGCCAGGAAATTGCCTTGCGGCGTTTTCCATAAATAAAGAGAGCCGCCCCGCCTCGCCGGTTTCCCGGAAAAGGGGCGGCCCCCCAAAAACCTGACCGGCGGGAACGAATCCCCGCCGGTGCGCAGGCCTATATTACTTCGTGATGGTGCTGACAACCCCCGAACCGACGGTCCGGCCACCTTCACGGATTGCGAAGCGCAGGCCTTCGTCCATGGCGATCGGAGCGATCAGCTTGACCGAGATCGTCACGTTGTCGCCCGGCATCACCATTTCCGTGCCTTCGGGAAGGATCACTTCGCCGGTCACGTCGGTGGTGCGGAAGTAGAACTGCGGACGGTAGTTCGCGAAGAACGGCGTGTGACGGCCGCCTTCGTCCTTCGACAGCACGTAGACTTCTGCGCTGAACTCGGTGTGCGGGTTAACCGAACCGGGCTTAGCGAGGACCTGGCCACGCTCGACTTCTTCACGGCCAACGCCGCGGATAAGGGCACCGATGTTGTCACCAGCCTCACCGCGGTCAAGCAGCTTGCGGAACATTTCGACGCCGGTCACGGTCGTCTTGGTGGTGTCCTTGATGCCGACGATTTCAACTTCGTCGCCAACGTTCACAACGCCGGTTTCGACGCGGCCGGTGACAACCGTACCACGACCCGAGATCGAGAACACGTCTTCGATCGGCATCAGGAAGTCCTTGTCGACCGGACGTTCCGGCTGCGGGATGTAGTTATCGACAGCGTCCATCAGTTCCTTGATCGACTTTTCGCCGATTTCCTCATCGCGGCCTTCCAGGGCAGCAAGAGCGGAACCCTTGATGATCGGAATGTCGTCGCCCGGGAAGTCGTAGTCGCTCAGCAGTTCGCGAACTTCGAGTTCAACGAGCTCGAGGATTTCTTCGTCGTCGACCTGGTCGACCTTGTTCAGGTAAACGACCAGTGCCGGCACGCCGACCTGACGGGCAAGCAGGATGTGTTCGCGGGTCTGCGGCATCGGGCCGTCGGCTGCATTCACGACCAGGATAGCGCCGTCCATCTGGGCGGCACCGGTGATCATGTTTTTCACGTAGTCGGCGTGGCCCGGGCAGTCGACGTGTGCGTAGTGACGTGCGTCGGTCTCATATTCGACGTGTGCGGTCGAGATGGTGATGCCGCGCTCGCGCTCTTCGGGAGCCTTGTCGATGTTTGCGAAATCGACAGCAGCGCCCTGCACCTTGGTGATCGCCGCGGTCAGCGTGGTCTTGCCGTGGTCGACGTGACCGATGGTGCCGATGTTGCAGTGCGGCTTGTTCCGCTCGAATTTTTCCTTCGCCATGTCTCAATAACCTCTGTTTGAAATGAATTTCATACGGGATGAAGGCGGCACCCGCTGAATCAGGCGCCGCCCCTAGCTTTGTTGCTCGCCTTAGGCAAGCTTCTCCTTGACCTCTGCAGCCACGTTCGCGGGCACTTCGTCATAGTGCGAGAACTGCATCGAGTACTGGGCACGGCCCTGGGTGAACGAACGCAGCTCGTTCACGTAGCCGAACATGTTCGCCAGCGGCACGTTGGCTTCGACCGCCTGGGCGTTACCGCGGCTGTCGGTGCCCTGGATCTGGCCACGACGGCTGTTGAGGTCGCCGATGACATCGCCGAGGTAATCCTCGGGGGTCACGACCTCGACCTTCATGATCGGTTCCAGCAGCTTGATGCCGGCACGCTCGGCAACTTCGCGCATCGCACTGCGACCGGCGATTTCGAACGCGATCGCGCTCGAGTCGACGTCATGGTACGCGCCGTCATACAGGTTGACTGTGAAGTCGATGATCGGGAAGCCGACGAGATGGCCGCTTTCGGCCTGCTCGCGGAAGCCCTTTTCGATCGCGGGGATATATTCCTTTGGAATGTTACCGCCCTTGATCTCGTCTTCGAACACGAAGCCCTGGCCGCGCTCACCGGGGGTGACCTTGACCTTGACGCGGCCGAACTGGCCGGAGCCGCCCGACTGCTTCTTGTGGGTGTAATCCACGTCCACCGGCTTCGCGAGGTATTCACGATAGGCCACCTGCGGCGCGCCGACGTTGGCTTCGACCTTGAACTCCCGCTTCATGCGATCGACGAGGATGTCGAGGTGAAGCTCGCCCATGCCCTTGATGATCGTCTGGCCCGATTCGTGGTCGGTCGTGACGCGGAAGCTCGGATCCTCGGCAGCCAGGCGGTTGAGGGCGACGCCCATCTTTTCCTGGTCGGCCTTGGTCTTCGGCTCCACCGACAGTTCGATCACCGGCTCGGGGAATTCCATCCGCTCGAGAATGATCGGCTTGGCCGGATCGCACAGCGTGTCGCCGGTGGTGGTTTCCTTCATCCCGGCCAGCGCGACGATGTCGCCTGCGAACGCCTCTTCGATGTCCTCGCGGTTGTTCGAGTGCATCAGCAGCATGCGGCCGATCTTTTCCTTCTTGTCCTTCACCGAATTCAGGACGCTGCCCTTGGCGAGCTTGCCCGAATAGATGCGGGTGAAGGTGAGCGAGCCGACGAACGGGTCGTTCATGATCTTGAAGGCCAGCGCGGCGAACGGCTCGTCGTCGCTCGACGGACGGGTCTGTTCCTCGTCGCTGTCGGGCAGCACGCCCTTGATGGCCGGCACGTCGAGCGGGCTCGGCATGTAATCGACCACCGCGTCGAGCAGGGGCTGGACGCCCTTGTTCTTGAACGCGGAGCCACACAGCACGGGCACGAAATCACGCGCCATGGTGCCCTTGCGGATCAGCTTCTTGAGCGTCGCGGCGTCGGGCTCGTTACCTTCGAGATAGGCTTCCATGACCTCGTCGTCCTGTTCGACGGCGGTCTCGACCAGCTTCTCGCGGTATTCGGCTGCCTTGTCGGCAAGGTCTTCGGGGATGTCGACGAACTCGTACTTCGCGCCGAGGTCTTCGTTCTGCCACACGATGCCGCGCATGTTGACGAGGTCGACGACGCCCTTGAGGTCGCTTTCCGCGCCGATCGGGAGATACAGCACCAGCGGCGTTGCGCCGAGGCGGTCGATGATCGACTGCACGCAGTAGTAGAAGTCGGCACCGGTGCGGTCGAGCTTGTTGATGAAGCACATCCGCGGCACGCCGTACTTGTCGGCCTGGCGCCAGACGGTTTCGGATTGGGGTTCCACACCGGCAACCCCATCAAAAACCGCCACCGCGCCGTCGAGCACGCGCAGCGAGCGTTCGACTTCGATGGTGAAGTCCACGTGGCCCGGGGTGTCGATGATGTTGATGCGGTGCTTCGGCTGGTTCTCGCGCAGCGCTTCGGGAGCGGAACGCGGGTCCATGGTCGCGTCTTCCGCGGTCCAGAACGTGGTCGTCGCGGCCGACGTGATGGTGATGCCGCGCTCCTGCTCCTGCTCCATCCAGTCCATCGTCGCGGCACCGTCGTGCACTTCGCCGATCTTGTAGGACTTGCCGGTGTAGTAGAGAATACGCTCGGTCGTGGTGGTCTTGCCGGCATCGATGTGGGCCATGATGCCGATATTGCGATAGCGCTCCAGCGGATAGTCGCGGGCCATGTCAAATTCCTCGGTATGCGGGGTTGGCGAAACGGTCGCGCCCCATATAGTTAGCTGTGTGACTTTATGAAGTCCGCCCCGCCCCCGTCCCGTTCGCCCTGAGCCTGTCGAAGGGCCTTGCGCGAGCGTGCTTCGACAAGCTCAGCACGAACGGAGGTGGGGAGACTTCGCCGGTCGTTACCAGCGGTAGTGGCTGAACGCGCGGTTCGCATCCGCCATGCGGTGCGTGTCTTCGCGCTTCTTGACCGCGTTGCCGCGGTTGTTGGCCGCATCCATCAGCTCGCCCGAGAGACGGGCGGCCATGGTGGTTTCGGCCCGGCCGCGCGCGGCGGAGATCAGCCAGCGGATGGCCAGCGCCTGCGCACGTTCCGGGCGCACTTCGACCGGCACCTGGTACGTCGCACCGCCGACGCGGCGGCTGCGCACCTCGACCTGCGGCTTGATGTTGTTCAGCGCCTCGTGGAAGGTCTGCACCGGATCGGTCTTGGCCTTGGCCTCGACCGTGTCCAGCGCGCCATAGACGATGCGCTCTGCAGTGGATTTCTTGCCGTCGAGCATGAGGTTGTTCATGAACTTCGACAGCACCTGATCACCGAACTTGGGATCGGGCAGGATGACCCGCTTTTCGGGACGACGACGACGACTCATTGGTCTTTTCCTTTATCTCTACCGTGAGTCCCAGCGAAGGCTGGGACCTCAGTCGGCCGGCTCCGACGTCCGAGGTAGGACCGGGCGGCCTGAGACCCCCGCCTGCGCGGGGGATCATGACGGATTACTTCGGACGCTTGGCGCCGTACTTCGAACGGCTCTGCTTGCGGTCCTTCACACCCTGCGTGTCGAGCACGCCGCGCAGCACGTGGTAACGCACGCCGGGAAGGTCGCGCACACGGCCGCCGCGGATCAGCACCACGGAGTGTTCCTGGAGGTTGTGACCCTCGCCCGGAATGTAGGAGATGACTTCGCGCTGGTTGGTCAGGCGGACCTTGGCAACCTTGCGCAGCGCCGAGTTCGGCTTCTTCGGGGTCGTCGTATAGACGCGGGTGCAAACGCCGCGCTTCTGCGGGTTCGCTTCCATCGCAGGGACCTTGGACTTGGCCTTCTGCGGAACGCGGCCCTTGCGGACCAGCTGGTTGATCGTCGGCATGTGAGTTCTTTCTCTTCACCAGTTTGCCGAGCGCGCGCACTTGCGCGCTCGGGGCGCCCCTTCCGGGCGGAAAACCGGTGCCCACTTTTCCTGAGGGGGCGCGGCTCTTCCCTGCGAGGGCTGGCGACTACTAGCGGATGGGATGGTACGTTCGGGTTCGGACGACTTTTCGCAACACCCGCTCGTCCTGAGCCTGTCGAAGGACAGCCACCGACGCGCGAACACGCGAAACCGCACGAGCCTGAAACACTCCACCCCTGGGCCGCATGGCCACCGGGTTACTTTGACGGCTGCCCCGAACGGTTCGCGCTTTCGCGCACCCGCTCCAATAGAAAAGAGCCCCACCGCACCAGCTGGAAAGCTTGGGCGAGAGGCCCCGGGACATGACCGGCAATGTTCAGCTCTATCTGACCGATGTTGGACAGGTCCAACACCGGATGGCCGCGCACTTAGGGGGATTCGGGTGGAGGGTCAAGGGTGGGGTTATCTGCTAAGTGGACGACACCCAAATATGCATATGCCTTTTTTCCAAGTCGGATATCGAGCAACCAAATTCTAGATGGCCCTCTCCCATATCTGCGGAAAATTTTCGGTATGGGGTATTGTAGAAAGACCGCAGGATGAAGTTCAGAAATATGAATGGTGATACTGGTCCTGAAACCGGAATACGACAATTCTTGTATTGACCTAATGTTAGGTGCGAAACTGGATGCTCATAATCGACAAAAGAATCTGGATCGTAATCAAATCTTACGGGCACCGTTACGACATTCTTAGCTATCATATCTGCATAAAGGTCATCGGTCTCATAAATCTCAGGGTCGTTCTGATATTCCTGCAAGTCAGGTGAGGGAAAGAAAGCGAGACGGTGACCTTGAATATCCCCTCCGGAAAATCGATACTGGAACTGGATAAGCGCGCCATCAATCATCTTAATGTTGAATGCCCTTCGCTCTGACAGTGCCTTGTAAACGTCGACATATGGCACGTTCTTGAGAACGATCGAAAGATCAACATCCTTGCCGAAGGCAACCGAGCATTCCGCTCCGTCTATAATCTCAGAAGGGTAATTCTGATCCACACACAATCCGGTGGCAATAAGACTGCCAGTCAGATCATGAATTTCCTTGATCGCGTCCCTGGGATCCAAGACTATTCACCATTGAGGATGCTACGCAGCTTAGCGACATCCTCTGTAGGCAGGTCCTCAATGAAAATCTTTCCTTCAGCCAGGTCCTGAATGAGACGATTAACCGATTTTGCTGCGCCCTTGGCTGCCTTTTGTTCTGCCATGGACCGATCGCGATTCACTACCTTTAGATGCTTGCGTGTTTCTTCAGTCGGATATGTAAATTCCAGCTGAAAATTATTCGCCTTCACCCTCTCGAACTCATCCTTCAGTTTGCTCATTGATGGTCCATACCCCAAGACTTTTACCCAAGCTTTGCTTCTAGTAATTGCCGTGAATAACTGATTTCGGACTCTACCGACATTGAAGCGCTCCCCATAGCAATCTTGACCGTTGATGACGTAGACCATGCCAGCTTCATTACCTTTGGCCCGAAAGATGCCAGTAAACGCAACGGAGTTGTCCGCTTTAAAGAAAACATCCCGCGCTGTATCGACCCCCGCCACATGAGATTGTATACCATCTAAAAACAGAAGCTGACGAGGCTTAGCCGCTTGGGCAACAGTCGTAAAAGGATCGGGATTGATAACAATAATATCGTCACCCTTGAGTTCATCGTACTCCAAGTTACGTTTGATTTGGCCAACAAGCCATGCAGCTTGTTCATCCTCGTTCTTGAACTCAACAAATTCAATCAGATCATCTACAACCGCAGGAGCCTCCAGAAACGCGGGACTCGACTCATTGGTTCGCGCGAGAGTTACGGAGCGCCCCTCTTCCAGCCGCCCTTTTTTGATCTCGTAACCGACGTCCTGCCACAACTCAGGCCTGTCAAACATTTGCACCAAGCCAGTTCCAGTATTTGGATCCTGATCGCGATATACACCGAACCCCAAAGCGTGTGCCGTTGCCAACACGGGTCCAGAATTACGATAACATTTCTCAAGAATAATATCCTGGCTTGCCGAGTGCGGCCCCGCATTGTCGAAAGTAACTAAGGGGTTTCCTTCCGCATCGCTACCAAATATTTCTTCCGGAGGCGGTAGGCTACTCTCAGTTAAAGACTGTAGTTCGTCGTATGCGTATACCAATCTCTTTTCAATACCCAACGATTCGTAACAAAGTCTCAGGAAGCTCGGATCAAAATCTTGAGCTTCATCAATGAGGATCGCATCAAACAACGGGGCAGACACTTTGACTTCTGCCAAAGCTAAATTCGTAACTCCGGCAAACGCCGTCTGCGATGTAAAACGGTTCTTTGCTCTGCCGTAATCCCAAAACTCAATGCCATTATGCACAACAAATTGATAGTAGACCCCGGTCCGATCACCACCACCTGGACCGCCCCACGCGTTGATAACTTGAAGATTTTCCCAATCCGGTTGATCCTTAGTTTGCTCGAACACAAAGGTTTCGATCAATCGGACAAATTGAGCCTTCAAAGAGCGCGTATTGAATGTAACGGCTATACGCCATTCTGGATTCTGAACATGGAGATATGCAGCCTTTAGCGCGAGGATTATTGTCTTTCCTGAGCCCGCCAATCCTCTGATACGCTGGACACCGTCTACCGTTTCAATAACCGCCCTACTTTGTAATGAATCCAAATTTGCAATCGAATCTTCCAGCTTCTTTAAAATTGCCCCGCGAGAGTCGTCTCGCGTCACTTGGCGCTTCCTACCTTTTCGTATCGTAGAGATTGATTGAATTACAGAATGAGCAAGTTCAAAAAGATCAGGTCTGGACCAAGACAGACTGGCAATGATCTGCTGCAGACCAATCTCAGTCGAAGCGATCGGATAGCTTGTATCGAATTCATTTTGCCCTGAAAGAGGGGCAAATGTAATAACTTGTGGTGTTGCCAAAAGGGTTCGGCCTTCCATCAGGCCTTTATGAGATCGTAGCCTCGTCTCCAATTTATTGGCGAAATCGTCCTGAATTTCTTTAAACTCGCCAATATCAACTCCCTCAACTAAATGAAAAATCACTACACCTTTTTCTGGGCTAATCCAAAGAGCGTCGATAGAGCTGACATCGTCCGCACCTGCGAGAACCGGATAGCCGACATAAAGTAGGCCACTCGCGTTTCCTGCTTCGGTAATCACCTCCGCGAGTCGTTGGCTCGTTACGGGCTTTTCGGTGGATCCCCAGATTACCTGTGTCATCGAAAGCTTGTCGCCCCGTTCTCATAATTTTTAGTGCGATGAGTCACACGCCTCAGCGCGTCTAGTCGGCGATAGCGCACCGATGCCATGAATGAAAGTTTGCTCCCGTCTATGCCTCCATCGTCGCGTCGAGCAAGCGAATATGGCAAGTCTCAGCGAGTGACGAGATGCCAACTTTCTGCTCCTCATCATTTTGGTTTAGTCCCTCAAACGCCGGGCGCGACGCGTCCGCGTCGCTTGGCTTCCTCGCATAAGCTCGGGCGGGCGGTCGCCCTTGCCTCGCCTAACGGCTCGGAGCTTGCGCTAGGCAGAAACCATTTTCCTACTCACCCGAAATCTGCATCCTGTGCGCGGTCATGCCGAAAGACCGCAAGCCTCGCTCGCCCGCAAAGCCTCCCGCCACCTGCACGCGCAAGAACGCGCGGCAGGCGCATTCCGCCGTGGCCTGGGTGGGGGAGGAGCCGGGGGAGGACGATCCGCTGCTCGCCTTTGCGCCCTTCCTCCACAAGGCGCCGCGCAGCAACTCCATCACGCCCGATCGCCAGCGCCGCTTCGTCGCCGCGCTCGCCGCCACCGGCATCGTCGGCAAGGCGGCGCGCTCCATCGGCAAGTCGACCGAGGCGCTCTATCGCCTGAAGCACCTGCCCGGCGCAGAAGGGTTCTCCGCCGCGTGGGATGCGGCGGTCCTGCGCGGGCTCCAGCGGATCGACGATTGCGCGATCGAGCGGGCGCTCACCGGCACGCGCACGCCCATCGTCTCCGGCGGGGAGATCCTCGGCTGGTGGGACAAGCCGGACAACACGCTGCTGCGCTTCCTCCTCCAGCACCGCCTGCCGCAGCACTACGCCAAGCAGGAGATCGGCCCCGGCCACCCGGTGTACGAGGAGCTTGCGGCCGAAGCGCGCCGGCAGGTTTCCGACGCGCAGCGGGCGGGTCACCAGCGGGCCTTCGCCTTCGCCCTGGCGATCCACACCCATCGCCGCCGCCGGTTCTGGCGGGAGGCGCAGCGCCTCGGCCCCGACCAGCCGGGCCCGCGCGACCCGTGGGACCGCGACGGGGAAGACGGTTTTCCCGAACTGCCCGGCTTCGCCACGCCCGAGGAACGCGAGCTTGCGCAGGCGATGCTGGAGGATCTGGAGCGCGACCGGCCCCGCAAACGCTGACGAAACGCGGGATGCGCCCTCGCCCGCCGCGTGGTAAGGCTGCGCCCATGGCCATCCCCGCCGACCTCGAAATCCGGACCGCGCTGAAAGACGGCACGCGAGTGCGCATCCGGCAGGTACGGGAAAGCGATGCCGCGGCCATGCGGGCGGGCATCGCGAAAATGTCGCCCCGCTCGCGCTACCTGCGCTTCTTTTCGGGTGCGACGACCGTGCCGGAATGGGTGATCGAGCGGCTGGTGTCGGGCGACGGGGCGCAGCACCTCGCCTGGGGCGCCATCGCGGTGGACGCTGCGGGGGAGCCGGCCATCGGCGTCGTCCACGCCTTCCGCGACGCGGACGATCCGGGCAGCGCGGAATTCAGCGTCGGCGTGCTCGACGAATACCACGGGCTCGGCCTCGGCAAGCTGTTGGTGGCGACGATCCTGCTGGCCGCGCGGGAGGAAGGGCTGGACCATTTCACTGCCGAAACGCTGGCGGAAAACGGCAGCGCGGTGTCCTTCGTCCGCTCGCTGGGGGGCGAGCTGATGGCAAGCGGCGGGGCGACGCGCAGCTGGAAGTTCGACGTCGACCGCGCCATCGCGGTGCTGCGCGGCGAATGCGACCCGCCCGGCATGGCGCAGGTGTTCGAAAAGCTGGGCTAGATCAGCCGCGCCATTCGCGCGCCAGCAGCCCCCAGATGAAGCTGTCGCGCACGCCGATATGCGTCTCCCACTGTTCGCGCAGGCGCCCTTCGCAGGCGAAGCCCAGGCTTTCGAGCAGGCGGTTGGACGGCGTGTTGTCGGGATCAGTGTCCGCCCACACGCGGCGCAGGCCCATGGCCTGGAACATGCGATCGAGCAGTGCGGTCATGCATTCGCGCGCCACGCCGTCGTGCTGCCGGGTCTTCACCACGAGGTAGCCGGTTTCCATCACCGCCGGATCGTCGTCCGGAATGGCGACGAGACGGGCGACGGGGGCGCCGGTCGCGCGGTCTTCCGCGATCCAGCAATGCCCGTCCCAGTCGGGATCGCGCAGCCAGCCGTCGAGCTCCTCTGCGCTTTTGAACGGCCCGCGGCTCCACCAGCGCATTTGCTCCTCGTCCGCGAAGGTGGGAAAAAAATGCGGTGTGTCGCCTGGCTGAATGTTGCGCAGGGTGAAGCGCGCGGTTTCGAGAGTGGGGACGATGCGCTTCACTCGGCCATCGCCTCTGCCGCAGCTTCAACGGCCTCGGCTTCTGCTTCGACCTCGTCGGCAGCGTCCTCCATCGCGTCGGCCATTGCCTCGGCCTCGTCCTGCAGCGCCGCCACGAGCGACCCGTCCGCATCGTGGCGCACCAGCATCGTGAACGGCCCGCCGTCGCCGACCGCGCTCAGCGCCCGCAGGCGGAGCGATCGCAGCCACGCCGCATCCACGCACTCCAGCGGCAGCACCAGCCGGGCATCCAGCCCCTCCCCGCCGTCGTCGTCGTCCAGCGCGGAGGCGAAGCCCAGCGGCGTTGCGAAACCGGCCTGCAGGGTCGAATCCATGTCGCCTGACATCATGTCCACGACCAGCGAGCCGCCGGCCCCGCCCAGCATCGACACAGCCTCTTCCGACAGGCTGTATTCGGCATATGCGGTGCCGTAGCCCCCCTCCCCGTCCGTGGTCACGAAGCTGAAATCGCCGGGCGTTTCGGTGCCGAGCGCGAGCGTGCCGCCGTTTTCGATATAGGCGATTTCCTCGATCGACAGGGCATAGGCACCCGCCGCCCCGTCGAACGTATCGGCGCGCAGCGTGTACACGCCGTCCGCCGGCAGCTTAACGCGGATCAGCGAGTTGAGCCCGTCGCCCGCATCGTCGTTCGCGGCGATTTCCTCGCCGTCCGTCCCCTCGCCTGCAAACAGGGCGAGCCGCGGGTCGATATCGTCGGCGGTCATGCGGATGGAAACGAGCTGGCCCGCGCGCCCGGTGAAGCGATAGACCGCGCCCTGGTCACGCTGCAGCATGCCCTTCTGCGCCCCGCCGATGGCAATCGGCTCCACGCGCGGGGGGACGTAGGCGGTCGTGCGCAAGAGGATGTCGAACGGCCCGCCCATCGGCCCGTCCTCCCCGTCCTGGTACTCGCTCACGTCCAGCCGGAAGCGCCGCCGCCGCTCGGTCTTCAATTCGATCCGGCTGTCGAGGTCGAAGCCGCCGTCGTCGTCTTCCGCCACCAGTTCGCCGCTGTCGGCGTCGTAGAGCGATGCGAGCGAATCCCCGCCTTCGCGCGGGATCACCTGGATGACCACCTGCTGGTTCGCCGGCACGGTGAAGGTGAAGCTCTTCGCCTCGCCGCCGGCAGCGAACGTGTCGCTATAGGCGCGCAGGTCGTTGTCCGCGCGGTCGAGGTTGCGCGCGTCCTGCGCCGCGGCGGGAACGCCGGCGAGCATGGTGGCGGCAGCCAGCAGGGCCAGCGGCAGGCGATTGGCGATCATGTGAAAATTCCCCTCTGCGATCTGCGCCCATACTAACGGAAGCGCCGCCACGCGAAAGGGCGTTAAGCGTTTGCGCCCCTAAGCGGCGGCCTCGCCCGAAAGGGCCGCGACCAGCGCGCGCATCTTGGCCTGCCGCCATTGCGGGCGCGGCGCGACGAGCCAGTAGGACCGGCGACCCTCGCTCGGCCCCTCGAGCGCGACCAGCCGCCCGTCGGCCAGCGCATCCTCGACCAGCAGGAAAGGCAGGATCGCACGGCCCAGCCCGGCCAATGCGCTGGTAAGCGCCTGCCCCGCATTGCCGACCTGCAGAACGGGCTTGGCGTCTTCGGGCAGCGCGGCGCCGGGCCATTCGATCCAGTCTTCGAGCGCGTCGGGGCCGGCATCGGATGCCGCCACGATCACCTTGCGCGCAGGGGCCAGCTGTATGCCTTCGAAATCGCCCGGCCCTTCGACCAGCCGGATCGCGCAGTCGAGGTTGGCTTCGGTGAAGTCCGCATC
Organism: Alteriqipengyuania flavescens; assembly: GCF_030406725.1. Lineage (NCBI taxonomy): Bacteria > Pseudomonadati > Pseudomonadota > Alphaproteobacteria > Sphingomonadales > Erythrobacteraceae > Pseudoblastomonas > Pseudoblastomonas flavescens. Next base: position 1,882,723 of record NZ_CP129107.1, on the reverse strand, counting down.
CTCGTCTGCATGGAAGGTGAAGCGCGCGCCGGGATTGCCTTTGCGGAAAGCGGCCAGGCGCGGGGCGAGCCACATGCCATAGAATTCGCGCGGCGCGGCGATGGTATAGCGGTCACTCGCCTGCCCCGCCTGCATCGCCTGCACGCTTTCTTCGAACTTGATGAAGCCTTCGCGCAGGGAATCGAGCCCCGCCAGCCCTTCGTCCGTCAGCTCCAGCCCCTTGGACGTGCGGCGGAACAGCACGACGCCCAGCACATCCTCGAGCGCGCGGATCTGCTGGCCTACGGCCGCCGGCGTCACCGCCAACTCGTCCGCTGCGCGGGTAAAGCTGACATGGCGCGCCGCCGCGTCGAACACGCGCAAGGCGTTGAGGGGAAGGAGCGTCCGCTTCATGGCCGCGCGGATTTAGGCGGGCGGGGTGCGGGTGGCAAGAACTCTGAAAAGCCCCTCCATTTCCCACGCAAAGCCGAATATTCTTCCGCGACTATCTCTCAAAGAAACTGCGGCCAAATCCCGAAAAGCGTAACAAATTCAGATTCTTGAGCTTGACGAATCATCCGAATTCCGGCAAAAACTAGCTCAACGATCAAATAGCTGAGGAGACTTTTCACTGTGAAAACGCTCAGACGGAAAGTGAAAAGTTTGGCCCACGCTAAGGCTGATTTGCAGCTCTCGGCGACGTTGGGCCGTATCGAAAGAATTAAACTGTAAAGCCGGCCCAACGTCGCCGAGAGCTGCAATAAAAGCGTCGCTCAGCTCCGAGTTTATCGTCCTTAGAATTCTTGGCAAGTGATGCGAACGCGTTATCGACAAGCAAGAACAGCAGTATCTTGTCCTTCACCACGGCAACGGCGCGCCGAACAGCGCCTTGAACACCGCGACGACGAGCCAGTGGAGCGCGACAGCCGGCCATATCGAACCACTGCGCCAATATAGCCGCGCGCACGCTACGCCGAGGGCGATCACGGCAAGAAGGAACGTCGGTTCGAGCATCAGTTGCGCAAAGGGACCGTCGTGCACCAGCGTCTGGAATGGGTGCCAGGCGGCGAAAAGCAGCGTCGAGAAGGCAATCGCGCCCAAGGGAAGCGACCGCTCCGGCGCCGGTGCGGGCAGCAAGGCTGCGCGAAACAGCAGCTCCTCCCCCAATGCCGGGGCGATCAGCGCGATCGCGAGCAACTTGAAGGTGTCGGCGGAGAAATCCGGTTGCCACGCGATCCAGCCACCGAAATTGCCGCAAAGTGCGACAACCGGTGCGAGCCATGCGAGTTCGAAGAGGAACAGGCGCACCCAGCCGGTAGCGGGCGGGCGCAAGGAACGGCGGAGCTTCCGAAAGAAGCGCCGAAGCGTGGGTAATTTTTGGTTCTCAGCCAACTCCGCCGTCACCCCGGACTTGATCCGGGGTCCCGCTTTCCTGTGAGCATCGGTAAGGCAACAGCGGGACCCCGGCTCGGGGGCCGGGGTGACGGATCGGGCAATTACCCCTCCCCACCCAGCACTCCCCTCGCCTCCGGGTACAGCCTGCCCAGCAGCGTCTCGCCCATCTGGACGAGCAGCGTGCGAAGGCGCTCCGTGACCGCGGCTTCCCCGGCATCGCGGGCATCCTTGCGGATGCGGTCGAGGGCGGGGCCATTTTCTCCGACCACCTTTTCCACCTCGGCCTGCCAGAAATCGGGGTGTTCGCCTTCTTCCCACTGGCCGCGTCCGCGCCCGAAATGCGCGACGGCGAGGTAGCGCAGCAGCGCGGCACCGGTGATGCCGCGGAAGAATTCGCCCGACCAGCGCAGCGAGCTGCCGTCTTCCCCGCGCGCCATGTTGATGCCCTTGGCCAGCCCGCCTGCCCCCAGCGCGCCGAGGATGCCGCCCACGATCATGCCGCCGCCCAGCGTCAGCCCGCCGGCCATCACGTCCGCCGCAAGCCCGGTGACCGCGCCCGTCGTCATCGCGCCGAGGATGGCGGAGAAGCCTTCGGGCGTCTTCTCGCCGCGGTGGTAATCCTTGCCGAGCCGTTCCAGCACCTTGCGCGCGGCCTTGCCGTCCAGCCCGTGCAATTCGATCATCGTCTCGGTCGATTGCGCGGTGCCGATGGCGAGGCGTTCGGACAGCGCGGCCATGGCGGTCTTCACTTCCTTGCTTTCGCCCCGGCCGCCCTTGATCGTGGCGGACAGCTCGCTGCGCCAGTCGCCGTCGCCCACCTTTTCGGAATCGCGCGCCGCGGCGGCGAGCTGCGAGGCGATGGCGGCCATGGAGGCTTCGAAGCGGGCACGGTTGAGCTCGCGCCATCGCGCCGCCAGCCGCTCCATCGCAGGGCGCTTGTCTTCGGGCAGGAGGGGCTGCACGCGGTCGAGCAGGACGCCTTCCTGCACCCAGCAGCGGGCAAAGGCATCGAGCGGCAGCACGCCGCGCACGAAGGGATAGCGGGCGAGGTGGTCGGCCCACCGCTCCGCCTCCCCGCCCGTGTCGGCCTTGGGCGATCCCATCTGGTTGAGCAGGATCAGCACCGGCTTGCCGATCCAGGCGAGCACGTCCATTTCCAGCGCGACATAGGCGGCCGCAGCCGGGTCCTCCGCCGCGTTGACGAGGTAGAGGATGACGTCGGCCTGGTCGCGCGCGTTCTTCACCGCCTGCTGGCTCGACCACAGCGGGCGTTCGCGGAAACGGTCCCACACCTGCGTCAGGAACCAGCCGATCGGGTTGCCCGACTTGCGCAGCCGGTCGACCAGCCGCGCGGTGTCGCCGAAGCCCGGAGTGTCCCACAGCATCAGCGTGTCGCCGCCCGCTTGCACCAGCACGTGGCCGCTGGCGAGGTCGGTGACATGCGCCGCATCGCGCACCTCGCCGATGTCGCGGCCCAGCATGGTGCGCGCCAGCGTGGTCTTGCCCGCGTTGGTGTGGCTGATGAGCGACAGGTTGACGGTGGTGCCGGCGGCTTCGGGCAGGTTTTCGGGCAAGGACTCGGTCATGCGTAAAGCGCCTCTCCGGTGGTCAGCGCCTCCAGCCGCTGCGCTTCCGCGGCGGGATCGGCTGCGGCGATATCCATCACCAGCGCGGTCGTGCCGAAGGACTTGAGCAGCTTCTCCCAGTTCGCGCGGCGTTCGGCCACGCGCTCTTCCAGCCCCGACTGCCCGGCGAAGTGGCGGCGGAACGGCCCTTCGTCCACCACCGCGACCAGCCGCTGGCCGGGCCGCTCCTTGTGCAGCCGCAGCCGCAACGCATCGGCGAACCAGCCGTGGTTCTCCCGCTCCGGCGTGGCGGACAGGCTGAACAGGGCGACGTGGATGTCGGTCTGGTCGGAAAAGGCGACGCCCTCCACCCACGCATCCTCGTTGCCATAGGGCACGGGACTGTCGAAGCGCACCGCCACGCCTTCGCCCAGCGCTGCGCGCAGCAGGTCGGACAGGCTGGCCTGCGTGGCGGCGTCGGGGGTGTAGGCATAGGGGGTGACGCGCAGTTCCGCCCCGCCGCCATCGCGGGCGCGCAGCAGCCGGCGGGTGTAGAAATCCTCCCGCCCCGGAATGGCAATGCGGCGCTTGCCGCGCGCCGCTGCGAGCGCGTTCCACCCGGCCAGCAGCAGGCGCGGGACGGCGACGAAGCCGACGAGTGTCGCGGTGTAGAGCACGATCCACGGGCCCGCGTTCTCGCCGCCGTTCTCCCATGCCAGCGCGCGGATTCCCTCCACGTCGGGGATCGCGATGCCGGTCGCGGCGCTGGCCGGGCCGAGCACCCAGCCGAGAAGCGTGTGCACCGCATCGGGGCCGAGGAAAGTGCTTTCCCAGCCCGCGCGGTATTCCACCGTCAGCGCGCGCAGGTAGATGCTGACGATCACGCCCAGCGCGAACATCGCTGCACCGAGGTGCAGCACGATCGCGCCGCGGCGGATGTTGAGCTTGCCCGCGACCCGCGCCCAGTCCGCCCCGAAGCGCCCCAGCGCCGCCGATGTTTCCGCCGACCACGCCGCGCCGCGCTGCGCCAGCCACTTGCGCGGTTTCGCCAGCCAGCCGGAGGCGGCAGGAACGCGGCTGCCCGCAATGCTGCGCACCGCCATGGCGGCATAGGCGACGAGGTTCCACGCCACGAGGCCGAGCAGCGGCACCGCCAGCAGGTCCAGCCGCTTACCGCTCGCCAGTTCGTTGCTTGCGAGGCCCAGCACGAAGGCGACCAGTGGCACCACCGCCGCCAGCCAGCCGGGGAAGCGCGTGGCAGCCAGCGCCCGCTTCACCGCCGGGTGCCGCGTCTCCAGCCTTGTCGCGGCGAAATGGGCCCGCGCCGCGAGGAAGTCCGCCGGGGCGGACCCTTCGCCCAGCCGCGCCCCGGCCAGGTCGGCTTCGGACCGGTCCTCCCGCGTCAGCAGCGCGTGGTTCTCGTCGCCCGCTTCCACCGCGCGCACGAGGTAGAAGGCGCGCGCGTCGTCCTCTGCCATGCGCAGGCGGTCAGCGGCCATCGCGGCGTTCATCCCCGTTGTCTCTCACGGGCATATGCCTAGCCGCCCTGCCAGCCGCTTGAAAGGCCTGCCTGTTTTTTGACGGGTAACCAAGGGCGATAGACAGGCAGCAATTCCGGCATTAGCCCCTGCGGTCGTGCACGAAACCTACGATCCCCACGCGCCCGGCAGCGATGCCGAGGGCCCCGATGCGGCGGGCGAGGACGGCTTCGTCCCCGGCAATTACGTCAACCGCGAACTCAGCTGGCTCGGCTTCAACAGTCGGGTCCTGGCAGAAGCGGAGAACGACGCCTACCCGCTGCTCGAACGGCTGCGCTTCCTGTCGATCTCTGCCAGCAACCTCGACGAGTTCACCACCGTGCGCATCGCCGGGCTGGAAGGGCAGGCGCGCCGGGGGATCGAGGATATCGCCATCGACGGGCGAGACCCGCGCCAGCAGCTCGCCGCGATCCGGCAGGAAGTGCTGGAGATCGAGGATCGCCAGCAGGCCACGCTGCAGGCGCTCGCCCCGAAACTGGCCGAAAACGGCCTGGAGATTGCGGCGGTCGAGGATCTGGACAAGGACGAGGCGAAATGGCTGGAGGCCTATTTCGTCTCCGACATCCTGCCGCTGATCACCCCGCAGGCGATCGATCCCTCGCACCCCTTCCCCTTCGTCGCCAACACCGGGATGGGCGCGATCTTCCGCCTGAAGCGCGGCAAGGGCCAGTCGTCGCTGATGGAAATGGTGCTGATCCCGTCGGGCGTGCCGCGCTTCGTGCGCGTGCCCGATAGCGAGAATGACCGCGCCACGCTGTATGTCGCCATCGAGCAGCTGATCGTCAGCTTCGCCAGACATCTGTTCCCTGGCTTCAAGATCCAGGGCGACGGGCTGTTCCGCGTCCTGCGCGACAGCGACCTTGAAGTGGAGGAAGAGGCCGAGGACCTCGTCCGCGTGTTCCGCAGCGCCATCCAGCGCCGCCGCCGCGGGCGCGCCGTGTTGCTGGAAGTCGACGACGAATGCGACGAGGCGGCCGAGGCCTTGCTGCGCGAACATTTCGACCTCGACGAGGCGATGATTGTCAAGACCCGCGGCATGCTCGGCCTGTCCGACCTTGCCGCCATTTGCGACGAGCCGCGCCCCGACCTCAAGTTCTCGCCCTTTTCCCCGCGCTATCCCGAACGCGTCGTCGCGCATGACGGCGATTGCTTCAGCGCGATTCGGGAAAAGGATTTCGTGGTCCACCACCCGTATGAAAGTTTCGAAGTGGTGGTCGATTTCCTGCGCCAGGCGGCCAGCGACCCGGCGGTCGTCTCCATCAAGCAGACGCTCTATCGCGCAGGCGACCAATCGCCGGTGATCGAAGCGCTGATGGATGCGGCGGAGGCCGGCAAGGCCGTGACCGCCGTGGTCGAGCTGAAGGCCCGCTTCGACGAGGAGCGCAACATCCGCTGGGCAAGCGAGCTCGAGCGCGCGGGCGTGCAGGTGGTCTACGGGATCGCCGAACTGAAGACCCATGCCAAGGTCAGCCTGGTCGTGCGGCGCGAAGAAGAAGGCTATCGCACCTACTGCCACTTCGGCACCGGTAATTACCACCCGACCAACGCCAAGATCTACACCGATCTCAGTTACTTCACCGCCAACCCCGCTCTGGGGCGCGATGCGGCCAAGCTGTTCAATTTCGTCACCGGCTACGTCGAGCCGGCCAGCCTGGAGAAGCTCGTCATCTCGCCGCTTTCGCTGCGGGAAAAGCTGGGCAAGCTGATCGATGCGGAGGTGGCCAACGCGGCTGCTGGCAAGCCGGCGGCGATTTGGGCGAAGCTGAATTCGCTGACCGATCGCGGGATCATCGACCGGCTTTATGCCGCGGGCAGCGCCGGGGTCGATATCCAGCTGGTGGTGCGCGGCATCTGCTCATTGCGCGCGGGCGTTCCGGGCCTGTCGGAGAATATCCGCGTGAAGTCGGTCATCGGCCGCTTCCTCGAACACGGGCGCATCTGGGCCTTTGCCAACGGCGGGGAATTGCCCGGCAAGCAGGCGGCGGTGTTCCTCACCAGCGCCGACGCGATGGAGCGCAATCTCGACCGGCGGGTGGAACTGATGGTGCCGCTGACGAACAAGACGGTCCACGCGCAGGTGTTGAACCAGGTGATGCTGGCGAACATCCTCGACACCGAACAAAGCTGGCGGATGACGCCCGATGGCGGTTACGAACGCCTGCGGGTGGGGGACGATAATGACGATAGCGCATTCAACTGCCATGAGTATTTCATGCGCAACCCCTCCCTTTCCGGCCGCGGCACCGCGCGCGACCTCGATACCATCCCCCGCCTGACGCTGCGCGGCACCTCGGCGACGGCGGTGTCAGGCGCGTGAGCGGGTTCCGCACGCAATCGGCGCGTGGGCGGCGGCAGGATTCCAACCCGCGGGCGGTCATTGACATCGGTTCCAACACCGTGCGCCTCGTGGTTTACGACGGGCCGCGCCGCGCGCCTTTGCCGGTGTGGAACGAGAAGGTCGCCGCGCGACTGGGGCAGGATCTTTCGGCTACCGGATCTATCCCCGAACACGCCTCCGCCGAAGCGCTCGGCGCGCTTGCCCGTTATGCCATGCTGGTGGACGGGCTCGGCGTGGAGGACGTGCAGACCGTCGCCACCGCCGCCGCGCGCGAGGCGGGTAACGGCCCCGCCTTCATCGAACGGGTCCGCGCCCTCGGCCTCGACCCTGAGGTCCTGCCGGGCGAGGAGGAAGCGCGCGTGTCCGCCATGGGCGCGATCGGCGCCTTTCCGGGCGCGAAAGGCACGGTGGCCGACATCGGCGGCGGCAGCCTTGAGCTGGTGCGGATTGCCGATGGGGAGTGCCACGGCGGGCACAGCCTGCCGCTCGGCACGCTGCGCCTGCCCGCCCTGCGCCGCGATGCAGGGCCGGATTTCCATCGCCGGCTACGCACGATGCTGAAGCCCGCCAGCGCAGAGCTGGAACAGGGGCAGACGCTCTACATGGTCGGCGGCACGTGGCGCGCCTTTGCCGCCTATGCCATGCGCGACGAGAAGACCCCGCTGACCGATCCGCACGGCTATATCCTCGATAGCGCGCGTGCGGAAAAGCTGGCGAAACGGGTGACGGGCAAGTCGCCGGACAAGCTGTCCGACATTTCGGGCATCTCTTCCATGCGCTCCGAAATGCTGCCCGATGCCGCGGCGCTGCTGCGCGCGATGCTGGCCGAACTGAAGCCCGACCGGCTGGTGTTCTCCAGCTGGGGCCTGCGCGAAGGATTGCTCTACGACCGGCTGGAACCGCATCGCAAGGTGAAGGACCCGCTCATTTCGGGCACGGCGAGCTTTTCCGGCGGGAAGGAAGTGGTGACCGACGGGTCGCTGCTCGCCGCGTGGAGCGTCGATACCGCGCGCAGCCCGGGCAAGGGGCACGAACGGCTGCGCTTCGCCGCCGCCATGCTCGCCATCGCGCTACGCCGGGTGGAGCCGAACCTGCGCTATCGCCACGCGGTCGAATGGGCGCTCGACAAGCGCTGGGTCGGCGTGACGCCGCGCGAACGCGCCATGCTCGCCGCCGCACTGCTGGCGAGCTGCGGCAAGACTAGCTGGCCAAAGGAGCTGGATGCGCTGGCGAGCGAGGAGGACCTGCGCGAGGCGACCGCCTGGGGCCTCGGCCTGCGGCTCGGCTATCGGCTGAGCGCCGCGTCGCGCGTTTCGCTGTCGGAAAGCGCGCTGGATGCGAAGGACGGCGCGCTGGTGATGACGCTCGATCCCGCCAAGGCCGCGCTGGCGAGCGACGGGATCGTCGCGGACCTTACCGCGCTGGCGGAATGGATGGCGCTGGAACCGAGGCTGGAGATCGCCCCGGTCACACGCTGACGCGCTACTGCGCTTCAGCCGGCGCGCTCAGCGGGAAGAAGGGAATGCGCACTTCCAGCGGCTCGCCCGCGCGGCGCGCGAAGGTGTAAAAGCCTTCCATGTTGCCATAGGGCGTTGTCAGCGGGCAGCCGGAGACGTAGTCGTGCGTCTGCCCCGGCTCCAGCACCGGGGTTTCCCCGACCACGCCTTCGCCATCGACATGGTTCACCATCCCGCGCGCATCGGTGATGCGCCAGTGGCGGGATAGCAGCTGGACAGTGTCGTCCGACCCGTTCTCGATGCGGATGTGATAGACCCAGAACCAGCGGCCGTTCTCCGGCTCCGACTGTTCGGGCATGAAATTCACCGCCACGCGCACGGTGATGCCCTCGGTAATCGCGGCGTGCTGGAAGAAGGCTTGCATCATGGGTTCAATCTAGGCCCCGCACCCGATGCCGCAAGGGCGCGGGGCGAGTTTTCGCCGACTGATCGCCAACCCGCTTCCGCCGCCCGGCATGGTTAAAATCTCGCAAACCGCGAAAGCTTTACATCCGTTAACAGCTGGGGGGCAATTTCACCTGGAATTAGGCATCGGGGGTCCGATCCAATGACTGGACTACTGCAGAAGTTGAAAAGCGATACAAGCGGCAACGTGCTGGTGATTGCCGGTGCGGGCACGATGGCGATGGTCGGGGCGGCCGGCATAGGCGTCGATACCGTGAAGTGGTACCTGTGGAAGCGCCAGATGCAGCAGGCGGTCGACAGTTCCGCCCTCGCCGGTGCGCTCAACCAGAGCCAGGGCGCCGGATGGAAAACCGCCGCCGAAAGCGAGCTGAAGCGCACCGCCAACACCGCCTATTCGATCGTCAGCATGACGAACCCGCCGACTTCGGGCAGCTGGAAGGACAACACGCTGGCCGTGGAAGTGGTCGCCACCACCACGCAGCGCCTGCCCTTCTCCAGCCTGTTCCTGAACGCCGCGCCCAGCATCCGCGTGCGCTCCGTCGCGGCCAGCATCAACGACGGCGAGAACTGCGTCTATGCGCTGGCGCCGAGCGGCAAGGGCGTGGACGTGGGCGGCGATGCCGATCTCGACTTCGGCTGCGGCGTCATCTCGAACTCCGCCTTCAACGCCTCGGTCGACATCACGGGTTCGAGCAAGCTGCGCGCCAACCCGATTTCGGCCCGCGGCGGCATCAATGTGGGCAATAACGACAACATAGATCCGGGCACCACGCTGATCCCCTATGGCCAGCCGGTGACGGACCCGCTCGCCTCGCGCATGCTGCAGCCGCCGGCATCGCCTGCCAGCTGCTTGTTCAACAACAAGGCCGTGAAGCCGAGCGAGACCGTAACGCTTGTTCCGGGCCGCTATTGCAACGGGCTGACGATCCGCGGGACGGTCCATTTCGATCCCGGCGTCTACATCATCGACGGCGGCGGTCTGAAGCTGAATTCGCAGGCGGAGGTCACCGGTACCGACGTCACTTTCGTCCTGACCGGTCCGGGCAGCAAGATCGCCACGCTGGACATTTCGGCAGGCGCAGAGGTCGACCTTGCCGCGCCCGATTCCAGCGTCGATGCGACCTGGGCCAACATCCTGTTCTACCAGGATCCCGCCGCGTTCACGACGGGGAACACGATCAACGGCGGGGCGGACATGCTGCTCGACGGGATCGTCTATTTCCCGATGGGCGAAATGAAGTTCAACGGCGGATCGAACCACGATTCCAAGTGCCTGATGCTGGTCACCTACCGGATCGAAATGACCGGCAGCGGCAAGGTTCGCAACCAGTGCAGCAGCGATTACGACGATTACGACCGGGCCGCCCGTGTCATCCGGGTGGTGGAGTAAACGCCATGACGAAGCTTACCCTGACCCCCCTGCTGCGCCGCCTGCGCCGGGACGAAGCGGGCGTCGGCCTGCTGGAACTGGCGCTCGTCGCGCCGATCCTGATGCTCCTGTGCCTCGGCATGGTCGATGTCTCGCGCCTAGTCTCCGCGAAGATCGACCTCGAACAGGCGGCGCAGCGCACCACCGACTTCGCCCTGTCGCGCCGCCCGACCAGCAACAACGGCAGCTACCTTATTACCGAAGCGGCCGCAGCCGCGGGCGTTCCGGCTAAGGACGTGACGGTCGAGCTGTTCCTCGAATGCAACGGCGTAAAGCAGACCGATTTCAACACCGTCTGCCCCGCCGGCCAGGCCCAGGCCCGCTTCGCCAGCATCGCCATCACGCGCGCGGTGAAGACGCAGTTCAACTGGAAGGCCTTCGCCAATTTCGGCGCCAGCAGGCAGGAAGGCTCGACTACCAGCGTCAGCGTGGTCGGCGACAGCGTGGTGCGCTTCCAGTGAGCGTGCTGCCCCGCCTCCGCCGCGACGAAAACGGCTCGCTCGGCGTCGAATACGCCTTTGCCATTCCCGTGCTGGTGACGATCATGATCGGCATCCTGCAGTTCGGCATGGTCCTGCACGCGAACGGCGCGATGCGCCACGCGCTGGGAGAAGGGATCCGCCTGGCCAAGGTGGACTGGGACGCGACCGACACCGAAATCACCGACGCGACCAAGGCCGCGCTGGTCGGCATCGATCCCAAGGGCGTGAAATCGGTCACCTATACCAAGGGCACGTCCGGCGCTGCCACATACGGCCGGGTGACGATGAAATACGAAATGACGCCGGTCATCCCCTTCGCCCCGATCCCCGCGATCAAGCTCGAAGAAACCCGGCAATCCTGGCTTCCCACCTGACGCCCCCGCCCGTTTCCCGGGCGGTTTCATGGTTAATTTCAGTCTAACAGGAGAACACGAATGACACAGATGGCCCGCGCCCACAGCTTCCTGAAAAGCTATGCCATGCTGTGCGTGTGCCTGTACCAGCTGATGATGGGCAAGCGCTGACAAACTGCGCGGGGCGGGGCGTCAGAGCCCCGCTTTCGCCAGCGCCCGGTCGAGGTCTTCCTTCAGGTCCTCGATATCTTCCAGCCCGACGTTGATCCGCAGCAGGCCTTCCGTCACGCCCATGTCCTCGCGCGCGTCCTCGCTCATGTTGGCATGGGTGGTGCTGGCGGGATGGCACATCAGGCTGCGCGCATCGCCGATATTGTTCGAGATATCGACCAGTTCCAGCGCATCCAGCAGCGCGAAGGCCTGGGCCCGGTCGGCCACGTCGAAGGCGAAGATCGGCCCGGTCGCGACCATCTGCTTCATCGCCAATTCGTGGCGCGGATGGCTGGGAAGGCCCGGATGGCGCATTCCCGCCACGCGGCCTTCGATGAAACGGCCGAGCTCGACCGCATTTTCGCTCTGCCGCCGGGCGCGCATGTCGAGCGTTTCCAGCCCCTTGTGGACGACCCACGCGTTGAAGGGCGACAGGTTCGGCCCGGTGTTGCGCTGGAACGGCAGCAGTGTTTCGGTGATCCACTCTTCCGTCCCGCACACCGCGCCGGCGAGCACGCGGCCCTGCCCGTCCATCAGCTTCGTCGCGCTGTAGGCGACAACGTCCGCGCCGAATTCCATCGGCCGCTGCAAGGCAGGGCTGGCAAAGGCGTTGTCGACCACCGTGACGATGCCGTGCGCCTCCGCCACCGCGCAGACATGGGCGAGGTCCACCACGTCGAGCGTGGGATTGGCCGGGGTTTCGAAGAAGAACACCTTGGTGTTCGGGCGGATCGCGGCCTCCCACGCATCGTTGTCGGCGCTGTCGATCACGGAGGTCTCGATGCCGAATTTCGGCAGCAGCTGGTCGACCAGCCAGCGGCACGAACCGAACGCCGCTTTCGCCGCGACGACGTGGTCGCCGGTCTCCAGCTGGCAAAGCAGCGCCGCGGTCATCGCCGCCATCCCGCTCGCCTGCGTGCGGCAGGCCTCCGCCCCTTCCATCAGCGCGATGCGTTCTTCCAGCATCGCCACAGTCGGGTTCTGCAGGCGCGAATAGGTCATGCCCGGCTCGTCGCCCGCAAAGCGCGCCGCGACCGTGGCGGCATCGTCGTAGGTATAGCCGGAGGTGAGGAACAGCGCCTCGCTCGTCTCGCCATGTTCGCTGCGCCACGTGCCGCCGCGCACGGCCTGCGTTGCGGGGCGCCAGTTGCGCGTTGTCGCGCGGTCCGTTCCGGTGGTCTTCTTCATCGCCTTCGCGCCCTATGGCAGGCGCGCGCGCTTGGCAATCAGGCGAGCGGCGCGGCCAGCACGCGGTCGGCCCGTACAAACCATTGGCGCTCTGCTTGGCCTGCGCGCCCCCTGGCCCCTTGCACGTCGTCGGCGCGCTGCTAAGCCTGCGCGCCCCCTGACCCCTTGCACCTCGTCGGCGCGCTGCTAAGCCTGCGCGCCGATGTCGCACGCACCGGCCCATCCCCGCGATCCGATCGGCTGGAGCCTGCTGCTCACCGCCGGCTTCGCCGCACTGTGCTTCACCCGGCTCGCCATCCCCGGCATCATCATGTTCGACGAGGTCCATTACGTGCCCGCCGCGCGCACGCTGATGGAGCTGTCGGGACCGGCCAATGTCGAGCACCCGATGGTCGGCAAGCAGCTGATCGCGCTCGGCATCTGGTTGTTCGGCGACGATCCCTTCGGCTGGCGCGTCATGGCCGCGCTGTTCGGCGTGATCGGCTTCTTCGCAGGCCTGCGGGCCATGTGGTTCGCCAGCTGTTCTCGCTTCGCCACCGTCGCCTTCGGCATCTTGCTCGCGACCGGTTTCCCGCTGGTGATCCACGCCCGGATTGCCATGCTCGACAGCTTCATGATCGGTTTCCTGCTGCTGGGCTTGTGGCAGATCGCCGCAGCGGTTCGGGAGGCGGAGACGGCGCGGTGGCGGCTGGCGCTCGCGGGTGTCTTCATGGGCCTTTCCATGGGCACGAAATGGAGCGTGCTGGCGCTGATGCCGGTGCCGGGCCTCGCCTTCCTCGCCGTCCGGGCCATGCATTATCACGGCAACATCCTCACCTGCCGCCGCGGCGCGCCGGTGCCGGGCATCTCGCTGCTGGAGGCCGGACTGTGGCTCGGCGCGGTGCCGCTGCTGACCTATTTCGCCAGCTTCTGGCCCTACCTCGTCTATGACAATTACGCGCTCGGCCTCACCGACCTGGTCTCGCTGCAGTGGGACATGCTCGACCTGCAGGGACAGGTGATCGAGCCGCATCCCTACCAAAGCGTGTGGTACCAGTGGGTCGGGAACTGGCGCGCGATCTGGTACCTCTACGAGAATGTCGACGGGGCGCAGCGCGCGGTGGTGCTGCTGGGCAATCCGTTCAGTTCGCTGGTCGGGCTGATCGGCTTCGGCTGGTGCGCGTGGGCAGGCTGGAAAGGCAATCGCGCCGCGCTCGCGCTAGCGGTGCTTTATGCGGTCAGCATCGGGTTCTGGATCGTCGCCACCAAACCCATCCAGTTCTATTACCACTACCTTGTGCCGCACACGCTCCTGATGGGCTGCATGGCGTTGTGGCTCGACGCGATGCGGCAGCGCGGGTGGAAATGGCTTGCGGCCGCCATCCTCGCGATCAGCGCGCTGATGTTCGCCTATTTCTGGCCCGCCCTGAGCGCCGCCGCGCTGGAGGGGGAGCGCAGCTTCGAGGATTACACCTGGCTCAAGAGCTGGGCCTAAACCAGCTTCGCCAGCCGCTCTGCCAACAGGTCGCGGGCGGCCAGTATGTCGCCGCGCCGGTCGGTAAAGATATGCCGGGCGAGCGGCTTGCGCTGCTCGCGGAAGCGCGCGACCAGCCCTTCCCGCGTTTCGCCCTGCGGCGGCGCGCCCCCGCCGAATCCGAGCGCGCGCAGCACCAGCACTTCATAGGCGACGATGGCGCGCAGCCACTCGCGCGCCGCGCCCGCATTGCAGATCGCGGCCAACAGCGCGCCGAGCGCCTCGTAAAGCTCCGGATAGGCTTCGAGCTCCGGCAGGGATGCGGCGGTGAGAGAGGTCGCCCAGCCGATTGCAGCGGCCGGCAGCGGCTCGGTGAGATACGGGCCGCGGCTCTCGACCAGTTCCAGCCGCGCATAGGGCAGCTGGCCGGCCGACTTCGCGCGGATTTCCGCCGCCACGACATTGCCGGGGATCACGACGGGGCGAAGCTGCCGCCCGCGACCGCCGGCGATGTAGGCGGCGACGAGGCCGGCCTGTTCCGTCAGCATGCGGGCAATCACCGCAGTCTCGCCATGCGGCCGCGCGGCGACGATGATGGCAGGGGCGCTCAGGTGCACGGGAGGAATGCCTCCGCCCCTGCGCCGGGGTTCACTTGTGCTTGGCTTCCAGCGCTTCGATTCGCTTTGCCAGAGCGTCGTTCTCGTCGCGCGCCTTTGCGGCCATTGCCTTTACCGCGTCGAATTCCTCGCGGCTGACGAAATCCATCCCGCCGAAGGCTTCCCGCGCGCGTTCCCGCGCCGCTTCGCGCGCCTCGCGCGTCATGCCGGCAAAGGTGCCCGCGGCACCGTTCACCATCTTCACAAAATCGGCGATCAGGGGGTTCTGGCTCTGCATGAGGGGCTAGATGGCGCGCGCCGCCGCTTTGCGCAAGGTCACAGCTCGAAAGTCTGCACCGCGCCGGTCGGCTCCGCCGCGCCGCCATCGGGATTGGCCTGGAGGAACGCGTAATTGAGAACCGTGGCGAACAGGATCCACGCGACATAGGGCAGCATCAACACGCCGGCGAGCTTGCGCACCCGCCACATCAGCACCGTGGCGATGATCGCGGCGACATCGAGGAAGAAGATGACGTAAAGCGCGGTTTCGATCCGGTGGGCGGCAAAGAAGGTCGGCGACCATGCCAGCGCCAGCGCGAACTGGACGATGAAGGCGGCGATGGCGATGCCCCGCCCCCGCGCGCCCCACGCCGCGCAGACCAGCGCCAGCGCGAAGCCGATCAGGGCAAACAGGATGCTCCACACGATGCCGAAGGTGGCGGGCGGCGGGAAGATGTCGGGCTTGGTGAGCGACTGGAACCACGGCCCCGACGGATCGCTGCCGAGCATACCGGACAGGAAGCCCAGCAACATGACCGCCGGTACGCACACCAGCGACCAGCGCAGCAGGCTGGCGCGCAGCTGGCTTTGCGAGGCAAGTCGATTCATCGCCGTATCTTCCCCAATACGAATCGTTTGGGCGTGTCATGGCGGCGCACGGCGTGCGGGGCAATGGCGCGAATCCGCCAATCGCGCGGTGTGCCGCAGCGGGATGCCGCTTCACCGGCTCCAGCGGGCGAAGATCGCCGTGGGCAGCAGGCGCGCGTCCGTTCGATCGTCCTGATCCCGCCCAATCGGCTCCTCCCGCATGGCGAGGTCACCGTGCTCGATCCTGCCCGGAAGGTCGGCGAAATGTTCGGCCAGCATCGCCCCTATGGCAAGGCTGCTCATCCGCACGGCGTAGACGGTCAGGAACAGGAACCGGCTGTCGCCGTCCAGCAGCTTGCGGCAATCGGCGATCAAGCCGGGGAGCGCATCTTCCAGCCGCCAGGTTTCTCCTTTCGGCCCGCGCCCGAACTTGGGCGGATCGAGGATGATCCCGTCGTAGCGATTGCCGCGCCGCACCTCGCGCGCGGCGAACTTCGCGGCATCGTCCACCAGCCAGCGGATCGGACGGTTTTCCATGCCGGACAGCGCCGCATTCTCGCGCGCCTGGGCGACCGATTTCTTGCTCGCATCGACGTGGGTGACCTTGCCGAACCGGCTGAGCGCCAGGCTGCCGACGCCGGTGTAGCCGAACAGGTTCATCGTTTCGGCGTCGTCGCGCCCTGCCAGGCGCTCTCCCATCCACTCCCACACCGGGGCCATGTCGGGGAAGAAGCCGAGATGGCGGAAGGGCGTGCATTGCGCGGTGAAGCGCACGCCGTCCTGCCATGCGAGCGGCCAGCCGTCTTCCGGTACGTGGGCGCCCAGCTGCCAGCGTCCGCCGCCGTCCTCGTCCGACGCGGGAACGAACTCGCCGTCCGCCTGCCAGTGATCGGAACGCGGCGCCCACAGCGCTTGCCCTTCCGGCCGGATGAAGCGGAAGCGGCCGTAGCGTTCCAGCTTGCGCCCGTGCCCGCTGTCGATGAGGCCGTAGTCCTCCCACGCGCCGCCGGCCATCACGACCGGCTGTTCCACCAGATTAGCCATGCGGCGCGGCGCCTTGCAGCACGTAATCGCGGACCGCGTCGTAATCGCCCGGCAGGGTCTCGTACGCCTCTTCACGCTCGAAGAGATTGCCGATCCGCGCGGGCAAGGCCGGGCGGATGCCGGTCGCTCGTTCCACCGGATCGCGGAACTTCGCCGGGTGCGCGGTGGCGAGCGTGACGACGGGAATGTCGCCATCGATCTCCAGCTCCCGCGCGGCATGCAGGCCGATGGCGGTGTGCGGGTCGATGACCTGCCCCGCATGGTCGAACGCCCAGCGCATCGCCTGGCTCATGTCGGTCGCATCGGCCCGGGCCGAGGACATCAGGCCTGCCACGCCCTCGCGCTGCAGGTTCGTCAGTTGCATCGCGCGGGTCGCATCGAAGCCGCGCATCTGCTCCGCCATCGCCGCCCCGTCGCGGCCCCCGGCGTCGAACAGCATGCGTTCGAAATTGCTGCTGACCTGGATATCCATGCTGGGGCTGGCGGTCGGCGTGACCTCGCCCGCCGAATAGTCGCCGTTGGCAATGGCGCGGTGGAGGATGTCGTTGACGTTGGTGGCGACGACCAGCCGCGCGATCGGCAGGCCCATTTGCGCCGCGACATAGCCGGCGAAGACGTCGCCGAAATTGCCCGTCGGCACGCTGAAGGCGACCTGGCGGTCGGGCGCGCCCAATTGCACCGCGGCAGCGAAGTAATAGACCACCTGCGCCATCAGCCGTGCCCAGTTGATGGAATTGACCGCGCCGAGGTTGACTGCCGCCATGCCCGGATCGGCGAACATGCGCTTCACCATCGCCTGCGCATCGTCGAAGCTGCCCCCGATGGCGATATTGTGGACGTTCGGCGCGCGGATGGTGGTCATCTGGCGACGCTGCACGTCGCTGACCCGTCCATCGGGATGGAGCATGAAGATCTCGATCCGCTCCCGCCCCGCGACCGCATCGATCGCCGCGCTGCCGGTGTCCCCGCTGGTCGCGCCGACGATGGTCAGGTGTTTGTCCTCGCGGGCGAGGAATTCCTCGAACAGCAGCCCCAGCAATTGCAGCGCCACGTCCTTGAAGGCGAGCGTTGGGCCGTGGAACAGCTCCAGCAGCCAGTGCCGCTGGTCGAGCTGGACGAGCGGGGTCACCGCATCGTGGCTGAAGCGGCCATAGGCTGCCTCGCACAATTCGCGCAGCCGCTCCGGCGACAGGCTGTCGCCGACGAAGGGCTGCATCACGCGCGCGGCCAGCTCCGCATAGGGTAGCCCGCGCATGTCGCGGATGTGGTCGCCCGAGAAGCCCGGCCACTCGGCAGGCAGGTACAGCCCGCCGTCGCTGGCGAGGCCGGCGAGGGTGACGCCGGCGAAGTCGAGTGTGGGCGCGGAGCCGCGGGTCGAGATATAGTCCATGCTGCGCTGCGGCGTAGCGCGGGCCACAGGGCGCGGCAAGAAAGAGGGTGTTGGTGCGGCTAAAGCCCGCGCGATTTGCGGCGCACGGCCAGCACGAAGATGACCAGCGCGGTGAGCGCAAAGAAGAACCACTGCCCGGCGTAGGCGAGGTGGTTGTTCGGGATGTCGGCCGGGTCGGGTTTCGCCAACGGGTCCAGCCCCGCCAGAGCGGGATCGGCGACCAGCTTGGGACCGGGACCGATGATGCCCGTGACCTCACCGCCATCCCATGCGATCGCCTGCGGGTCGCGGCTGAAGCCGAGCGCGACTTCCGCCTCACTGCCATCGGCCAGCGTGCATTCGGCGTAGTGCGCCCAGCCCTTGGCGCCGCTTGCCGAGGTGGCGCCGCGGGTCTCGATGGCACGAACGGTTGCGCAGTCGACCGATGCACGGCGGTAAAGCGCCAGCTCCGCTTCCTCCCCGGGGGAAGGAAAGGCGACCGGGTCGGGATTTTCCTGCGCCGCGGCGTAGCTGGCCAGCAGCACCTCCTTCTCGTCCGCCCGGCCAAGCTGCCAGATGCCGAGCACGATCATCGTCGCAATGGCCCCGGCAACGATGATGGAGGGGATGAGGGGGAAACGCATCAGCTGGTCTCGTCGGATTGCGTAGTGTCCGGGCGCGTGTCGTCTGTCCGGGCCTCGCTGGCCCGCTGGCGGTATTCTGCGCTCAGCAGCCAGGCTTTGGCGACCCGCAGACCGCCGATAACCAGCGCCGCGGTCAGCGGCACCCACAGCAGGATGTGGACCCAGAACGGCGGACTCGCCGCAAGCTCCAGCCAGACGGCGAGCGCGGTGACGAGGCCGCCGACGCCGAAGGTGAGGAACGCCGCCGGCCCGTCGCCCACGTTGAAGCGCGAGAAGTTGAGCCCGCATTGCGAGCATTCCGGGGCGAAGGACACCGGCCCGTCGAACAGCGTCGCCGCGCCGCAGTGCGGGCACGAACCGAGAAGGGCAGCCACGCGCTGTGCGGGCTGCCCCTGTCGGTCGGACGTTTCTCGGTCAGGCGTTTCCGCCGTCATGCGGGAAGCGCGATCAATGGACCGGTGCGCCCCAGCCGCCCCAGACGTAGACTGCGACGAAGAGGAACAGCCACACCACGTCGACGAAGTGCCAGTACCACGCCGCCGCTTCGAAACCGAAGTGCTGGCGGGGCGTGAAGTGGCCCTTGTAGGCGCGCACGAGGCAGACGATCAGCATGATCGTGCCGACGATCACGTGGAAGCCGTGGAAGCCGGTCGCCATGTAGAATGCCGAGCTGTAGGTGTTGCCGCCGAAGCCGAAGGGCGCCGCGCCATACTCGTAGGCCTGGACGCAGGAGAACAGGATGCCGAGCAGGATCGTGGCCCACAGGCCCTGCTTCAGGCCTTCGCGGTTGCCTTCGATCAGCGAGTGGTGCGCCCAGGTTACCGTGGTGCCCGAACACAGCAGGATCAGCGTGTTCATCAGCGGCAGTTCGAAGGCGTTGAGGACTTCGATGCCTTCCGGCGGGAACTTCGCGAGTGCCGCGGCGCCTTCCTGCCCGATGAGGTTGGACCACAGGCCCGCCCCTTCGTCATACGCCAGCGGCGCGGGGAACAGCGAGAAATCGAACCACGCCCAGAACCAGCCGACGAAGAACATGACTTCGGACGCGATGAACAGGATCATGCCGTAGCGCAGGTGCAGCTGCACAACCGGCGTATGGTCGCCGGCCTGCGCTTCGGCGATGATCTTCGAAAACCAGCCGAAGAAGCTGGCGATCAGCCCGGCGATGCCGAGGCCCAGCACCAGCGGCCAGAAGCTGTAGGTCGCAGGCGCTTCCGCCGTTGCCGGGGTGCTGTGCATGAAGAACACCATCCCGGTTGTGAAGGTGAGTGCCGACATTGATGTGACCAGCGGCCAGATGTCGGGCGGCAGGATGTGATATTCGTGGGCTGGTTTACCGGCCATGGCGTGATCCTGGATTAAACAGTGAATCGAATGCGTCGCCTGCCCTTAAAGCGCAGGCCGCGTGGGGTCTAGGGGGTAGCGTCGGGTTGCTCCGGCGCCTTGTGGAATGTGTAGCTGAGCGTGACCTGCTCGACCCCGTCCATGTTGGGATCGTCGAGGGCGGCGGGGTCGACGTAATACAGCACCGGCATGCGCACTTCCGCGCCCGGCTCCAGCGTCTGCTCGGTAAAGCAGAAGCACTGGATCTTGTTGAAATAGGCGCCCGCCTGCTCCGGCTCCACGTTGAAGGTGGCGGTGCCCGTCACCGGCCGGTCGCTGTTGTTGCGCGCGACATAGATGGCGAGCTGGCGCTGGCCGATCTGTGCGCTTTGGGTGCGCTGCTCGGGTTTGAAATACCACGGCACGCCGGGCGCGATATTGGCATCGAAGCGGATCGAGATGGGCTTCGTGGCGCCGGACAGGGCGAATTGTTCCGCCAGCGCCGCGTCGCTTTCGCTCGCCACCTGGGTGGTGCCGGCGAAGCCGGTCACCTGGCAGAACAGGCGGTAAAGCGGGACGGCCGCATAGCCGAGGCCGAGCATGCCGATCGCCACGGCAAGGAAGATGAGGCCGGTCTTGAGGTTCTTCGAACTATCGGGGGCGACGGCGGCAGTCATGGTTCAATCCATCCGAACGATCGTGATGACGTAGAACAGGACGGCCAGCGCCGCGAGGCCGAGGCCGAAGACCTTGGACCGGGCGATCTGGCGGGCGCGGTATTCGCGTTGTTCTTCGGGCGTCATGCGAAAACTCCGTAATGGGCGAGCAGCCGGTCGGCGACCAGCGCGCCGAACAGGGCGAAGAGATAGATCACGCTATAGCCGAACAGACGCTTTTCGGGGAGCATCCGGTCCTCTTCCCCACGACGGCGGGTGAAGACGGGAACGGCCAGCGCGAGGAAGCCGAGGCTGAGGACGAGCGCCGCGATGCCGTAGATCGCGCCGGTCCCGCCGATCAGCCACGGCGCGACGGCAATCGGGATCAGCAGCACGCTGTAGGCGAGGATCTGGCGGCGGGTCGCCACCTCGCCCTTCACCACCGGCAGCATGGGGATGCCGGCCTTGGCGTAATCGCTTTCCACGAACAGGGCGAGCGCCCAGAAATGCGGCGGCGTCCAGAAGAAGATGATGGCGAACAGCAGCACGGGCATCAGCGTGACCTCGCCCGTCACCGCGACCCAGCCGATCATCGGCGGGAAGGCCCCTGCCCCGCCGCCGATGACGATGTTCTGCGGCGTGCGCGGCTTCAGCCACATGGTGTAGACGACGGCGTAGTAGACGATCGAGATCGCCAGGATGATCGCGGCGAGCCAGTGGACCGCAAGGCCCATGATCATCACCGACAGGCCCGACAGGAAGAAGCCGAAATCGCGCGCGTCGGTGCGCTGCATCCGCCCGGCAGGCAGCGGGCGACCGGAGGTCCGCTTCATCTTGGCGTCGAGGTCCGCTTCCCACCACTGGTTGAGGCTGGCCGCCCCGCCCGCGCCCAGCGCGATGCACAGCACGGTCACGAAGCCCAGCACCGGGTGGATGCTCCCCGGCGCGGCAAGCAGGCCGCACAGGCCGGTGAAGATCACCAGCGTCATCACCCGCGGCTTTGTCAGCGCGTAGAAATCGCGCCAGTCCGCCGGCATCCGGGCGCCGGTCGAAGCGGTGGTGGGTGGGACTGCGGTGGAGATGCTCATGTCCTGTCTTGCGAAACGGGGGCGCGCCGTTGCCGGCACGCCCCCCCATCTTCGGTTTCCGGCGGCGCGCTCTTGAATGGCGCGCCTGCCTGCCAGCCTATCGGCTCAGCCGACGGCCTTGGCGTGGTGGTGGTGACCGTGGTGGTCCTCGATAACCGGCAGTTCGTTGAACTGGTGGAACGGCGGCGGGCTCGACAGCGCCCATTCGAGCGTCGTTGCCCCTTCGCCCCAGTAGTTGGCTTCCGCCTTCTTGCCCGCCGTGAAGGCGTAGACGAGGTTGGCGAAGAACACGACCATCGATGCGGCCATGATCATGTAGCCGACCGAGCTGATCTCGTTCCAGTACTGGAAGGCATCGGGATAGTCGGGATAGCGACGCGCCATGCCGTTAATGCCCAGGAAGTGCTGCGGGAAGAAGATCACGTTCACTCCGACGAAGAACATCCAGAAGTGGACGTGGCTCAGGAATTCGCTGTGCCAGCGGCCGCTCATCTTCGGGAACCAGTAGTAGAAACCGGCGAACAGGCTGAACACGGCGCCCATTGACAGCACGTAGTGGAAGTGCGCCACCACGTAGTAGCTGTCGTGCAAATTGTCGTCGACGCCGCCGTTGGCCAGTACCACGCCGGTCACGCCGCCCACGGTGAACAGGAAGATGAAGCCCAGCGCCCAGACCATCGGCGACTTGAACTCCAGGCTGCCGCCCCACATCGTGGCGATCCAGCTGAAGATCTTCACGCCCGTAGGCACGGCGATCACCATCGTCGCGGCGGTGAAATACATCTTCGTGTTCACATCGAGGCCGACAGTGTACATGTGGTGCGCCCACACGATGAAGCCGATCACGCCGATCAGGACCATGGCGTAGGCCATACCGAGGTAGCCGAACACCGGCTTGCGGCTGAAGGTCGCCACGATCTGGCTGATCATGCCGAAGCCCGGCAGGATCATGATGTAGACTTCCGGGTGGCCGAAGAACCAGAACAGGTGCTGGTAGAGCACCGGATCGCCGCCACCGGCCGCATCGAAGAAGGTCGTGCCGAAGTTACGGTCCGTCAGCAGCATGGTGATCGCCGCGGCCAGCACCGGCAGCGCCAGCAGCAGCAGGAACGAGGTGACCAGCACCGACCACACGAACAGCGGCATGCGGTGCAGGGTCATCCCCGGCGCGCGCATGTTGAAGATCGTGGTGATGAAGTTGATCGCGCCCATGATCGAGGCGGCACCGGCAAGGTGCAGCGAGAAGATGGCGAAATCGACCGCGGGGCCCTGGCTGCCCGAAGTGGACAGCGGTGCATAGACCGTCCAGCCCGTGCCCGCGCCCGTCCCCGTGCCGCCCGGCATGAAGGTGGACGCCAGAAGGCTGAAGAAGGCCATCACCGTCAGCCAGAACGAAATGTTGTTCATGCGCGGGAAGGCCATGTCCGGCGCGCCGATCATCAGCGGCACGAACCAGTTGCCGAAGCCGCCGATCATGGCCGGCATGACCATGAAGAAGACCATGATCAGGCCGTGCGCGGTGATCAGCACGTTCCAGTGGTGCAGTGCGGCGTTGATATCGACCGCGCCGACGCCTGCGAAGGGGATCGTGGAATTCAGGATCTGGATGCCCGGCTCGGCCAGCTCGGCACGCATGACGCCCGAAATGGCGCCACCGATGATGCCCGCGATGATCGCGAAGATCAGGTACAGCGTGCCGATGTCCTTGTGGTTGGTGGACATGAACCAGCGGGCGAAGAACGCCGGCTTGTGGTCGGCATCATGTGCGTGCGCATGATCGTCGTGATGCGCCTGGAAGCTGTCTGCTGTGGTTGCCATGATCTGTCTCTCGACCTGTCGTTCTATCTAAATACGTTCGTTATTCGGCGGCGGTTGCCGCTGAGGCTTCGGCTTCGACAGCCTCTTCGGCCGCTTCCGTGTCGCCCGCTTCGGCGGCATCTTCGGCCGACTGCGCGCCTTCTTCCGCCACCGTTTCCTCGTCGCCGAAAGTGCCGCCCTTGCTGGCGACCCATGCGCGGAACTGGTCCATCGGCACGGCCTCGACGGCAATCGGCATGTAGGCGTGGCGGGCGCCGCACAGCTCCATGCACTGGCCGTAGTAGATGCCGGGCTCGTCGATGGTCAGCATCTTTTCGTTCAGGCGGCCGGGCACGGCGTCCATCTTGAACCACAGGCTCGGCACGGCGAACGAGTGGATCACGTCGGCGCCGATGATCTGCATTCGGATCGGCACACCGACCGGCACGACCAGGCGGTTGTCGACCGCCAGCTGGTGCGGCTCGCCGCGGGCTTCCGCCTCGTCGGCATCCAGCATGTTCGAAATGACTTCGAAGCCGCCGTTGTCGACATAAGTGTAGCCCCAGTACCACTGGTAGCCGGTCGCCTTGATGGTGATCGCGTCTTCCGGCGGGGTTTCATACTGGTTCGCCAGCAGGCTGATCGAGGGGATCGCGATGCCGACCAGGATCAGCGCCGGGACCAGCGTCCAGATCACTTCCACCAGCGTGTTGTGGCTGGTCTTGGACGGTTCGCGGCCCGCACGGCGGCGATATTTCACGACCACGAACAGCAGCAGGCCGAGCACGAACAGGCAGATCGCCACGATGATCGGCAGCAGGATGTAATCGTGCATGAAGATGGCCTGTTCGCCGATCGCGTTGTGCTGCGGCTGGAAGCTCATCGAACCGACCAGGTCTTCCTCGGCGGAAACCGGCTGGCCTTTAATCGCAGGCTCGCCATTGATCGTGCTGCGCGCATCGATCAGCGGCGCCGCAGCGTCGGTCGCGGCGGCGTCCGATTCGGCAGCGGCATCTCCGGCCTGCTCGGTTGCGCCGGCAGGTTCTTCGACCTGCGTCTGCACCGGCTCGTCCTGCGCGGCGACCGCGCCCGGAACGGCGGCGAGCGCCAGCGCGAAAGCGGCTGCGCGAACGGTTGTGGCAAGTTTGGCAAAGGCCATAGCGTGATCTTTCCGAGTATCGTTGCCGGCAGGCGCAACCCCTCGCGAAAAGGGCGATGCGCTGCGAAATCGGGCCCGCCTATACGCAGGCTTGCCCGGTGTCTCAAGCGTCTCTAGGAGTTTTTTACCACACCGTGCGCGCCCGGACCGATCCGGCGATGACGACGGTGCGATAAAGTGCAATCCCTCTTGCGAGAAACCGAGCGAACATGACCGACGACGACGTCCTGCATGCCTTCCGCGCCAGCGAGGCGCTGCTGGAGGGGCATTTCGTCCTCTCCTCCGGCAGGCACAGCGGCCATTACCTGCAATGTGCCCGCGTGCTGATGAACGCGGAACGCGCCGGAGAGCTGGCCCGCGCTCTCGCCCAGAAGATCCCGCGCGACATCCGCAGCCAGATCGATACCGTCGTCAGCCCGGCGATGGGCGGGCTGATCATCGGGCACGAGATGGGCCGCGCGCTGGGCAAGGACGCGATCTTTTTGGAACGCCCGACCGGCACGTTCGAACTGCGGCGCGGCTTCCGGCTGGAAGAAGGCGCAAAGGTGCTGATGGTGGAGGACGTCGTCACCACCGGCCTTTCCAGCCGCGAGGCGATCGAGGCGGTGAAGCGCGAAGGCGGCGATGTCCTCGCCGAAGTCGCGCTGGTGGACCGCAGCGGCGGCGCGGTGGACCTCGGCGTGCCGTTCTTCCCGCTGATCGACATCAATTTCCCGACCTATGCCGAAGACGAGGTGCCGCAAGCGCTTGCCGCCGTGCCCGTGACCAAGCCGGGCAGCCGGAAGTGACGGCGCGCGCCTCCCGGGGTGCCGCGCTCGCGCTGGCATTCGCCCTGGGCGGCTGCGCCAGCCTGCTCGGCCCGCAGGATTTCGAAGATACGCCCGCATCGCGCGCCTATGCCGATCTTGCGGACAGCGGCTTTACCGGCGACGTCGCCGTCAGCCTGCCGGGCGAGCCCTTCACCATCTATTACGGCGGTCCGGAGCCCGAAGCGGCCGGCGAACACGCGATCGAGGGATGGCCGTGGGCATCGGTGACCGAGCAGGTCGTCGCCGTCCTCGTCATGCGCGAGGTGGAGAACGGGACGCTGGCGCTGGACAGCAACGTCGGCGCCATCGTGCCGCGCCTGCGCGGCCGGGGGCTGACGGTCGAGGACCTGTTGCGCCACCGGAGCGACTTGCCCAATCCCGACGACACTCCGCCCGACGACCAGGGGGTACCGGCCTTCTACACCGATGGCGGCGACGCGCTGCGCTTTTGCACCGGCCAGGGGGCTGCGCGCGAGGAAGGCACATGGTCCTACAACAACTGCGACTACATCGTGCTGGGCGAAGTGCTGGAGCAGGTTACGGATACGAGCTTGGACCTACTCCTCGCGCAGGGGGTCGGCCTGTCCGCGGACTGGATCAACACCGATTTTATCGAGGCGGGCAGCGACCGCGCATTCGCCAAGGCGCGGCCCGGCGATGCGCGCATCCTTGCCGGATACGGCGCGTCCGGCGCGCTGGTTGGCCCGCTCGACGACATGCTGTTGTTCGACCGCGCGCTGATGGAAGGCGACCTTCTGGGAGACGAGGCGCTGGCCACTCTGTGGAATGCAGATCCGGACGCAGGCCACATGGCGCTCGGCCAGTGGGTGTTCGAGGCCCCGCTCGAAGGATGCGAAGGACCGCAGCGGATCGTGGAGCGCAACGGCGCCATCGGCCGCTACCGGGTCCGCAATATCATCCTGCCCGACCTCGGCATCGCGGTGGCGCTGGCGACGGACCAGGCGGAGTTCGACTTTGGCGAGATCTGGTCGGGCAGCGGCGCGATGCACCGCCTGCTCTCCACAGTCGCTTGCGGGTAGAATTGCCCGGCCGCCTGCCCTAGATGCGGCAGCGATGAGCAATCCCCACCATCCGCACACCCTGAGATTGGGCGTCAACATCGACCACGTCGCCACCATCCGCAATGCGCGCGGCGGCGACCATCCCGATCCGGTGCGCGCGGCGGAGATCGTCGCGGCGGTCGGCGGGGACGGGATTACCGCTCACTTGCGCGAAGATCGCCGCCACATTCGCGACGACGACCTGAAACGCATCCAGGACGCGACCGAGCTGCCGCTCAATCTCGAAATGGCGGCGACCGAGGAAATGCTCGCCATCGCCCTTGCGCACAAGCCGCACGCCGCCTGCATCGTCCCCGAAAAGCGCGAGGAGCGCACGACCGAAGGCGGCCTTGATGCCGCAGGCCTGCACAACAGCCTCGCCCCCATCGTCGACCGGCTGCGCGAGGCGGACATTCGCGTTTCGCTGTTCATCGAAGCGAGCGAGCGGCAGCTCGATGCCGCGCTGCGCCTCGGCGCGCCGGTGGTCGAATTCCATACCGGCGAATACGCCCATGCCCATCTGGACGGCGACAGCGAGCGCCTGTCCGCCGAGCTGAAGCGCATCGCCGACATGGCCGCGCTGGCCGCCAAGAACGGGATCGAGCCGCACGCGGGGCATGGCCTGACTTACGAGAATGTGCAGCCCATCGCCGCCATCCCGCAGCTGGCCGAGCTCAACATCGGCCACTACCTCGTCGGCGAGGCCGTTTTCGTCGGCCTCGAAAACGCCGTGCGCCGGATGCGCGAGCTGATGGACGACGCCCGGTGACTTCGGCGCGAAGCCCGTGGTAATCGTGCGGCAACTGACGCGGCGGGAGAAGCTGGTGCTGCTCGCCGGCGCGATCCCGTGGCTGGCGAGCCTCCTGCTCCTCGCCATCGCCCTGTCCGAACGCGCCGCCTACGCCATCGCCATCGGCTGGCCGGTCCTGCAGCTGTTCGGCTATGCCGGCGCCCTGCGCTTCGCAAAAGGCGAGGTCGATCACCCGCTCGTCCACACACAGGTCGTGCTGCACTGGCTGGTGCTGGTCCTGCTGGCCGCGATGCTGGCAAGGGGAATGCCATGATCATCGGCCTCGGTAGCGACCTGTGCAATATCGAGCGGATCCAGAACTCGCTCGACCGTTTCGGCGAGCGGTTCGAAAACCGCGTCTTCACCGACGTGGAGCGGGCCAAGGCGCGGCGGCGGCCGTTCACCATCGCGGGCACCTATGCCAAGCGGTTCGCGGCCAAGGAAGCTTTCAGCAAGGCGGTCGGCACGGGCTTCCGCCGCGGGGTCTTCATGAAGGACATCGGCGTCGTCAACGCCCCGTCAGGCGCGCCCACGCTGGCGCTGGAGGGCGGGGCGAAAGAACGGCTCGACGCGATGATTCCGGACGGCTACGAGGCGGCCATTCATCTCACCCTCACCGATGACCACCCATGGGCGCAGGCATTCGTGATTATCGAGGCCATTCCGAAGGCATGACGGACATTCAGGACGCGGCACCGGCGGACACGCGCGATGCCCCCGCCGAGGCAAAACCTGCCGCAAAGGACGACGGGGAAAAGGTCAACTGGTGGGCGGAGCTGCGCGGCCTGACGCTGATGCTGCTCGCCGTGCTGGCCTTCCACACATTCATCGCCAAGCCGTTCTACATCCCCTCCGGCTCGATGATGCCGGGCCTGGTCAAGGGCGACCGGCTGATCGTAAGCAAGTTCCCCTATGGCTGGAACTGGTCCTCGGTCAGCTTCCACGCGCTCGGCCGGGGAGACTGGCGCCTGCTGCCCAAGACGCCCGAATACGGCGACATCGTGATCCTGCAGCCGCCGCGGGACGTGAACGACAGCGGGATCGACTGGATCAAGCGCGTCGTCGCCCTGCCAGGAGACCGGATCGCGGTGGTCAACGGCCAGATCGTGCTCAACGGCAAGCCCGTCCCGCGCGAGACGGAAGTGCCAGACCAGCTGCCGGTCGACGCCAACAACACCTGCGACGGCTTCCTCTATCCCGGCGGCAAGGTTCGCCTGCCTTCGGGTAAGGTTGTCTGCGAATTGCCGACTTACCGCGAAACCTTGCCCAACGGCGCCAGCTACCGCGTACTCGATACGCAGGACGACAACCTGCTCGACAATTTCGCCGAGATCGAGATTCCCGCAGGCCACGTGTTCCTGATGGGCGACAACCGCGATAACAGTTCGGACAGCCGCGCGCCCGCCGCGATGGGCGGACTGCACGGGCCGATCCCGCTGACCGACATCGGCGGCCGCGCAGAATTCATCACCTTTTCGCTGGACGGCAGCTTCGCCTGGAACCCGCTGACGTGGTGGGGGGCCTTGCGCGAAGGCCGCGCTTGGACCAGCCTGCGACCGGTGACCCGGCCTATCGCGGCGCAGGGCGAGGACTAAGCAGGGGAGCAGGGGCATGAGCAAGCAGAACGAGGACGAAGAAGCCATCGGCGCCAGCCCCACGCGGATTGCGGATCCGGGCCTCAGGATGGAGGCCAAGAAGGCTTTCGTCTGGGCCATCGTGATCGGCAGCATCGCGCTGTTCGTGCTGCTGTCGCAATCGCTGCTGGTGATCTTCGGCGCGCTGGTGTTCGCCGCGATGCTGGATGGCGGGGCGCGCCTGCTGGGCCGCGTGCTGCCCATCGGCCGCTCGCTGCGCGTAGTGCTGACGATGCTGCTGGTTGCCGCTTTCTTCGCCTGGCTGTTCTATTTCGCCGGCACGACCATCGCGTCCGAAGCGGCCACCTTGCCGCAGATCCTCACCGAACAGATCGGCCGGCTGGCGGAATGGGCGGAGGCGCGCGGCATCGCCATCGACCCGAACAACGTCCAGCAAATGGCCAGCCAGCTTTCCAGCGGGATCGGCACGGTCACCCGCGCGGTCGGCGGCGTCATCGGCGGGCTCACCACGCTGCTGCTGATTGTCATCATCGGCATCTACGTGGCGGTGGAGCCGCGCATCTACGAACGCGGCGTCGAGTGGATCGCGTGGACCGAAGACCGCGATTACCTGCGCGGCACGCTGGACGAAATGGCATTCAACCTGCGCCGCCTGATGTTCGGCCGGCTGGTCGGCATGGTGGTGGAAGGCATCTTCACCTGGGCGATGCTGGCGTTCTACGGCGTGCCGATGGCCGCGCTGCTCGGCCTGCTGACCGGTATCCTCGCCTTCATCCCGAATATCGGCGCGGTCATTTCCGGCCTGCTGATGGTACTGGTGGGCTTTTCCGCCGGGGTGGACACCGGCATCTACACGATCTTCGTCTATTTCTTCGTCCAGACCATCGACGGGTATCTGCTGATCCCGCTGATTGCGAAAAAGACGGTGGACCTCGCGCCTGCGCTGGTGCTCGCCTCCCAGCTGATCCTTGGCGTGTTGTTCGGCCTGATCGGCCTGGCGCTGGCCGATCCGATCATGGCGATGCTGAAGGTCGCACTGGAACGGCGGGCGAAACGGTACGAGGAAAATGCGCCTGAGGCGGCCCGACCGGCGGCGGAGGGCTGACCGGGTGGCGCGCAAGTTCCTCTATTTCGTCACCTTCTGCATCGTCGTGGTGATCGCGGCGATGGTGGCGCTCAACATCTGGTCGAAGGAAGCGACCGAGTTCACCTTCGTCCCCCGCGGCGAATTCGTGGAGCAGGATGCGCTGGCAGCCAACGCCTACGAAGACCCGGACATGTGGTACGCGCGGCCCGGGCTCGGCAACAATCCGGCGCGCTACCGGCCCGACGTCGCTTCGGCAGGCGATGAAGCGCCCACGCCGGATCGCCCGGCGGCGGAGCGTTCGCTGTTGCCCACGCCAAGCGAGCCCTCGCCCTCACCCTCACCGGCCGCCACGCCCGACATCGCCGCGCCGGACGGCACCGGCTTCGCGCTCTTCTTCGTCCATCCGACCAGCTATATCCCCGATGCCATCGCCGGCGGTGCGCAATGGAATGCCGCGCTGGGCAACACGGAGGCGGAAGACCGCGCGCGTCTGTTCATCCGCGGCCTCGCCAGCCCCTTCGGCGAAGCGCGCGAAATCTGGATTCCCAAATACCGGCAAGCCCATGTCGGCGCCTTCCTGACCGACCAGCCGCAAGCGCAGATGGCGATCGACGCCGCCTACCGCGACGTGGAGATGGCCTTCGACCTGTTTGCCGAGACCGTCGATGCGGACACGCCCATCGTCCTCGCCGGGCATAGCCAGGGTGCGCTCCACATCCTGACCCTGCTGCGCGAAAAGGTGCGCGGGACCGATCTCGAAGGCCGTATCGCCGCCGTGTACCCGGTCGGCTGGCCGATCTCGGTCGACCGCGACCTGCCGCAAGTGGGCTTCCCCGCCTGCGCCACGCCGGACCAGCCCGCCTGTCTCAGCGCCTGGGTCAGCTTCGCGGAGCCGGCCGATCCGCGCATGGTCCTGCAGCGCTATTCGATGACGCAGGGGTACGATGGCCAGGTGCGCGGCGACAGCCCGATCCTGTGCGTCAACCCGATCACCGGCACCGTCGGCGGCTCCGCCCCGGCCAGCGCCAACACGGGCACGCTGGTGCCGGACGGCAGCTTCTCCTCCGCCACCCTGCAGCCGCAGGCGGTGGGCGCGCGCTGCGACGAGCGCGGTCTGCTGCTGATCACCGACCCGCCCGACATGGGCAACGCCGTGCTGCCGGGCAACAATTACCACGTCTACGACATCCCGCTGTTCTGGCAGGACCTGCGCAGTGACGTGGAGCGCCGGGTGTCCGCATGGCTGGCGGCCCGCTGATCACCGACGATACGCGCGCGTTCGCCGATGCGCTGCCCGATGGCGGCGTGCTGCTGGCGCTCGACCTCGGTACCAAGACCATCGGCACGGCCACGTGCGATGCCGGCTGGGCCTTCGCCACGGCGGGCAAGACGCTGCCGCGCGGCAAGTTCGGCCGCGACCGGGAAGTGCTGGGAGAACTGGCGAAAGCGCGCGGTATTGCGGGGGTCGTGATCGGCCTGCCGCTCAACATGGACGGGACAGAAGGCCCGCGCGCACAGGCCAGCCGGGCCTATGCCCGAAACCTTGCCGCAGCGTTCGAATTGCCGGTGCTGCTGTGGGACGAACGCTGGAGCACCCTGAGTGCGGAACGGGACCTGATCGCGCAGGACACCAGCCGCGCGAAACGGCGCGCGATGATCGACAGCCACGCCGCGGCAGTGATCCTCCAAGGCGCGATTGACCGCATGGCCGGCGCCGCGTTCTAAGGCCTTGCATTAGTGACAGGAACCGATAACGGCACCGCCATGAGCGGCAGGCCAGCCAACAATTCGGGTTTCGACATCGCGCGTGCGGCGCCGATGATGCTGTCGTCCGGCCACATGGGCTGGCTCGGCATCCAGTACCGCGACCACGGGGAAAACTGGGTGGAACTGCAGCTGCCCTGGCGCGAAGACCTCGTCGGCCAGCCGGACAGCGGCATCCTCGCCTCCGGCCCCATCGTTTCGCTGATGGATATCTCCACCGCCAGCGCGATCTGGCACCGCAACCGCCGCTTCATCTCGATGGTCACGGTGGATCTGCGCGTCGATTACATGCGCCCCGCGCGCAAGGGTGCCACCGTGGTCGGCCACGGCGAATGCTACACGCAAACGAAGTCCATCGCCTTCGTGCGCGGCTTTGCGCATGACGGCGATCCGGACGATCCGGTCGCGCACGTCGCGGGCGAATTCATGTTCGTGGATAAGCCCGGATCGTGACCGAAGAGGAGATCATCGCCCGCGTCGCCGATGCGCTGCCCCCCTATGCGCAGGGGCTGGGCCTGTCGGTCGACCGGGTCGAGGGCCGCATGCCGGTGATCGCCATGCCGTTCGGCCAGCGGGTCGAGGGGCGGCCCGGTTACCTCCACGGCGGATCGTCGAGCGGGCTGCTCGAAATCGCCGGTTTCACCGCGCTGCAGACCCATCTCGCGCTGCAGGACCGCGCCGCGAAGCTAAAGCCGGTCAACGTGACGGTGCAATTCCTGCGCGGCGCGCGCTCGGAAACGACCTATGCGGTCGGCCGCGTCACCCGCGCCGGGGGACGCACGGCGAATGTCGATATCGAGGCATGGCAGTCCGACCGCGCGAAACCGGTCGCCACGGCAGTGATGAACTTCATCCTGTCGGACGCGTAGCGCGCACCACCACCACCAGGCCTTCGTCAGGAACGCCCGAAGCCAGCGGCAGGCGCGGCGCATCGGCGCGGGCGCGGCCGAGTATGCGGGCGGGCACCCCGTCCTCGACCACTATCGCATCGGCGGCGCCGAGCCATTTTAGCTGGCGCAGCGTCAGGTCGTCGGGATCGTCCGACACCGGCACAATCTCGCGCCGCCCGGTCGCCATCGGCATCGCCTCTCCCGCCAGCCAATCGGACAGCTGATCGTGCGCGCCTTCCTCCAGCGGGTCGAGCGGGCCGCCTGCCGACAGGGCCGCATCGAGTGCGCGCCTGCGCTCGCCCCCGTCCGGCCAGCGGGCGCGCAGGCTGGCCCGCGCGGCATAAAGGCCGTTGGCGAGCGTACCGAGACTATCGGGCAGTAACCCTTCCAGCCGCAGGCGCAGCTGCTTGGCGAGACCCGCCGATGCGCCGCCGGTACCGATGGCGACCAGCACCGGCTCGCGGTCGAGGATGCTGGGGGTGGTGAAATCGCACAGTTCGGGGCGGTCGACCACGTTTACCAGGATGCCTGCGCAGCGCAGGCGGATCGCGTCCGCCTCGCACCGGGCGACATCGTCATGCGCCACGAATGCCAGCCGTGCGCCTTCGTCCACGCCGGCCTGCAGGTCGTCCACGATCCGCCCGCCGGCCCGTTCGACCAGCCGCCGTTTCGGTTCTGCGGCAGGCCCTTCCCCAAGGACGATGACGGGCGTGCCGTCCACGCGGTGGAACAGCGGCAGGCTGCCTATGCCAGCCATTCGGGCACGCGCTCCGCATCCATGATCGCGCCCGCGGCGATCCGGTCCGCGACCACCGCGAATTTGTCGCCATCGACCAGCACTTCGGCCACGAAGCCGCGCGAGTTATAGCTCGACGCCATCGTCGCCCCGTAAGCGCCGGCGGTGCGGAAGACCGCGAGCTCGCCAGCCTCCAGCGCGTCGCATTCGCGGCCCATGGCAAACGTGTCGCCGGTTTCGCAGATCGGGCCGACGATGTTCGCCGTTTCCTGCGCGCCGCGCGGCTCGACCGCGACGAAATGGTGGTATGCGCCGTAGAGCGCCGGGCGCGCGAGGTCGTTCATCGCTGCATCCACGACCAGGAACGGGTCGCGCACGCCCTGTTTCTTGCGGATCACCCGCGTCAGCATCACGCCCGCATTGCCGGCAATCACGCGGCCCGGTTCGAACACCAGCCGCACGCCCCAGCCCGCGGTCGCCCGCGCCACCATCGCGCCATACTCCGCCGGGCTGGGGAAGCGCTCGCCGTCCTTGTAGGGCACACCGAGCCCGCCGCCGAGGTCGACATGGCGCATGTCGTGGCCCGCCGCGCGCAGCGATTCCAGTAGCTTGCCGACCTTTGCGAAAGCCGTTTCGAGCGGTTCGAGTTCGCCCAGCTGGCTTCCGATGTGGAGCGCGATGCCGCGCAGGCGCAGCCCGCCCAGCGCGGACAGGCGGGCGAAGATGCCTTCCGCCTCGCCGATCGGCACTCCGAATTTGTTGTCCGCCTTGCCGGTGGAAATCTTGTCGTGGGTGCCCGCATCGACATCGGGATTGATCCGCAAGGCGCAGCGGGCCTCGATCCCGCGCGCGCGGGCGATCCCTGCCAGTTCAACCCCTTCTTCCTCGCTTTCGAGATTGAACTGGAAGATGCCGGCATCCAGCCCCTGCTCCAGTTCCGCGCGGGTCTTGCCGACGCCGCTGAAGACGATCTTTTCCGGCGGCATCTCGGCGGCGAGCGCACGGGCCAGCTCCCCGCCGGAGACGACGTCGGCCCCCAGTCCCTCGCGCGCCAGCACTTTCAGCACGGCGAGGTTGGGGTTGGCCTTGACCGCGAAGGCGACCAGCGGCTCGCCCTCGCCCAGCCCCGCCACCGCCTCGCGGAACACGCGGGCGTGGCGTTCCAGCGTGGCGCGGGAATAGACATAGACCGGCGTGCCCACTGCGTCCGCGATGGCCGGCAGCGGCACGTCCTCTGCATGGAGGACGCCGTCGCGAAGGGCGAAATGGTCCATTATTCGGGCGGGAGGTCGAAGGGGTCGTCCTCGCGCTCCTCAGATCGTTCGCGCAGTTCGATGTCGCGGGCGGGCACGGCGGTTACCGCCGGTTCGAGCAGCTCCTCGCTATCGGGCGTATAGTCCGCGCCATAGGGCCGCGGCGGCAGCGCCTCGCCCGCCACCGGTTCAAGCGGGGCTTTCGAACCGCAGGCGGATATCGCCAGTGCAGCGAGCAATATCAGGGGCCTGCCGCTCATTCCTCGTCCTCCATTGAAAGCGCCTCGCGCGCTTCGGCGATCCGGGCGCGAACCTGGTCCGGCGCGGTTCCGCCGAAGCTCTTGCGGGCCGCGACCGATGCGTCGACCGATAGCGCATCGAAGACGCTGGCGTCGATACGCGGGTCGACCTGCTGCATGTCCTTGAGCGGCAGCTGGTCGAGCGCGCAGCCGCGTTCCTCCGCCATTCGCACCAGCGCGCCGGTGATGTGATGCGCTTCGCGGAACGGCACGTCGGCTTTCGTCACCAGCCAGTCGGCAAGGTCGGTCGCGGTGGCATAGCCCAGTTCCGCAGCCTGCCGCATGCGCGCCGTGCGGAACGTCGCGCCCGCCACCATGCCTTCCATCGCGGCGAGGCACAGGGTCAGCAGGTCTGCGGCTTCGAAGACCGGCGGCTTGTCGTCCTGCATGTCTTTCGAATAGGCGAGCGGCAGGCCCTTCATCGTCACCATCAGCGCGGTGGCGCAACCGATGATCCGCCCGGCATGGCCGCGCACCAGCTCCGCCGCGTCGGGGTTCTTCTTCTGCGGCATGATCGAGCTGCCGGTGCTCAGCGTGTCGGGCATCTGCACGAAGCCGAAAGGCTGGCTGGCCCAGGTGATGAACTCTTCCGCCAGGCGCGACAGGTGGATGGCGCAAGTGCTGGCGGCATGCAGGTAATCCAGCGCGAAATCGCGATCGCTGACGGCATCGAGGCTGTTGCGCGTCGGACCCTTGGCAAAGCCGAGCAAGTCTGCGGTGAATTCGCGGTCGAGGTCGTACCCCGTGCCCGCCAGTGCTGCGCTGCCGAGCGGGCATTCGCCGAGCCTTACGGCTGCCGACACGAAACGGCTCCTATCCCGCTCGAACATTTCGTAATACGCCATCAGGTGATGACCTAGCGTGACCGGCTGCGCCGTCTGCAAATGGGTGAAGCCGGGCATGATGGAATCCGCATGCTCTTCCGCCCTTTTCACCAAGGCCTCTTGCAAACGGTGCAGATCATCGTGGGCTTGCCACATGGCTTGATCGACCCACATCTTGAAATCCGTCGCCACTTGGTCGTTGCGGCTGCGCCCGGTGTGGAGGCGCCCGGCGACCGGCCCGATCAGTTCGGCCAGCCGGCTTTCGGTGGTCATGTGGATGTCTTCGAGGTCCCAGTCCTCGGGCACGCCGTTCGTTTCATACTCGGCGGCGACCCGGTCGAGCCCCTCGGCGATCGCCTGCGCGTCGCTTGCCGTCAGCACGCCCTGCCTGCCCAGCATGGCGACATGCGCCTTGCTCGCCTCGATATCCTCGCGCCACAGCCGCTTGTCGAACGGGATCGAGGCGTTGATTTCGCGCATGATCGCGCTAGGTCCACCGGCGAACCTGCCGCCCCACATGCTGTTGCTGGCGGCAGAGCCGGAGCCCGGAATGTCGCTATCCTCCTCTGCCATGTCCGCCCTTTTGCTGGCCGCGCTGCTCGCCGTGCCGATGACGGCTTGCGATAGGCAAAGCGACAGGGGCGCGCAACCGAAGGAAAACTCCGCCCCGGCCAAGCAGGGCGTTGCCGGGCTGGATCGCAGCGCCGCGGGAAGCCCCCTGCCCGACACCGTCCTGACCGATCCTGCCGGGCGCACGCTCGACCCCGGCTCGCTGGAAGGCGCGCCGGTGCTGGTGAACCTGTGGGCGACGTGGTGCGCGCCGTGCAAAGCGGAGATGCCGACTCTGGACGCGCTGGCCGGCGAGTATGCGGGCGAGCTGAAGGTGCTGGCCGTGAGCCAGGACCTGACCGGTGCCGAGGCAGTGGTCCCCTATTTCGAAGAGGCCGGTTTCGCGAAGCTGGAACCGTGGCTGGACCCGGACGCCGATTTCGCCGGCGCTTACGGCGTCAACGTGGGCCTGCCGCTGACCGTGCTGTACGATGCCGCCGGGCGCGAGCTGTGGCGCTACTCCGGCGACCGCGACTGGACCGACGCGGAATCCCGCGCGCTGGTGGAAGAGGCGCTTGGCGGCGGAAAAGGGGGAGGTGGTTAAGCGGGCTCGGCGCACCTTCGCTCCGCTCGGGAGTTTCAGCGCAATTTCCTCCCCCGGATGAAATTGTCTTGCTGAAACTGGTGGGCGGTGACGGGTTCGAACCGCCGACCCTCTCGGTGTAAACGAGATGCTCTACCAGCTGAGCTAACCGCCCCTGTTCGGTGCCGCGCCGTTACCGCGCGGATGGCGGCAGGGTCAAGCCGCGAGTTGGCCCGGTTGACCGTTCAATCGGGCGAAGCCATGACGATGGCATGAGAAAATCCCTCCCCGCGGTCGCTTTGCCCCTCGCTTTCTTCGTTATTGTCCTGCCGGCCGGTGCGCTTGGCCAGGAACGCGCCGGCGAACCCAAAGTGGAAAGAAAGACCGCGCCCGTTCCGCCGCCGTCGGAAGTTCCTGGCGGTGTCTCACCACATCATCAGGGGCGCTGGGCGAGGAGCATCCAGGAGAACTATCCGGCCGCGGCCCTGCGGAACCTCGAGGAAGGGAATGTCCGGTTGCGGGTAACCGTCAACACCGATGGCCGGGTCGACAGCTGTACCTTGACGACAAGCAACGGTAGCGCCGCACTCGACACGGCCGCCTGCGACGGCATGGTCCGGTTTGCGCAGTTCAATCCTGCGCTGGACCTGAATGGGGAACCGGTTGCGAGCAATTGCAGCACCGCGATCAGATACCAGATTCCCCAAGGTAACAACGTGCTCCGGTTGACCGGGCCGGTCCCCTTGAACTTCGAACTCTGGGCGGAGGACCTTCTTGCGGCGATCGGCATCCGGCCGGACATGCCGCCGGCCCCGGTGGCAATCGTAACCAACGAGCTGCAGATCAACCGCGCCGGCCGGATTGCGAGTTGTCGCGCCGAGATCGAGGAACCGACCGAGACCAGCGAAGCCGAACTTTGCGCCGCGCTGCGAAAGCATGCCGTGTTCGAGCCCGCGTTGAAGGGGGCCCCGGAATTGCGCGATGCCACGTTCCCGCTTCTCGTGCTGGTGAAATTCGATCTCTAGGCACGAGGGATGACCCCGCCCCGCATCCTCGTCCTGGCAACGGGCGGCACGATTGCCGGGCAGGCCGGATCGGCGACGAGGGCCGATTACCGGCCCGGGCAGATCGAGATCGGCAGTTTCCTCGACATGGCGGGCCCGCTGGGGCTGGAGGCGCGGCTGGAGGGGCGGCAGGTCGCGGCGATCGGTTCGGAGGATATCACCCCCGACATCTGGCGCGCCCTGCACACGGCCTGTGCTGAGGCGATGGACGATCCCGCGGTGGGCGGCATCGTCATCACCCACGGCACGGATACCGCCGAGGAAACCGCGCTGCTGCTCGACCTCACCTTGCCGGCGACCAAGCCCGTGGTGCTGGTCGGCGCGATGCGCCCTGCCGACGCGGTCGGGAGCGACGGGCTACGCAACTTCGCCAACGCGGTGCGCGTGGCGGGCGACGCCGATGCGGCCGGTCGGGGCGTGCTGCTGGTGATGAGCGACCGGGTGATCGCCGCGCGCGACGCCCGCAAGGCGCGCACCGGCGGGACCGATGCGTTTCGCGGCTACCCGCGCGATGCGGTCGCTGCGGTGACCCCAAGCTCGCTCGAATGGTTCGGCGCGCCATGGCGCAGCGGCGAGGCCGCGCGCTTCGACTTTCCGGAAACCTGGCCGACGGTGCCCATTCTCTACGCCCGCGCCTGCATGGAGGCCGACGCGGTCGACCACGTGCTGTCGCGCAATCCGGCGGGCATGGTTATGGCCGGCTTCGGCGCCGGGACCATGCCGCAGGGCGTCAGGCGCGCGCTGGCGAAAGCGGCAGCGCGCGGAGTGATCGTGGTCCGGTCGAGCAGGGTGGGCGAAGGGCTCGTCGACCGCGAACCGGCTGACGACACCGACGGCTTCGTCGCCGCCCGCGCGCTCGGCCCGGCGAAGTCGCGCATCCTGTTGCAGGTCCTGCTGGCGAACGGCCTGTCCGAACCTGCCGACGTGCAGGCGGCCTTCGACCACCGCTAGGCAGCGCCGTCAGGCGAAGGTCAACGCGTCCGCCCCGACTTTCTCGAAATAGCGCGCCATGCCATCGGCAGCCTTGTCGCTCAGCGCGATGAAGGCGCGGCGGCGGTCGGTCTCGTCTTCCACCCGCTCCATCAGCCCCGCTTCGGTCATCTGCCCGATCCAGCGCAGCGCGGTAGTGGGCGGCACGCCGCTGGCGATGCACAGGCTGGTGACGGACACCCGGGTATGCTCGGCGCGGGCTGCAGTCAGGTCGAGCAGCATGTCCCATGCCGGATCGGCGAAGAGATCGCGGTCGAAGAATTCGCTGCGCAGCTGCCGCTGGCGAATGATCCGCCGCACGAGGCGCGGGTCCGGCAGCGGCGGGCGCGGCGGCTTGACCAGCGCCTTGGAGGCATCCTGCGGCCCGCGATAGGTGGGACTTGGCGAACCGAGACGGAAGGCGCTGCCGGCCGCGTCCTTTTCCGACAACGCCTCCAGCCGCTCAGCGATCTGGCCGACCTGTTCGGTCAGTCGCAGCAGCGTCAACCGGTCGTCTCCCGAAAGTTCCCTTGCTCGCATCCGGGGCATGGTGCCGAGCACCCGGCCGAGGGCAATTACGCGTTCTCCCCTGGTGGGATTTACGAGGATCTGCGGCTGCGACTGGTCGAGGCAGGCGAACACGTCCTCCAGCGCCTCCAGCGAGGTGGACACCACCAGCTGGGAGCCCGCATTCGCCGCGCGCATGTCGAGCCGGGACAGGGCCGCGCAGGCGCGCCCGTCCATCACCGGGCAATCGAGCAGCACCACGTCGCCGATGGGCCGCGCGTTGCCCTCTACCAGTATTTCTACCGAACCCGCTTCCTGCAGCCGGAAGCCCGCCGCCAGCGCATCATCGCGAATCGTATCGTGGACATGCGCCCGGTCGGCGAAGACGGAAACCGACAGGTCGAACGGCGCATCGATCGCAGCGGCATGTCCGCCCGCGTCATTACCCGAAAGTTGGAAACCGGCCTGCGCCATCGCGATTCTCCCCAATTAGGAGAACACACGTAGAACAAAGCGGGACTATGTCAAGAAATCCGCTCGCCCCGCAGCGTGCCGGCCGGCCCCGGCAGCAAGTCGAAGCGGAAGTCCGGCCATGCCTTTCGCCAACGATTGGCGACCATCCGCTCCCCGGGCCGTGCGCCATCGTCGAGCAGGATCAAGCCCCCCACCGGGATGCGCTCGAACAAGCGTTCGGCCGAACCGCGGATGAAGGGGTTGAAAGTCCACACCGGCCCGTCGATCACCAGCATGTCGATACGGTCGGGCACAGCGCCCATGTCGTACCAGTGGGAGGCCCAGCGACCGCTGGCCGGGGCAAGCGGCGCATGGTGGATATGCGGGTCAAGCCCGTTTGCCGCCAGCCATTCGCCGGTCGCCGCGCAGAATTCGCCGTGCTGGTCGTAACTGTCGACACGGCCGCCGTCGGTATAACGTTCCAGCGCCTTGCCGATGATCAGGCTGGTCGCGCCGCAGCCGAGTTCCACCACCTGTGCGGGTTTAGCCTGCTCGATATGATCGACGATGCGCTTCAAGAAGATCGTGTCGGCTTTCCAGCTGCCGAGGTGTGGCAAGGCGTCCTGAGCCAGCCCCAGCCGGTCCAGCAGCGCCGCCTTGTCGGTCTTGCGCCCGCCCCACAGGCTCTTGACCAGCCAGGGCCACTGGATCGTCGCCCAGCCCGCCACCAGCGCCCGCTCCGCCGGCGTCGGCCGCGCTTCCCCGTCGCTGCGCGGCATGAAGGTGGTCTTCTCGCGCGAGGTCATGGACGGCGCCTGCCGGCTCAGTCCTCGAACGGATCGCGCACGAGGATGGTATCGTCGCGCTGCGGGCTGGTGGAAACCAGCGCCACCGGCGTTTCGATCAGTTCCTGGATACGCTGGATGTACTTGATCGCGTTTGCCGGAAGGTCCGCCCAGCTGCGCGCGCCGGCGGTGGTTTCTTGCCAGCCGTCCATCTCTTCGTAGATCGGCTCGACCTCCGCCTGGTCGGCGCTGTGCGAGGGGTAATAGTCCATGATCTTGCCGCGCAGGCGATAGCCGGTGCAGATCCTGACCGTCTCGAACCCGTCGAGCACGTCCACCTTGGTGAGCGCGATGCCGGTCACGCCGCTGATCGCGCAGCTCTGGCGCACCAGCACGGCATCGAACCAGCCACAGCGGCGCTGGCGGCCGGTGACGGTGCCGAATTCGTGGCCCCGTTCGCCGAGGCGCTGACCGTCCGCATTGTCGAGCTCGGTCGGGAACGGGCCGCTGCCGACGCGGGTGGTGTAGGCCTTGACGATGCCGAGCACGAAGCCGGTGCTGTTCGGCCCCAGCCCGCTGCCGCTCGCCGCCGTGCCGCTGACGGTATTGGAGCTGGTGACGAAGGGGTAGGTGCCGTGATCGACGTCCAGCAGCACGCCCTGCGCGCCTTCGAACAGGATCCGCGCGCCCGCCTTGCGCACCTTTTTCAGCCGCTTCCACACCGGCTGTGCGAATTGCAGTACGAAGTCGGCGACTTCCCGCAATTCCTCGACCAGTTTGGCCCGATCGACCGGGGCCTCGTCGAACCCGGCGCGCAGCGCGTCGTGGTGGGCGCACAGGCGGTCGAGCTGCGGTTCCAGACTGTCGAGGTGGGCGAGGTCGCATACCCGGATCGCACGCCTTCCGACCTTGTCTTCGTAAGCGGGGCCGATGCCGCGCCCGGTGGTGCCGATCTTGCCCTTGCCCGCGGCCGCTTCGCGCAGGCCGTCGAGGTCGCGATGGAGCGGCAGGATCAGCGGGCAATTGTCGGCAATGGCGAAATTGTCGGGCGTGATGGTGACGCCCTGCGCTTCCAACTTGGCGACCTCTTCCTTCAGGTGCCACGGATCGAGCACGACCCCGTTGCCGACGATGCTGAGCGTGCCGGTCACGATGCCGCTGGGCAGAAGGGACAGCTTGTAGGTCTGGTCGCCCACCACCAGCGTATGGCCGGCGTTGTGGCCGCCCTGGAAACGGACCACCGCATCGGCCCGGCTGGCGAGCCAGTCGACGATCTTCCCCTTGCCTTCATCGCCCCACTGGGCACCGATCACGGTAACGTTGGCCATCTATCTTTTCCGGTAATGCGCGCAAACGCGCGGGGCCTAGGCCGCTGGGCGGAGCGAGGCAAGCGGCGAGCGGCGGATATCGACGTCGCCGCCCGCGATGGCAGGGAAATACAAGGAGAAACCATGACCGACCAACCGACCCTCACCCTCAACGACGACCGCCAGATTCCCCAGCTCGGCTTCGGGACCTGGCAGATCGATCAGGACGATGCCGCCGATGCGGTCAAGACCGCGCTGGAAGCCGGCTACTGGCTGGTCGACACCGCCGCCATCTAAAAGAGCGAGGAAGGCGTTGGCGAAGGGATCGGGGACTGGAGCGACATCTTCCTGACCGCGAAGATATGTAACGAAAGCCAGGGGTTCGACCGGACCAAGAAGGCCTTTGCCAACAGCCTGAAGCGGCTGGGACCCGAACATGTCGATCTGCTGTTGATCCACTGGCCCTGCCCGCAGAAGAACGAATTCGTCGACACGTGGAAAGTCATGATCGAACTGCGCGACGAAGGCACGGCGAAGTCCATCGACGCGTCGAATTTCCGCGAGGACGACCTGAAGCGGCTGGTGGACGAGACGGGAGTCGTGCCCGCCGTCAACCAGATCGAACTGCACCCGACCTTCCAGCAGCGCGGCATGCGCCCGGTCCATAACGACATGGGCATCGTGACGCAGAGCTGGTCGCCCCTGGGACAGGGCGCGACGATGGATAACGATGCGATCCAGTCCATCGCCGAAGACGCCGGACAGGATCCAATGCGGTGTTCCTGAGCGGAGAAGACGCGTTCGCGTACCGCGTTTCGGGCAACGGTGCGATCTCGGTGGAGAACCTCACGCGGCGGCTCTATGGCTCGAGCGCGGGAAGCGATGCGCTGCGCCAGCTCATCATTGCCGACAGCAGCAACATATTGCAGGCCGACTATGGCCGCGTCACCCGGCGGTCGATCGAGTTGGAAGGTTTTGTAGACAATGCCTTGTCCGGCGCAGGTCTTGCGGTGGAATTCCACAGTGGCAACAACCGTCTGGCCGGTGAGCTGGAAATCGTCGCCCGCCTGATCGCGGTGCGCGCGCAGCTGGCTGTGCGGCGGCAGCGACCACGGCTGGGGATCGCACCACTTCATCGTCGGCGGTGCGGTCAAAGGCGGGCGATATTACGGGCAGGCACCCGCAGTCTCGGTCGACACGGACGACCAGGTCGGACGCGGGCGGCTGCTGCCGGCTGTGGCGGTGGACCAGATGTCGGCGACGCTGGCAAACTGGTTCGGGGTCGATCCGGTCGAGTTGCCGACCGTCGCGCCCAAAATCGCGCGCTTCGGCAGCGCGGACCTGGGCTTCATGGCCGCCTAGAGCGGTTTCGCCTCGTCGCCTTCCAGCACGTGGGTGCAGCCGAGCGCGGCGGCATCGTCAGACCCGGTGAGCGCGGCCCGGGTGCGCCAGCCTTCGGCGCGCAGGCGGGCGGCCGCTTCGCCGTCGTGGCCCGGCGGCAGGAACACGACCGGCGCGGCCTCGCCCGTTTCCGCGAGCGCATCGATCAGCCGGTCGGGATAGAAGCTGAAGCCGGTGGCCGGCTCGTCAAGCCCGCGGATCCGGTAGGTGCCGCCGCGCGCCAGCGTGCCGGGCATGCCGTCGGCATAGATGCTGAAGCCGAACCAGCTCTGGTATTCGAAGCCGTGGCGTTCGGACGGGTCGAGCGTCAACCGCGCCTCCCCGTCGATCCGCGCGGCGATTTCCTTCAGACCTGCGATGCGCGTGGCAAGCGCCCCGCCCGCATCGATCCCGGCCAACGTCTCGATCGCGTCGGCGAAAGGCCCGCCCGCATGGATCAGCGGCAGGTAAGCCTCGCCGCCCACATCGCGCAGGCCGCCGGCATCTTTCGTGTCGAGCTCGCGCCGCACGGCCTCGATCCTGTCAGCCGGCAGCGGCAGGCCGTCCTGCGCCAACGTATCGACAAGGTCGGGGAGCGTGAAGTCGACCGTCAGCCCCTCGGCGCCCGCCGCCTGCAGCGTCTCGACCGCCAGCGCCACGATCTCGCTCGCCGCCGCGACCGTGTCGCTGCCGACGAGTTCCGCGCCGAGCTGCAGCTTCTGCCGCCGCGGGTCGAGCTGGCGCCCGTCGAGCGTGGCGACCTCGCCCGAATAGCACAGCCGCAGCGGGCGCGGCGCATCGGCCATGCGGGTCGCGGCAATCCGCCCGACCTGCACGGTGATGTCGCTGCGCAGCGCCATGGTCCGCAGCGATGCCGGGTCGGTGAAGCGGATCATCCGCTCCGTCCCCACGCCTTCCATCCGCGTCGCCAGCGACTGTTCGAATTCGGCCAGCGGCGGGATCACCCGGTCATAGCCGTGGCTGTCCATCACCCGCAGCGCATCGCGCATCACGCGGGTGGTGGCAGTGGCCGCTGCCGGCAAACGGTCGGCGAACCCTTCGGGCAGGAGGTCGTTGGTTTCGGTCATCGCGGCAGCGGGTTAGACGACCCGCCTCAGAATGCCAGTGCCTTCACCACGCGGACGCCCTGCAGGGCGCAGGCCTTGTCGATGACGTCCTGCGGGATGGCGCTGTCGACGCTCAGCAGCAGCACCGCTTCCCCGCCGGTTTCCCGCCGGCCGAGGTTGAAGGTGCCGATATT
The DNA here is from genome assembly GCF_030406725.1 of Alteriqipengyuania flavescens. NCBI lineage: Bacteria > Pseudomonadati > Pseudomonadota > Alphaproteobacteria > Sphingomonadales > Erythrobacteraceae > Pseudoblastomonas > Pseudoblastomonas flavescens. Next base: position 1,838,362 of record NZ_CP129107.1, on the reverse strand, counting down.
GATGCCCGCTTCGCCCAGCAGCGTCCCGATGCGGCCGATGAAGCCCGGCGCGTCGTCGTTGACGATATAGAGCATGTGGCCGCTCAATTCCGCCTCGATGCCGATCCCGAAGATCTCGACCAGCCGAGGCGCTTCGTTGCCGAACAGCGTACCGGCTACGCTGCGATCGCCCTGCTCAGTCGCCACGGTGACGCGCAGCAGCGTGTTGTAGGCCCCTTCGCGCTGGTGGCGGACCGAGCGTACGTCCAGCCCTCGTTCCTTGGCCAGGAAAGGCGCGTTGACCATGTTCACCGTGTCCGAATACTGCTTCATCAGCCCGGCCAGAACCGCGCCTTCGATAGGCTTGCCGGACAGTTCGGCCGCCGCGCCTTCACGCTCGATGCTGATCTTCGTGAGGTTGCCGTGCGCCAGCTGCCCGACGAGGCTGCCGAGGTTTTCGGCGAGCTTCATATAGGGCTTCAGCTTGGGCGCTTCCTCCGCGCTCAGGCTCGGCATGTTGAGCGCGTTGGTGACCCCGCCGTTGACCAGGAAATCGGCCATCTGTTCGGCCACCTGCAATGCCACGTTGACCTGCGCTTCGGTGGTCGAGGCGCCGAGGTGCGGCGTGCAGATGAAATTGGGCAGGCCGAACAGCGGGCTTTCCTTCGCCGGTTCGCTTTCGAACACGTCGAGCGCCGCGCCCGCCACGTGGCCGCTTGCCAGCTTTTCCGCCAACGCTGCTTCGTCGATCAGCCCGCCGCGCGCGCAATTGACGATGCGAACGCCCGGCTTGGTCTTCGCAAGGTTTTCCGCCGAGAGGATGTTGCGCGTCTCGTCCGTCAGCGGCGTGTGCAGCGTGATGAAGTCCGCCCGCGCCAGAAGCGTGTCGAGATCGACCTTCTCCACCCCGATCTCGATCGCGCGCTCGGGCGTCAGGAACGGGTCGAAGGCGATCACCTTCATCTTCAGGCCCTGCGCGCGCGCGGCGACGATCGACCCGATATTGCCCGCGCCGATCAGGCCCAGCGTTTTGGCAGTGACTTCCACGCCCATGAAGTCGTTCTTCGGCCATTCGCCGGCCTGGGTGCGGGCGTTGGCCTGCGGGATCTGGCGGGCGAGCGCCATGATCATCGCAATGGCGTGTTCCGCCGTGGTGATCGAATTGCCGAACGGCGTGTTCATCACCACCACGCCCTTCGAACTGGCGTAGGGAATGTCGACATTGTCCACCCCGATGCCGGCGCGGCCGATCACCTTGAGGTTGGCGGCCGCGTCGAGGATTTCCGGCGTCACCTTGGTGGAAGACCGGATCGCCAGCCCGTCGTACTCGGCGATGCGGGCCTTCAATTCTTCGGGCGTTTCGCCGGTGATGACATCGACGTCGCAGCCGCGCTCTTCGAAAATGCGCGCCGCGTTGGGGTCCATCTTGTCGCTGATGAGAACTTTGGGTTTGGTCATTAAGCTGGTCCTGATGTGAGCCCCTGCGAAAGCAGCGGCCTCGTGCAATTGGGGGGACGGGATTGGGGGGCACCGGGCACCGGCCTGCGCCGGGGCTCGTACTATGCTGCAGTCGCCGCGTAGGCCCAGTCGAGCCACGGGCCGAGCGCCTCGATATCGGCTGTGTCGACCGTGGCGCCGCACCAGATGCGCAGGCCCGGCGGGGCATCGCGATAGCCGGCGATGTCGAAGGCGGCTTCATGCTGTTCGAGCAGCTTGGCCATGGCCTTGATCCTGTCGCCGTCCGCGCCCTCTACCGTCAGGCAGACGCTGGTGTTGGATCGGGACGCAGGATCGGCGGCTAGATGGCCGAGCCATTCGCGGTCCTGCACGATGGCATCGAGCGCCGCCGCATTGGCATCGGCGCGGGCCTTCATGACCGCAAGGCCGCCCAGCGACTTGCCCCATTCCAGCGCAAAGATCGCGTCTTCCACGGCCAGCATGGAAGGCGTGTTGATCGTCTCGCCCTTGAAAATCCCTTCGATCAGCGCGCCGCCTTTCGTCAGGCGGAACACCTTGGGAAGCGGCCAGCTGGGCGTATAGCTTTCCAGCCGCTCGACCGCGCGCGGGCCCAGGATCAGGATGCCGTGCGCCCCTTCCCCGCCAAGAACCTTCTGCCAGCTGAAGGTCAGCACATCGACCTTGTCCCACGCGATGTCCTGCGCGAACACGGCACTGGTGGCGTCGGCGATGGAAAGGCCTTCGCGGTCGGCGGCGATCCATTCGCCGTCTGGCACGCGCACACCGCTGGTGGTGCCGTTCCAGGTGAAGACGACGTCGTTCGACCAGTCGACCTGCGAAAGGTCGGGCAGCTGGCCGTAAGGCGCTTCGATCACCGTCGGATCGATCTTCAGCTGCTTGACCGCATCGGTCACCCAGCCGGAGCCGAAGCTTTCCCATGCGAGCGTGGTGACGGGCCGCGCGCCCAGCATCGTCCACATCGCCATTTCGACAGCGCCGGTATCCGAACCCGGAACGATGCCGATGCGATGGCTGGCGGGGACCTCCAGCACTTCGCGGATCAGGTCGATGCAATATTGCAGCCGCGCCTTGCCGAGGCCCGAACGGTGCGACCGTCCGAGTACGTCGGTTTGCAGCTTGTCGGCAGACCAGCCCGGTGGCTTGGCGCAGGGTCCGGAAGAGAAATAGGGGCGCGCAGGCTTTTGCGCCGGCGGCGTGTCCGTGTCGTTCATTTCAAAACTCTCCTTACAGAGAGCACGCGCGGCGTTGGGACCGCGTGGCCCGTTCGCGGGCCTAATGCTGCACTGCAAAAAGTCAAGCGGCGAGACGGCGCAATGTTCCGTTAGGCCTATCTTAACCATATGCCCTGCACCATCGGGCCATGGCCCGACTGACCCTCATGATGCTCCTGTCGTTTCTGGGTGCCGGCTGCTCCGTCCTGCCCGAATCGCGCGCGCCCGAACGCACGAGCACGGCGCGGGACACAAGGTCGCTGCCGCCGCCCATCGCGCGCAATCCGGAAAGCCGCATGTGCCTGGCCGACCTGTCCCAGCGCAAGGCGCGCTTCACCCCGCTGACGGATGCCTATTACGAACGCGGCTGTTCGGCGGTGAACAGCGTCAACCTGACCGCGCTGGCGGCGGACGACGGGGAGCTGTTTGTCACCAATCTCGGCCCCGTCCATTGCCCGCTGGCGAGCGATTTTGCCGCGTGGGCGCAATATGGCGTCGACCGGGCGGCGCGGCAGATGCTCGGCAGTAGGCTGGTGCGGATCGAGACGTTCGGCAGCTACAGCTGTCGTAACGTCGCGGGCTCGTCGCGCCGCAGCGCCCATGCCAGCGCGCAGGCGATCGACGTGGCCGCCTTCGTCCTTGCCGACGGACGCAGGATTACGGTCAAGGACGGCTGGGCCCGCGGCGGGGCGGAATTGCGCTTCCTTCAGCGCGTGCAGGACAGCGCCTGCCGCCGCTTCGGGACCGTGCTGGGCCCCAAATACAACGCCGCGCACCGCGACCACTTCCACTTGGAACAGGGCGGCGGCGGTTTCTGCCGCTAGTGCGCCGGGCTTGGTCCGGGGGGTGTCCGGCGGCCTCTGCGGAACAGGGGAGCGCCAGCCGCGCCGTCGTTGTCCAGTCTCGCCTCGAACCGTGTGCGCACCGCATCGGAAGGGTGCCGCGCGGATAGCTTCAGCATCATGTTGGCGCGGTGGATTTCCACCGTGCGCGGGCTGATTTCCAGTTCGCGGGCGATTTCCTTGTTGCTGAAACCTTCGGCGAGGAACTTGAGCACTTCGCTTTCGCGCTTGCTCAGCCGGCCGAGCGCATCGCGCGCCTCGACGATGCGGCGCTGGCGTTCGGTCGCGCGCTCCGCCTCCACTTCGACGCTGCCGAGCGCTTCTTCGAGCTGTCCGGTCGTCAGTGGCAGGAGGAAAAAATCAAGCGCGCCTGCTTTCATCGCCGCGCGGACCGCATCGATGTCGCGCTCCATCGAGGTCGCGACGAGCGGGAGCCACACGCCGACTTCTGCCATCTGCGCGAGGATCGAGGCGGCTCCGCGAATACCGTTCGATCGTTCCTGGTCGTCCCTGGCCAGCACCAAGCCGCTCGAGGGCGGTCTGGAGAGCAACTCGGCCAGTGTCTCATAAACCTCGGCATGATGGCCGAGCGAGAATAGCTGGTGGGCCAGGCCCGCACGCTGGCGTGCATCCCGGTCGACGATATGGAGTGTCTGGCGATCTGTCATTCCGCTGCATTGCCCCCGCATTAAGGATAGATGCATAGGTAATTGGCGCGGATGTGGAGGGATATTGCGTACAAAAGCGTAGGGATTACATCTTAGTACAGGTGTACGATGCCTCCAATATGGAACTGAATTACCAGGCCGCGTGAAGGCAATCTTCAGCTTCAGCCGGATCCGTCGAAGCTGAAGTCCGGCAGGGTGTGAAAAGCGTCGCGCAGTTTCTCGCCCCAGACATCCGAAATCGCGGTGAAATAGGGGTTATGGGAATCGATGCGCTGTTCGTGGCTCTTCCCGAACGCGTCACGTTCGATCACCAGCAGGTCCAGCGGCATGCCGACCGACAGATTGGCCTTGAGCGTGGAATCGAAACTGACCATGAGCAGTTTGACCGCATCTTCCATGGTCATCGCGCGATCGTAGCCGCGGATCAGGATCGGGCGGCCGTACTTGGTCTCCCCGATCTGGAAGAACGGTGTGTCCCTGCTCGCCTCGATGAAATTGCCTTCGGGGTAGACCATGAACAGACGCGGCTCCATGCCCTTGATCTGTCCGGCAAGGATCATCGAGGCAGTGAAGCGCGACTTGGTGTTGTTCTCGCTTTGCGTCTTGCGCACCGTCTCGCGCAGCAGCTGGCCAATTTCGGTCGCGACCTGGAACATGGTCGGCGCTTCCAGCAGCGATACGTGGCGGTCCTCGGGCGCCTTGGTGCGTTCCTCCAGCTTGCTGATGACGGCCTGGGTGGTGGCAAGGTTGCCGGCGGTCATCACCGAAATGATCCGTTCCCCCGGCACTTCCCAGGTGAACATTTTGCGAAACACCGAAACATTGTCGACGCCGGAATTCGTGCGCGTGTCGCTCATGAGGACGAGGCCCTTGTCGAACACCATGCCGCAGCAATAGGTCATTGATTTTCCTTACTGTTCTACGATCTGCTGCTCTACGGCAAGATCGACGTAGAGCGCCTGTTCTCCTGCGCCATAGCTCATGCCGGTGACCGGCGCAGCCTCGGAATAGTCGCGCCCGGTGGCGACGCGGACATAGCGTGCATCCGGGCTGATGCCGTTGGAAATGTCGAAGCCGACCCAGCCGATGCCGTCGACATGCGCCTCCGCCCAGGCATGGGTCGCTTCCTGCTCGATCCGGTCGTCCATCATCATGTAGCCGGAAACGTAGCGCGCCGGGATGCCGAGCGCGCGGGCCGCGCCGCAGAAGATATGGGTGTGGTCCTGGCACACGCCCCTGCCATCGCGCACGGCCTCCTCCGCGGTGGTGTTAACGCTGGTGGTATGGGCGCGATATTCCACCCGGTCGCGGATCATCGCGGACAGGCTGTGCAGCCGCTCTATCGGATCGCCGTCCTGCGCACGCACATCGGCGATCAGCACGTTCATCTTGGCGCCGGGCCTGCTGCGTTCCGTCTGCGACAGGAAGGACCACAGCGGCAGACTGCCCGAATGCCAGCCGATCACCCCGGCCTGGTCTTCGGTGTCGACCTTGCCGTGGCACGTCACCATAACCTCGCTCGCCCCCTCTTCCACCGACACCAGCACGACCGTGTTGACGTGCTGGTCTTCATAGCAAAGCTCCTCGCGCGCGCCGGAATATTCCATCGTCCAGTCGAGGATCTTCTGGCCCTGCGTTTCCTTGGGGGTCAGCCGCAAGCGCTGCAGGCCGTGGGCGACCGGGCGGGCGAATTCGTACCTGGTGGTGTGGCGGATCGATAGGCGCATGGGTGTGTTCGTTTCTGCCTGATAAGTCAGACGGTGAAGCGGAAATCCTCCGCAATGGCGCCTGCGAGCTCGTTGTTGCGGGCGATGAAATCGACGAGCGATTCGTGCAGCCCGCGATCGAACACGCTGTCGACAGTGGTCTCTGAAAGTTTCTGGTCAGCCGAGCGAATGAGCTCGTTGGAACGGTATTCCTCTCCATGGATGCGGGCGAGTTCGCGCAGCGAATCCCGCAATTCGGCGTGGCAAAAGGCAAGACCGCGGGGGAAGCGGTCGTCGAGGATGATGAATTCCACGATGCCGCGCGCGTCGATCCGTCCCGCGTGGATCCAGCGGTAGGAGCGGTCCCCGCCGACGGATCGCAGGATGTGGTCCCACTGTCCCGTGTCGAGGCTGGAGCCGACATAAGACAGCGACGGCAGCAGGAGGAAATATTTCACGTCGATAAGGCGCGCGGTGGCATCGCCGCGTTCGATGAACGTGCCGGCGCGGGCGAAGTGATAGCCTTCGTCCCGCAGCATGGAGCCTTCCATCGCGCCGTGGACCTGGGTGCCCGCGCGGCGGATGGTCGCAAGAACGTCGCCCAGCTGGCCGGGCGTGACTGCGCGCTTCAGCGCCTTTTCCAGCTCCATCCAGCTTTCGTTGACTGCTTCCCACAGCTCCCGGCTGATCGCGTTGCGCGCCAGCCGCGCGTTCTGGCGCATGTTCTGCATCATGGAGAGCACGTTGCGCGGGTTGTTCTTCTCGCGCAGCACGAAGTTCCACACCTGCACGCCGGTGTAGCTATCGTGCGCGGTTTCGTAGACTTCTCTCAGCGAAAGCGTCTCCACGATGGAACGCCACTCCGCCTCCGCCGCCGTATCGTCACGGGTCAGCGCCATCCGCATCGCCGCATCGAGCAGGCGCGCGGTATTCTCCGCCCTCTCGAGATAGCGGAACATCCAGAACAGGCCGTTGGCAGTCCGCCCCAGCATCAGCTTGCCCCCCCGCTCATTCCTTCAGCACCCACGTGTCTTTCGTCCCGCCGCCCTGGCTGGAATTCACGACCAGGCTGCCTTCCTTCAGCGCGACGCGGGTAAGCCCGCCGGGCGTGATGTCGACCCCCTCGGGCGACACCAGCACGAAGGGGCGCAAGTCGACGTGGCGCGGGGCGAGGCCCTTCTTGGTGAGGATCGGGCAGGTCGACAGCGACAGCGTCGGCTGGGCGATGTAATTATGCGGCTTCGCCTTCAGCTTGGCGCGGAATTCCTCGATTTCCTTCTTGGAAGCGGTCGGGCCGATCAGCATGCCGTAACCGCCCGATCCGTGAACTTCCTTGACCACGATCTGGTGCAGATTGTCGAGGACGTAGGCGAGGCTGTCTTCCTCTGCGCAGCGCCAGGTCTGCACATTCGGCAGCAGCGGTTTCTCGCCCGTGTAGAACTCCACGATCTCCGGCATGAAGCTGTAGATCGCCTTGTCGTCCGCCACGCCGGTGCCGGGTGCGTTGGCGATGGTGATGCCGCCGGCGCGGTACACGTCCATGATGCCGGGCACGCCCAGCATGCTGTCCGGATTGAACGTCAGCGGGTCGAGGAAATCGTCGTCCACGCGGCGATACAATACGTCGATCGGCGCGTATCCGGTGGTGCAGCGCATGGCGACGCGGCCGTCGATCACGCGCAGGTCGCTGCCTTCCACCAGCTCCGCGCCCATCTGGTCGGCCAAGAAGGCATGCTCGAAATAAGCCGAGTTGTAGATGCCCGGCGTCAGCACCGCGACATTCGGTTTCTCGCCCGCGCAATCGGGCGCGCAGGCGGCCAAGCTGCGGGCAAGCCGGCGCGGATAGCTGGAGACTTCCTCCACCCGGGCGCGCTGGAACAGCTCCGGGAACATGGCCATCATCGTCTCGCGGTTTTCCAGCATGTAGGAAACGCCGCTCGGTGTGCGGGCATTGTCTTCCAGCACGAACCAGTCGTTCGGCCCGGTGCGGACGAGGTCGATGCCGACGATGTGGGTGTAGACGCCGCCCGGCGGAGTAAAGCCCGCCATCTGCGGCAGCCACGCCTCGTTATTCTCGAACAGGCGGCGCGGGATGCGACCCGACCGGATGATTTCCTGCCGGTGGTAGAGATCGTGCATGAAGCTGTTGAGGGCGCTGACCCGCTGCTCGATGCCCCTGCTGAGGCGCCGCCACTCGTCCGCACCGATCACGCGCGGGATCATGTCGAAGGGTATCAGCCGCTCCTCGGCATCGTCCTCGCCATAAACGTTGAAGGTGATGCCGGTCTTGCGAAACTGCCGCTCGGCTTCCTTGCCCTTGGTCCGCAGCCATTTCTTGTCCGCTTCGGAATACCACTCGGCATAGCGGCGATAGGGTTCGCGCACGTCGCCATCATCGCGGTGCATTTCATCGAAAGTGCCGCCGTCTTCCATCAGTGGGTCATGGCCTCGCTGTCTTCGCGTGCTTCATCGGGGAAATAGCGTTCGGCGTCGAGCTCTCGCGCAACGGCCATGATCGCCTGCGGGTGGTAGTTGAAGCCCATGTGCGTGCAGCGCAGAGCCACGGCGCGGTCCCGCTCGCCGGCCTGCCCACAGGCTGCGCGGGAATGGACGATGCCGTCACGCGGGCTCCACAGCGCCACGGTGCGGACCGGCGGCTTTTCGGCGACTTCGGCCTCGATCGGCAGGTCGTCGACCCGGTGTCCGGCAATGGCCTGGTAGATGCGCCAGACGTTGTTGGCGCGCGGGCTGTAGGAAAAGGGCGATCCCATGGTGACGACCTTGGCCACCTTGTCGGGATGATGCTTGGCAAGCTCGCGCGCGAACAGGCCGCCCAGGCTCCAGCCGACGAGGATCAGCTTCTCCCCCTTGCGAAGGTAGACATCCTCGAGCCGCTGGTTGAGCTTGTCGAAATTCTCCTGCGTGGGGCCCCAGTTGAAGCCGAGCCCCCAGCGCTTGACCCGGTGGCCGCCGCGTTCGAGCTGGCGGGCGAGATAGCGCATGCGCACCGGGTGGGTGGCGAAACCGGGCAGCAGCATAACGCGCTTGGGCACGATGGCCGGTTCGATATCGATGGTGCGGAACGGGCGGCGGAAGGGCTCGATCATCCATCCCGCTTCGCCCAGGAAACGGATCAGTGCCGGGCCGCCGGCGCGCTCGTCCTCGCAGGGTTCGGACGCCAGCCGCAGGCGCTCACGCGCCATATGCGAAAGCGCCGCAACCGAAGTCGCGCCGCCATCGGCATCGGGCATTGCGCCCGGCCCCTCGTGGTTGTTCAACCCCGCCACCCTGACCGAACGCGGCAGGGCGGCGAGGTTTCCGAGAAAAGTTGCGACGGCGCGCCGATCAGCCGGCCTCCTTGGCCGCGCCACCGGACGCTGTGCCGCAATCGCCGGTCCGTTCCATCGAAATGCGCATCACCGCGCCCTTAGGGCCATCGGCGTCCTGCCCGGCAGGCTGGCTCATGGTCATGGTCATGGTCGAGGAGGTTTCCGTGGCGGTGCCTTCCATGGCGACCGTGGCGTCGCCCTGCGGCCCCTTGCAGGTCATTTCAGCATCGAACTTGTTCGCGTCGGAAACCATCTTCGTGGTCTCGCAATCGCCGCGCTGCATTTCCTTGGCGAGGGCCATGATGCCTTCATCGCCTTCCTCGGCAGTGATGCATCGCGGCGGCGCCATGTTGGACATCATCGCGAAGCCTTCCTTGGCCTGCTTGATTTCCTCTTCGCTCAGCGAGGCATCCTCGATGGAGACCAGCTCCATCGCCATCTTGTATTCGCCCGGCTGCAGCTTGGTCAGCCCCTCGGTCGCACCGGCCATTTCCTCTTCGGAGATGGTGCCGTCACCGTCGGCATCGGCCGATCCTTCGCTTGCGTTGCAGCCGGCCAGCATCATGGCCGGCGCGGCGGCCGCCAGAACGAACTTACCCAGTCTTTTCATTATCTTTCCCTTCAACCCGCGTCGGCGGTGCATTCGCCGATCCGCTGGGAATCCATGCGGATGGTCATGTTGGCGGTCATTTCGGATCCGCCGGCGCCCGGCAGCACCTGGTCCATAGCCACGGTCATGGACGAGCTTTGTTCGCGCACCGTGCCTTCCACGCTGACAGGGCCTTCGGACGTCCTGCCTTCACCCAGATCGATGGTGCACATCATGGATGCGTCCATGTTCCCGCCGTTGAGCGCGAATTCCTCGACCGAGCAATCGCCTTCGGCTAGCTGCTTCGCCAGTTCGCGGCCGGCGGCTTCGGCATCCTGCGCGGCGAGGCAGAAGGTGTTGCCCTCGGCCAGCCCTTCACTGAGGATGGCGCGGATCTGCTCCAGCTGGCCCACATCGGCGCTGGGTACGTTGAGGTCGGCCAAAGTGGCGGTGGTGCGATATTCGCCCGGCTGCGCCATCACGGCCTCTGCCGAAGCCGTTTCGCCGGCACCTTCCGCCGCTTCGTCGTTTCCGCCACAGGCTGCCAGGGCAAGGCCGAGCGGCAAGCCGATTGCGATCGATGCATACTTGTTCATGTGAAACTCCCCTGATTATTCTTGCGCATAAATGCGGCTTGGCGGGCCTTATGGCAGACAATGCCCGCAAAGCTAAGGCCGAATTCCGCGCGCCCTTCCCCCTGTCCCATGTTGCGCCATCCGGCGGCGTTCCCCATATGGTCCGCCATGGCAGAACTGATCATCAGGCGCGGTCTGGAAGAGCCCGACACCACCGGCGATTTCGTACCGCACAAGCCCGCGCGGCCGGAAAAATCGATGGGCGGCAAGCGCTTCGAGCTGGTGAGCGATTACGAGCCTGCCGGCGACCAGCCTACCGCCATCGCCGAACTGGTGGCAGGCGCGAAGGATGGCGAGCAGACGCAGACCCTGCTGGGCGTCACCGGCAGCGGCAAGACCTTCACCATGGCCAAGGTGATCGAGGAACTGCAGCGGCCCGCGCTGATCCTTGCCCCCAACAAGATCCTCGCAGCGCAGCTCTATGGCGAGATGAAGAGCTTCTTCCCGCACAATGCGGTCGAATATTTCGTCAGCTATTACGACTACTACCAGCCGGAAGCCTACGTGCCGCGGTCGGACACCTACATCGAGAAGGAAAGCTCGGTGAACGAGGCGATCGACCGGATGCGCCATTCGGCCACGCGCGCCCTGCTCGAACGCGACGACGTCATCATCGTCGCCTCGGTCTCCTGCCTTTACGGTATCGGTTCGGTCGAGACCTATTCGGCCATGATCTTCGACATCAAGAAGGACGAGAGCGTCGACCAGCGCGAGTTGATCCGCAAGCTCGTGGCGCTGCAGTACAAGCGCAACGACGCGGGCTTTTCGCGCGGCAATTTCCGCGTGCGAGGCGACAGCCTCGAAATCTTCCCCAGCCATTACGAGGACATGGCCTGGCGCGTCAGCTTTTTCGGCGACGAGATCGAGAGCATCCACGAATTCGATCCGCTGACCGGCAAGAAGGGCGCGGAGCTGAAGACCGTGCGCATCTACGCCAACAGCCACTACGTCACCCCCGGCCCGACGATGAAACAGGCGACGCAGGCCATTAAGTTCGAGCTGGAAGAGCGGCTGAAGGAACTGCACGGGGAAGGCCTGCTGCTGGAAGCGCAGCGGCTGGAGCAGCGCACGAATTTCGACCTGGAAATGATCGCGGCAACAGGCTCGTGCGCAGGCATCGAGAATTACAGCCGTTTCCTCACCGGCCGTTTGCCCGGCGAACCGCCGCCGACATTGTTCGAATATCTGCCGGAAAACGCGCTGCTGTTCGTCGATGAAAGCCACCAGACCGTGCCGCAGATCGGCGCGATGGCGAAGGGCGACCACCGCCGCAAGCTGACGCTGGCCGAATACGGCTTCCGCCTGCCGAGCTGCATCGACAACCGCCCCTTGCGCTTCAACGAGTGGGACGCGATGCGCCCGCAGACCTTTGCCGTCTCCGCCACGCCCGGCGGGTGGGAGCTGGAGCAGACCGGCGGCGTGTTCGCCGAACAGGTCATCCGCCCGACCGGCCTGATCGACCCCCCGGTGGAAATCCGCCCGGTCGAGGACCAGGTCCAGGACTGCATCGAAGAGTGCAAGAAGACCGCTGCGAAGGGTTATCGCACGCTCGTCACCACGCTGACCAAGCGGATGGCGGAGGATCTTACGGAATTCATGCACGAGGCGGGCGTGAAGGTCCGCTACATGCACTCTGACGTCGAGACGCTGGAGCGTATCGAGCTGATCCGCGACCTCAGGATGGGCGTATACGACGTGCTGGTCGGGATCAATCTGCTGCGCGAAGGGCTCGACATCCCGGAATGTGGGCTGGTGTGCATCCTCGATGCAGACAAGGAAGGGTTCCTGCGCTCCGAAACAAGCCTTATCCAGACCATCGGCCGCGCGGCGCGTAACGTCGACGGCAAGGTCATTCTCTATGCCGACCGGATCACCGGCAGCATGGAGCGCGCGATGGCGGAAACCGAGCGCCGGCGCGAAAAGCAGCGCGAATACAATGCGCAGCACGGCATCACGCCGACAACCATCATTCGCGGCATCCAGGATATCGTCGCCCACAGCCCGGCAGGCGAAGGCCTGATCGAGAAGGACGAAGCGCCCAGCTTCGTCGGCCACAACCTGCGCGCCTATATCGAGGATCTGGAAAAGAAGATGCGCGCTGCCGCAGCCGATCTGGAATTCGAGGAAGCCGGCCGCCTGCGCGACGAAATCCGCAAGCTGGAAGCGGACGAGTTAGGTTTGCCCGACGGCGAGAAGAAGGCGCCCGTCGTCGGACGCAGCAACGAAGGCAAGCCGGGCACGCGCAAGACACGCTACGGCGGCACGCAGAAGAAGCGCTTCGGCCCGCGCTGAACATTTATCCGCCGCTGCGGCGGCCTGCCTGCTTGGCCATCGCATTCCGCGTGCCTAGATGGCGCGCGATGCGTCTGCCTTTCCTCGCTTTCCCGCTCCTCCTCGCCGCGTGCCAGCAGCCGGAGCAGAACAATGCGCAGCAGCGTATCGACCTCGAAAAAGCTTACGCCGGGCCATCCGAGCCGATCGAGTCTCCCGACACGAGCGAAGCGATCTGGTCGCCCGGACCTGACGGCCAGCTGTTGTTCGGCAACATCGGTGACCGCCCGTTCCTTTCGATCGCCTGCGAGCCGGGCAAGGACGGCGCGAACGCCGTGCGCATCGTGCGCCACCTTGCCGCCGATGCGGAAGCGCAGGCTTTCTTCGCCTTCATCGGCAACGGCACGATGGCGCGCATCCCGGTCGATGCCACCTGGCGCGGCAATCGCTGGCGCTGGGAAGGGACTGTCGCGGCAGATTCGCCCGATCTCGACCCGCTGACCGGAAGCCGCGATCTTTACGCGACGCTGCCCGGCGGCGGGCGGTTGGACCTGCCCGCTAGCCCGCTTCCCGGCCGGCTTATTGCGGAGTGCCGCGCGCCGGGTTCTTCGGGCTCGCCTCTGCCAGATCGATGAGGGTGTCGGGGCCGAGCACCTGCGGCAGGACCTGTTCCTCGCCGTCCCGGTCGATCCAGACATAGAGCGGGATCCCCGCCGCGCCCTTGCTTTCGAGATAGCGGGTGATGGCAGGATTGCTGCGCGTCCAGTCGCCGCGGATCGCGATCACGCCCGCACCGGCAAAGGCATCGCGCGTGGCCTCGCGTTCGATAGCGACCTTCTCGTTGACCTTGCACGTCAGGCACCAGTCGGCGGTAAACCACAGGAAGACCGGCCGGCCCGTCGCCTTCGCCTGCGCGAGAGTAGCCTCGCTGAAATCCGCCGGGTCGAGCACGCCGGCGTCGGCCTCCACCTCGTCGATCCAGCGCGGCGCGACGACGGCCAGCGTGAGGACCACGGCGAGCCCGCCCGCGATCATCCCGCCGCCCACGGGCTTGCCGCCGCGCTGGCGGCGTCCGGCCCCCATCAGCATGGCGATCACCACCAGCGCGATGGCAAGGCCGATGGCGGCAAAGGGCCAGCCGCCGATGCGCACGGCCAGCCACAGCAGCGCAAGCGCCGTCACGCCCATCGGCAGCGCCATCCAGCGGCGGAAATGCGCCATCCAGCTGCCCGGCCTCGGCAAACGGCTGCGCAGTGCCGGCACGAAGCCGAGCAACAGGAAAGGCAGCGCAAAACCGAGGCCCAGAGCGGCGAACAGGCCAAGCGCATATTGCGTCGGCAGGATTAGCGCCGCGCCCAGCGCTGCCGCCATGAAGGGACCGGTGCACGGCGTCGCGATGAAGGCGGCGAGGAGCCCGGTGGCAAAGGACCCGCTCGCCTGGCGCCCCCCGGCCAGTGTCGGCAGCTCGAACACGCCTGCAAGGTTCGCGGTGATGGCTGTGACCAGCACCAGCAGGGCGAGCACGATGCCCGGCTTCTGGAGCTGGAACGCCCAGCCCACCTGCTCCCCGCCCGCCCGCAAGGCGAGAAGTAGCGCGCCGAGGCCAAGCACGGCGACCATCACGCCGGCCGTATAGGCCAGCGCATCGCGCCGCGCGGCGCTCTCGCTCTCACCCGCGCGGGCGAGGTGGAGCGCCTTCAGGCTGAGGATCGGAAACACGCAGGGCAGGATGTTGAGCACGATCCCGCCGACGAAGGCCGCCAGGAACAGCCATCCGATCGACGGGCCGTTGCGGGCCCCCAGCGGCGTGGTCGAACCCAGCCCCACCGGCCCCCGCTCCGCAGTAAAGGCGATCCCGCGGCCGCTGTTGCCGAAACGCAGGACGCCCGACAGGCTGCGCGGATTGGCATCGCCCTTGGCCGCCAGCACGGCCACGAGCCGGTCCTCGCCGCGATAGAATGCCTGCTGCTCGCCATATTGGACGAGGCCGTCCTCCGCGATGAACACATGCGGGCGGCCCAGCGCCTGCGTTTGCGGCAGGGGGATCGCGATACGCAGGGTCTCGCCTTCGCGTTCGACCCGCGCCTTGGCATCGATGCGCGGCGGGATTTTTGCTTCCCAGCGGGCGAAGCGCGGATCGCGCCGGCCCTGCGCGCCCACCACCACGTTGCCGACCAGATCCGCAGTTTCGCGCACGCAGAGCGAATCCGAACAGGCGAGATATTCCGCCCGCACCCCGAGCAACGTGGGGCCCTCCGCCGCGCCGGCCGGCACGCTCAGCGGCACCAGCACGGCATAAGGCGACTTGTAGACGTGGTTCATGAAGCCGAAGGCGAACAGTGTCTCCGGCACGGGGTAGCGCGGCTCCCCCACCCGCCAGCCGGGCGGCAGGTCCCAGCGCAATTCCATGCCCTTGCCCGCATCGCCGGGGTTGAACCAGTATCCGTGCCAGCCTTCGCGGGGCGCAAAGGCAATGGCGACCTCGACCGTTTCGCCCGGCAGCACCGGGCCTTCGACGGCCAGCGTCGCTGGATTGCGCAATTGCGCCTGTGCCTGCACCTGCACCTGCGCGGAGGCTGGCTGCGCCAGCCCGCAGGCCAGCAGCAGCGCCAGCGCCATCAGCCGAACAACCGTCATCATTCGCGGATACATCAGGGCGCGCTTGCCCTCGGCAACCGCCTCTGTAAAGCACTGCCGCATATGTTGGAGACCGTCATGAAGCCGCTAGCCGCCCTGATCCCAGCTTTCGCCCTGCTTGCCGGTGGCTGCGCCGCCGCTCAGGAGCCTGCGGCCAGCACGCCCCCGGCAGTGGTACCGTCGTCCGGCGACTCGCCCACGCTGGTGGTGGCGATCTCCGTCGACCAGCTTTCCTCGGACCTGTTCGAACAATATCGCGCCCATTATACGGGCGGGCTTGCCCGGCTACTGGACGGTGCAGTATTCCCCAACGGATACCAGGCGCAGGCGGCGACCGAGACGTGTCCCGGCCATTCGACCATCCTGACCGGCTTCTACCCCGCCAACACCGGCATCATCGCCAATGGCTGGGCGGATTTCACCGTGGCGCGGGACAACAAGGAAATCTACTGCGCGGAAGACCCGGCCGGGGTCCCGCAGCAAAGCGAGGAACGCTTTGTCGCCAGTTCCATCAACCTCCTCGTCCCTACGCTGGGCGGGCGGTTGAAGGCGGTTTCGCCGGGCAGCCGCAATGTCGCGATTTCCGGCAAGGATCGCGCCGCGCTGATGATGGCTGGGCCGACGGCGGACGCTATCTTCTGGTGGACCGGCAAGGGCTTCGGCAATTTCGGCGCCAGCGGGCCGAGCGCGTCGGTCGACCGGGTCAATGCGCAAGTGGCAGCGACGCTGGCGAGCGGTGCCCCTGCCCTGCCCGTCCCTTCCTATTGCGACAGCCGCAGCATCC
Source organism: Alteriqipengyuania flavescens (assembly GCF_030406725.1). NCBI lineage: Bacteria > Pseudomonadati > Pseudomonadota > Alphaproteobacteria > Sphingomonadales > Erythrobacteraceae > Pseudoblastomonas > Pseudoblastomonas flavescens. The sequence continues at coordinate 1,822,232 of NZ_CP129107.1, read as the reverse complement.
CCTTTGCCGTGGGCGAGCGCACCGTGGGAACGGGCAGCTTCGTGCTCACCGCCGATGACGGGCGCGGCTTCCTCGCCTCCCCGCGCAGCGACAGCGCGGTGCTCGACATTGCCGAAGGGCTGGTGGCGGAACACGCGCTTGGCGGGCGCGGCGTGGTCGATGTCCTCTCGATCAGCCTGTCGGCCGCCGATTACGTGGGCCACGGCTACGGCACCAACGGCGTCGAATCCTGCATCACGGTCGCCAGTATCGACCGCGAACTGGGCGATTTCTTCGCCGCACTCGATGCCCGCGGTACGGACTATGTCGTGGTGCTGACCGCCGACCACGGCGGGCTCGACATTCCCGAACGCGCCATCGCGCAAGGCGCGCCCGATGCGCGCCGGGTCGATCCAATCCTCGCGCCCGAAGCCGTGGGCGCGCGGATTTCCGAAGCGATGGGCTTCGACGTACCGGCGCTTGCGGGCGATTCGCCCTTCGGTGACGTGTACGTCCACCCGCTTGTCCCGGCCGAGCGCCACGCCGAAGTGCTCTCCATGGCTCAGGGCCTGTACGAAGCGCATCCGGACGTCGCTCAGACCTACACCAGCGCCCAGATCATGGAAGTCGACATCCCCGCAGGCGATCCGCGCGGCTGGTCGCTGGTGGAGCGGCTGCGCGCGTCGCATTACCCCGGCCGCTCGGGCGATCTCCTCGTCCTGCTGCAGCCCGAAGTCACGCCGATCCCCGATCCCGGCAGTTATATCGCCACGCATGGCAGCCCGTGGGATTACGACCGCCGCGTGCCGATCCTGTTCTGGCGGCCCGGCATCGCGAATTTCGAACAATCGCTGCCGATCGTGACGCCGGACATCCTGCCGACGCTGATGGGCGTGCTCGGCATGCCGGCAGCCGAAGGGCTGGACGGCGTGTGCCGCGACATCGTGGCCGGGGCGGAAAGCAGCTGCGAATGAGCGATCGCTCCCCCTCGGACCGGCGCGATCTGCTAATCCTCGGTGGCGGGCTCGTCGGCATGACGCTGGCGCTGACCGCCGCCCGCCGCGGCCTGACCAGCCATGTCGTCGATCGCGCCGATCCGGCGGAACTGACGGCGGAGGGGTACGACGGGCGCGCCACCGCGATCAGCACTGCAAGCTGGAACCTGTTCAAGAACATCGGCCTCTCTCCGGCGCTGGAACCGCATGCCTGCCCCATCGCCAGTATCGCGGTGACCGACCAGCAGCGCCCCGGCCGGATCGACTTCCAGCCCGAGCCGCACGAAGGATCCCTCGGGCGCATGTTCGCCAACCGCACTTTGCGCACTGCCCTGTTCGAAGCCGCCGCGAAAGAGCCCAAGATCGCGTGGCACGCCAAGGCCGAGATAAGCGCGCGCCTGCGTGACGCTCACGGCGTGTCGGCGACACTGGCGGACGGTACGGTGCTTTCTGCCAGCCTGATGGTCGCCGCCGAGGGGCGCCGCTCCCCCACCCGCGACGAAGCGGGCATCGGCATGGCCCAATGGCAATACAGCCACGCTGCCATCGTCACCGGCCTCGCCCACGCGAAACCGCACGACAACGTCGCGTGGGAAATCTTTTACCCCGACGGGCCCTTTGCCCTCCTCCCCCTGCTCGACGGGCCGGACGGGCAGCATCGCAGCGCGCTGGTGTGGACCGTCGCGGCGGACGAGGCGGCGGCCTATGTCGCCCTCAACGATCGCGCGTTCCTGCACGAGGTGGAAAAGCGCATGGGCGGCATGTTCGGCTCGCTCTCGCTCGAAGGGTCGCGCGCTGCGTGGCCGCTCGGCTTCCATCACACGGCCAGGATCACGGATAATCGGCTGGTGCTGGTCGGCGACGCGGCCCACGGCATCCACCCGATCGCGGGCCAGGGCCTGAACCTCGGCCTGCGCGACGTGGGCGCATTGGTCGAGGTGCTGGACGAAGGACGACGGCTGGGGCTCGAACCCGGCGACGCGCAACTGCTCAAGCGCTACGAGACCTGGCGCGGGCTGGACGCGTTCTCGGTCGCGCTGGCGACCGACGGGCTCACTCGCCTGTTCGGCATCCCCGGCAAGGCTGCAAGCGCGGTCCGGCGGCTCGGCATGGCCGGCGTCCAGCGCAGCGGCATGCTGAAGCGTTTCTTCATGGACGAGGCGCGCGGCGTGTCGGGCGACTTGCCCGAACTGCTCAAAGGCTAGTTGCGCCTGACCGCAGGTGACGAAGTAGTGCCCGGCTGAGTGACATTCTCTCCTTGGGAATCACGTAGAAGTTCGGGTTCCAGGATCGCCGCACTCTCGAGCTGCTCCAAGGCATCCTGCAAGCGGACATAACGTTCCGCATCGTCGAGCCAGTCTTCCGCAATGCCCGCGGTCGGCAGCCGCCGGATCTCCTCGATCGCGATCGACACCCGCCCGTTCTGCAACGCCTCTTTCGCGCGCTCGACCCGGCGTTCGGGCTGCGGCGAAGGTGTATCGGTGCGGCGGATGATGAACAGCGAACCCAGGTTGCGCGATAGGTTGGCGAAGAACCCCTCGCCTTCCGGATTGCCGACGAGGTCGTCCTCCATCCCGTTGAGGCGCGCGGCGAGCTCGTCCAGCCGGACAGGTTCGCGGCTGAGGTCGAGGATGGTGCGCACCGCGCGCGGCTTCGCCTCGCCGAAGCGCAGGCGCAACTGGTCGGCAAGGAAGCCCAGGTCGCCGCCGCGTTCCAGCGTGCGGCGGGTGGAAAAGGCGATCAGCAGGCTTTCCGCGCGCGCCGCGTTGCCGGCGGCCGCCTCGGCCTGCAAATCGAGCCGGGCGAGGCGCTGTTCGAGCGCGGCGATGCGCTGGTCGAGCCCGCCGGTCTGGCGCACGACCTGGTCCACCTGGCGCGCGGTGGCAGGCTCGCTGGCGGTGGCGGACGGCGTGGGGCTGGGATCGATCGTCGCATCGGGCAGCGCCGCGTCCAGCTCGTCGGGCGTGGGCACCTCGACATATTCGGTAGGCCGGTCGAACAGGCCGGTTTGCCACGCGGCGATGCCGGCCGCCGCCCCGCCGACGAGAAAGCCGACCAGCGCCACGGTGGCGATCAGTCGGGTTTTCGATTTCGGAGCCCGCTCGTTCCGCATGCGCGCAGGGTAATCTTCGATCATGAATTAAGGCTTGCCGATCCAATTGGCTGCCGTGGCAGCATTCCGTCCCTCAGGCCGTTTTACAGATTTGCGACACCAGCGCCAGCAAATGGGCGTCGTTGGGCCGTTCGGCGCTGTGGATTGCCGCCCAGCCGGGCCCTGCGGCAGCAGCGATCCGCGGGCCGAGTGCCGCCACGGTGGCAGCCGCGCGGTCGATACCCAACCGGTCGCATTCCTGCGCAAGATGGCGCGCGGTGGCGGCTGAATGGAGCAGTGCGATGCTGCCCGGCAACCCTTGTGCCACGATCATGTCCAGCGGCAGGGGCCGGACTTCGTAGACCGCGATCTCGTCCACCTCGACCTTGGCGGTGGGGCTGAGGTTCACCCTCTCGCTTCCGGACAGGCGCAGCAGGCGGATATCCTTGCCGGTCAGGCCGTCGAGCACTGTCTGCAAGCCGCCCTCGCCCGTCCTTGCGACCGAAAACCCTTCCGCCCGTGCGGCTTCGGCCGTCGCTTCGCCGACACAGTGAACCGGAAGCGCGCGCAGGCCTTGCAAGGCCCTGCCGCCGTGCCGGAAGACATTGGCACTGCCGACCAGCAGGCCGTCGTATTCACGCGCGGGCGGCGCATCCCAGGGCACGGCCGCGACCTCGCCGAGCGGTGCTCCGGCAATCTCGATGCCAGCCTCTTGCCCGGCAGCAATCGTGCGGGACAATCCCGGCTCCGGCCTGAAGGCGACGACCCGGGTCACGCCGCCTCGAAAACGGAGCGGATGGCGGGCACCGCGCGGTCCAGCAGGTCGCGGGCGAGGCGGTGCGCCGGACCGTAATCGCCGCGCGCCATCGTTGCCGTGCCGTCCACGCGGTGGGCGCCGTCGGGGCTGAAGATCGCGGCGGTCAGCACGACCGCGTCGCCCGTGACTTCGGTCAGCGCGGCGATCGGGCTGTGGCACGTGCCGCCCAAGGCTGCGAGCAGAGCGCGCTCCGTCGAAACGCCTGCCCGCGTATCGGCATCGTCGAGCGGCGCCAGCAGTTCCGTCGCCCGCGGGTTCGTGGCAAGGCACTCGATCCCGATAGCCCCCTGCGACGGGGCCGGGAGCCACTCGTCCGGATCGAGGGCATGGCCGACGCCTGTCTCGCCCAACCGCTTCAGCCCCGCAGCCGCGAGAAAAGTCGCGTCCACCTCCCCCGCCGCGAGCTTTGCCAGCCGGCTGGCGACGTTGCCGCGGATTGACACGACCTTGCAGTCCGGCCGGGCGTGGAGGATCTGCGCGGCCCGGCGCGGTGCAGAGGTGCCCACGACCGCGCCCGAAGGAATGGCGGCGATGCTGCGCGCACCCACCAGCCGGTCGCGCACATCGGCGCGCGGCAACATGGCGGCAATCGCGATTTCCTGCGGACGGATCGTCTCGACATCCTTCAGCGAATGGACCGCCGCATCGATGCGCCCATCGGCGAGCCAGAGGTCGAGCTCGCGCGTCCACAGGGCCTTGCCGCCGATCTCCGCCAGGGGGCGATCCTGGATCTTGTCGCCGCTGGAAATGACGGGGACCAGCTCCACCGCCTCCCCGCTCCAGCCGTGCGCCGCGCACAGGCGACGGGCCGTTTCCTCCGCCTGCGCCATCGCCAGCGGCGAACGGCGCGTGCCGAGCCTGATCTGCACTCCATCGGACATGCGTTTGCCCTAGTCGGCATATCGGCTAAGGGAAAGCGGCGATGGGGGTTGTCCTTGGCATTGAATCGAGCTGCGACGAAACCGCAGCAGCGCTCGTCACCCATGACCGGCGGATCCTGGCGGAGCGTATTGCTTCGCAGGTGGACGAACACGCGCCCTATGGCGGCGTGGTGCCGGAGATCGCCGCGCGTGCCCATTCCGAACGGCTCGCGCCGTTGGTGCAGGAGGTGCTCGATGAAGCGGGCCTCACTCTCGCCGATTGCGATGCGATTGCTGCCACCGCCGGCCCCGGGCTGATCGGCGGGGTCATGGTCGGCCTTGTCACGGCAAAGGCGCTGGCGATGGCGGGCGACAAGCCGCTGCTGGCGGTCAACCATCTGGAAGGCCACGCGCTGAGCCCCCGCCTGGCCGACGCGGCACTGCAATTCCCCTACGCCTTGCTGCTTGTATCCGGCGGGCACTGCCAGATCCTGCGCGTCGAGGGCGTCGGCCGGTACAGCCGCCTTGCGACGACCATCGACGATGCTCTGGGCGAGGCATTCGACAAGACCGCCAAGATCCTCGGTCTCGGCTATCCGGGCGGTCCGGCGGTCGAGAAGCTGGCGCGGGAAGGCGATCCGCGCGCCGTTCCCCTTCCCCGCCCGCTGGTCGGCAGCGGGGAACCCCATTTCAGCTTCGCCGGGCTCAAGAGCGCGGTTATGCGCGTGCATGAAAGCGGCGAGCATGCCAACGCCGATATCGCCGCAAGCTTCCAGCAGGCCGCGATCGACTGCGTAGTCGACCGGCTCGGCGTCGCATTCGAGACGATGCCGCCGGTCTCCGCGCTGGTGGTGGCAGGCGGCGTCGCCGCGAATGCCGCGATGCGCGGGGCGCTGGAAGATTTCGCCGCCACCCTCGGCCTTCCCTTCACCGCGCCGCCGATGGCGCTATGCACCGATAACGCCGCGATGATCGCCTGGGCGGGGCAGGAACGGCTTGCCGCGGGATTTGCCGCCGACCCGCTCGACGTGTCCGCTCGCCCGCGCTGGCCGCTCGACCCCGATGCCGCCCCGGCGCGCGGTGCGGGAGTGAAGGCATGACCTCGGTCGCCGTAATCGGCGGCGGTGCGTGGGGCACCGCGCTGGCGCAGATGCTCGCGAGCGACAGGCGCGATGTGCTGCTCTGGGCGCGCGAGGCGGAAGTGGTGGAAGAGATCAATTCCGCCCATCGCAATTCCGCCTTCCTGCCCGGGGCCGAGCTTGCGCCTTCAATCCGGGCGACCGGCGACCTGACCCTGCTCGAAGGGATCGACACGGTCCTCGCCGTCACGCCCGCCCAGCATCTCGGCAGCGTGATCGGCGCGATGGGAGCGAACCCGCGCGATCTCGTGCTGTGTTCGAAAGGTATCGAAGCCGGCACCGGCAAGCTGATGAACGACGTCGCGCGCGAAGCCGCACCCGGCAGCGCCATCGCGGTGCTCAGCGGGCCGACCTTCGCGCACGAGGTTGCTGCCGGCCTGCCGACCGCCGTGACCCTCGCCTGTGCCGGTGGGCGAGAGCAGTGGGAGCGGCTGTCCCCCGTGATCGCGCGGGCCGCGTTCCGCCCCTATTATTCCGACGACGTGACCGGGGCGGAAATCGGCGGTGCGGTCAAGAACGTGCTCGCCATTGCCTGCGGCGTGGTCGACGGGCTCGGCCTCGGCCAGAATGCCCGCGCCGCGCTAATCGCGCGCGGATATGCCGAAATGACCCGTTTCGGCGTGGCGCTGGGCGCGCAGCCGGAAACGCTCGCCGGGCTCTGCGGCCTCGGCGATCTTGTCCTGACCTGTTCTTCCACCTCCAGCCGCAATTTCTCGCTCGGCAAGGCGCTGGGCGAAGGCCAGTCGGCCGCGGTCCTGATGGCCAACCGCACCACCGTGGCAGAGGGCGCGCATACCGCACCGGTCCTGGCCGGCCTCGCGGAACAACGCGGTATCGCCATGCCCATCGTGGCGGCGGTCGATCGCCTGCTGCAAGGCGCAGCCGCACGCGACATCGTGACCGAGCTGCTCGCCCGCCCGCTCACCACCGAAGGGCAAGGCGCTTGAGCGATCCCGACGGCAAGGGCGCACCGCCGGCCAATCCCGCGACGAAGCCCGGTCCCGATGCGGCGGGCGGCGATATCGCCGCGCTGGCGAAGGGCGGGCAGACCAATTTCTTCGGTTTCCTGCTGCGCCTCGCCGCGCGTATCCCGTTCCTCTTCATCGCCGGGCGCATGTACGGGGACGAGGCGATGGGCCGCTTCGCAGCCGCGCTCGTCATCATCGAACTGACCAGCCAGCTCGCCTGCCTCGGCCAGAAACGCGGCCTCGCCCAGCAGCTGAGCCAGGACGAGGATCGCCATCCGTCCCATGTCATCGCCGATGGCATGGTGATGAGCGCCATCGTCGCCGCGTGCTTCATGGTCCTGCTGTCGCTGTTTCCCGACCCGATGTTTCCGCGCGGCCGGAACGACGATCTTGCGCTGCTGCTGCCGCTGTCGATCCTGCCCTTCTGCCTGACCGAGATCGCCCTCGCCGGATGCGCCTATCGCTACGACATCGGCACCACGGTAAAGGCGCGCGCGGTGGTGGAACCGTGGACGATCTCCATTGCCGCAGGCGTGCTGTTCTACCTCACCCCAGATGCCGGGCTGGAGCTTGCCTACGTCCTGTCGATCTTCGCCGCCTGTTTCGCGGCCTTCATCCCGCTCTACCGCGCCTATGGCTTGCCGCGCGGGTGGATGCCGCATCCGCGCCGCATCGGCCGGCTGGCGTGGAACAGCCTGCCGCTGGCCGGGGCCGACGCGGTCGAATGGGGCTCGCGCAAGCTCGACATCGCGATCCTTGCCCAGTTCGCCAGCCTGTCCACCATCGGCATCTACTACGCCGTCCAGCAGGTCACCTCGCTCCCCAGCAAGCTGAAGACCAGTTTCGAGCCCATCCTCGGCCCCGTCATCACCCGCAAGCTGAAGGAAAAAGACTACAAGGCCATCGGCAAGCAGGTGTGCCAGGTCGGCTTCTGGATCCTCGCGATGCAGGCCGGGATCGCGCTGGCGCTCGGCATTCCGGGCGAGGCTGTGATGGGCCTGATCGGGCCGGAATTCGTCAGCGGTACCGGCGCGCTCGCGATCCTGCTGGCCGCCGAAGTGGTCGCCGCGCTCGCCGTGGTGTCGGAAGCGGCGCTGATCTACATGGCGCGGATGAAGAACCTTTACGTGTCGCTGTTCACCATCGGCCTGCAGGCCGCGCTGACGATCGGCGCGATGCTGGCGATCGAACATTACGGCATGCGCGAATCGCTCAAAGCGCCCGCCGCCGCTGCCGCGCTGTTCATCACCCTCGGCACGGCGAGCCTTGTGAAGAGCTTCATGCTCGGCCGCCTGCTCGGCTTTTCGGTCAACAACTTCCGCTGGGCGCTGGTCTATGCCGCCGCGCCGGCAGTGGTGGTCGGCTATCTCGCCACGCTGCTGCCCGAATGGCTCGAGCTGCTGGTCGGCATCCCGGCGATCCTCGGCACCTATGGCGCGGTGATCTGGTTCCGCGGCTTCGGGCCGGAGGACCGCGTGCTGTTCAGCCGCAAGGTGCGCAAGGATGCGGAGACCGTGCCATGATGACCCGCAATGTAGGGAAAATCGCCGGCGGGGCGGTGCTGGTCATCGCGCTCGGCTGGCTGGGCGCGGCGCGCAGCGGGCCCGACATCGTCGCCCCGCTCGAGGCTGCGGCGGCAAGGGAAATCGCGGCCAATGGCGGGGTCGGCGTGACGGCCGATTTCACGCTTGGCGACAGGTGGCTGACCCGCCACCCTATCCTGGAAGGCGGGGAGCGGCTGCCCGATGCGGTGCGCGCCGATATTGCCCGGGCGGTCGACGCCATTCCGGGCGTGGGCGGCATCAGCTGGGGCAATGGCGGCACGCCCGACGCGGTGGAGGCCGCTGCGGCGCAAAGCCCGCTCCACTGCCAGGAAGATGTCGAGGCTTTGCTGCGTGCCCGTTCCATCCGCTTCGAGGAATCCTCTGCCGCCATCGAGAGAGGCAGCGTCGCGCTGGTGGACGAGGTGGCAGAAGCGCTGCGCCCGTGCCTCGGCGCGATCATCGCCATCACCGGCCACACCGACCGTTCGGGGCCGGAGCCCGGCAACATCGCCCTGTCCGGCCAGCGCGCCGCAGCCGTGCGCGACGCGCTGATGCGGCGCGGCATCCCGGCGGACGGGCTGCGCATCCGCGGCGTCGGCAGCCGCGAGCCGGTCGAAGGCCTCGATCCCGCCGACCCGGCCAACCGCCGGATCGAATTCGACGTGGTGGCCACCGTGCCGCTGCGCCCGACGCCGATCGACACGCCGGGGCCGCGCTGAACCATGACGGATAAGGGGCTGTAATCGTGCCGATTGTCATCGAACTGGTCGTGCTGCTACTCTTGGCCTACGCCATCGGCCTCGCCATCGGCTGGGGCTTGTGGGGGCGCACGGGCGGACCGGGCGCGCTCGACGACTGAATAACAAGGGCGGAGGAAGCTTCCGCTGCAAGGGGATCAGGTAATGGATACGATGCTCGCGGAAAACTGGTGGCTGGTCGTTGCCGCGCTGCTGATCGGCTTGCTGGTTGCATGGTGGATATTCTCCTCCACGCGTCGGACCACGATAACTCGGGACGAAGCGCCCGATGTCGGCGAACCGGGCAAGGCGAAGCGCAACCACGCGCTGATCGATTCACCGCGCGAAACCACGCTGGACAGCGGCGCGGCGGCAGAGGCGATCGCACCCAGCGTTGCCGGCATGGGCGGTGTCGCCATGGCCGCGACCCAGCTTGCCACGAAATCGGAGCCGGAGACCGAGCCCGAGCGTGTCGCCGCTGAGCCCGCGCCGGAAGCTCCACCGGCCTCTGCAAGCGAGCCGGTTGCCGCTGGTGCGGACGACCTGACGCAGATCAAGGGCCTCGGTCCGCGGATTTCCGCCCGTTTGCAGGAGGCCGGCGTTACCAGCTTCACGCAGATCGCCGGCTGGAGCGAGGCCGACATCGACGATTTCGACGAGCGGATGAATTTCAAAGGCCGCGTTCGCCGCGACCGCTGGGTCGACCAGGCGCGCATGCTCGCGAGCGGCGACCACGCCGCTTACGAGGCGGAGTTCGGCAAGCTCTGAACCGGCGCCTCCCGAAATCCGCGGGAACCAGCGCTTTCATCGCGCATTGTGCTTCCTAATGGGTCGAACAGCCGCGCAAGGGCGCGAGGGAGAACACTATGCACGGTCCCGCCGACACCAAAGACCGTCCCGTGGTGATGATTGCAGAGGATGAATTCCTCGTCGCGCTCGACATGAGCGAAACGGTCGAGATTGCCGGCTTCGGCATCGAAGGACCGCATGCCACCGTGCAGGCGGCGGAAGAAGCGCTGGCCCAGGTGACGCCCGATTGCGCCGTGCTCGACATCAACCTGTACGATCACGACGTCTTCCCGCTGGCCGACAAGCTGCAGGCCGCCCACGTGCCGATCATCTTCCATTCCGCGCATGGGCAAAAGCATGACCTGCAGGAACGTTATCCCGATGCGCAGCTGTGCGAAAAGCCCTGCCCGCCATCGCAGCTGCTCGACATCATCCGTGCCACGGTGAAGGAACACGAGACCGCCTGACGGCTGCACGCCGCTTGGCTTGACCGCGCCATGGCGCTAGGGCCGCCTGCATAGCAGGAGACACCCGAGCATGGCCGAAATGGCACCTTTCGACTGGTCCGATCCCTTCCGCCTGGAAGACCAGCTTACCGAAGAAGAACGCATGATCCGCGACGCCGCGCACGGTTTTGCGCAAGGCGAGCTGCAACCGCGCGTGATCGAGGCTTTCGCCAACGAGATCGACGCGCCGGAGCTGTTCCCGCTGATGGGCCAGGCGGGGATGCTGGGCGTCACCATCCCCGAAGACCTCGGCGGATCGGGCGCGAGCTATGTCGCCTACGGCCTCGTCGCGCGCGAGATCGAACGGGTCGACAGCGGATATCGTTCGATGGCGAGCGTGCAGAGCTCGCTGGTCGCCTATCCCATCCACGCGTTCGGTACGCCCGAACAGCACGCCAAGTACCTCCCCGGCCTGTGTTCGGGTGAGCTGATCGGCTGTTTCGGCCTGACCGAGCCTGATGCCGGCTCCGACCCTGCGGGCATGAAGACCGTCGCGAAAAAGGACGGCGACGGATACGTGCTGAACGGCAGCAAGACCTGGATTTCCAACGCGCCTTTCGCCGATGTCTTTGTGGTCTGGGCCAAGAGCGAGGAGCACGGCGGCGGCATCAAGGGCTTCGTGCTCGAAAAGGGTATGAAGGGCCTGTCGGCCCCCAAGATCGAAGGCAAGATTTCGCTGCGCGCCAGCACCACCGGCATGATCGTGATGGACGATGTGAAGGTCGGGGCCGATGCGCTGCTACCCGAAGTGCAGGGGCTGAAGGGACCGTTCAGCTGCCTCAACCGCGCGCGCTACGGCATCAGCTGGGGCGCGCTGGGCGCGGCGGAGTTCTGCATGCACGCCGCACGGCAATACGGCCTCGACCGGCACCAGTTCGGCGTGCCGCTCGCCAGCAAGCAGCTCTACCAGAAGAAGCTGGCCGACATGATGACCGACATTTCGCTGGGTCTGCAGGCCAGCCTGCAGGTCGGCCGACTGATGGACGAAGGCAAATTCGCGCCAGAGATGATCAGCATCGTGAAGCGCAACAATGTTGGCAAGGCGCTGGAAATCGCCCGCCACGCCCGCGACATGCACGGCGGTAACGGCATTTCGGAAGAATACCAGGTCATCCGCCACATGGTGAATCTGGAAACGGTCAACACCTACGAAGGCACCGCCGACGTTCACGCGCTGATCCTGGGCCGCGCGATCACCGGGATCGCCGCGTTCTAGGTCAGTTGTCCTGCCCCTTCACGGGGGACGGGGTTTCCAGCCGCAATCCGGCACCGGAAAAGCGGATGGGCGTGCGGATACCCTCCACGCTGACGCCGTCTGCGCGCTCCAGCGTCACGCGCATCCCGCGCGCGGCGATCTGCGGGTCTTCCAGCGCGTCCGCAACGGTGTTGATCGGGCCGCCGGGGATGTTCGCCCCCTCCAGAGCGGCGAGCAGCCCGTCGCGGGTGTAGCCCTTCGTCTTCGCGGCAATCGCATCCGACAGGGCGGCGCGGTGCTCCACACGACCGCCGTTGGTGGCCCAATCCTCGCGCCGGGGAAGGTCGAGCAGGTCGACCAGCCGCGCGAATTGCCGGTCGTTGCCGACCGCGATGATCAGCCACCCGTCGCTGCACGGGAAGGCCTCGTATGGCACCACATTGGGATGGCGGTTGCCCATGCGCGTCGGGCTGGTGCCGCTGGCGAGGTAATTCATTGCCTGGTTGGCGAGAGTGCCGGTCATCACGTCGAACAGCGCCATGTCGACCTGCTGGCCCTTCCCCGTCCGCTCCCGCTGCAACAGCGCCGCCTGGATCCCGATGGCGGAATACAGCCCGGTCATGATATCGGCATAGGCAACGCCGATCTTCTGCGGCGCGCCCTCGGGTTCGCCGGTCAGGTCCATGATCCCGCTCATCGCCTGGACGATGAAGTCGTATCCCGGGCGCGGGGCATAGGGTCCGTCCTGCCCGAAACCGGTGATCGAACACCACACGAGGCGTGGGTGATCGGCCGCGAGGCTGGCGTAGTCGAGCCCGTATTTCGCAAGGCCGCCGAGCTTGAAATTCTCGATCACCACGTCCGCATCGGCGATGAGCGCAAGTGTTTTCGCCCGGCCTTCCTCGGTGGCGAAGTCGGCGGTGACGCTGCGCTTGCCGCGGTTGGTGGCGTGGTAATAGGCCGCATCGCGCGTGCCGTCCGCATTCTCAATCCACGGCGGGCCCCAGCCGCGCGTTTCGTCGCCTGCGGGGCCTTCGACCTTGATGACTTCCGCGCCAAGGTCGGCGAGGATCTGCCCCGCCCACGGCCCGGCCAGCACGCGGGCGAGTTCGACGACCCTGATCCCGGCGAGCGGGTGCTCCTTCGTCACCGCAGCCGCCTCACAGCGTTTCGATGATGCCGCTGAAGTCCTTGCCGCCGCTTTCCACCGCGAAGACTTCGTAGAGCCGCTTCGCATGCTCGCCGAGTTCGACCTTGGCGCCGGCGGTTTCGGCGGCTTCCATCGCCAGCTTCAGGTCCTTCAGCATCAGCGCGGTGGCAAAACCGCCTTCGTAGCCCTTGTCCGCCGGGCTTTCGACGCCGACGCCCGGCATCGGGGTATAGGCGTTCAAGGACCAGCAATAGCCGGACGATTGCGAGCTGATTTCGTAGAATTTCTGAGGATCGAGGCCCAGCTTCTGCGCCATCGTCATCGCCTCGGCGGTGCCGATCATCGAAATGGCGAGCAGCATGTTGTTGCAGATCTTGGCAGTCTGCCCCGCGCCCGCATCGCCCGCGTGGATCACCGCCTTGCCCATCGCCTGCAGGATCGGCTCGGCGCGCGCGAATGCCTCTCCCGTCCCGCCGACCATGAAAGTCAGCGTGCCGCCGTTGGCCGCCGCGATCCCGCCGCTGACCGGCGCATCAACCATGGCATAGCCTGCCGCCTCCGCCGCAGCGGAGACGGCCTTCGCCGTGGCAACGTCGATGGTGGAGCAATCGAGCAGCACCGCGCCTTCGGGCGCATGGCCGATCACGTCATCGGTATAGACCGATTTCACGATCCCGCCGTTGGGCAGCATCGAGACGACGGCGTCGACGCCTTCTACCGCTTCCTTTGCAGTGGAGAAAGTCTCGCACCCATTGCTGCGCGCCGTCTCCAGCGCCGCTTCGCTCAGGTCGAAGGCGCGGACCGCATGGCCGGCCTTCGCCAGGTTCGCGGCCATCCCGCCGCCCATGTTGCCGAGGCCGATGAAGGCGATTTTCATGTCACTTCCTCTCAAATTCGTCATGGCGAGCGGCGAAGCCGCGCGGCAATCCAAGGCCCGCTCCCGGTGGCACGATCAGGCCATGGATTGCTTCGTCGCTGCGCTCCTTGCAATGACGAGGTGGGCGCTTCACCGGCCCTTCCACTGCCCCTCGCGCTTTTCGACGAAGGCGGCCATGCCTTCGGCCTTGTCCTCGGTCGCGGTGAGGATTTGGAACAGGCGGCGTTCGTGCAGCACGCCCTGCGTCAGCGTGGTTTCATACGCCGCGTTGACCATTTCCTTGTTCACCATCGCGGCCATCGGCGGCATCGCGGCGATGGCGGCGGCGGTCTTCTTCGCTTCCGTCATCAGCTCGTCATGCGGCACCACGCGGGCGACGAGGCCGCTGCGCTCCGCTTCCGCGGCGTCCATCATCCGCCCGGTCAGACACATTTCCATCGCCTTCGCCTTACCGACCGCGCGGGTCAGGCGCTGGCTGCCGCCCATACCGGGCGCGACGCCCAGCTTGATTTCCGGCTGGCCGAACTTCGCCTTGTCCGATGCGATGATGAAGTCCGCCATCATGGCAAGCTCGCACCCGCCGCCCAGCGCGAAGCCGTTCACGGCCGCGATCCACGGCTTGCGCGTCGCTTCCACGATGTGGCTGGTCCACTTGGCGAAGAAGTCCTGGAGGTAGAAATCGGCCGCCGCCTTGTCGGACATTTCCTTGATGTCCGCCCCTGCGGCAAAGGCCTTGTCGCCCGCGCCTGTGATGATGGCGCAGCGCTGGCTGTCATCCACCTGGTAGGCTTCGAACGCGCCGATCAGGTCGTCCAGCACCTTGCTCGACAGCGCATTCAGCGCTTCCGGACGGTTGAGCGTGACGATCGTCACCGCGCCTTCGGTTTCGGTGGTGATGGTTTCGTAGCTCATAGCGGGGTCCATTCTTCATCATCCGGGAGCGGCGCGAAGATGCTGTCGATCAGCTCCTCGCTCACCTCGTCCGGCGTCGGCGGGTTCCATTTCGGGCTGTGGTCCTTGTCCACGATTACCGCGCGCACGCCCTCGGCGAAATCGGGGCGCAACAGCACGCGGCTGCCGATGCGGTATTCCATCCGCATATTGTCGGCGAAATCGGTCATCTTCTCGCCTTCGGCCAATTGGCGCAGCGCGACCTTCAGCGTCTGCGGGCTCTTGGTGCCGAGCGTGTCGCGCTCTTTCTGCGCCCACTCGTCGCCTTCTTCGGCGGCAGCTTCCAGGCTGGCAACGATGTCCTCCAGCCGGTCCGAGGCGAAGTGCTTGCGGATCCTGTCGGCATTCTCCTCGATCCGCGCCTTGGGCGGGGTGCCGACCATTTCCGACATTACGCCGGCAATGCGGCCCGGTTTCTCGATGATGCGTGCCTTCGCCTCGGCCAGCATCTCGCCCGGCACGTAATGGGTGGCAATGCCGGCCCACAGGCATTCCGCCCCGTCCAGCCGCGCACCGGTGAGCGCGAGGAACTGGCCGAGCCGTCCGCCGAGCCGCGGCAAGTGCCAGCCGCCGCCCACGTCGGGGAACAGGCCAATGCCCGTTTCCGGCATGGCGAAGCGCGTGTTTTCCGTCGCGACGCGGTACTTGCACGGCATCGCGATGCCCACGCCGCCGCCCATGGTGATGCCGTCCATGAAAGCCACGATGGGCTTTTCATAAGTCATCATCTGGTGGTTGAGCTGGTACTCGTCGTGGAAGAAGGCGCGGCCCGATGCGCCGCCGTCGTTCAGCGCAGAGTGGCGCAGCAGGTTGATGTCGCCGCCCGCGCAAAAGCCGCGGCCCTCCGAATGGTCGAGGATAACCGCTTCGATGGCGTCATCCGTTGCCCATTCGGCAAGCGCCTTGCTCATCGCATGGCACATGTCGAGCGTCAGCGCATGGAGCGCCTTAGGGCGGTTGAGCGAAATATGGCCTACACGGCCATGAGAGTGGATGTGTACGTCTTCGGTCATTGTGGTCACCCCTGCCTCAGCAGGTCCCGGCCCACGATCATCCGCATGACCTGGTTGGTACCTTCCAGGATCGAATGCACGCGCAGGTCGCGCCAGAAGCGCTCGATGGGGTAATCCTTGAGGTAACCGTAGCCGCCGAACAGCTGCAGCGCGTCGTTCACCACCTTGCTGCCGTTATCGGTGGCAAGTCGCTTCGCCATGGCGGAAAAGCGCGACTTGTCGGGCGCGTTGTCGGTCACCTTGGCGGCGGCGAGATAGAGCAGCGCGCGCGCGCTTTCGAGGTCGGTCGCCATGTCGGCGAGCATGAATTGCGTGTTCTGGAAATCGGCGATGGGCGTGCCGAACTGCTGGCGGTCCTTGGTATAGGCGACCGCTTCGTCCAGGCAGCGCTGCGCCCCGCCCAGCGAGCAGGCACCGATATTCAGCCGCCCGCCGTCAAGCCCCATCATGGCGAAGCGGAAACCCTCGCCTTCATCCCCCACGCGATTGGCCACCGGGACCCGCGCATCCTCGAAGATGACCTGCGCGGTGGGGCTGGCGTTCCAGCCGAGCTTCTTCTCCGGCGCGCCGAAGCTGACTCCGGGCGTGTCGTTGTCGATCACCAGGCAGGTGATGCCCTTGGTCTTGTGCTCGCCGGTGCGCACCATGGTGACGTATACATCGTTCACGCCGCCGCCGGAGATGAACTGTTTGGTGCCGTTGAGCACGTAATGGTCGCCGTCGAGAACGGCGTTCGTCTTCAGCCCCGCCGCGTCCGATCCGCTGCCCGGTTCGGTCAGGCAATAGCTGGCGATCTTTTCCATGGAGATCAAGTCCGGCAGGTAGCGGTCCTTCACGTCCTGCCCGCCGAAGCTGTCGATCATCCAGCTGGCCATGTTGTGAATGGAGATGAAGGCGCTGGTGGTGGGGCAGCCATAGGCCATCGCCTCCATGACCAGCGCCGCCTCCAGCCGGCCGAGGCCGATGCCACCGCTTTCCTCCGACACGTAGATCGCGCCGAAACCCAGCTCGGCCGTCCGCTTGATTACGTCCTTCGGGAAATGGTGCTGCTCGTCCCAGTCGCCGGCATGCGGCGTGATGTTGTCGGCAGTGAAGCGCTGCGCCATCTTCTGGATGGCGAGCTGATCGTCGGTAAGCTGGAACTGGCCTGTCATGCGCGCGGCTCTAGCGGCGTTGCGCGGCCATTTCCAGCGATGGTTTCCGCTGCAACGATCAGCCGCACCTTACCTCTTGGATAATGTAATTTTCGTCGTACATCACGTTCAGCCGGTCCGACCGAAAATCCATCGTGAAAATAGCGCCGGGAGGTCCCCAGCGCAGCGCCCGCGCGCCGGTGCGCTGGAGCAGTTCGCCTCCCAGTTCGGCAGTGGCGCGCTGGCCGATAGCATACTGCCCCGCCTGCGCATCGCATTCGCCCGCAGGTGCGGGGCGGCCCGGCAGATCCGGATCGGCTGGCGGCATGGTCGCGGCACATGCGGCGAGCAGCGGCAGGGTAGCGAGGGTAAGGAAAGGTTTCATCGGCTCATTCTCCCGTGTCGTGGGCCGGGACGATTGCCTCGGCCTCCACTTCGACTTTCCATTCGCGGCGGCACAGCCATGCGACGCCGGCCATCGTCGCAACCGGTGGCGCATCGCCGAAGAACCGCGCGTGAACGGCGCCGACGGCCTGCTGGTCGTCGAAATCGGTCAGCAGCATCCGCGTCCGCACGATGTCGCGCGCCGCCCCGCCCAGACTCGACGGCGCGCACCGCCAGCGTGAAACAGCGTTCCGCCTGCGCCGCAGCATCGCCCGGCGTGGTCGATCCGTCATCCTCCACCGGACCCGTTCCGGCAACGAGGATGCGGTCGCCGACCCTGATCGCGCGGCAGAACCCGAACTCGGCCTCGTAAGGCGAGCAGGAGTGCGTGCGTCGGCGCGTGGTCACGGGCAGCGCTTCAACGGCATCGGCTCGTACCCGGCGCGATTCTCCACCGGATAGGGAGTCAGCCGCTCTCCATCCTGCGTGAGGACATAGCGGGTCGCCGTCTCCCACGTCTCACCTTCGCCTTCAATCGCCAGCGTCACGATCATCGTGTCGACCCCGTCGACCTCGACGCTTTCGACCGTGCCGAGGGATTCGTAGAATTCGATCCGGTCCGGGCCGATATCGATGCGCAAGTCGCTCGATGCCATGCAACTGCCCTCGACATAGTCCCACACGCCGCGGAAGCGTTCGGGGATCTGCGCGACTGGCTCTGGAGCAAACTCTCCGCCCAGCGGAGGGTCGAACGGGATCGGCGGCGCGCCATCGCCGATCCCGCCGTCAGGCTCGACCGGGATGGCTTGCTCGTCCGGAGTGGCCGGAGCCTGCGAGCAACCGCCTGCCAACAGCAGGGCCGCTGAGAAAGGAGCGAGGCAGAGCGTGACAGGTGACCGCATGCCCGTCACCCCATCGTCGGGATGACGAAGGCGTTCGACCCGTCGCCGCCACCGTCGGGCCAGCGCTGGGTGACCTTCTTGGCCTTGGTCCAGAACTTGAGGCCTTCCATGCCGTACTGGTCGATGTCGCCGAACCCCGAACGCTTCCAGCCGCCGAAGCTGTGGTAGCTGACCGGCACGGGGATCGGCACGTTGATGCCGACCATACCGACATTGACGCGGCTGGCGAATTCGCGCGCCACATGGCCGTTGCGGGTAAAGATGGCGACGCCGTTGCCGTACTGGTGCTCGCTCGGCAGGCGCACGGCCTCCTCGAAATCTTTCGCACGCACGATCTGGAGGACGGGGCCGAAGATCTCTTCCTTGTAGCTTTCCATGTCGGGGGTCACCCGGTCGAGCAGGGTCGGGCCGACGAAGAACCCGTCCTCGTGGCCCTGCAACGTGAAGCCGCGGCCATCGATGACGACTTCGGCGCCTTCCTTTTCCGCCGTGTCGATCCAGCCCTCGACCCGCGCCTTGTGTTCGGGCGTCACGACCGGGCCGTAATGCGCATCGGGATCGTTCGAGACGCCGACGCGCAGCGCGTTGATCGCGGGGATCAGCTTTTCGCGCAGCTTGTCGGCCGTGTCCTCGCCCACCGGCACGACCACCGGCAGCGCCATACAGCGTTCGCCGGCCGAGCCGTAGGCTGCCCCGGCGAGGTCGTTCACCACTTGGTCGAGATCGGCGTCGGGCATCACGATGCCGTGGTTCTTCGCGCCGCCGAAGGCCTGCACGCGCTTCGCATTCGCGGTGCCGCGCGAATAGATATATTGCGCGATGTCGGAGGAGCCGACGAAACTGATCGCCGGAATATCGGGATGGTCGAGGATGGCATCGACCATTTCCTTGTCGCCATGGACGACCTGCAGTAGCCCTTCGGGCGCGCCGGCTTCGAGGAAAAGCTCGGCAAGGCGCACCGGCACGCTCGGGTCGCGTTCGGACGGCTTGAGGATGAAGGCGTTGCCGGCCGCGATCGCCATGCCGAACATCCACATCGGGATCATGGCCGGGAAATTGAACGGCGTGATGCCCGCGCCGATGCCGAGCGGCTGGCGCATCGAATAGACATCGATGCCCGGACCGGCGCCCTGCGTGTACTCACCCTTCAGCGCCTGGGGGATGCCGCAGGCGAATTCGATGACTTCCAGCCCGCGCTGCACATCCCCATGTGCATCGTCGACGACCTTGCCGTGCTCGCTGGAAAGAAGCTCGGCCAGGGCCTGCTTGTTGTCCTCGACCAGCCGCTTGAAGTCGAACATCACGCGGGCGCGGCGCTGCGGATTGGTCGCGGCCCATTCGGGCTGCACTTTCTTCGCCGCGTCGACCGCCGTCTGCAGCAAGTCTGCCCCGCCCAGCGGTACCTCTGCCTGCACCTCGCCCGTCGACGGGTTCCAGATATTGTGAGTCCGCCCGCCGGTGCCGCCGGGATTTCCGGCGATGAAATGGTCGACCTTGCGCATGCGAACTCTCCTGGACTGGTATCTTGCGTTACCAACGCGGTTGGCGCGCTCCGGCTCCGAAATCAAGCGCACCGGCCACGCGCGCAACCTTCTTGCGGGGCGCGCCTGTTAACTGCCCGTTTAATTGCATTGCCAAGCCGCTAGTTTATTGATTTATTCCGCAATGCAGATCACCGCAAAGGTGGCGGCATTGAGGAGAGAGGATACCATGAGGGCCAAGCTAACCCTGCTGGCCGGCGTGTGTGCCGGCGCAATCGCATTCCCCGCCTACGCTCAGGACGCGGTGGAAGAGGACGAACCCGAATTCCCCAGTAACGAGATCGTCGTGATCGCCCAGCGCCAGGCCCAGCGCCTGCAGGACGTTCCACTGTCGGTCAGCGCCGTCAGCGCCGAAGCGCTCGAGGCCCAACAGATCGAGAACACGTCCGACCTGCAGCTGGCCCTGCCCAACATCACCTTCACCAAGACGAACTTCACCTCGTCCAGCTTCACCATCCGCGGGATCGGCGATTTGTGCGTGGGCGTGACCTGCGACCAGGCAACCGGCATCCATCTCAACGAAGCGCCGCTGTTCGGCACCCGCCTGTTCGAAGGCGAGTTCTACGATCTGGAACAGGTGGAGGTCCTGCGCGGCCCGCAAGGCACGCTGTTCGGCCGCAATGCGACCTCGGGCGTGGTCAACTTCCGTACCGCACGGCCCAGTCCGTCCGACGTCGCCGCGTCGGTGGAGGCTCAATACGGCAACTACAATGCCTTCAAGGTCAAGGCGATGTACAACCTGCCGCTGGCCGATATCGCGGCCGTCCGCGTGGCCGGCTATTACGTCAACCGCGAAGGCTTTACCGAAAACCTGTTTGACGGGTCGGATATCGACGGGCGCGATCTCGGCGGCATTCGCGGATCGCTGCGGATCGAACCGTCGGCCGATACGACCATCGATTTCATGGTCCAGTATTTCGAGGAGAACGACGACCGCCTGCGCAACCAGAAGTAGCTGTGCCAGTTCGACCCAACCGGCGTGCTCGGCTGCCTCAACGGCAACCTCGGCGCCTCGGCCCCGAACAGCAATGCCACCCTGCCCAGCCTGCTCGCCTCCAGCCAGACCTTCGGGGTCCAGGGCCTGCCGCAGGCCTTCGCGCTCGGCAGCGTCTACGGCCCCAGCGCCTTCATCAATTCGTCGGTCACGGACGATCCGCGCGTGGTGTCCACCGCCTATCGCCCGCGCTACATGGCCGACGAGACAATCGTGCAACTGCAGCTCAACCAGGGTCTGGGCGATGACTTCAACCTGAAGCTGTCGGGCCAGTACCAGGAAAGCGGCGTCGACAGTTCGCAGGACTACAACCTCGCGCTGCAGAACCGGGCGGCCTACGCCGTGCCGCTCAACACGCTCGCCTTTGCCGGCGGAGGTGGGCTCGACGGGCTGATCCCGGGCCTTTCCACCTACCTCGGCCCGGTCGCCAACGTGCTGATCCCCAACGGGCCGAACGGCGTGGTCTGCACGTCCGCGCCCGTCGAAACCAACACGGGGGCCTATGGCGGCGACGCGATCTGCGCCGATACGCCGCTGTCGTTCGACCGCTCGAACCAGACCAACAACGCGTGGGTGTTCGAAGGGCTGGTCAGTTCCGACCTTCCCGGGCCGTTCAACTTCCTCGTGGGCGGTATCTATGCCGACTACACGACGACGGAGAACAGCTATTACGTCAACAGCTTCGGCCTCGACTATTTCGCCGGCGTCGTCGGTGCGTTCTCGGCTGCATCGAACGGCCTGCCGCCAAGCTTCCTAGCGTCGCCGTACTTCCGCAACAACACGACCGATTATCGCCTGAAAAGCTTCGGCGTGTTCGGCGAGGCATATTTCGATGTCAGCGACCAGCTCAGCCTGACGGTGGGCCTGCGCTACAACGACGATGACAAGGAAGTGCGCGCCCGTTCCACCCTGTTCAACTTCCTCGTACCCTACGGGACGCAGGATGCCTTCGATTCGCCGTTTGCGGCGGGTTTCGATGCGGACGAGGGTACGGACGGCATCCAGCAGGAAGCCTTCCGCCAGGCGAGCTTCAAGGAAATCACAGGCCGCGGCGTCATCAACTACAAGCTGAGCCCGGACAATTTGATCTACGCTTCCTATTCGCGCGGCTACAAGTCGGGCGGTATCAACCCGCCGTTGCAGGCCGGGCTGGGCGTGGAGGAGACCTTCGCACCGGAATTCGTCGACGCGTTCGAACTCGGTTCCAAGAACACGTTCGGCTGGGGCACGCTCAACCTGACGGGCTTCTACTACAAGTACGACAGCCTGCAGCTGTCGCGCATCGTCAACCGGACCTCGGTCAATGACAACGTCAGCGCCGACATCTGGGGCGCGGAGGCCGAGGCGATCGTCCGGCCGACCCCGCAGCTGACTATGAACTTCTCGGCCAGCTACCTCAACACGGAGGTTACCGACGACAAGTTCCTGTCCAATCCGCGCGACTTCGGTGCCGGCCGCAGCGATGCGGTCATCATCAAGGACATCACCAACGGTTCGAACTGCGCTGTCGCGCCGGGGACGGACGGTAACGCCGCCGGTGCCCAGGCCTTCGTGACGACGGTCAACAACCTGATCAACGGCGGGCTGCTGCCGGGCGTCAGTCCGGGTGCCGGGCTGCAGGGTCCGACCGCCTTCCCGTCCGACGGCGGGATCGCGTCGACCGGGGCGTTCTCGATCTGCTCGGCGTTGCAGGGCGTGGCCGCTGCCAACGGGGCGGCGTTCGATCCCAACGGAATCGACGTGTTCCTGTCGGGCATCCCGTCGAACATCAACGGCAACCAGTTGCCCGGTGCCCCGGAATACAAGTTCGCCGCCGGCATCCAGTACGATATCCATATCAACGACGATGTCACGCTTACGCCGCGCGCCGACTATACCTATACCGGCAGCAGCTTCGGCAGCATCTTCAACACGGAAATCAACTCGATCGACGGCTATTCGCAGGTCAACGCCCAGATCCAGCTGGCCAGCGACAACGGCTGGTTCGTGCGGATCTTCGGCCAGAACCTGACGGACGAAGATGCGGTGTCCGGCCTTTACGTGACGGACCAGTCTTCCGGCCTGTTCACGAATGTCTTCACTCTCGATCCGCGGCGCTACGGCATCGCGGCAGGGATCAACTTCTGAGGCTGGATCGCACCGATCGAACCGAAGGGGCCGGGCAGCGATGTCCGGCCCTTTTCTTTTGCCGCACCGAAACCGCCCACCGGTTAACCGTGATCTTGGGCAGTTTATTGCGCATTCATCCCGGATTTCTTATGGAGGCGGGGCATGGGGGCTGGGTTCGCGCTGCGGGCCCGCCCCCATTTGCGTCCCGGCGCGTGCCGCGCGGCAGACGGACCCACGGTGAAAAGTGTCATAGGGGCGTCACGTCTGGTATGCAGTGCGCTTGGGATTGGAGGGTCCGATGATTCGAACACGTCGCCTGATGGCGATTGCCGGCAGTGCCATGCTCGTTCTGGGCAGCCCTGCGCACGCCGACGTGATCGAGATCGGGGCGGGAGGCGCACGCTGGGTCGCGGGCGGAGCGGGCGACGTGTCCGGCATCATGACCATCGCCCCGGCAAGCGCCGCGCCCGGAGCCATCCCGACCGCGGAAGTGCCCGCCGACATCCGGGTGCCGACCGTCGCCATCGCCGACCTGTCGATCGCGCCCGGCGTGGTGCCGGCCGTCTATGCCGCGCATGTCGCCGACCTCGCCGATCGCTACGACCTCAGCCCCGCGCTGATCGAGGCGCTGGTGTGGCAGGAGAGCCGCTGGAACCAAGTGGCGATTTCTCCGGTCGGTGCCCGGGGCCTGGGCCAGCTGATGCCCGGCACCGCGCGCGAACTCGGCGTGAACCCTGACGATCCCTTCGCCAACCTGGAGGGCGCGGCACGGTACCTGCGCATCCAGCTCAACACCTTCGGCGATCTCGAACTGGCGCTGGCCGCCTACAACGCCGGGCCCGCCCGCGTCCGCCGCGCCGGCGGTATCCCGCGCATTCGCGAAACCCAGAATTACGTAGCTGCCATCATGGGCCGCCTTTCCAACTACAGCCGGAGTGAATGATTTTATGCGTGCGATAGCACCTGTCCTGGCCATGCTGGCCGCAATCCTGCCAACCATGGCGCAGGCCCAGGCCGCCGATCCGCAAGGCTCCGGCCCGATCGTCTCGGCCCTCAGCTGGCTGCAGGGTACCCTGCTCGGCAGCGTTGCCACCGCCGTCGCCGTGATGGCCGTGGCCGCCGTCGGCTTCATGATGCTGACCGGCCGGATGAACTGGCGCTTCGGCGCCACCGTGATCATCGGCTGCTTCATCCTGTTCGGCAGCGTCAGCATCGTCGCCGGTATCCAGGGCGCGGCTGGCTAAGCCCCGATGACCCAGCTCGTCCGCCATCCCGTGCACAGGGCATTGACCCGGCCGCAGATGTTTGCGGGCGTGACCTACAACTATTTCATCATCAACGCGCTGGTGACGACGGAACTGTTCCTCATCACCGGCAGCTTCTGGGCGCTGCTGGCCGCAGTCGTGATGCACGTGATCGGCTATTTCGCATGCCTTCGCGAACCGCGCGTCTTCGACCTGTGGATCACCAAGGTCAGCCGCTGCCCGCGGGTGAAGAACTATCGCCACTGGGGGTGCAATTCCTATGCGGCCTGAGTGTGCAAACAAGGCGGTGGCGCCATGACCAAGTGGAAAGGCGCCGCAGCCTGGAACAGCAGGGAATCGCGCGTCGGCGACCGGCTGCCCTACGCCCGCCAGATCGACGAGAGCACGATCATGCTGCGCGACGGGTCGCTGATGATGGCGCTGCAGGTCCCCGGCCTGCTGTTCGAGACGGAGGATAGCGAGGCGCTGAACGCCCACGCCGCCACGCGCGAGGTGCTGCTGCGCAGCCAGCTCGATGCGCGCTTCGTGCTCTATCACCACGTCATCCGCCGCCGTGTTGAGGTGGAGCTCGACGCGAAGTTCGACGATCCGCTTGCCGCGCACATCGACGCGCGCTGGAAGGACCGGCTGGCGAACGGTTCGCTGTTCGTGAACGACCAGTTCCTGACCCTCGTCCGCCGCCCCGCGCGCGGCAAGGCAGGCCTGGCAGAAAAACTGTCCAAGCGCTTCAAAAAACGCGGCAAGGACATCGTCGCCGATCCCAAGGACCTGCGCGGCCTGCGCGCGGCTGCCGGCGGCCTCGCAACCGCCCTGTCGAGCTACGGCGCACGCATGCTCGCCGATTACGAAGGCGATGCGGGCAAGACCTATTCCGAAATCCTCGAGCTCTTGAGCGCGCTCTACAACGGCGAGATGCGCCCGGTACGCCGGCCCGACGAGGAAGCCGATATCGGCCACATGCTGCCCTATCGCCGCGCCAGCTTCGGCCTCGACGCAATGGAGCTGCGCGGTGCGAACGGCGTCGACTTCGCCAGCATCCTCAGCCTGAAAGACTATCCCGACGCGACCAGCCCCGGGCTGATCGACGGACTGCTGCGCCTGCCACACGAGATGGTGGTGACCGAAAGCTTCGCCCCGCAGGAGCGGACCACCGCGCGCGAGCGGATGGATCTGGCGTTGCGTCGCCTCAAGTCCGCTGACGAGGAAGCGCGCGCCGAACGCGCCGACATGCTCGCCGCGCGCGATGCCCTCGGCAATGGCGCGGTCGGCTTCGGGGACCACCACCTCACCGTGCTGGTGCGCGAACGCGACCTCCCCGGCCTCGACGATGCGGCCGCCTCCGCCGCCGCCGCGCTCGCCGACAGCGGCGCCATCGCGGTGCGCGAGGATACCAATCTGGAGCCTGCCTTCTGGGGCCAGTTCCCGGGCAACGAGGGCTACCTCGTCCGCCGCGCGATGATCTCCACCGCCAACATGGCCAGCTTCGGCTCGCTCCACGGCTTTGCTCTCGGCCAGGCGGACGGCAATCACTGGGGCGAAGCAGTCACGCTGTTGCAAACCACCAGCTCCACGCCGTTCTTCTTCAATTTTCACAATGGCGACCTCGGCAATTTCACGGTCATCGGCCCGTCGGGTTCGGGCAAGACGGTGGTGATGAACTTCCTCGCCGCGCAGGCGCAGAAATTCAGCCCGCGCACGATCCTGTTCGACAAGGACCGCGGGGCGGAGCTGTTCATCCGCGGTATCGGCGGCACGTATGACCGCATCGCCAGCGGCCTGCCGACCGGCTTCAACCCGCTCCAGCTGCCCGACACGCCCGGCAACCGCGCCTTCCTGCGCGACTGGTTCACCGTGCTGCTGAAGGCCGAAGGGCCGGAGGAAGAGGGCGTGATCGCGGGCGCGGTCGATGCGGCTTACATGAACGATGCCTCGCTGCGGCGGCTGCGGCATTTCAGGGAATTGCTGTCGGGTGCGCGCCGTCCGCAGCCGGGCGACCTGGCCGATCGCCTGTCCGCCTGGATCGAGGGCGGCGAGAACGCCTGGCTGTTCGACAACGCCACCGACCAGCTCGATCTCAGCCACAAGACGCTGGGTTTCGACATGACCGCGCTGCTGGAAAACCCCAAGCTGCGCACGCCGACGATGATGTACCTGTTCCACCGGATCGAGGAACGGCTGGACGGCGAACCGACGATGATCCTGATCGACGAGGGGTGGAAGGCGCTCGACGACGAGGTGTTCGCCGCGCGCATCCGCGACTGGCTGAAGACGCTGCGGAAACGCAACGCGCTGGTCGGGTTCGCGACCCAGTCCGCCCGCGATGCGCTGGACAGCAAGATCGCCGCCGCGCTGGTCGAACAGACCGCGACGATGGTGTTCATGCCCAACGCCCGCGCCAAGGCGGAGGATTACTGCGACGGCTTCGGCCTGACGGAGCACGAGCTGGCGGTGATCCGCAGCCTGCCCGCGCACAGCCGCGCCTTCCTGATCCGCCAGCCCGATGCCAGCGTGGTGGTGCGGCTCGACCTCGGCAGCGCGCCCGAAGTGCTCACCATCCTGTCGGGCCGCGAAAGCTCCGTGCGCAGGCTCGACACGCTGCGCGAAACGCTGGGCGATGCGCCTGCCAAGTGGTTCCCCGCCCTCACCGGCCACCCGTGGCCCGGGACGGGCGAAACGGACGCAGATTACGACATCCGGGACGCCGCAGAATGACCGTGGTAGCCGCTGCCCCTGCTACGGCGCAGGTCACAGCCCAGGCCGCGACGACGGCTGCCGGCCAGTGCCAGCAGGCGGCCGCGCAGGTCGGCGGTTCGATTTCCGGCAGCCTCGCCGGGATCGACTGCGTCACGCAGGAAATGACGCAGAGCGCGTTCTTCAACATTTTCGCCAGCGGCGGGGCGATGGCGCCGATCCTGACGCTGGTGCTGACGCTGTTCATCGCCATTTTCGGCTTCCTGCTTCTGACAGGGCGCAGTCGCCTCGGCATTGCCGAACTGACGCCGCGCATGATGACGCTCGGCTTCATCGTCACGCTGGTGACCAGTTGGGTCGCCTTCCAGACGCTGGTGTGGGACGTGGCCGGCGGGGGTCCGGACTGGATCGCAACCCAGCTGATGGGATCGGACCAGAGCGCCACACTCGTCTTCGCACAGAAGATTGACATCGTCTTCGCTTCTGTCGCAGAGGTTGCGGGCGGGGACGGAGCGGAAGTGCCCAGCAGCGTCTTCAGCCCATCCGGCCTGATGTGGTTCGGGGCCACGCTGTTCCTCCTCGGCACCGTCGGCGTCCTGGTGACGGCGCGGATCGCGCTCGCCGTGCTGGTCGCACTCGGCCCCATCTTCCTCGTCATGGCGCTGTTTCGCGGCACCCACGGCATGTTCGTCGGCTGGCTGCGCGGCGTGATGATGCTGGCCCTCACCCCGCTGTTCGCGGTCATCGGCGGCAGCCTGATGCTGGAACTGTCGATCCCGGTCATCAACGCCCTGCGCGCAACGCCCGGAGAGATCGACCCGCGCGCGGCGATGGCTTTCTTCATGGTCGGCGCAGTCCATTGCGCGCTGATGGTGATGGGCGTGAAAGTCGCGGGCACGATGGTGGCGGGCTGGAACATCTTCGGCCTTGCCGCCCCGCGCGATATCGACCGCGGCATCAACACCGCCGCAACGGCAGCGGCCAACGCACCTATCACCGTCAATCCCGCCGCCGTGACCGGCCCGGCGAATTCGACCGCAGCCGCGGCGATGGGGCCGGGCGGCAGCCGCCGGATCGACGTATCCGCAGGCGCCCTTGCCCCCGTCGCCAACGACAGCGCGGGCGCGGCCGGAGGCGGCGGCAACCGCACCACAAGGATTTACGCGACCGGCCCCGGCGAAAGCCCGCAGGCCGGTTCAGCCGCAGTTAGCCGCGCACGCGGTATCGGCAGCCGCTTCAAGTCCGCGCCGGTCGGCAGGCCCGCCGCCCGCGCTTCGGAGAAACGATGATGTTCCGCGCCCTCCCCGTCCTGTTCGCCATGCTGGCGCTCGCCGCCGCAGCGCCCGCCAGCGCCGACGATCCGCGCCTGCAGCAACGCCTCTACGATCCGACCGAAGTCGTCATCATTCGGGGCCAGGTGAATGTGCAGGCGACGATCCAGTTCGGCGAAGGCGAGACGATCGAGAACGTCGCCATCGGCGATTCCACCGCCTGGCAGGTCACGCCCAACAAGCGCGCCGACCTGTTGTTCGTGAAGCCGCTGAAGCCGCGCGGTGTCACCAACATGACCGTGGTCACCAACCGCCACACCTATTTCTTCGACCTCGTCGCGGGCGAGGCGCGGCCGATCTACGTCATGCGCTTCGTCTATCCCATCGAGCTGATGCCGGACGAGGAAGAGCTGGCCGAAGCTGCACCCGCTCCGGCCCGCGCCAACCCGGTGGAACTGGCCGCCGCCAGCGATCCCTACGCCGTGGCGGACCCCAATGCGGTCAACTTCGCCTGGCAGCGCAGCGGCAATTCCGCGCTGATGCCGGAGCGCATTTATGACGATGGCGATGCGGTGTTCCTGTCGTGGGATCGCGACCGCGCCGTGCCCGCCATTCTG
This sequence comes from Alteriqipengyuania flavescens, assembly GCF_030406725.1. Taxonomy (NCBI): domain Bacteria; kingdom Pseudomonadati; phylum Pseudomonadota; class Alphaproteobacteria; order Sphingomonadales; family Erythrobacteraceae; genus Pseudoblastomonas; species Pseudoblastomonas flavescens. Next base: position 1,793,713 of record NZ_CP129107.1, on the reverse strand, counting down.
GTCGAGAATCGCAAGGGCGTGGAAGGTCCGGTCAATTACGCGGTGCGCGGGGAGACGCTGGTCGTCGACGGCGTGCCCGCCAAGCTGATCCTGCGCAACGGGCAGCAGGAAGCTGAGCTGGTCTACGCCGGACCGGGGCCCGAAGTGACCCGCGAACGCGCGGCGCAGTTCGCCGCGACCGAGGAGATGGAATGATGCGCCTTGGTAGTGCCAAGCTGAAAGCCACGCCGGAAGCGGCCAACGACCCGCGCGAAACGGGCGAAGCGGAGGTCATCGACCTCGCCACCCGCCAGTCGCTGCCGCAGGTCGCGAAGAAAGGCGGCGCTTCGGACGGGCTGCAGCTGTTTGCGGGCGTCGCCATCGTCGCGTCGCTGGGGGCTGCAGCCTTTTTGGGCATGAACAGCGGCCGCGATGCGCAGGAGGAAGTCGCCCCGGTCGAAGCCGCGCCCGCAGTCGAAACCGTGCCGGTTGCGACCACTCCGGTCACGACCACGCCGGTGCCGGTGACTCCGGTCGGCACCTCGCCCGCCCCCATCACCTCGCCGCAGCCGGTCTTCGCGCGTACTGTGCCTCAGCCCAACACGGTGACGGCAGTAAATCCTTATTCCTCCCCTACCGTGGTGTTCGACGGCGGCGGCCAGCCGGTTGCCGTCAGCTCGCCCGGTGCGCAGCCCGCAGCGGCGGGGGCGCGCCCTACGACCGGTTCGGTCACCGGGAGCGCGGGCGATTTCGCCAGCGCGGTCGGCGGTGTGGGCGGCGGCCCCGCTTCCGCAGTTGCAACATTCGACCCCAAGACCACCGTCACCCAGGGCACGCTGATACCCGCGGTGCTGGAAACCGCCATCGACACCGACGTGCCCGGCTTCGTGCGCGCCGTGGTATCGCAGGACGTGCGCAGCTACGACGGCACCCGCGTGCTCGTGCCGCGTTCCAGCCGCCTGATCGGCCAGTACCAGAGCGGGCTGCAGGCAGGGCAGAAGCGCGCCTATGTCATCTGGACGCGGCTGATCCGGCCCGACGGGGTGAGCGTGGACATCGCCAGCCCTGCCACCGGCTTCGACGGCTCGGGCGGCCTGCCCGGCAAGGTCGATAACCACTTCTTCCAGCGTTTCGGTTCGGCCATGCTGCTGTCGGTCATCGGCGGACTGAGCACGCTGGCGACGGGCGGAAGCTCGGTCATCCTCGGCGGCGGGTCGAGCGCGGCCAGCACCGCCTTGCAGCAGGACGGCAATATCCCGCCGACCGTGCGCGTGAAAATGGGCGAACCGATCCGCGTATTCACCGCCCGCGACCTCGATTTCAGTTCGGTCCAGTAAGGCGCCCGCCGTGTCTGCCGAGATCCACTCGCTGGCGCCCGACGCCGACAGCGGCATCGCGGCGACGCCGGAAATCCAGAGCGGATCGGTCTACCTCGACGCCTATCTCGCCCCGTTCAAGCCGTGGTTGGAGAAGGACACGGTCACCGAAATCCTCGTCAACGGCCCCGGGGTCGTTTGGGTGGAGGATGCGGCGCTCGGCGGAATGCGGCGGATCGATGCGCCGCATATCGACGACAAGCTGGTCCAGCGCCTGGCCGAACAGGTCGCGCGGGTCAGCCATCAGGGCATCAACCGCGAACACCCGCTGCTGGGCGCCGTGCTGCCGTCCGAACGCGGCCAGTCTGGCGCGCGCGTGCAATTCTGCGGCCCACCCGCGACGCGCGATCACTGGGCGATGGCGATCCGCCGCCACCGCCGGCTGGACCTGCCGCTCGATGCCTATGACGCGGGCCCGCTCCATCCGCCCGAAGAGCCGGACATGCCCGACCCGCAGGCAGAACCGGTCGGCTTCCTTCGCGAGGCGATCCGCCAGCGCAAGACGATCCTGATTTCCGGCGGCACTTCCACCGGCAAGACCACTTTCCTCAACGCGATGCTGGGGGAAATCCCCGCCGGCGAACGCGTGATCGTGGTCGAGGATACGCCCGAACTGAAGCTGCCGGGCGAAAACGGCGTCGGCCTGGTTGCGGTAAAAGGCGAACTGGGCGAGGCGAAGGTCACCGCCAACGAACTGCTCCAGTCCGCCCTGCGCCTGCGACCCGACCGTATCGTGCTGGGCGAATTGCGCGGCGCGGAAAGCGTAAGCTTCCTGCGCGCCATCAACACCGGCCACCCCGGCAGCTTTTCCACCATCCACGCCAATTCGCTGCGCGGCGCCCTGGAACAATTGAGCCTGATGGTCATGCAGACCGGGATCGGCCTCACCCGCGAAGATACGATCGCCTATGCCGCGAACGTCATCGACGTGGTGGTGCAGCTCGGCCGGCAGGACGGTAAGCGCGGCATCACCGCCATCGCCAAGGCCAGCGAAATCGCGTGACAATGCCTTGCGCTTGAGGGTTCCTTAAGCACCGCGCGCCAGTTACCGTCCCGGCGCAACCAACAGGCAGGAATGGCAATGGCGGACGGCTGGACAATCGGCATCATCGGCGGCAGCGGGCTCTACGATATAGGGGCGCTGGAAGACCGCCAGTGGATCCGCATCAACTCGCCTTGGGGCGAAGCGTCGGACGAGGTCCTGTGCGGCCGCATCGGCGACGTGCAATTGCGCTTCCTCCCCCGCCATGGCCGTGGTCACCGCATAGCCCCGTCGGACCTCAACGCGCGCGCCAATATCGACGTGCTGAAGCGCGCCGGCTGCACCGATGTGCTGGCAATCAGCGCGGTCGGTTCCTTGCGCGAAGAGCTGGAGCCGGGCCGCTTTGTGGTGGTCGACCAGTTCATCGACCGGACGAAGTCCCGCCCCTCCAGCTTCTTCGGCACCGGCATGGTCGCCCATGTCAGCATGGCCGAACCGGTCTGCCAGCGCCTGTCCGCCATGGCCGGCGCGGCGGTGGAGAACGCGGGCGGCGCAGTGGCGCAGGGCGGCACCTACCTTGCCATGGAAGGCCCGCAGTTCTCGACCCGGGCGGAAAGCCACCTCTACCGCCAGTGGGGCGCCGACGTGATCGGCATGACCGCAATGCCCGAAGCGAAGCTCTGCCGCGAGGCCGAGCTGCCATACGCCCTCGTCGGCATGGTCACCGATTACGATTGCTGGCGCGAGGATGCGGCTTTCGTGGAGGTCAGCGGCGTCATCGAGCAGATGCAGGCCAACGGCAGTGTTGCGCGCAAGGCAGTGGAACAATTCATCGCCGCGCTGCCGGAAACGCGCGAGCCCTCCCCGCTCGACACGGTGCTGGACCACGCACTGATAACCGCGCCCGAGGCGCGCGACCCGGCGATAACGGCGAAACTGGACGCGGTGGCGGGGCGGGTTTTGTGACTAACTCGTCAATTACTCGTCTCCCCGGGCTTGACCCGGGGTCCCACTTTTCCTCTCACGCGATCTAGCCCGTAGTGAAAGGCGGCTGGGTCTACATCATGGCCGATCGATATCGTGGCACCATGTATGTCGGAGTGACCGCAGATCTTGCCACTCGCATAGAACAGCACCGTTGCGGTTCGGGATCAGCCTTCTGCGCGAAATACGGATTAGATCGTCTGGTGTGGGCTGAGCGCTTCAATGACATTGGTGAAAGCATTGCCAATGAAAAGCGCATCAAGCGGTGGCGGCGTGAGTGGAAGTTTGAACTGATCGAGCGTGGCAACCCCGATTGGGCAGACCTATCGGATGTCCGGATAATGCTGCGCCAGCCGGGCGCGGGCACCGAACGCCCACATCATGCCGACCTTGAAATATATCCAGTTGGCCTTCAGCTCGCCCCACTCGGCCACCCTGCGGTCCGATGTGTAGATCTTGCGCGGATTGAGCCGCACCCGGCCGAAACGGGCCATGCGGATGCACAAATCCGCTTCCTCCATCACCGGCGTCCCCGGATCGCAGCCTCCTGCCGCGAGATAGTCGGCGCGGCGGAAATGCATCGCGGGATCGCCGAACAGCAGCCGCACGCCCTTTGCGTAGAGATGCGGCCGCAGCAGCAGCGGCGCGTACCAGGTCTTGACCCTGTTATGGAAGCTGGTGAATCTTCGCACGCCTCCCGGCCCGCGCAGGATGGTGGTGAACCCGCCCAGCGCCACCGTCGGATCGGCCAGTATCCGTTCCACTCCGCTACGATGTCGCGCGGCGGCTGGGTATCGGCGTGGAGGACGCAGACGAGCCCGCTTCGCGCAGCCTCCACCTCGGCGTTGATCTGCCGCGCGCGTCCGCGCTCCGCCGTCATCACGCGCCACCCCGCAGCCCGGGCGATCGCCACGGTCTCGTCCCCGCTCCCACCGTCGACAAGCAGCACCTCGGCAGGCTGCGGATCGAGCGCGGCGACATGGGCCACCAGCGCAGGCAGCGCCTTCGCCTCGTCGAGTGTGGGTATCAGAAGAGTGACGGCCATCGCGGCGTCAGGGGCGAAAGTCGGGCCAGTGCTTCAGGTCGTCTTCCGTGTCGATATCGCCGAGTTCCTTGAGCATGGCGTACCCTATGCCCGCTTCGTCCAGCTTCGACAATGTCGCGGCAAGCAGGCCGGGCTTGCTCCACGGCATGGCTTCGAACAGGAACGGCATTGGCCGCGCGAGGCCAATCAGCCAGTATCCGCCGTCGGTCGCCGGGCCTATGACCGCGTCGTTCTCCGCCAGGGCCTTCGCCGCCTTGCGGAGCTTCTTCGCGGTAAGGCCGGGGCAGTCGCTGCCGATCACCAGCGCCGGCGCTTCGACCCGGGCCAGCCGCTCGCCGAGATCGCCCCCGCCTTGCGGCACCAGGTCGATCTCGCCCGATACAAGCTGCGCGAAATCCGCCGCCTCCGCCCCGTCGTACCGCAGTTCGACCGGCAAACCGCTCGACCGTGCCTCGATCAGCGTGTGATCGAGCAAGGCGCGATAGACACGGCTGGCGGCAGCATCGCCAATCGTTTCCGCCAGCCGCGTCTTGACCGCGCCGGCCTTCGGATACTTTGCGAAAATGACCACCCGCGGTTGCATCGCGCGGGCCTTTAGCGGGTTGGAAGCCGCCGCGCTATCGGGCATGGCAATTGTCATGATAGTGTCGGTAACGCATCTTTTCGGCGCGCTCGCCGCAGGTGCCGTGGGCGCGCTGCTGGTTGCCGGAAGAAAGCGCCCGCTGCGCCGCCGGACCCGTCCCGACCTTGCCCGCAACATCCAGAACGCCGCCATGGGTGCCAGCTGCGCGCTGGTGATCGCCCTGGTGGAAGAACCGCTGACCCAGCGCATCGCCCGTGCCAATGCAGCCGGCGGGCGCGGGATTGGCCAGCGCGTGCCGAAACCGGTCTCACTCGCGGCGGGCGTGCTGGCGATGGATTACGGCTTCTACCTCTGACACGTCGCCACCCACAAGCTGCCGTACCTGTGGCGCTGGCACCGCGTGCACCATATCGACGAGGACATGGACGCAAGCACGGCGGTGCGGTTCCACGCGCTCGACATGCTTTTCTCGCTGCCATGGCGGCTGGTGCAGGTCCGGCTGGCCGGCGTCGATCCCGCAGGCCTGTTCGCGTGGCGGCAGGTCTTCAACGCCAGCATCCTGTTCCACCATTCGAACCTGCGCCTGCCGGCGGGCTGGGACGAGCGCCTGAGCCTCGCCCTCACCACGCCGAAGATGCACGGCATCCACCATTCGAGCGTGAAGGCCGAACGTGACAGTAACTGGACGAGCGGTTTTTCCTTCTGGGACCGCCTGCACGGCACCTTCAGGGACACGCCTGCGCAAGACGCCATCGATATCGGGGTTGCCGATCCGCGTACCGGGGCCGATATTGCGATTACCCGGTCGCTGACGGCCCCGTTCCGGCCGATCCCGCCCGAAAGACGATAGGAGGCTGACGCCCGTGGAAACCATCGGTTTCGATCTGACCCAGATGAAGCGTGTGCCCCTGTCGGAAGAGCACCTAGCGGCGATTCGCGAGGTCGGCACCGAATGCAGCTATGTCGCCGGCGATATCGTGGCCGCCACGGGCGAGGCGCTGACCCGCTTCGTCCTAGTGCTCGAAGGCGAGATCGAGGTGAAGGACCCCTATTCCGAAGCCCGGCTGCTCGAAAGCGGCCTCGGCCCCGGGCAATTCATGGGCGACATCAATTTCCTCAACGGCGGGGCGACGATCCTGCCGATGCGCGCCGCGGTTGATACGCGCACGGTGGAGGTGCCGCGCAAGGAGATGCTCGACCTGATGGCGCGCATCCCCGAACTGTCGGACCATATCATCGGCGTGTTCACCGCCCGCCGTCGCCGCACCTTCGAAGCCAGCGACAGCGCGATCAAGGTGGTGGGCGCAGAGCGCGATCCGGCCGTCCAGCGCGTCGCCAGCTTCCTCAGCCGCAACCGCATTCCCCACCTCAATTTCGCGCTCGACGACGATGCGGACGAAACCGCGCGGCTGTGTAATCTCTCGGACCACGAACCGGCGGTTTTCGTCGGCAAGGACGAGGTTATGGCCGACCCTACCCCGCGCAAGGTCGCGCAGATGTTCGGCCTCGATCTCGACGTGACCGACACGGGCGATATCGACCTGCTCATCGTGGGCGGCGGCCCGGCGGGCGTGGCGGCAGCGGTCTATGCAGGGTCGGAAGGCCTGTCGGCGCTGGTCGTGGAGGACAGCGCGATCGGCGGGCAGGCCGGGGCCAGCAGCCGGATCGAGAACTACATGGGTTTCCCGACCGGGATTTCCGGCGCCGACCTGACGCTGCGCGGGCAGATTCAGGCGATGAAGTTCGGCACGCGCTTTGCGATGCCCCGCCGGGTCGAGAAGCTGGAGCGGCTGTCGGACCGGCGCTATTGCGCAACGCTGGACGATGGCGACACGATCTGCGCGGGCGCGGTGCTCGTTGCCACCGGGGTGCAATACCGCCGCCTGCCGCTCGACCGGCTGGAAGAATTCGAAAGCGCCGGCGTGTTCTACGCGGCGACCGAGATGGAGGCGCGCTGGTGCCGGGGCGGCACGGCCGTGGTCATCGGGGGCGGCAATTCCGCGGGGCAGGCGGCGATGTATCTCAGCCGCAGCGCCGATCACGTCCACGTCCTCATCCGCGGCAACAGCCTCGCCGCTTCGATGAGCGACTACCTCTCCAGCCGGCTCGAAAGCGACCCGCGCATCACGATCGATTACGGCACCAGTTGCACCGCGCTGCACGGTAACACGCGGCTGGAAGCGATCACGATCGAAGGGCCGGACGGAGAGCGGACGATCGACACGAAGGGCCTGTTCATCATGATCGGGGCGGCGCCCAACACGGGCTGGCTGGAAGGTCACGCCGACACCGACGAGCGCGGCTTCGTGAAGACAGGCGATGCGGCGGGTGCGGCGAACGATTACGCCACCTCGGCCCCGGGGATTTTCGCAGTTGGCGATTGCCGGGCGGGTTCGGTCAAGCGCGTCGCGTCTGCCGTGGGCGAAGGATCGGTGGTGGTCTCCTCCATCTGGCAGCATATCCGCGCCGCGAAAGAGCCTGCCACGCTCTGATCAGAGCAATTCCTTCAGTGGCACGGTGGCATCAGCCAGCTTGTCGGGCGCGACGGTCGCCCCCGCTTCCACCAGCTTGCGGCCTTGCACGTAATCCTTCACCGCGTTGACGCAATCGAGCGCGACGACCTTGCCGCCGCGCAGGTATACGACCGAAAAGCTGCGGCTGGCCGGATCGCCGCGGGTTACGGCTTCGTCGTGGCCATGGTTGAGGCCGACGGTCTGCAGTTTCAGATCGTACTGGTTGGACCAGAACCACGGCGTCGCGGCGTAGGGTTCTTCCTCCCCCATGATCGCCTTCGCCGCAGTCGTGGCCATGTCGCTGGCGTTCTGGACCGATTCCAGCCGGATGACCTGCCCGTCCGCAAAGCCGTTGGCATGGGCGGCGCAGTCGCCGATGGCGTAGACATCTTCCAGCGTGGTGCGGCAGTATTCGTCGACATCCACGCCGTTGGCGCCGCTTGCGCCGGCAATCAGCAGCGGCCCCACGGCGGGCACGATGCCGATGCCCACGATGACCATGTCCGCCGCGATAGTCTCTCCGCCGGCCAGCACGACGCCGCTCACCCGGCCATCCTTGCCGGCGATTTCCTGCACGACCGTGTCCAGCCGCAGGTCCACGCCGTTGGCGCGGTGTTCGGCTTCGAAGAAGCGCGACAGGTCTTCCCCGGCGACGCGCGCCAGCACGCGGGACTGGTTCTCCAGCACGGTGACGCTGCAACCGAGCTTGGTCAGCACGGCCGCCGCTTCCAGGCCGATATAGCCGCCGCCAATCACCACGACGCGTTTGAGGCCGCTGTCCAGTTCAGCCTTCAGCGCATCGACATCGCGGCGGTCGCGCACGGCGTGGATGCCGGAAAGTTCGCTGCCCGGGCAATCGAGTCTGCGGGCATCGCCGCCAGCCGACCAGATAAGCCGGCCGTATTCCATCACGCTCTCGTCACTCAGCGTAAGGCGGCGTGCCTGCGGGTCGATGGTGGCAACCGCGCGGCCTCGCAGCACCGCGATATCCCGCTCCTCCCAGAATTCTGGCTTGCGGATCAGGATACGCTCGAACGGCTTTTCCCCGGCGAGATATTCCTTCGACAGGGGCGGGCGCTCGTACGGCAGCTCGCTTTCGCGCGTGACGATGGCGACGGTTCCTTCGAACCCGCGCTGGCGCAGGGCGATGGCGGCGGCGGCCCCGCCGTGCCCGCTGCCCACGATGATGATGTCGGCTCGTTCCATAAACGGCACTTTTGGGCGCACTGGCGGGCACAATCAAGCACGCGGCGCATTCGATTAGTAAGTTTCAATCAATCGATTGGACAGATTACCGGAGGGGGTCCTACCAGCCTCCTAGCAATTCGGAATCGGACCCGATTCCCTAACGAGAGGAGAATTCACCTTGGACGTCAAGACAGGCTCGATCTCGGGCGGCTGCCCCTTCAGCGGCGACAACGACATGCGCAAGCTGTTCGGCCGCACCAACCGCGACTGGTGGCCGGACAGCCTCGACATGTCCCCCCTCACGCAGGAAGGCCGCAGCGCCGACCCGATGGGCGAGGATTTCGATTACGTTGAGGCTTTCAATGCCATCGACTACAAGGCGCTGAAAGAAGATTTGACCGCGCTGATGACCGACAGTCAGGACTGGTGGCCGGCAGACTATGGCCACTACGGCCCCTTCTTCATCCGCATGGCATGGCACGCAGCCGGCACCTATCGCACCGGCGACGGTCGCGGCGGCGCCTCCAGCGGGCAGCAGCGGTTCGCCCCGCTCAACAGCTGGCCGGATAACGGCAACCTCGACAAGGCGCGCCGTCTGCTGTGGCCGATCAAGCAGAAATACGGCAAGCACATCAGCTGGGCCGACCTGTTCGTGCTGACCGGCAACGTCGCCATCGAAAGCATGGGCGGCCCGGTGTTCGGCTTCGGCGGCGGGCGCAAGGACGTGTTCGAGCCGGAGACGGTGTACTGGGGCACGGAAGAGCAGTGGGTCGACGAAGGCGTCGAAACTCGCATCATCCCGGAGGAGGGCAAGGCGCTGGAAAACCCCCTGGCGGCGATCCAGATGGGCCTCATCTACGTCAATCCGGAAGGTCCGGGCGGCAATCCGCACGATCCCGAAGGCATGGCGCGCGACATGCGCGAGACCTTCTCCCGCATGGCCATGAACGACGAGGAAACGGTCGCCCTGACCGCCGGCGGCCACGCATTCGGCAAGGCCCACGGCGCAAAGCCTGCCGACACGTTCGGCAAGGCGCCCGAAGGCGAAAACCTGCACACCATGGGCTTCGGCTGGCTGACCGACCCTGAGGAAATCGGCAAGGGCCACATCACGACCTCCGGCATTGAAGGCGCGTGGACACCGAACCCGACCGAATGGGGCAACGACTATTTCCGCCTGCTGTTCAAGTACGAGTACGAACTCGTGCAGTCGCCGGCCGGTGCCAACCAGTGGACCCCGATCGATCCGGAAGAGGCCGACATGGCCCCCGACGCACGCGACCCGTCCAAGAAGGTGCCGACCATCATGATCACGGCGGACATGGCGCTGAAGCGCGATCCCGAATATCGCAAGATTTCGGAGCGTTTCCTCAACGACCAGTCGGCACTGGATGATGCCTTCGCCCGCGCATGGTTCAAGCTGACCCACCGCGACATGGGCCCGAAGGTCCGTTACCAGGGCCCCGAAGTGCCGGAAGAAGACCTGATCTGGCAGGATCCGATCCCCGCCGGCAAGGAAGCCTCGGACAGCGCCGTGGCGGACTTCAAGTCCAAGGTCATGGACAGCGGCCTGTCGGTGCGTGAACTCGTCAAGGCGGCATGGGCTTCCGCCTCCACCTATCGCCGCAGCGACCACCGCGGCGGTGCCAACGGTGCGCACATCCGCTTCGATGCGATCAAGAACTGGGCTGTCAACGATGCCGATGAACTCGGCAACGTACTCGCCAAGCTCGACGAACTGCGCGGCGACCTGTCGATGGCCGATGCCATCGTGTTGGCTGGCGCCGCAGCGGTCGAGAAGGCAGCCAAGGACGGCGGCTTCGACATCTCCGTGCCGGTGTCCACCGGCCGCGGCGATGCGACCGAAGACCAGTTCGACGCCGAAAGCTGGGAGCCGCTGGAACCCTTCGCCGATGGCTTCCGCAACTACCTGAAGACCAAGGCTTCGGTGAAGACGGAAGACATGCTGATCGACCGTGCCGACCTGCTCGGCCTGTCGATCCCCGAAATGACCGCGCTGCTCGGCGGCATGCGGGCACTAGGCGCGGTCAGCAAGCACGCGGAACATGGCGACACGATCGGCGTGCTGACGGACCGCCCCGGCACGCTGTCGAACGACTTCTTCGTCAACCTGCTCGAAATGGGTGTGGTCTGGGAAGTGGTCGACGAAAGCGGTGACGAGGAGTTCATCGGCCGCGACCGCAAATCGGGCGAAGAGAAATGGCGCGCCACGCGCACCGACCTCGTCTTCGGTTCGAATTCGCAGCTGCGCGCGATCTCCGAAGTCTACGCCGAGAACGGCAACGAAGAGAAGTTCGCCCGCGACTTCGTGGCCGCATGGACCAAGGTCATGGAAGCCGACCGATTCGATCTCCAGTACGCCAAGTACAAGTAAGTCCCACTCGCGGACGCGATAGGGGGCCGGGCGAGCGATCGTCCGGCCCCTTTTCTTTGCGCTTTCCATCACGGATGGCCCGTTTGATGACTTGCGTCGCAAGGGCGCGGCGGGCAGGAGACATGCCATGACCTCGCCGCGCGAATTCATTGCCGGGACCGACCCGAGGGTGCTGCGCGACGCGATGGGCTGCTTCGCCACCGGCGTGACGGTGGTGACGGCGCTGGCCGAAGACGGCGAGCCAGTGGGCCTCACGGCAAACAGCTTCACCTCGGTCAGTCTCGACCCGCCGCTGCTGCTGGTCTGCCCCGCAAAGAACGCCGGGACCACCAGGGTCCTGGAAAACACGGAGCATTTCGCGGTCAACGTGCTGGGCACGGACCAGAAGGACCTGTCCCAGCTGTTCGCCACCAAGGGCGCCGACCGGTTCGACGGTTTCGCCTTCGAGACATGGGATTACGGCGTACCGATCATCCCCGGCAGCCTCGCCAATTTCGAATGCCGCCGGCACGCGCTGCACGACGGCGGTGATCACATGATCCTGGTGGGCGAGGTGGAGCGGGTGCGCTTCGAACCGAACCGCGACCCGCTGCTCTATTTCGGCGGCAAGTACCGCCGCCTGCATTTCACCTGAGCGCCCTCACATGCTGCGGGCGATGAGCATCTTCATGATCTCGTTGGATCCGCCGAAGATACGCGTGATGCGGCTGTCGCGGAACAGCCGCGCGATGGGGTATTCGTTGATGTAGCCCCAGCCGCCGTGCAGCTGCAGGCACTTGTCGACCGTCTCGCCCTGCAATTCCGTGGCGACCAGCTTCGCCGCCGCCGCCGCATCCAGCGTCAGTTCGCCCTTCAGGTGGCGCGCGATGCAATCGTTGACGAAGACCTTGGCGGCCATGCCGCGCGCCTTCAGGTCGGCAAGAACGAACTGCGTGTTCTGGAAGTCCCAGATCGTCTGGCCGAACGCCTTGCGCCCCTTCACGTATTCGATGGTCGTATCGAGCGCCTTTTCGATCGCGATCATCGCGCCGGCGGCGATGATCAGGCGTTCCTGGCCAAGCTCGCCCATCAGCTGGGCGAAACCCTTCCCTTCCTCGCCGCCGAGGATGTTGTCGCCGGGCACGAAGACGTCGTCGTAGAACAGCTCCGACGTATCGGAACTGTCGAGGCCGATCTTGTCGAGCTTCTTGCCGCGCGCGAAGCCTTCCGCTTCCTCCGTCTCAACGCAGACGAGGCTTATGCCCTTGGCGCGTTCGTTCGGATCGGTCTTCGCCACGGTGATGACGAAATTGGCCACCTGCCCGTTGGAGATGAAGGTCTTGGATCCGTTGACACGGTAGCCGTTGCCATCCTTCAGCGCGGTGGTGGTGATCGACTGCAGGTCGCTGCCGACGCCCGGCTCGCTCATCGCGATAGCGGTCACCAGTTCGCCGTTCACCATCTTGGGCAGCCAGCGCTTCTTCTGCTCTTCGGTGCCGTAGCGCACGACGTAGGGCACGCAAATGCAGTTATGGAGCGAGGCGTTGAAGCCGCTCGCCCCGTGCTTCGCTGTCTGGTTGACGACGACGAGGTCGTGCCGGAAATCGCCGCCATGGCCGCCGTATTCTTCCGGCACCGATACGCCGAGCAGGCCCGCCTGCCCCGCCTCGTGCCAGAACTCGCGGTCGACCTGGCCGTTCTCTTCCCATTCCTTCAGGCGCTTTTCGGGCAAGTGCTGCTTGAAGAACTTGTCGACCGCATCGTCGAACATGCGGATTTCCTCGTCCTGCATGAAGTCGGGATCGGGAATGTTAAGAGCGGGCATGGGGAGGCTCCGTTGGCTTGGCGGTTGGCGAAATTTAATCGATCGTTTAAACGCTAGTGCGGGGCGGGTAAAGTCCCCCCTTGCCACGCTTTTGCAACGAGGACGCCGCCAGTGACCATCGATCCCGAACGCATCCCCGTCATCGTTGGCGTGGGCCAGGTGAACGACCGGCCGGAGCGTGCCGGGGACGGGCTCGACAGCGGCGGGCTGATGGTCGAGGCGCTGCGCCGGGCAGATGCCGATGCCGGCGGTGGCTGGCTGGCGGCGGCTGACCACCTCGCCGTGATCGGGCAGATTTCCGGGCCGCAGTTGAACCCGCTCGACCGCACGGTTGCAGGGGCGCTCGGCATGTCAGCGGCGAACACCGAACAAACCCCGCCCCACGGCGAAACGCCGGTCCGCCTGCTCAATGAAGCGGCGAACCGGATCGGCGCGGGCGAGGCGAGGATTTGCGCGGTCACGGGCGGGGAGGCGCTGCGGACGGCAGGGCAGCTGGCGAAAGCGCGCGCGGCAAAGGACGCGCCGAAGAAGGATGCCCTGCGCGATGCGCCGCACCGCAAGCACACGGGATATGCCCAGAGCCACGGGCTGGTGGTGCCGGTCGACGTCTACCCGCTTTACGAGAATGCCTGCCGCGCGGCGTGGGGCCAGTCGCTCGCCGACGCGCAGCACGAAAGCGGCACGATCTGGTCGCACATGAGCGAGGTCGCGGCCGCCAATCCGGCCGCGTGGATGCGCACGCCCTTCGGTCCGCAGGAAATCGTGGCGCCGGATGCGGACAACCGGCCGATCGCCTTTCCCTACACCAAGCTGCAGGTCGCGAATGCCGCGGTGAACATGGGCGCCGGCTTTATCGTTGCCAGCCTCGCCGAAGCGCGGCGGCGCGGGCTGGACGAGGCGCGGCTGGTCCATGTCGGCCACGGCGCGGGCGCGCACGAGCCGACCGACATCCTCGCCCGCGCGAATTATCACGCCTCGCCCGGAATGGCGGCGGTGCTGGAAGAAACGCTGGCGCGGGGCGATCTCGCCACCGACGCGATCGACCATGTCGAGCTCTACAGCTGCTTCCCCTGCGTGCCCAAGATGGCACGGCGGATCATCGGCTGGCCGGCGGAGCGCCCTGCGACGGTATTCGGCGGCCTCACGTTCGGCGGCGGGCCGATCGGCAATTACATGAGCCACGCCATCGCCGCGATGGTCTACACGCTGCGCGGCACGGGCGAGACCGGCCTGCTGTTCGGCAACGGCGGCTATGCCACGCACAACCATGCGATCGTGCTGTCGGGACGCGCCACCGGCGCCGCCTTCCCGCAGGGTTTCGACGTACAGGCAAAGGCCGACGCGGCGCGCGGCGCGGTGCCGCCGCTGGACGAGACTTACACGGGTGCGGCGACGCTGGAGACGTTCACTGTCCATTATGCCCGCGACGGGTCGGCGCGGCTCGGCACCGTCGTTGCCCTGACGCCGGACGGTGCTCGAACCCTCGCCATCGTGCCGGCGGACGATGGCGCGACCATCGCAGCACTGACGGACGGCCGAACCGAGCCGGTCGGGCGACCGGGTCGCATTTCGCGGGAGGGCGGTGCGCTTTCGCAATGGCATTTCGCCTGACGCTTGCCTAGGGTCGCCCCATGCATCTCGGCGCTTGCTATTTCCCCGAACACTGGCCGCGCGAACGCAGGGCGCTGGACGCGGCGATGATGGCGGAAACCGGCATCGACCGGTTGGGCAATGCGGTCTTCACATTCGACTATGGGGTTGGGTCCGTAAACTTGGAGAAACGATGATGCCCGGCATCGACGAAAGCCGCGAATTCCAGCCTCTGTCCATCGCGGTGCTGACCGTATCAGACACACGGACCATGGAAACCGACACGTCGGGCCGATATCTTGCAGACAGCTTGCAGGAAGCGGGACACTCCCTCGCCGCCCGCATGATCCTGCCCGACGATGCGCCCGCGATCCGTGCGCAGGTCGCCGAATGGGCGGAGAACGAGGGCGTCGACATCGTCCTGACGACCGGCGGAACCGGCTTTGCCCCGCGCGACGTGACGCCGGAAGCGATCCGGCCCATCCTGACCAAGGAAATGGACGGCTTTTCCGCCCTGTTCCACGCCGTCAGCCGCGAGACCGTGGGCGTTTCCACCATGCAATCGCGTGCGCTGGGCGGGCAGGTCGGCAGCAGCTTCGTCTTCTGCCTGCCGGGCAGCACCGGGGCCTGCCGCGACGGGTGGGAGAAGATCCTGAAATACGAACTCGACAGCCGCTATCGCCCCTGCTCCATCGTCGGCATGATCCCGCGTTTCGCAAAGGACCACGGATGAGCGGCCTCTCCCACCTCGACGAAGATGGCCGCGCGCGAATGGTCGATATTTCGGGCAAGCCCGTCACGCCGCGCACCGCGACCGCCAGCGGCGAACTGCGCTGTTCGGCCGATACGCTGGCCGCCGTGGCGCAAGGCCGCACGCCCAAGGGCGGCGTGATCGCGACGGCGGAACTTGCCGGGGTGATGGGCGCCAAGCGGACGAGCGACCTCGTCCCGCTCTGCCATCCGCTGCCGCTGGCGAAGGTGCTGGTAGAGATCGAGGCTGATTCAGCATTACCGGGCTATCGCGTGACTTCCGAAGCACGCACGGAAGGGCAGACCGGGGTGGAGATGGAGGCGCTGACCGCCGTCTCCGTCGCCTGTCTGACCTTGTTCGACATGCTGAAAGCCATCGACAAGCAAATGACCATCGGCGCAATCCGCGTGACCTCGAAAACGGGCGGCAAGAGCGGCAGCTGGTCCGGCGAATGATCTCTTTCGACGAAGCGACCGAGCGCCTGCAAGCACTGGCCCGGCCGCTCGGGCCGGAGCCGGTTGCGCTGGCGAATGCGCACGGCAGGGTCCTCGCCGAACCTGTCTTGGCGATGGTCGACGCCCCGCCTGCCGATGTGTCGTCGATGGACGGCTACGCGGTGCGCGAAGCCGACCTTGCCGCTTTGCCGGTGACGCTGCCGGTCGCGTTCGAGAATGCCGCGGGTGTGGCCGATGCGGGATCTTTGCCGGAGAGTGCCTGCGCACGCATCTTCACCGGCGCGCCCTTGCCCGCCGGCGCAGACCGCGTGGTCATGCAGGAAGAAGTCGAGCGGTCCGGCGACGCGGCAACCTTTGCCGCGCCCCACAGCTCCGCCCGCTTCGTCCGCAAGCGCGGCAGCGACTTTTCGCGCGGCGACGCATTGTTGCCCGCCGGCACCGTCCTTGGCCCGCGGCAGCTTGTGGCAGCGGCTGCTGCCGACCATGCACAGGTAACCTGCTGGCGCCGGCCAAGGGTGGCGCTGCTTTCCACCGGCGACGAACTGGCCGAGCCTGGCAAGGCGCGCGCCACACCGGGCGCGATACCGGAGAGCCTGTCAGCGGGCCTTGGGGCCTTCGTGAACGAATGGGGCGGCCTCCCCTCGCCCGCCGAACGGTTGGGAGACGACCTGCCTACGCTGGAAAGCGCAGCGGCGCGGGCCGTCGCCGATCACGATCTCGTCGTGGTCACCGGCGGCGCCTCCGTGGGGGAACGCGATTTCGCGAAAGCGATGTTCGACCCGCTCGGGCTCGATCTCGCTTTCGGGAAAGTCGCCATCAAGCCCGGCAAGCCGGTGTGGCTGGGCCGGGTCGGCGTCACAAGCATCCTCGGCCTGCCCGGCAATCCCACCAGCGCGATGGTCACTGCGCGGCTGTTCCTCGCGCCCCTTCTCGCTGGCATGAACGGCCGCCCGTTCGCAGCCGCCCGGAATTGGGGATCGCATGTGCTCGCGGCGCCCCTTCCCCCTTGCGGCAGCCGCGAGACCTTCGTCCGGGCCAAGCTCGATGCGGAGGGCAACGCGAGGCCGCTCGGCAACCAGGATTCCGGCCTCCAGCATGCGCTCGCCTCGGCCGACCTCCTGATCCGGCGCGCTGCAGCTGCACCCGCTCTAGCCGTGGGCGCCAATGTACCCACGCTGACTTTTTAGGCGGCGCTAAGTCACGGCGATCGCGCGATCGCTTGACCAATCGTTCAAACGCCGGACTAATTGGCATCCGTCAGCGTTCTGACGGGTGCTTCCGGATCGCTGGCCAACCAGCGTCGCCGGTTCGGCCATCGCCGTCTGCATATCCTGGTGCGCCGGGAGGGGATCATGATCAACCGCAAGAAGACCCAGAGGCTCTACAAGGAAGAAGGGCTGGCAGTGAGGCGACGACGAAGCCGCAAGCATGCTGTTGGCACAAGGGAACCTGCTCCGGTTCTGGCGCTGCCGAACCAGCGCTTCTTGAGCATGGCCCATGCCCGTGTCGAGATCGCGGCCTGGGTCGAAGACTACAATCGGGAGCGACCGCACTCGTCTCTCGGTTACGCAACACCGGCGGCGTTCGCCGCTGAACTGGATAAGCAATGGCCTGCTTCGCTACGCCCTACGCCCTACGGGCTCCGCTACGCAGCCCATTGCTTCAACCGCGCTTATGCGCAAAACAACCGCCCGGCTCTAATCCCAGCTGGGGGAAAGCTGGGGGTCACGTCAGGACCGAAGCCAAACTTGAGCACACCATTCGTTTTAGTTAGTCGACACTTTTAGCGACGAACCTGGGAATCCCTTTGCACACCGAACTTTTTCTAAAGGGCCGCCTGCGGCATGAACTGGCAGCCCAGGAAAAGACCTGGCTGGAGGAGGCAATCGGTCGCACAATTCGACTGGAACCGCGCGAAACCCTGGTGAAGCGCGGGACGCGGGTGGAGCATTCCTATTACATTATCGAAGGTACGGTTCTGCGTCATCTCGACGACCGCAGCGGTGAGCGGCAGCTGGTCGGCCTGAACATTCCCGGCGACTTCGTCGACCTGCATGGTTTCCCGATGAAGCGGCTGGACCACAGCACCGCCGCGCTCGGTCCGGTCGACCTTGCCGAAGTGCCGCATTCTGCCATTGCGGAACTCGTCAACCGTTCGGGCCATCTCGCCCGTGCCTTGTGGTTCTCCACATTGCTCGACGCGGCCATGCACCGCGAATGGATCTTCCGGCTGGGCAGACTCAAGGCGGAAGCGCGCATTGCGCACCTCATTTGCGAAATTATCGAGCGGCACAAATTCGTCGGCCTGTACGATGGCCGGAATCTGCCGGTTTCACTGCTACAGCGCGACTACGCCGAAGCGTGCGGCATCACGCCCGTCCACGCCAATCGCAGCTTCCGCATCCTGAAAGAGCGCGGCGTACTGGAACTACGCGGCGAAGGGCGGATCGAAATCCACGACGAGGCCGAGTTGAAAAGGCTCGGCGAATTTCGCGGCGATTACCTCTACGGAGAAGGTGATCTGGCACTGGACTCGTTCGAGGATCGGGACAAGCACGCCTCGCGGTAAAGCGCCAGCGTCTCGCTCGCCATCCTCCCGGCGGAAAAGCGTTCCTCGAACTGGCGGCGAATAGCTGAACGGTCGAGCTGCACGACCTCGTCCATCCTGTGGACCGCTTCAGTGACGCTGTCGACGACAATACCCGTGACACCATCCTCGACCACTTCGGGCACGCTGCCCCGGCGCCAGGCAATTACGGGCGTTCCGCAGGCCATCGCTTCGATCATGACCAGACCGAAGGGCTCGGGCCAGTCGATAGGAAAGACGAGCGCCGCTGCGTTACCAAGCAAGTCCTGTTTACCTGTATCGTCGACACTGCCGATGTGCCTGATCCGGTCGTCCAGCGCGGGCCGGACAACTTCGTCGAAATAGGCGGGATTGCCCGGGTCGACTGGTCCGGCAAGCTGCAGGTGCCGGCCTGTCGCCCGCGCCAGCTCAATTGCGCGATCCGGCCTTTTCTGGTCTGTCATCCGACCGAGGAATGCGAGATACCCTCCGGACCCGTCACCCTGCCTGTACCGATCCGCGGGCATTCCGTGATGGACAATGCCTGCGAGGTTAGTCGCAGGCACCGCCCCGGCTTGCGCGTGCGAGATCGCGATAATCCGCTCCTGGGGAAATGCCCGGAAATGCTCCAGGTGATCCGGCTCGTCGGCGCGCCAGTGGATCGTGCGGAAGGCCGGGGCGCCGAGCTTCTGCGCCACGGCGCTTGCATGGGCCGAGCCGTGCAAGTGGATGACATCGTGTCCCCCGCCATGGGCCAACAGGTCACCCAGCAATTGCGCCTCCAGCACTGCGGGCAGACCGGGCGGTACGGGGCCGCCCTGCTTTTCGTGCCAGGAAAGCGAAAGGAAGTCGCCCACCTGCCGAACCCGGGGCAACGAGCAATCCGCCGGCCCGAACAAGGTGACCTCGTGACTGGCATCGACTTGCGCACTGGCCAGGTCCGCGACGACACGCTCGGTCCCGCCATACGTGGCGGGCGGGACCGGGTGAATGACCGGCGCGACATGGGCTATACGCATGGGAGCAACATTTATCACCTTGATTGTCAGGAACTTGGAACTCTCCGGGGCATCGGTAACCACAGACCGGGAGCCCGTCGATGTTTGTTTGCCATATCGCCCTGCAAGGCTGCCTGACGTTGTCCGATGTGCCGTACGGTATCAATGCGGATACCGGTGGCCACATCACCTATCTGCTCGAACTGGCGCGCGCGAGCGCGCGCGACCCGGCGATCGATCGGATCGATATCGTGACGCGCGGCTTTACCGACGCAAGGCTGGGCATGCGGTTCGAAGCGCAGTGTGCTGAAGCGAGCGGCAAGATACGGCTGATCCGCCTTGACGATGGCGACCCCACTTATCTTCCGAAAGAGACTTTACACGAACGCCACGGTGAACTCTGCGAAGCGTTCCTCGCATACCTTCGCAATCTCGATCACTTGCCCGATATCGTCCACGCTCATTACGCCGATGCCGGAATCCTCGCCCGCAAAGCCAAGGAAGAATTCGGCATTCCGTACGTTTTCACAGGCCACTCGCTCGGCGCGGTCAAGCGGGAGGTAATCGGCGGTGCCGATGCCAGCCTGCGCACGCGGATCGAGGTGGAGGAGCGGGCACTGGCTCACGCCGACGCGGTAATCGCCAGCTCGCGCGACGAGGCGGAGGCGCAATACGCGCATTACGATTCCATCGATGCAGGGCGCATTCGCGTGATCCCGCCGGGCTGCGACCTGACCCGGTTCGAGAGCGCCAGGCCCAGCGACAAGGTTCGCGCGGATCTCGCTCATTTCCTGCGCGATCCGGCCAAGCCCATGCTGCTCGCCATCGCGCGGCCCGTTCGCAAGAAGAACCTGCTCGGGCTGGTGGAAGCCTATGCCGCCGACCCCGATTTGCAGGCCGCGGCCAATCTGGTGATCGTCGCCGGTTGCCGCTCCACACTGGACGACCTGGAAACCGAATGCCGCGAGGTGATGCAGGAGTTGATCGAGGCGATCGACCGATACGACCTCTACGGCAAGGTCGCCTATCCCAAGAACCACGAACCCGCGGACATTCCGGCCTATTACGCCCTGGCGCGCGAGAGCGGTGGCGTTTTCGTGAACCCGGCCCTCAACGAGCCATTCGGTCTGACGTTGCTGGAGGCGGCGGCGTCGCGGCTGCCGGTGGTTGCAACCGATAGCGGCGGCCCGAACGATATCGTGGAGCGTTGCAATAATGGCGAACTCGTCTGCCCGCGCGATCCACTGGCAATAGCTGCCGCGTGCCGAGCTATTGTGACGGACCGGCGCAAATGGGTACTTTACGCCACCGCCGGCGTGGAAGCGGTGGCTGCCTATGACTGGAATGCGCATCGCGGCCCCTATCATCGTCTTTTGCAGGAACTGATTGGCCCGCTAGCGTCAGCACCGCAATGGGACCGGATCCTGATCTGCGACATCGACAATACACTGCTCGGCGATCGCGAGGCTTTGCGCGAATTTCTCGACTGGCAGGCGGAGCAATCGGACAAGATCGCCCTCGGCATTGCCACCGGGCGCAGCTTTCACAGCGCACAGGCAATCCTGGCAGCGGAAGGCGTGCCCACACCCGATGTCATCATCAGCAGCGTGGGGACGCGAATTCACTGGTACGACCGAAAGAAGCGCTGTTTCTCGGAAGATAGTGACTGGCGACGCCGTGTGGAGAATGCCTGGAACGATGACGCAGTTCGCGAAGTCGCGGACGAACTGGGGCTACGACCGCAAGCCTTGCTGGAACAGCATAGCGGGAAAGCCAGCTTCTTCCTCGACGGAAACGACCCGGAAGCCGTTCTCCGTGCATTTCGCAATGGGGGCTTGCGGGTCGAGATCGTCGCCAGCCACGGCCGTTATCTGGATATCCTGTCCGAGGGCACGGGCAAGGGGCCGGCGGTCGGCCACGTGGCCGACAAGCTCTCCCTGACCCAATCGCGCGTGGTGGTTGCGGGTGACAGCGGGAACGACCTGACGATGCTGCGAGCGTGCCCGTTTCCCATCGTAGTAGGTAATGCCAGCGACGGGTTGGCGCAGGACCCGTCCCTGTCCCACGCATACCGGGCGAAGGGATGCTACGCTGCAGGCGTGCTGGAGGGTGTGCGGCACTACCAGGCGCAAGGCAGCTGGTGAGCACATATCGTTCCGTTTCTGTGCTTACGCTTGTGCGCGGGCGGCAAAAGCATCTCGATCACCTGGTCGCAGGACTCGAAGCACAAGCCTTCCCGCCGGACGAACTGGTTGTCGCCTATATGCAGGACGAAAGGCCGTGTATAGAAATGGATGGCCGCTTCCCTGTTCGCTGCGTGCGGGTGGCAGGTGAACCGATGCCGTTGGCGGCCGCCCGAAACCGGGCCGCAGAACTCGCTGAGGGCGATGTGCTCGCTTTCCTGGACGTCGATTGCATTCCCGATCCGCATTTCGTCCGCCGCGCGGCGGAAGCGCATGTCCACGATGAGAACGGCGTATTTCTGCCGGAGGTTCGCTACCTGCCGGGCAACGATTCCGGCTGGCTCTCTTCGGATGGGTCGCCCGATTACGACCTCCTGACGAGCACAGGCGTGCGCCATCCCAGCAAACGTCCACTGGACGAGACTTCCTTCGATCCCATCGCCGATTTCGGCGAGCTATGGGGTTTGGCATTCATCATGTCCTCAAGGACATGGAAAGCTGCCGGAGGAATGGACGAGGAATATATCGGCTACGGTGCGGAAGAAACCGATCTGGGCCAGCGGCTAAAGCGTGCGGGCGCACGCATGTATTGGCTGGGCGGCACGATCTGCTTCCACCAGCATCATCACGTCCACAAACCACCGCTGCAGCATTTCGACTCCATCATCCGCAATGCGCGGCTCTACCGCAGCCGTTGGGGCGAGTGGTGCATGCAGTACTGGCTGGACGATTTCGAGCGGCGCGGGCTGGTGAAGCGGTCGGAGGAGCGCCTCGAAGTTTTGCGTCAACCCTCGGCCAGCGAGATTGCGGAGACGCGGCAGGGCGCCGACGTGTTGTTCAGTTGACCGCCCAGAGGCGCGTTGCCTGTTCATCGAGCCAGTGCGCCGCCTTGCGCGCGGCATCCTCGTCATGCAGCGATGCCAGTATGTCGGTATCGAGTGCGTCGGTATCGGCCAAGGCTCGTTGCCATTCGGGGATCGAGGCGGGCCAGGTCTCGCGATAGGACGCCGCACCCAGACGTGCCAGCTCCCGCGCCTTGGCCTGCTGCTCGTCGAAATAACGCCATTCGGGAATGCACAGGAACGGCTTTGCCGCCCGCGCGATCTCGTGCACCGTATTGTCCCCGGCAGAGGCAATCACGCGATCCGCAGCGCAGAGGTAATCGGTCAGGTTGTCGATCCAGCCCAGTTCGCGCAGGTTTCCGAAATCGGTTTCATGGCCCTCACGGTGCACGGGTCCGGCGACGAGCCATTGCGTTTGCGGTTCCGCCCGGGCTGCCACGGTGAGCGGGGCATAGGGCGTACCGGACCCGCCGCCGCCCGCGATCACCAGCGTGACCGTTTGATCTTCCGGCAGGCCGAGCTTTGCCCGCGCTTCGGCCTTTTCCCGCAAGGGCGCGCGGGTCGTGCAAAGACCTCCGGTGTAGAAGGTGCGATCCCGAAGACGTTGCGGATAGCTTTCCTGTTCGATCCGCTCGTCGAACGGGGCGAGCATGGCCACGCACGCCTCGTACCCCGCGACGTGCCCGACATCCTCACGATCGCCATGCATCCTGATCGTAACGGCAGGCACACTCATCACCCGCGACAGCAACGCGATTTCTGCCGAAACGTCGATTACGAACAGACCCGGGTCCGCCTCGCGCAGGGTTTGCGTGATCAGTCCCATGTGCTGGCGCATTTCCTCCACACCGAGTGGGACGCAGTGCATCATCTCCGGCGTCGGCTGGTCGTGCAGCGCCGGACTGCGCGCGGGCGCGCCAATCATGTTCGGCAGCTGCACCATGGTCGCATCGCGTGGCCGGTCGTCGAATTGCGTCGGTGCCGCAGTCATGATGATGACGGGCCGTTCTTCCGGAATGTGCTCCAGTATCGCCATGATCCGGTTGGCATGGCCACGGCCCTGATGATGCGCGAAGAACGCCAGCGGACGGTTATTCATTGTTTGTTTTCCTGTGACTTTTGCCGCCTTGCGCTCGCTTCCGGTTCTCTCGTGCGGCCTGCGGTCCAATTGTCCGCTACTCGAACCTTGGGATTTGGCGCGCACCAGATTTCGCCAGTCGCATCGAGCGCCGTCACCCAGATGAGGTTATGCTCGATGCCGTAATCGATAACCGCAAAGGCGAGGCCGGGGCCGCGATCGATGACATGCACCGGAAGTGGGGTAACTAGTTGTGTGAACATGTCAGCGGGTCTTTCCGGTCTGAAGTTGATCGCGTTCATACATCGTCGTGCGGCGTAAGCTTGGCGATGAGAGACCGCCCGTGCCGAACAGCATCGTGACCCTCGCCGCAATGGCACTGCCGAGATAGAGTGCCGGGCTCGACAGCGCGAGGTCATGTCCCGCGCTTCGAGAGAGGAGTAGATCGCACCCGATGCGAAGTGTCCGGCCAGGCCGCCCAGCAGTATCGTACCGGCGGAACCGATCGTTGGCATCGTGTTCCTCACCCCGCTTCTTCAGCGGTCTTGGCGCTCTCTTCTTCACCGCCCTTTCGCGGGCCGAGATAGCGATAGACGCCCCATAGGTTGATCAGCAGCAGGGCGATGTTTTGCCAGCCGATTCCGCTGGCGTCCTCGCTGAGAAAGCCCCAGGCGGTAAGCGCCAGCGAGGAGGTGACGAAGAGCACGAAGGCCCACCCGGTCACCCGTGCATTGACGTTCGTCGCCACGACCAAGGCTGCGATTACGGCAGCGATGGCGCCGTACCATTCGAGAATATCCAGCATCGCCTCAGCCGCTCACGTCGTAATCGATGGGTTTGAACGTCCCGCCGTTCGATGCGTAGGCCGCGCAGGCGGTCAGCCCGATGACCAGGTCCATCTCGGCCCGGAAACGGGTGAAGGTACCGGGGGACGATTGTGGCGGATCGACCGAAATCTTGCCGTCCCCGGCGACCGGTACGTTCATGAATACGTTGAAGGCGGTGGGGATGTCATCGGGCGTCACGCCATATGGTTCCAGCGCTTCGGCCAGGTTTCCGAAGCAGCCGCGGTGGACCGGCTTGTCGGGATAGAAGTGGCGGAAAGTATCCTTCGAACAGGGCGTCAGAAGGAAATCATGCGCAGGTGCCGTATCTTCTAAGATAGTGAGCATGGGGTTCGACCGGTTCGACCACAGCCGCGCGCCGGTGGTCAGCAGGATTCGCTCCTCGTAATCGAACGTCCTGCCATTAGAGAGGATTTCTGCCGGATCGGCCCGAGATACGGCCAGCAGGTCGCTCACCTGGCCTCCTTCGGGATCGGTCACGGTCAGCACCTGCCCTTTAGACAACTCGATGGCCGTGCCGGTGCGCGGTTCGATGCGGGTCATTTGCCGGCCCTCGGATCGGAGAAGGGGCAGCGCCAGTCTTCCCCGACCACGCGGCCGCTATACTGCCGCGCCTCGCTCATGGTGCCGTGGCGTGAAAGCATGGGGTTGATCGACCCGTCCAGCGCCAAGTCCCGCTTCAGGATCGTCTCGCGCATCCTTTCGTAACGCTGCGAGGCCCGCAGCGCTTCGAACTGGTCGTGCAAATTGAAGACCAGCGTGGGATGCGGCGTCCGCCGTGCGGCGCGCGACGCGTGTGGGTGCATGCCCACGACGAAATAGGCTTCGCCTCCGAAGCTGAGGGAGAAATGCGGATCGGAAGGGTCGCTGCTGACGTTGGGATCGTAATCCAGTCCGCGCCATTCGTCCTTCGCTGCGAGCGAGTTCAGCCTGTCCCACATCGCTTTCTCGAACCCCGCTTCATCCAGATCGTCGGGGCCGGAAAAGACCACGGCAAGGCTGCGCAAACCTTCGGGGTCGCTGGCGTATTCCTCACTCCATTTCAGCAAGGCTTCGTGAATTTCCAGATCGTTCCAGCCGCTTGTCAGCGACCGGGCGGTGAGCACCTTGAGCCGACCGGTCGCCAGGGCCGATTTTGCCCCGACGCAAGGGAAACCATCCTCCGCGATATGCGCTCGCAGAACTTCGACGAGCGAACCCTGCCTATCGGCTGCATCAGCGCCATCGTCAATGTCGATCTGTCCCGCCATGACCTGTTGACGTTCGGGCTGGCAAAGTGTTGCGGCCACTTAACATCGATCATGCGGAAAGCCGGGGTCCGGAGGGTTAAGAGGCCTGTGCCCAGAACGGAGACGCCCCTTGGTCACCGCGAAATTCAGTCGTTTCCAGGTCTATGGCCAGCGCTGCAGCGGAACGAATGCCCTGATAAAACTGCTGGAGCGGAATCTGGAAGATCTCGAATTCACCGAAGAATTCGGATTCAAGCACTGGCTCGTTCCGCCGGAAGTCGAAATTCCCGAAGATGTCCTCGTCGTCGTCATTGCCAGGCAGGCCGACCAGTGGCTTCGCAGCTTGCACGCCAGGCCGTGGCATGCCCATCCGGACATGAAGGACCTGGAGTTCGGCGAATTCATCCGGGCCGAATGGCGCAGTGTATGGGACGAGGATTTCTGGGGTGTCGACGCAGACCATCCCAGGTTCGGGCAGCCGATCGAAGAGGAACTTTGCCCCCAAACCGGTTTACCGTTTGCCAACGCCATCGCCATGCGCACAGCCAAACTGCGCAACTGGATCGATGTGGCATCCCGTGCCGCCGGACACGTGCTGGTATCGCATGCCGAACTTGTTTTCCGGCCTGAGCGAGTGATCGAGCGATTGGTTTCTGCAAGCCAGTCAAGGAAATCAAAGAAGTTCATACCTGTGACTACCTACAAGGGGCAAAATTCGGAGCTATTCGTTGCGTCAGAATACCCGCCGCTCGCAGCTACCGATTCTGCATTTATCGGGCGCTATCTCGATAGAGCGATCGAGAAACAGTTCGGCCTGAACCTGCCAACAGGCGCAGCGGCGGCTTTTAGGTATTGCGAAGGGAACGGTGAATGACCGGGTAGGGGCGCATAGCTGCTAGTCGCACGGCACGCGCTGGTCCGGTCCTGCCTTCTTCGGGCAGCGCAAGGCTGGTGGCAAGGTGGCCGCATGAGCAAGGTCCGCTGCGCCATCTGCGCGAGGACCGGTCTGATCGGGGCGTTTGTTCGTTCTCTGCAGACCGCATGGGGGCGTGAAGCGCGCGGAACTGCGGGGGGTGCGCACCAGAAGAAAATATTACTGTATCAGTGGTTTACGTGTGGCGGAGCGGGTGGGATTCGAAAGCATTTCACAGCTAATTGATTTTAAACAATAAAAAGTAACGGTCGAAATTTTCTACCCCCTTCCGTACCCCTATATCAACTAGCGGACTGCGCGCTTTAGATGCTCGCTTTTCATCCTCGCCGTTCCATTCATCCCGCATAGTGCTGCTGATAGCGTATAGAATTCTGGCAGCAAAGCGCCCCCATTTTGGTCGTTCACCCGCTCACACCAATTTCCCGAAAGCGGACATCGAAGCGATTCTCGCCAAGTGGAATCCAATCCATCACTGCCATCATCGCAGCGCCGAGAACAAACGCCTTCCAGAAGCGCGCGTCGCTCCGGAAAATGTGATCGGCGTTGAGGTACATCAGTCCGAATATGAAGAAAGTAGACGTGCCGATCATTACCTGAAGCGGATGTAATTTCCGTAGTGTTCACCTTTCGATCTGCGTTTTGCCATACAATCTTCTTTCATCTATATTCATTGATCGACAGGCGGTTCACGCAAAGAGCAGGCCGTGAGGCCAACCGCGAGCAGCGGGACGACCCCCCACATGATCGGAAGGATCACTCCGATCCCCAACAATATGAGCATCCGCTCGGGATAGTTCCAACCCCACGGTACCCGTAACGCGACAAATTTTAGAGCAAACGGAACAATTTGCCCGGTTCCCAGAAAGACCGTCAGCGAACGTTGCTTCGGGCTGCGTAGCCAATAGCAACCGTTCGCCGCCAGGGATGCGATAACATAGGCGAAAACAATGAGGCCCGCGTCCCCGAGAGAAGCGAAGTTGCAACCGACGACGATCTGCCATGCAGAGAGCTCGTCCATGGAGTAGAACGGCATCTGCAGCATCCTTCAAAGAAACGCGATTAGGTGACAGGAAATCGCCAGCTAGCTTTCGGGACTATCGAGCTTCACCAAACGCTTTCCTCAGGCGAGCTGGTCTGCGACGCCGACAATCGCAGACGACGCAGACGCAGCGCGTTGCCGATCACTGATACCGAGGAGAGGCTCATCGCCGCCGCAGCGATCATCGGGTTCAGCAGTAAGCCGGTAAAGGGAAACAGCACACCTGCAGCAACCGGAATACCGAGCGTGTTGTAGGCGAAGGCGAAGAACAGATTTTGCCGGATATTGCGCATCGTCGCACGTGACAGCACGATCGCCTGGACCACGCCGGTGAGGTCTCCGCGAACCAGCGTCACCCCGGCGCTTTCGATTGCTACATCGGTGCCTGTTCCCATGGCAATCCCGACATCGGCGGCCGCCAGCGCGGGCGCGTCGTTTATGCCGTCTCCTGCCATGGCAACCCGGCGGCCTTCCGCCTTGAGCTCCTCGATCCGCCGGTGCTTGTCCTCCGGCGAGACATTGGCGTGCACTTCATCGATGCCCATTTCGCGCGCCACCGCTTCGGCCGTCGCCCGGCTGTCACCGGTCAGCATCACGACGCGGATTCCGCGCTGGTGAAGCGCCGCAATGGCACTGGCGCTCGTAGGCTTGATCGGATCGGCGACGGCGAGGAGCCCCGCCGGCTGCCCATCAAACGCCACGAACATCACGGTGCGGCCCTGCTCGCGGCCATCCCGGGCGGAGGCTAGCCAGTCCTCATCGGTGATGCCAACGCTTTGCATCAGCTTCTCGTTGCCGATCGCGACCCGCCGCTCGCCGACCGTCGCTTCCACGCCTTCGCCGGTCGTCGACGAGAGCGCGGTGGCGCTGGCAGGCGATATGCCGCGGCCTCGCGCACCTTCGACGATCGCGTGCGCCAGTGGATGCTCGCTGCCCATTTCAACCGCGGCCACGGCGGACAGAAACTCGGCTTCGTCGATCCCGGCCATCGGGGTCACGGCAACCAGGTCGGGTTTGCCCATCGTCAACGTGCCTGTCTTGTCGACCACCAGCGTGTCGATCTTCTCGAGCGTTTCGAGAGCCTCGGCATTGCGGATCAGGATGCCATGCTGCGCACCCTTGCCCGTACCGGTCATGATCGACATTGGAGTGGCAAGCCCCAGGGCGCAGGGGCAGGCGATGATGAGCACGGCGATCGCGTTGACCAAAGCATAGGCGAGCGCAGGTGCCGGCCCCCAGAAAGCCCAGACCGCGAACGTGACCGCAGCGATGCCGATGACAACCGGCACAAACCAGCCCGCGACCTGATCGGCCAGCCTTTGTATCGGCGCTCGGCTGCGCTGAGCCGCCGCCACCATCTGCACGATCTTGGACAGCATCGTGTCCTTGCCGACATTGGTAGCGCGCATGACGAAGCCGCCGGTCTGATTGACCGTTCCGCCAATCACGGGATCTCCGGCCTTCTTGGCAACCGGCAAAGGTTCGCCGCTGATCATCGATTCATCGACTGCGCTCGCCCCTTCCTCGATCTCGCCATCGACCGGCACCTTGTCGCCGGGCCGCACCCGAAGCCGGTCGCCGGTGACCAGCTGGTCGAGCGGCACCTCGCGTTCATCACCGCCGCCGAAGATCTTGACCGCGGTTGGGGGCGCAAGCTCGAGCAGCGCCCGCAAGGCGCTGGACGTCGACCCGCGCGCCTTCAGTTCGAGCACCTGGCCGAGCAGGACCAGCGTGGTTATCACGGCCGCCGCCTCGTAATAAACGCCCACGCGCCCCGAGTGATCGCGGAACGCCTCGGGGAACATGTCGGGAGCGAGAGTGGCGACGAGGCTGAAGAGATAGGCGATGGCGACGCCGAAGCCGATCAGCGTGAACATGTTGAGATTGCGCGTCCGGAGCGATTGCCAGGCGCGCACGAAGAACGGCCAGGCACCCCACAGCACAACCGGACTTGCGAGCAGCAACTGGGCCCATTGCGCCGATTCCGGCGCGATCAGACGGTCAAAACCGATTCCGGGCACCATGTCCCCCATCGCATAAATGAACAGCGGCAGGGTCAGGAGCGCGCTGACCCAGAACCGGCGACGCATGTCGACGAGTTCGGGATCGGGACCTTCATCGAGGCTGATCGTCTCGGGTTCGAGCGCCATGCCACAGATAGGGCACGATCCCGGTCCTGGCTGGCGGATCTCCGGATGCATCGGACAGGTGTAGATCGTCCCTTCGCGCACATCCT
Source organism: Alteriqipengyuania flavescens (assembly GCF_030406725.1). Lineage (NCBI taxonomy): Bacteria > Pseudomonadati > Pseudomonadota > Alphaproteobacteria > Sphingomonadales > Erythrobacteraceae > Pseudoblastomonas > Pseudoblastomonas flavescens. The sequence continues at coordinate 1,764,118 of NZ_CP129107.1, read as the reverse complement.
CGACGGCATCCAGGTGCCGGCCCGAGAGGTAGAGATCGGGATCGGCTAGAAACTTGTCGTGGCAGCGCCCCGAACAGAAGTAATGGCGCGTGCCCTCGTGCTCGGCCACGTGTGCCGCACCTTCGATCTCGACCTCCATCCCGCAGACCGGATCGACCGCGGTACCAGGCGTCGCGACTGCGCCTATTGCATGTTCATCGTCCGCTTGCGGCATGGCAATCTCCTCTCGAGAATTCATGGATAGGCGGCGTAGACCTTCGCGCCGCCGGGTCCGAAGGCGACGACTTCGAAGGGCTGCGACCGGCCTCCCGCTTCCATGCCGGGGGAACCCAGCGGCATTCCGGCAACGGCGAGGCCGCGCACGCCCTCGGGCCGCTCCTTGATCAGCCGCTCGATCTCGCGGGCCGGAACATGGCCCTCGATGACATAACCCTCGATTTCCATCGTGTGGCAGGATCGAAGAGTGCCGGGGACGCCTGCCTCCGCCTTGACCTCGGCCATCGGCCGGTCTTCACGCACGGCGACCTCGTAACCGAGTTCGGCGCGGACGTGCTTGGCCCATTCCTCGCAGCATCCGCACTGGGGATCGCGGAACATCACGTAAGGCGCGGCCTGCACAGCGCTGGTGCATGCGGCGAGAATGCTCAGCGACAGAGCGGTAAATCCGGCGCGAAGCCGGCGAGAGGGTGTGTCTAGGTTCCTCGGCATCATTTCTACTCCTTATGGGTCCAAACGCATGCGTTTCGCGTCGAGACATGAGCGGCAAGGCGTCAGGCTCGGCGGAACACCGATTGCGGCGCGGGGGGCTCTGCCCGGCCTGCCAATCGATTTTCAAGAATGGCGGCGGCACGGGCCTGGTTTTCAACCATTCGATACCTCAACGGACTGAAAGTCGCTTCGTTCACCGCTCGGTTACCGAGATGATCTCGTTACCGGCATTGCTTGTCCGGAACTCGAAAGTCACCGCATCGCCCACTGCGAGTTCACCGCGCAGCGCTTCCCCGGCCTCGAACGCCATCGTCATGGCAGGCCAGTCGACAGCCGGGACCGCTCCGTGATCGACCGTGATGGTACCGGCATCCGCGTCGATGGCAGTGATCGTGCCTTCGGCGCTCGCGGTACGCCCGGCTTCGCCGGACTGCATCATCGGCATGTCCTCGCTTGCCATGGGCATGGTGCCGGTTTCCTCGCTCGCATCGCATGCGGCAAGCACCAGTGTGGCGGCGAGCATCGTCATGAGGGTTGCACTACGCATTCTTCGTCTCCTTGGGGTTGGGTCGGCCTTTCGATCCGGGGGCGCCGCAACAAGAGGTATGCGGCGGGAAGAAGGAACATTGACAGCAGCGGGGCGGTGATCATCCCGCCGATCATCGGTGCGGCGATCCGGCTCATCACTTCCGAGCCCGCACCCGTTCCGATCAGGATCGGAAACAGGCCGGCAAGAATGACCGCAACCGTCATCGCTTTGGGCCGGACCCGCAGCAACGCGCCTTCGCGAATGGCTTCGCTCACGTCGGTCGCGTCCGGATTGGCGCCGCGCCGCTCGAGTGCGGCCTTGAGGTAGATCAGCATGACCACGCCGAACTCCGCTGACACGCCTGCCAGCGCAATGAACCCGACGGCGGTGGCGACGGATTGGTTGTATCCCATAAGGTAGAGCAGCCAGAACCCGCCAGTCAGCGCGAATGGCAGCGTGCCCATGATCAGCAGCGCCTCGTCGAAGCGGCGGAAGATCAGGTAAAGTAGCAGGAAAATGATCGCCAGCGTCGCCGGCACGAGGATCTGCAACCGCTCGTAGGCGCGGGTCAAATATTCGAACTGCCCAGCATAGGACAGGCTGACGCCGGCGGGCAGATCGACCTCGGCTCCGATCGCTTCCTGCAAATCGCCCACCACCGAGGTGAGATCGCGCCCGCGCACGTCGACATAGACATAGCTGGTCGGCCTGCCCTGCTCGCTCTTGAGCATGGGCGGACCGCTGGTCACGCGGACATCCGCCACTGTGCCAAGCGTGATCTGCTGTCCCGCAGGGGTCAGAACCGGAAGGTTGCGCAGCTCATCGACGCTGTCGCGAATCTCGCGCGGATAGCGCACGTTGACCGGATAGCGTGCCAGCCCCTCGACCGTGAGCCCGACATTGGCACCGCCGATCGCACCCGAGACGATCTGTTGCACGTCGGCGATGTTGAGCCCGTAGCGGGCCGCTTCCAGGCGATTGATATCGACATCGACGTAGCGCCCGCCCGAAAGTCTTTCAGCGAGCGCCGAACTGACACCTGGTACCTGTTTGGCAATCTGTTCGACCTGAAGCGCCACGCGTTCGATCTCGCCCAGATCCTCGCCTGAGACCTTGACCCCGATCGGGCTTTTGATGCCTGTCGCGAGCATGTCGATGCGGTTGCGGATCGGGGGCACCCAGACATTGGCGAGGCCCGGGACCCGGACCACCCGGTCGAGTTCCTCGACCAGCTTGTCGGGCGTCATCCCCTCGCGCCATTCCTCGCGCGGCTTGAAGCTGATCGTCGTCTCAAACATCGTCAGCGGCGCGGGATCGGTGGCGGTGTCAGCGCGGCCGGCCTTGCCGAAAACGGTGTCGACTTCGGGAACGGTCTTGATCAGGCGGTCGGTCCGCTGAAGCAGTGCCGATGCCTCACCCGGCGAAAGCCCGGGAAGCGCGCTCGGCATGTAGAGCAGATCGCCCTCATCGAGCGGAGGCAGGAATTCGCCGCCCAGCCGCGTGAAGGGCACCAACGTCGTCGCGAAGAGCAGTCCGGCAATGACCAGCGTCGCTTTCGGACGCCGCATTACCGAGTCGAGCCCCGGCTGATAGGCACGGATCAGCGCCTTGTTGATCGGATTGCTGTCTTCCCGCGGGATCTTGCCCCGGATCAGCCATCCCATCAGCACTGGAACCAGCGTGACCGACAGGATCGCCGCCGCCGCCATCGCATATGTCTTGGTAAAGGCCAGCGGAGCGAAGAGCCGCCCCTCCTGCGCCTGCAAGGTGAAGACAGGCAGGAAGGACAGGGTAATGATCAGCAGACTGAAAAACAGCGCCGGGCCGACCTCCTTCGATGCGTCCGCGACGATCCGCCAGCGCTCGTTAGCCGACATGACCGTATCGGGATTGTCCTCGGTCCAGCGCTCGATGTGTTTGTGCGCGTTCTCGATCATCACCACCGCCGCATCGACCATCGCGCCGATCGCGATGGCAATGCCCCCGAGCGACATGATGTTGGCGTTCACGCCCTGGAAGCGCATCACGAGAAAGGCTGCCAGAACGCCCAGCGGCAAGGTGACCACGGCGACCAGCGCAGAGCGGGCGTGCCACAGGAACAACAGGCACACGAGCGCGACGACGATGAATTCCTCGATCAGTTTGGTGGTGAGGTTATCGACCGACGCGTCGATCAGTTGCGAACGGTCATAGGTGGTGACGATCTCGACCCCGTCGGGCAGGCTCGCCTTCAACTGTTCCAGCTTCGCCTCCACCGCCTCGATCGCACCGCGCGCGTCGGCCCCTTGCCGCAGAATAACGATGCCGCCCGCGACTTCGCCCTGGCCATTCAGTTCAGCGATACCGCGGCGCAGTTCGGGGCCGATCTGTAGATTGGCCACATCGCCAAGCGTCACCGGGACACCCCCCGCTTCGGCGCGCAGAGGGATCGCGCGGAAATCATCGAGGCTGCCTAGATAGCCTGACGAACGCACCATAAATTCCGCTTCGCCCATCTCGACGATGGATCCGCCCGCCTCCTGATTGCCGGCCTGGACCGCCTTGACCACTTCGGCGTGAGTCACGCCGAGCGAGGCCATGCGGTAAGGATCGAGGACGATCTGATACTGCTTGACCATGCCCCCCACGCTGGCGACCTCGGCGATGCCCGGAATGGTCTTCAGCTCGTAACGCAGGAACCAGTCCTGCAGGCTTCGCAGCCCTGCAAGGTCGTGACCCCCGTTGCGGTCAACCAGGGCATACTCGTAAATCCATCCCACACCGGTTGCGTCGGGACCAAGCGTACTCTCGACGCCGTCAGGCAAGCGGTTCTGGACCTGGTTGAGATATTCGAGCACGCGCGAGCGCGCCCAGTAGAGATCGGTCCCGTCCTCAAAAATTACGTAGACATAGCTATCGCCGAAAAACGAATAACCGCGCACGGTCTTTGCTCCCGGCACCGAGAGCATGGTCGTCGCCAGTGGATAGGTAACCTGGTCCTCCACGATACGCGGGGCCTGCCCGGCATAGTTGGAGCGGATAACCACCTGCACGTCGGACAAATCGGGAAGCGCATCGACAGGGGTGGTCCGCACTGCCCAGAAGCCGGCGAGCGCCAGACCGATCGCCGCCAGAACCACGAACAGGCGGTTGGCGATCGAACTGTCAATGATCCGCGCGATCACTGGCCGGTCTTCCGGATCGAGACGATGCGTGGCCCGGTGCTTGCCTGAACGAAGGTAAAGGTCACCCGGTCGCCGCGTTGGAAACCGCGAACCTGGGCCGGACCTTCAGTGGCAAAACCCATCGTCATTGCTGGCCATTCCAGAGCTTTAACCGGCCCGTGCCGCAAGGTGATGCTGCCAGCAGTGATACGTTCGATCGTGCCGGTGGCTCGATAGGTGCGCGGCTCGTCCGCATTCGCCTGCGCTTCGTTTTCCCCGACAGTCGTTGGCGCATCCTCGGTGGGACGCACATCGATACCGGCAAGGCTGGCCTCGGAATCGAGCAGGAACTGGCCGGAGGTAACCACCTCCTCGCCTGCCGCGAGTCCCGCGAGAACTTCGGTGCGGCCGCCTGCTTCTCGCCCGATCCGGACTTCGACAGGTCGGTATCCTCCGCTTTCCTGAGTGATCATCACCAGCGTGCGTTCGCCGGTGCGGATCACGGCCTCCGACGGGATGAGCAATGCTTCACGCCGTTCAGGAGCGATCGTGACCTGCGCAAACATGCCCGGTTTGAGGCGAAGGCCGGGGTTGGGCATCGCCGCGCGCACGGTAATCGTCCGGCTTGCGTCCTGTGCACTCGGCAGGATGGCAATGATACGCCCTGCAAATCGCTCGCCAGGAAAAGCGGTGAGCGTTGCGCTTACCGGCTGTCCAACGCGGGCACTCCCCGCCAGCGCCTCCGGCACAGCCGCCTCGAGCCAGATCGGACTGTAGCCGCTGATTTCGGCTAGGCTTTGCCCCGCCACGACGGTCATGCCCGGCCTTACACCGAGCGAGGTAATGGCGCCCGATTGCGGCGCGGTGACGGTGATCGTCGATTGCGGTCTGCCGCTTCGAGCAACCGAGGAGATCACGCCTTCCGGCATCCCGAGCAGTCGCAGGCGCTGGCGGGCAGCACTGGTAAGCGCCGCGTCGCCGGTGGCCGCCACGGCAAGAAATTCCTGTTGGGCGCCGCCCCATTCAGGCACCAGCAAATCGACGACCGGCGCGCCTCTTGCGATCAGATCCTGCGGGGCGTGGCCGTATGTTCGCTGAACATAGCCGCCCGCGCGTGGCTGGACGATCGCCACCTCGCTGCCCTTATAGGCAAGCGTGCCGGTCACCGTCGTTTCCGGTTCCAGCACGCCGTATTCGGCCTCGGCAGTGCGGATCCCGAAGTTCTGGACCATTGCGGAATCGATGCTGACCCCTTCGCCAGCCTGCGCCTCGCCACCAGCGCATTTGGGAACCAGCTGCATGTCCATGAACGGCGACTTGCCCGGCTCGTCGAAGCGCTGATCCGGCACCATCGGATCGTACCAGTAGAGCACTTCTTCGCAGCCGGCATCGGCAGCAGCGTCACCGTCATCGCTGCCGCCGCCGAGCATCGACAGACCGTAGCCAGCCCCCAGGCTGATCAGGGCAATACCCGCCGCCGCTGCATATGAACGCTGGCGCGGCGAAAGACGTTCGAACACGGCTTTCATGGCCTGTCCTCCCCATAAGTAAGACGTAGAATTGCAGCGGCTTCGACAGCAATCTGTTCGCGTTCGAGGATCTCGAGCTCGAGCAACGCCAGCGCAGATTTGGCTGCGATCACATCGACGAGGTCGGCGCGCCCAGCAGCGAAGCTGGCGGTTTCGAGCTGCGCACGATCCCGCGCGAGCGGGAGAAGCTGGTCACGCGCACGTTCCCATTGCTGCAGTGCACTGCGCCACGCAGCCAGATCGGCTTCGAACCGGGCCGTGATCGCCCTCAGGCGGTCGGCGCGCACGGCCGAGGCGGCAGCAGCGTCTGCTTCGGCCGCCGCGATGCGCGGATTCTGCCGCCTGTCGGTAAAGATTGGCAGAGTGACCGATCCCATGACCGATACGACACTGCCAAAATCGGGATTACGGTGGCCATAAGTCACACTAACACCGAAATCAGGCCGCTTTTCAGCGCGTGCCAAATCGGCTGCAGCCTCGGCTCGTCGCTGCTCGGCGTCCGCCAGACGCAATTCCGGATTGGCCTCCAACGCGAACCGAAGCCCTTCCGGGTCCACGGTAACTAGGGGAGCGCCCCCCGCAGCGACGGGCTCGCTTCCGGCGATATAGCGCTGCAGCCGGGCACGCGCGGCTGCGCGCGCGGCCTCGATCCGGGTAATGGCATCCTCGATTTCGAGAAGCTCGCGCCGGATCGCGAGACTTTCGGCAGGTCGAGCCGATCTCGAAGCGACGGCACTGACGGCGACCGGAACGAAGTCCCTCAAGCCGTCCAGAGAGTCGCGCGCAAGAGCGAGGCGCTGCTGGGCATAATACAGGCCAATCCAAGCCGTCCCCGCCTCGGCGAGGATGGAACGTTCGGACAAGCCAAGACGGGCTTCGGCAATACCGATTTCGGATCCGGCAAGGCCGTATCGTGCTCGCCGCCTGGCAAGATTGGGAATTTCCTGCTCGATGCCCACCGCGAGCTGCGTCGGTAATTGCGCATAGGGATCAAATGCCGCAGGTCCGGTGACCGGCAAGTTCATCACGCCTGCACGAACGCGAGGATCGGGCAATTCGTCCGCTGCGTCCGCGGTATCGCGCCTCGCCTGAATGCGCAAAGCGCCCGCTTCAAGCATGGGCTGTTCCGACGGCGCCGCCGCAAGGGTTTCTTCATAGCCGACCGACTGCGCTTGGGCAGCCTGCGCGACCAGCAGGGCCGATAACGGCACCCAACCAATTCGCCAGTTCATAAATCTCACTCGTGCAGAGCGAGCTGACGACATAGCATGCCGCACCGGCGAAGACCGGTTCGTGCGGCTGCATCGTTCGTTAGTCTCGCAAAAGGCGCAGCGCGCCTCCAGGAAAAACTAGACGGTGAGGATTGGTTTTGGAGGAGGCGATTCCGGTCGCGGTGAATCTGTTTCAAACCACGGGGCCGCAGAAACAAGGTAGCTCGGTACCAAACGAAGGGGCGCACCCTCCATTTCAGTCGCATTCGACAGAGCCAGAGGCGGCAGGCAATTCATGGCAATCACGCAATCGAGCGTCATGCTGGAACATGGTCCTGCCGGATCGGTGGATGTATCGCTATCGGCCATCTCGGCACAATCGCTCATCTCCGCCGCCTCGATCTGAGCAAGGGCTGCCGCATTCGCTCCAACCTGGACAAAGAGTCCGAAGCCAAAAAGGATCAAGGTCAAGGTACGAGTGAACTTCACCGGCCCGAGATAGTCGGGGGCGAGGCGATTGGCAAGTAACGAGCGATTGCGGACGGGGACCGATCAGATCGCCCCGTCCGCTTTAAGCGCGTAAAATAAATAGTCTTTTGCGACTAGCAGCATCCCGCCGAAGCTGGCTCCGAACTAGCTTCGGATACCTCGCGCACGAGGTCACCCGTTTCCTTCTCAGCTGCGCTTCTGGCGATATCGGCCTGCGCAACGATGCCGCAGCATTTGCCTTCGTCATCGACCACCGGAAGCCGCCGAACCTGATTGTCTTCCATCTTGGTGCAGCATTCGTCGACGCTTGCATCGGCGGTGACAGTAACAGGTGATGATGTCATCACCTCCTCAACGCGTTGGTCGGAGGAATTGCCTTTGGCAACACAGCGGCAGGCGATGTCCCTGTCGGTCACCACGCCCACCAACGCACCGGAATCATCGACAACGGGGATTTCGCCGCAATCATTATCGACCATCAATGAAGCTGCCTCTTGCACGGTGCTCGATGGACTGCAGCATGCGGGGTTAGCTGTCATTACATCTTGGGCTTTCATGGCTTATCTCCTCATTCGTAATCGAGCTTTCAATGGAGGAAACGAGGCATTCCGAGTGTTAGTTCCGCGCATGTCGGCCACCTGTGGGGCGTAGAAGCTATCCCGTTCTGAGATTTCTGTCCGGCGTCGCCTCTTATAGCGGAGGCTTGGGTTCCGACTGCATCAGCAATGTAGATAACCAAGGGTTCGCAGCCGGATGTCAAACGCGTCGCAAATATAACCATCTTGGCCGGTTATCTGCCAAATTCGTCGACCTTGCGGTGCTCGGTACCCTCTTCGTCATGGCGATCCTTATGCGCATCTCGCAAAATGTCGATGCCGCCGTAAAGCGCGATACCCGCAACGGCGACGCCCACGACAAGATCGGGCCAGTTCGCGCCGGTAAGCATGACGATGATGCCCGCAATGATGATCCCACCGTTAGAGATGAAATCGTTGAAGCTAAAGGTCGTGGCAGCGCGTAAATTGACGTCCTTCTTTTTCATGTTCTGGAGCATTCGCAGGCAAACCAAATTCACCACACCTGCCACCGCCGCCATCACCATCATCATCACACCGCCGGGATCAGAGCCTTCGAGGAAGCGCCGAATGGCATCGGCGATGACGCCGCCAGCGAAGATGAGGAGCATGATACCGGAAAAGCGCGCGGCGCCGCGCTTCCAGGTTCGAGAACGGGTTAACGCCAGCAGGCTTAATAAATAGACGATCGCGTCTGACGAATTGTCCAGGCCATTTGCAAGCAATGCGTTGGAATCAGCGAAATAGCCGACAACGAAAAAACCTATAGCGATCGCCACATTGAGCCAGAGGACAATCCAAAGCGTATGCCGCCTATCGTCTGTGTCGAGCTCAAGTTCTGCATCGCCGCTCATGTGATACTTCCTCCACTGCGACACCAAGCTTTGGCAGCGACCGGCATGGACCGGCTCATAAGACTGTTGTGGTCGAAACTTCGAGAATTTGCGTGGGCTCGAAGTCTGAACGACGGCTTGTCTTCTGCAATTTTCAACATTTGACATCTCCAACTCATTCCGGTCATGTCACATCTTTTAATTCCCGCCGCTCTTCGCGCGTTACGTTGCGTCGCAAACGGTCCCACCATTTCTCGCGCCAGCTGCGCTCGTCATCCGAACGGTGCAGGACGAGACGTGCGATTGCAGGCAGAACGAACAGAGTCAGCGCAGTTGCGGTAATCAGTCCGCCTATAACCACCGTAGCCAATGGACGCTGCACTTCCGCGCCTGTTCCGGTGGCGATCGCCATCGGCACGAAGCCGAGCGAGGCCACCAGTGCGGTCATCAGCACCGGTCGCAGACGCGCAAGCGCGCCATCGGCGATGGCTTCATCCAGCGGCATCCCCTTTTCCAGACGCTGGCGGATGGCGGTCATCATGACGAGGCCATTGAGCACCGCCACGCCCGACAGGGCGATGAAGCCGACCGCGGCCGACACCGAAAACGGCATGCCTCTCAAAGCCAGTGCGAAGACGCCGCCAGCGAGGGCCATGGGTATGGCGCTGAATACCGCAAGCGCCGGAACCCAGCCTCCGAGCGCCATGAACAGGAGGAGCAGAACGAGGGCGAAGCAGACAGGGACAACTATAGCTAACCGTGCCTGTGCTTCTTGCAGGTTTTGATACTGGCCACCCCATTCGATGAAAGATGCGGGCGGCAGATCAACTTGGGCCGCGACACCGGCCTGTGCTTCCTCAACAAACGACCCGAGGTCACGTTCGCGCACATTGGCTGATACGATCACGAGCCGACGCCCTTGTTCGCGGCGGACCTCCGCGAGGCCGTCGACCACCTGAAAATCGGCCAGCGTGCGCAGCGGAACGGTGACACCGTTTTCAAGGACGATCGGGAGAGCCCCGAGCTGGTCGAAATCGTTTCGGGTGGCATCTTGCAACCGCACAACGACGTCGAACCGGCGATCGCCTTCGAATACGAGGCCAGCAGGCCGTCCCCCAAGCGCGATCGCCACCGATTGGGCCACCTCCTCGACAGTCAGTCCGTATCGCGCGATGGTCGGGCGATCAAAAGCGATGTCGAGCGTGGGAAAGCCGCTAACCTGTTGAACGCGAACGTCTGCCGCACCCTCGACATCACGCATAACATCGGCGACATCATCGGCTGCGGTCGTCAATTGCGCCAAATCGTTTCCATAAATCTTGACGGCAAGGTCGCTGCGGCTTCCTGCAATCAATTCGTTGAAGCGCATTTCGATAGGTTGGGTAAATTCGTACAGGTTGCCGATCAGCCCTTCCAGATCCTCCTCAATCTCTGAGATAAGCTCTTCTTTGTTCTTGGAGGGGTCTGGCCATTCGTCCCGCGGACGAAGCATGACGAAGGCATCGGAGATATTCGGGGGCATGGGGTCGCTCGCCACTTCTGCGGTACCGGTTTTCGAGAAAACCAGTTCAACTTCGGGAAAACGAACAAGCCGATCTTCAAGCCGCCTTTGCATCTCGACCGAGCGTTCGATGGGAGTCGAAGGAATGCGTATCGATTGGACCAGAAGATCCCTCTCGTCGAGCTGCGGCGTAAACTCGCTACCGAGAAACCCAAACGTGACAGCCGCGACCGCGAAGATCCCGACCCCGGTGCCAATAACCGGCCAGGGCCGCGCAATAGCCTTGCGAACTGCTGGGCCATAACGCTCCTTCGACCAGCGAATGGGCTTGACCTCCTTTTCGGTAAGCTTCTTGTTGAGCAGCACCGCGATCATCGCAGGGACGAAGGTCAGCGACAGCACGAAGGCCGAAGCCAGTGCGAGCATCATCGTGATCGCCATAGGCGAGAACGTCTTGCCCTCGATCCCGGTAAAAGTGAGCAGCGGCGCGAAGACGAGGAAGATGATCGCCTGTCCGTAAACGGTCGGTTTGATCATTTCCTGCGCTGCCAGACGCGTCTCGGTCAGCCGCTCGCCCAACGTGAGCAAGCGTCCCTCGCGATGCTGTCGCGCCGCGAGCCGCGCGACGCTGTTCTCGACTATAATGACAGCACCGTCGACGATCAGCCCGAAGTCCAGCGCCCCAAGGCTCATCAGATTGCCCGAAACACCGAGCCGGTTCATCCCCACCGCCGCCATCAGCATCGACACGGGAATAACCAGAGCTGTGATGATCGCTGCTCGAATATTGCCAAGCATTAGGAACAGCACTGCAATCACCAGCAGCGCGCCTTCGAGCAGGTTTCTCTCGACCGTTGCGATGGTCGCATCGACAAGAGACGAACGGTTGTAGACGATCTCGGCCTCTACCCCTGCAGGAAGCGAGGCGCGGACTTCGTCAAGCCGTTCAGCCGCCTCGGCCGATACCGTGCGGCTGTTCTCGCCGCTGCGCATCAAAACCGTTCCGACCACAGCTTCTTCGCCGTTCAGCGAGGCGGCGCCTGTTCGCAGATCGCCGCCGATTTCGACATCGGCGACATCGCCAATACGGATAGGCACACCTTCGCGGGTAGCGATGACGGCTTGTTCAATATCCGCGATCCCGCCGAGCCGTGCATCGACCCTTACGAGCAGAGCCTCGTCTGCGCGACTGACGAAGTTGGCACCTGCCGCCAGATTCGCCGCTTCGAGAGCATCGATCAGCGAGTCGAAAGAGAGGCCGTAACCTGTCAAACGGGCCGGATCGGGCTGAACCAGAAATTGCTTTTCGAAGCCTCCGATCGAGTCGACCCCGGCCACTCCGTTGACGGAGCGCATCAACGGTGCGACGACCCAATCCTGAACTGTGCGCAAATAAGCCGCCTTGGCCACTTCGCTTTCGAGGCGGTCGCCACGTTCGGTGATGAAGCTGCCATCGGACTGCCAGCCTGTCCGGCCGCCAGTGGTCGCACCCTTGCCGCCGGGATGCTCATACTCGATCGTATACATCAGCACTTCGCCAAGCCCGGTGGAAATCGGGCCCATCGTGGGCTCCGCGCCCTCGGGCAGCGAAGCTCCGATCGGCGCGAGACGCTCGTTTACCTGCTGGCGGGCGAAATAAAGGTCGGTCCCCTCCTCGAAGATCGCGGTGACTTGGCTGAAACCGTTGCGCGAGATCGAGCGGGTCATTTCCAGCCCCTCGATCCCGGCAAGACCGGTTTCGATCGGAAAGGTCACCTGCGTCTCCACCTGTGAGGGCGAAAGCGCGGGCGCACTGGTATTGATCTGGACCTGCGTGTTGGTGATGTCCGGCACCGCGTCGATCGGCAGGCGCAGCAAATTGAACGCGCCGTAGATCGCGGCGAACACCGTCAGGATGATGATCGCCCACCGGAAGCGCACGGCGACATCAAGAACCATCCCGATCAGGCCGTGGCGTTGGCTACCCTCACTCGAAGGCGTCGATACATGATCAGTCGTCATCTTCGACGTTCTCCTTTCCGAGTTCAGACTTCAACAGGAAGGCGTTATCGGTCGCGATTCGCTGCCCGGCGGTGAGGCCAGACAGGATCGTCACCATTCCGGCGGACCGGCTGCCGACTTCGACTTCTCGCGCCTGGAACCCACGCTGCGTTCGCACGAAGACGACATCGCGGCCTTCGAGCACCTGCACGGCATCTTCGGGAACTGCGATGCGGCTCCGGTCCACTTCGCCCGAAGGACGAATGCGCGCCTGGAGGAAAGAACCAGGCTGAAGGCCGGGAACAGCGCGCGTCAGACCGAGTACAGCGGTGGCACTGCGGCTTTCGAGATCGAGCGATGGTGTGACCGAGCGCACACGTGCACCAATCTCGCGGCCATCGCCGACGATCAGCGCCGCCTCGTCGCCAGGCTGGATGCGCGCGGCGTCTTCTGAAGGCAACGCCACCTCAATCTGGAGACCGTTCGGGTTGACGACGCGGTAAAGCTCCTCGCCGGCATCGACGAATGAGCCGAGCACGATGGGGGCAGCGGTGACGCGGCCCGAAAGTGGACTCGTCACCGCGAGCGAACGTCCATCGCCGCTTACACCTGCTGCCGCGACAGCAGCCTGAGCACGGTTCAGTTCGGAACGCGCGACGTCCAGATTGGCGCGGGCGGCTTCGAGATCCTGGCGCGCTGTTACATTCGCATCGAACAGGCGCCGCTCGCGTTCATAGGCAGCCGAAAGCTCGGTTACCCGGGCACGGGCAACGCTAAGCTGCGAAGCGAGAGCCGCGGCATCGGCGCTTTCTATACGTGCGACGGTCTCGCCTTGACGGACATAATCGCCAAGCGTCTTGCCAACGCTGCGAACAACACCAGATGCGCGCGCATCGATCCGGGCGCTAGCGGTCGGGCTCGCTGCGACGGTCGCGGGGAATACCAGTTCAACTGCCGCACCGGTTTGCACTGCGGCTACCTCGATTTCGGCCGCGCGAATCTGTTCTTCTCCGATCAGGACCAAGCCCTCTGGCAATTCGGCTTCAGCCGCTTCCTCGTCGGCATGAGTGTCAACCTGGCCATCTGGCCAGAGCATCAGCAACAGTGCTGCCGCAAGAAGGGCGATTCCGGCGATGATCGCCAATTTTCTACGGGTCATCTGAAAATTCCTCATTGTGCTGCAAGCCTGATAAGCTCGGCGGCAGCCTGTCCCCGGTCTTCCTGCGCGGCGATCAAAGCCTCGCGGATGGCATCGCGCGCTTCTGCCGCGCTCAACACCTCGATCAGCGGGAAGCGACCGTTGCGGTATCCGATGCGGACGAGCCGCAGCGCCTCCTCGGCCTGCGGAAGTGAGGTTGTTGAAAGTGTTTCAACGCGCGTTTCGGCGGCGAGATATTGCGCTCGCGCGCGGGCCACCGATTGTTCGAAGTCGGCCAGGGCCACCGCCTCGCGAGCATTGGCTGCACGTAACCTAGCTTGGGCAGCGGCAATATTGCCCTGGTTGCGATCGCGAAAAGGAAGCGGAATTGAAACGCCAACAAGGAACGCGTGGTCGTTACTTTCCTCGAAGCGCCGAACACCGGCCGAAACGACTGGGTCGGGGATGCGCAAACTGCGCTCGCGCTCGATTTCGGCGGCCGCCGCCGTGCTTTCTGCACGCGCCACCTGCAATTGCAGACCTGTCGTCGAGATCAGCACCGTCACTGGCGGCTCAATATCGGGAAAATCGCCAGGCACGAGTGGTGGCGTTCCTTGCTCGCCCCATAACGAGGCAAGCGCCGTGCGTGCCGCTACGCTGGCCGCTTGCGCCGCCTGAAGTTCCGCTCTCGCTTCCGCGAGGGCAGCCTCCGCGCGCAAGGCACGCAGCGGTGGTTCGCGGCCCACCTCGACCAGCACACCGGCTATGCGCGCAAGTTCTTGGTTACGCTCTACCACGTCGCGGGCGAGGTCGACACGCGAAGCTGCAGCAGCCGCCGCAACATAACGCTCGCGAACGAGGAAGCCGAGCTCGGCATCGGCAAGCTCGGCTCGCAAGCCCGCCAGCTGCGCCTCTGCCTGGGCAGCCCCGACACGTGCGCCGCGCTTGCCGCCCAGCTCGATCCGCTGCCCTACCGCAAGCGTGTACTCGGTCGCTCTCAGCCCGGAAAAGGCACCGCTGCCAGCAAACTCCTCGACCTCGAGAGAGACTTCAGGGTTGGGCTGAAGTCGGGCCTGCTCCACGAGCAAACGCGCGGCCTCGGCGTCCGCCCGAGGACCGACGATGCGTGGATTTAACTCCCCTTCCGTGGTTTCGCTAACTACGCCTGTCCGGGTCAACGCGTCTTCCAGCGATAGAAGCTCTTGCCCATGTGCGACCATGGGCGTGGCAATCGCGGCGATGGAGAGCCCTGCAATCAAGGCGCCCCGCCAACTTGTGGCTGACATTTTTGAATATTTCCTCTGCTGATGATCCGGTGTGCGCTGCGTGGGACAGCGCGATTCAACCTGTCAGCTTCGAGGAGGGCGTTGGGGCAGACCGTGCGCCTCGCCGGCTATTTTCACGTCTGGGAAAGAGGTAGTAATGATGACGGCTTCGCCGAACGCTTGACCATGACTATCGGATACCAATGCTGCGAACAGGTGGTGGCAATGCCCATGCGCACAGCCCTAGAGCTGCGGACCATCTTGCTCAGACCCGTCACTGGTATCCGCATCAATCGTTTCGTTCGCATAGATTGCCGAAGACATTTCATCGCCGCATTGAGCGGCTTCCACCACCGGCGACACCATCAGCGCCGCCACCGCCAAAACAGCGGCGACAATTCTAACGGAAATCAATCCATGCAGCTCAAACATCTTGGCGCCTCAAGCGAACCTAAATCGGATTCGGATTTTCAAATAACCCCTCCAGCGACTGTAGGGGCAAGCGGTTTTTCGCGCCCTCGTACCTCAGTGGGTTCTCAATGCAGCGAAATGGATTGCCGGAGCGGATGGATTCCGGCGGTGTTTCGCCACCTTCATAGCTTCTGATCGCACCGCCGCGGCACTCAGGGAGCTGAGAACGCACGGCTTCGGGTTCTTTTCTTCGCGGGCACAAAACTGGGGCGGGATTGAGAGAGCGTCTCAATGATCTTGCAGTCCGACAAGTCGCCGCCTTTGCAAGACACCACTACGTTTTCCAGCTCTGCACGCAGTGCTTCAAGATGGGTGAGGCGCTCTTCGATACTAAGTAGATGTCGTTTCGCAATATCACTCGCCTTATCGCACTTTCCATTAGGCGTGTTCTTCAGTTCCAGGAGAGAGCGTGCTTCCTCGATGGAAAAGCCCAGTTTGCGCGCCTGCCGGATGAAGGCCAGTCGTTTAACATCCCGCTCCGTATAGGTTCGCTGGCCCGCTGCCGTACGTTCGGGTTCAGGCATCAGTCCGATGTCCTCGTAAAACCTGATCGTATTGACCTTGGTCCCGGTGGCCTTTGCCAAACCTCCGATAAGCATGAATCTACTCCTTAGACACTTAACATCGCGAAACATTCGCGATTGCAGCTTGCCTCTACAGCCACTGGAGGTGCTAGCTAGTGTCCCATGTTGGAAAATGAAACATCGGATTGTGGCTGCACCGGCGATACGCAAAGAGCAGGTG
Source organism: Alteriqipengyuania flavescens (assembly GCF_030406725.1). Lineage (NCBI taxonomy): Bacteria > Pseudomonadati > Pseudomonadota > Alphaproteobacteria > Sphingomonadales > Erythrobacteraceae > Pseudoblastomonas > Pseudoblastomonas flavescens. The sequence continues at coordinate 1,748,002 of NZ_CP129107.1, read as the reverse complement.
TGGACCCGGCCTATCGCCGCGCGCTCTGGATAGTGGTCGTGCTCAATTTGGGATTCGGTATTGTCGAGGCCTTCGGCGGATTTCTGGCGGACAGCCAGGCGCTCAAGGCTGACGCCCTCGACTTCATCGGCGATGGATCGATCACGCTGATCGGCATCCTGGCACTTGCGTGGAGTGCCCGCGCGCGCGCGCGGGTCGCGCTGGCACAGGGCCTGTTTCTGGGCGCGCTGGGTCTTGGAGTGATCGGTCTGGCGGTCTGGCGCTCGCTTAACGCGGTCGCGCCTGAAGCCAGCTTGATGGGCGGGATCGCGGTCGCGGCCTTGATAGTCAACATCGCGGCGGCGCTTGTGCTCATGCGGTTTCGCGAAGGCGACGCACATGTATCCGCGATCTGGCTTTTCAGCCGCAATGACGCGATCGCCAATGTCGGAGTGATCATCGCTGCTGCCCTAGTCGCCTGGACCGGACAAGCTTGGCCCGATCTGCTGGTCGCGGCGGTGATCGCCCTGATCTTCCTGCATTCGGCTTACCTCATTGTAAAGCGCGCGACCGACGAACTTCGCGCGCAGCATGCTCCTGCACAGAGAAAGGCCGCCTCCAAATGACGCTACGTGCTTTTGCGGTCCAATTGATTGCTTTCCTGTCGATCGCAGTCGCAATGCCCGCTTCTGCAGGCACGCATGGCGCGGTTCAGACGACCTGGCGCCTGCTCGATTACATCGCCGTGGATTACACTGAGGCCGTCAGCGACGGTGAAGTCACGAACGAGCTGGAATATGCCGAAATGCAGGAATTTTCTGCCTCGGTAGCCAAACGCATGGCTGCTCTGCCCGCAAACGCGCAACGTGCCCAACTGGTTGCGGACGCAGAGGCTCTCGTCGAGTCAATCTCGGCGAAGGTGGAGCCTGCTGTCGTCGCGCGCGACGCGCGCAGATTGGCAAGCGAGCTGATCGCGGCGTTTCCCGTTCCGCTTGCGCCCGAGGCGGCACCCGACCTCGCGCGAGGTGCCGCACTGTACGCCCAGAACTGCGCAAGCTGTCATGGCCCAAGCGGTGGCGGCGACGGCCCTGCCGCAGAGGGACTCGATCCCCCGCCAATCGCTTTTGGCGACGTCATCCGTGCCCGCGAGCGCAGCGCTTTCGCGCTCTATCAGGTCATCGGACAAGGGCTGGAAGGAACGGCCATGCCGGGCTTTTCCGATCTCCCGGCGGAAGATCGCTGGAGCCTTGCCTATTATTCAGGGTCGATCGCATTTGAGAATGTAGAGCGCGGCAGACGGATCTGGAACGACGATCCGAAAATCCGGGCGCGTATTCCTGACCTCGCCGCTCTATCCGGCCTTACCCCGGCAGCCCTTGGCGAGGCGATCGGCACCGAGCGTGCCGATGCCGTTATGGCCTATTTGCGGGCTCATCCCGAAGCCGTGGCCAGCGATACGACCGGCTCACTCGCTTTGGCACGCGAACGCTTGCAGCAAAGTCTTGCCGCTTACGAAGCGGGTAATAAGGCCGAAGCGCGCGAACTCGCGCTCTCGGCCTATCTCGATGGCTTCGAACCTTTGGAAGCCGTTTTAAGCACGCGCGATGCAGACCTGCTCGCATCTGTCGAAACCGGCATGGCCGAGCTTCGAGCGGCAATAGGTCGCGGGGATCCGGTGGCCGCCGTCGCCCAAAGGGTGAATGCGCTCGACGTTCTTTTCTACCACGCCGAGACGGTTCTCGCCCCGGACAATGCCAGTGAGGCCTCGGCATTCGCAGGAGCCTTTGCGATCCTGTTGCGCGAAGGGCTCGAGGCGTTGCTGATCGTGATCGCGATGATCGCGTTCCTGCGCAAAGCCGAGAGAACCGAAGTTCTGCCCTTCGTCCATGGCGGATGGCTGTCGGCCCTTGTCGCCGGTGGCCTGACTTGGGTGGCAGCGACTTACCTGATCGGCATAAGTGGGGCAGGTCGCGAGCTGGTAGAGGGGTTCGGGTCGCTTTTTGCCGCTCTCGTACTGTTGTCGGTTGGCATTTGGATGCACGGCAAATCGCAGGCCGGCGAATGGCAACGCTATATCCAGAAGACCATGCAGCACGCTCTGTCGCGCAGGTCCGCATGGTTTCTGTTCGGGCTGGCGTTCCTCGTGGTTTACCGGGAGGTCTTCGAGACGATCCTGTTCTTCGCAGCGCTCTGGACCCAGGGTCATGCCGACGCAATTTTTGTCGGCGCCGCCTCCGCAATCGTGTTGCTGGCGCTGATCGCCTGGGCGATGCTGCGCTACAGTCGGCGACTGCCGATCGGAACCTTCTTCGCCTACAGCTCGATCCTGATCGGCATTCTTTCCGTCGTTCTGGCCGGGAAGGGCATCTCGGGCCTCCAGGAAGCCGGACTTTTGGGGATCACCCCGCTTCCGAATCTGCCCCGCGTTCCGATCCTAGGCATTGCACCGGCACTTGAACCGGTAGCCGGGCAAATCATTACGCTCGCCCTCATTGCTCTGGGGTACTGGCGCAACAGAAGGAAAGGCATGCAAGTCCGGACACCGCAAGCCGAGGCCGGTTGACGGCGCTCCGGGCAATGGGAAGCAATATGATCGACAGACGTTCCATTCTTGGCGGTGCGGTGCTCGGCGCAGGTGCATTCGGAATAGCCGCATTTACCGGGCGCGATCTGTTGACCGGCCGGAATGCGACGCTTGCTTCAGCAACGGCGCGCTCGCAACTTCGCATTCCTCCTCTTTATTCGGGCGAGCGAAAAAGCGGCGAGAGGGTTTTCGATCTCAATCTACGCCACGGCGTCTCGCGATTTTTTGAAGGGATCGAAACGCCGACCATCGGTATCAACCAGTCCTACCTCGGCCCCACGCTTGAGCTGAACGCCGGCGATACGGTGCGGATGAATGTCACGAGCGATCTGCCCGAAACGGCGACCGTCCACTGGCACGGTTTTCATCTCCCTGCGCGCGCCGATGGCGGACCGCATCAACCGATCGGGCCGGGAGGCAGCTGGACCGCGCGTTTCGATGTCCGCCAGCGCGCATCGATGTTCTGGTATCATTCGCATGCGCACCGTCGCTCGGGGCCACAAGTTTACCAGGGGTTGGCTGGGATGATCTATGTCCGCGACAACGCCAGCGAAGCGCTCGATCTTCCAAACGATTATGGGGTCGATGATATACCGCTGATCGTGCAGGACCGCGCGTTCGCGAGCGATGGAAGCTTCATTTACTCCACGCGAATGCACAATGTTATGATGGGAATGATGGGCGATACGATGCTGGTCAACGGCGTCGTCGAGCCCGTCTTCGAGGCAAGGTCCGATCGCCTGAGGCTACGCCTGGTCAATGGCTCGAACGCACGCTTTTACCGTTTCGGGTTCGACGATGGCCGCAGCTTTCATCAGATCGGCACCGACGGCGGTTTTCTCGCCGCGCCGCTGCCAACCGACAATGTTGTTCTCGCTCCCGGCGAACGCGCGCAGGTAATCGTCGATGTCAGTGATGGAAGGCCGGTTTCGCTGCTTGCGGACGGCCTCGAAATCATGGGCATGGGAAACATGGGCCGGGGGATGAGAGGGTCCGGGCGCATGCGCGAGTCCGACGGGCCGATGGGCAACTGGATGATGGGCGAGCGAGGTGGCCGGAACGGTATGATGGGCGAACGGGAGCGCCGCGATGGGATGATGGGCGGCATGATGGACGAGCGGCGTCAATTCACCGTATTGGACATCCGACCTGCCGAGGGCCGGACCAAGGCCATCGTGATGCCTCGCCGGCTTGCCACATTGCCCCGGATAGATCCCGGCGATGCGGTCCGAACGCGCCGGTTCGTTCTCGATATGGGCATGGGAATGCGCATGATGCGTGAAGGCGGTTTTACCATCAACGGCAAATCGATGGACATGCAGCGTATCGATGAGACGGTGCGGGTAAATACCACCGAAATCTGGCAAGTCGAGAATGCCTCCATGATGGCGCACCCGTTTCACATTCACGACGTGCAGTTCCGTATCCTCGACCGGAACGGCCGTGCGCCTGATGCGGCGGAACAGGGGCTAAAGGACACGGTTGTCGTCTATCCAGGCGAGACCGTGCGGCTCCTTTTGCGGTTCGAGGACTACACCGACGCTGATTTGCCTTACATGTACCACTGCCACATTCTCGAGCACGAAGACGCGGGAATGATGGGGCAATTCACCGTCACAGTCTGAATCACCCGCAGAGCAAAAGACTCTTCACCGACAGCCCCTCAGGCCCTTACCAACGCGAGAACCATTCCATGAAAGCATCCGATCTTCTTGTCGCCGCGTTGGAAGCCGAAGGCGTCGAATATATTTTTGCGGTTCCGGGCGAGGAGAATTTGGATTTGCTTGAATCGCTACGCACCTCGTCGATCCGCCTGATCGTTACCCGGCACGAGCAAGGAGCGGGGTTCATGGCGGCAACCTATGGACGCCTAACCGGTAAAGCCGGCGTATGCCTTGCCACGCTGGGGCCGGGGGCGACAAACCTCACGACGCCGGCAGCTTATGCCGCTCTGGGCGCTTTCCCTCTGGTCATGATAACCGGCCAAAAACCCATCAAGGTCTCGAAGCAGGCGCAGTTCCAGATCGTCGATGTCGTCTCGCTTTTCACCCCATTATGTAAGATGGCGAAGCAGATCGTGAATGGGGAGCGCATTCCTTCGCTCGTGCGCGAAGGTTTCAGGAGAGCTCAGGAAGAGCGACCCGGTGCAGTTCTGCTGGAGCTGCCCGAAGACATTGCCGAGGAAGAAACCTCCGAACCGGTCGTTGCGCCCCACCCCCGCCAATATGCGGTGGCCGGAGATGCCGCGCTAGACGAAGCTGCCGAGCGAATTCTCGCCGCGGATCGCCCGCTGCTTTTGGTGGGTGCCGGGGCCAACCGACGTAGCGCCTGCAAGGCGCTCCGAAAGTTCATCGACGATACCCAATTTCCGTTTTTTAATACGCAAATGGGCAAGGGAGTGCTCGATGAGGCAAGCCCCCTGTATCTGGGAACGGCGGCTCTATCGTCGGATGACTATGTTCATTGTGCCATCGATCGCGCAGACCTGATCGTCAATATCGGCCATGACGTGGTCGAGAAACCGCCCTTCTACATGGAGCCTGACGGACGCACCGTTATCCATATAAATTACAAGGCCGCAGAGGTCGACCAGGTCTATTTTCCGCAGCTGGAGGTCATCGGCGACATTGCCGGATCGATCGAGCGACTGGGAAACCGGCTACGCGGAAAACACCCTAGTGACCCGGCAGCCTACGCCAATGTCCACGAAAATATCGCCGCGCACATCCGCCAAGGCAGCGACGATGGCCGCTTTCCGATGGTGCCCCAGCGCATCGTTGCAGATGTGCGGACGGTCATGGGCCGGGATGATATCGTCGCGCTCGACAATGGTATCTACAAGATCTGGTTCGCCCGCAACTATATCGCGCATGAACCCAACACCATTCTGCTCGACAACGCGTTGGCGACGATGGGAGCGGGTCTCCCCTCGGCGATGATGGCAGCGATGCTCTCGCCCGAACGCCGCGTGCTCGCCGTGTGCGGCGATGGCGGGTTCATGATGAATTCGCAGGAGGTGGAAACCGCGGTCAGGCTCGGCCTCAACCTCGTGGTGCTCATTCTCAACGATGCCGCTTACGGGATGATCCGGTGGAAGCAGGAACAGCTAGGCTTTCCCGATTACGGCCTGAGTTTCGCCAACCCTGACTTCGTCACCTACGCGAAAAGTTATGGCGCCACGGGCCACCGGATCGACAGCAGCCAAGCGCTGCTTCCGACCTTGAACGACGCATTCGAAAGCGGCGGCGTTCACCTCGTGGATCTGCCGGTAGATTATTCGGAGAACCGAAAAGTTCTGATCGAAGAGCTGAGCGCGATGGAGTGCCCCCAATGACCTGGCAGGTCCTCAATCCTTACGACCAGAAGTGCATCGGCAGCGTGGACCTGGTCGACTGGTCGAAGATCGACCGCTGGCTGGACGAGGCGCGTACGTTGCACGAAGACCGGCAGGCCTGGATTCCGGTTCACGAGCGGATTGCCATCTTGCAGCGTGCGAGCTCGCTCATGCACGAGCGTGCAGAGAGCCTCGCAATGCAGATCGCGCGCGAGGGCGGAAAACCGCTTGTCGACGCCCGTGCGGAAACGAGCCGCGCCGTTCAGAGCGTCGAACTCTGCGTGCATGAACTGTTCGCGAGCGGCGGACGCCAGATTCCGATGGAGCTGACCGAGGCGGGCGCAGGCCGAACAGCCTACACCTTTCGGGAGCCGATCGGGCCCGTGGTCGCGATTTCGGCGTTCAACCATCCCCTTAATCTGATCGCCCATCAGGTTGGCCCCGCTGTCGCGACGGGATGTCCCGTTTTGGTGAAACCGGCCAAGGATACTCCGTTGTCCTGCAAGAGTTTCGTGGAAATCCTGTACGAGGCAGGCCTAGACGAACGCTGGTGCCGCTTCGTGCCCTGCACGGACGATGTCGCCGAACAAATGGTCACGGATCCGCGAACGGCGTTCTTCTCCTTCATCGGCTCAGCCAAGGTAGGCTGGATGCTCCGTTCGAGGCTCGCACCCGGTACACGTGTGGCGCTGGAACATGGGGGCGCGGCCCCGGTCATCGTCGATGAGAATATACCACGCGAAAACGTCATTCCGTCGCTCCTGAAAGGGGGGTTTTATCATTCCGGTCAGGTCTGCGTATCGGTCCAGCGGGTGTTCGTTCCGCGTGCCGAACTGCCGGACTTCGCTGCCGCGCTCGCTGCGGGCGCAAAGGCACTGAAGGTGGGGGACCCCACCAACGAGGAAACTCAGTGCGGTCCTCTCATTCGCCCTGCCGAGGTCGACCGGATCGAAGCCTGGGTCGCGGCCGCCGTCGAGAGCGGCGCCGAGCTAGCCGCAGGTGGCAAGCGCATCGGCCCGACGCTGTATCATCCCACCGTTCTTATCGATCCGCCTCGCGCCGCCAAGGTCTCGCGAGAGGAGGTGTTCGGGCCCGTTGTGTGCCTCTACGGATACGACAGTATCGATGCAGCCATTTCCCAGGCGAACGAGCTGCCTTATTCCTTTCAGGCCGCCGTATTTACCGAGCGACAGCACATTGCCGATTATTGCGTCGAGCGCCTGTCGGGCTCCACAGTGCTGGTCAACGACCATACCGCCTTCCGAGTCGACTGGATGCCCTTCGCAGGTCGACGGCACTCCGGTCTCGGAACAGGCGGTATCGGATATACAATGTCCGATATGAGCCCGGAAAAGATGGTGATAACGAGGAGCTCGTCCGGCCTCGATTAGCATCGGCTGCAATCAAACCGACGAATCACACCGCTTTCAGCGCGCTTCTGCCTCTGACAGCTTTCAAGTTTTGAGCGAAGATACCAAGGCTGTGCCGGTTGCGCTCGGAGTTGCCCGGTACAGGCGCAAGCTGCGCCAGCGCCGTGTTCACTGCCGGCATCCCGCCCGCGCATTACCGCGGTGGATCAGTGATCGGGGTCGCTAGCCGGAGGATGCGTCGGTATCAGCTGATCGTCGCATTCGGTCGCGAGGCATGCCTCGAGGGTTGCGTGAGCGATGCGGGGACCGGTCAAGCCGAAGCCACGCCCAGAATGCAAAGCAACCGGCGATCTCGGCGAATGCCGCACCGACGTAGATAATATAGGTCATCCGGAGACGATGTCGCACAAGGAGGCGCGAGCAGCAATGTCGCTGCGCTGGTCGTTTGTGGCAGCGGTAATTTGCTCAGGACATCTTGAATAGATGCGTCGAACAGCAGCGATCTTAAGCATCTAGGCCAATGCGGGAGAGGCCTTAGCTGGAACCTAGAGCAGGCGAATTCGTCGTGCCTGTAACGGAACCAACGAGCTGCCAATTAGCGGTCTGGTTGATGTCTGACTGACCCGAAGGAATTTTGATCATGCGATTTGCAATCGTAGTGTGTGCCCTCGCTGTTGCCGCCTGCAGCTCTCAGGATGAAACCACTCCTGAAGAAGTTCCAGAAACGTAGGCAACGGCAGAGCCATTAACTCCGACCATTCCGCCACCGCAGCGTGAGGAACTCGCCGCCGCTTGGGCTGAAGGATGTCCCGAAGCAGAACCTGCCAACAAGGGTCTTTGTAAATCCAAGGGCTTTGGCCACCCCGATTTCACGTGCGATTTTGCTTTGGGAGACGATGAGTATCGTCGTTACGCTGCAGAGCTGACGATGTCAGATGGGAAATGGGTCCTCGCTGAGCCGAAAAACGCGTGCGCCATCGTAGAGTAGTCCTTTGTCTTCGCGAAGTTCGACCGCTCCTTGTTCGAAGCCCTTCATCATTCGCTGGGGAAGGCCGATGCTGATGTGACTGTTTTCATATCTAGGTGATAAAATCCCACCGCCAGATGCCTTCGGTTATAATCCGCTTCTTGAGAGCCAAAGTTGGTGATGTGTGGGAGTGTGTCTGCATAGTTAGAACGTCAGGTTTAGCCATCCAATGGCTTGAAAGCGGACCGTCCGGGAGCGGCCCTATTCTGTTGAAAAACTCCTCTTGCGAATAGAGCGAGCCGCTGATTCAGTGTTCTTCGTAATCAGGAGATTTGCTGATGATGGGCGAGCGGACGGTGAAGCGGACCTGACGTTGCGGTTGTTTTAATCCTTATTCGTGGGCAAATGGTGTCCATGGGGGAAGCCACCGACAAGGTTGAACAATTCATTGCTGCCTGGCGAGATACCGGGGGGTCTGAACTCGCCAATACGCAGAGTTTCGTCAACGGCCTGTGCGATCTGATCGGTGTTCCGGCGCCGGATGGCAGCAAGCCGGATGATGCGGAGAACGATTACGTTTTCGAACGCCGCGTCTTCGCCGACAACGGCGACGGCACGACGAATTTCGGCCGGATCGACTGCTATCGCCGGGGAGCGTTCATCCTAGAAGCAAAGCAAGGGTCGGACGCAGACCGGCGCGCTGCGGAAGCAGGCGAAGAGGACCTCGATCTGTTCGGCCAATCCGCGGCACGTCGCATGAAGCGGGGCACTGCCAAGCGCGGAACGGGCGGCTGGACGGCCGCCATGATCGCCGCGAAGGGCCAGGCGGAACGCTATGCTCGCTCTCTCCCGGTGGACCATGACTGGCCGCCGTTCCTGATCGTCACCGATGTCGGTTATTGCCTCGATATCTGGGCCGACTTCTCGGGCACGGGCAGGGCCTACACACAATTTCCCGACCGCGCACGCTATCGGATCATGCTGGAGGATCTGCGCGATCCCGATGTGCGCGAGCGGTTGCGTTGCCTCTGGACCGCCCCCCTCAGCCTCGATCCTGCCGCCAAGGCTGCGCGCGTTACACGCCAGATAGCCGATCTACTCGCGAAGGTGGCTAAGCGGCTGGAGGCCCGCGATCACAATCCCGAACGGGTGAGCGGTTTCCTGATGCGACTGCTGTTCACGATGTTCGCCGAAGACAGCAGGCTGATCCCGGAGGAAAGCTTTACCGGCCTATTGAAGGCCCAGCGGGCCCACCCCGAGCACCTTGCGCCGCAATTGTCAGCCCTGTGGCAGGCAATGGATCAGGGCGAATTCGCGCCCTCCCTCGGCGTGCCGGTGAAACGGTTCAATGGCTATCTTTTCAAGGATCGCACCGCGCTCGACCTGGAAGCGGACGAGCTGGAGGTGCTGATACAGGCAGCCGAGCACAAGTGGACCGAGGTCGAACCGGCAATCTTCGGCACGCTGCTGGAACGCGCGCTCAACCCCAAAGAACGTGCTAAGCTGGGCGCACACTACACGCCGCGCGCCTATGTCGAACGATTGATCGCCCCCACCATCATGGAGCCGCTGCGCGCCGACTGGGATGGTGTTCGAACCGCTGCTGCCAGTCTGATCGATGATGGCAAGACCGATGCCGCACGGCTGTTGGTGGAGCAATTTCACACCCGCTTGGCTGGAACGAAAGTCCTCGACCCCGCCTGCGGCACGGGCAACTTCCTCTATGTCGCAATGGCGCGGATGAAGGAACTGGAAGGCGAGGTGCTGGACCTGTTGGAGGAGCTGTCTTCCAGCGATGCCGAGAAGCAATACGTCGCCGATCTCACCGGCCACACGATCACGCCCGAAAACTTCCTCGGCCTCGAGATCAATCCTCGCGCGGTCGAGATTGCGCAGTTGGTCCTTTGGATCGGTTACCTGCAATGGCACTTCCGCGTGAACGGGCAAGAGCGCATGCCGAACGAGCCGATCCTGACCGGCCTGCGCACCATCGAACACCGCGATGCGCTGATCGACTACGACGAGAAGGTGCTGGAGCGCGACGAGGAGAACCGGCCCGTCTCGCGTTGGGATGGGGAGACGATGAAACCCCATCGGGTGACCGGCAAACCGGTGCCCGACGAGACGGCTCGGGTCGAAAGCTGGCTTTATCCCAATCCCCGTCCGGCCAAATGGCCCAAGGCCGATTTCATTGTCGGCAATCCGCCTTTTATCGGTGGCAAGGACGTCCGCGACCGGCTGGGAGATGGATATTTCGATGCCCTGTTCAAAGTATCGGACGTTCCGGAAAGCGCCGATTTCGTGATGCATTGGTGGGATCGCGCGGCCAGTGCAGTGCGGGCAGGGGCTGCGCGGCGGTTCGGTTTCGTCACCACCAATTCGATCACGCAAGTGTTCAGCCGCAGGGTCACGGCAAAGCATCTCGACGCCAGGAAAGGCGTCACAATCGCCTATGCTATTCCCAATCATCCCTGGGTGGACGAGAAGGACGGCGCGGCGGTGCGGATCGCGATGACGGTGGGCGTGCCGTCGGGCACGCAAGGCGAAGGCCTGCTGCGGACCGTTACCGACGAGAGCGATGCGCCCGATACGATCCTGTTCGCTGAGCAATACGGGCGCATCGGATCCGATCTGCGTGTCGGCGCCGACGTGACCAAGGCGGTTGCGCTGAAGGCGAATGCCCGGGTTGCGTCCCGTGGCGTGCAGCTGATGGGCTCAGGCTTTGTCGTCACGCCGGAGCAGGCGGAGCGGCTCGACCCGCGTTCGCTGGCGATCGCCAGAGGAGAAGATGATACGCCGCCGCGCATCCGTTCGGGCATCGGCGACGAGCCGCAGGTGATCTTCGATTACCGCAACGGCAAGGACCTGACGGCCCGCTCGCGCGGCGTCATGGTGATCGACACCTACGGCCTTACCGAGACCGAATTGCGCGACCGGCACCCGGCGGTGTGGCAGCATATCTTCGACGAGGTGAAACCGCATCGCGACACCAACAATCGCGCATCCTATCGTGATAATTGGTGGTTATTCGGCGAACAGCGCAGCGAAATCCGGAAGGCTCTGCGCGGGTGCGAACGCTACATTGCGACCGTCGAGACCGCCAAGCACCGGGTGTTCCAGTTTCTTCCAACAGGAACTGTCCCAGATAATCGCCTTGTGTGTTTTGCGCTCCATGATGCCTTCGATCTGGGCGTCTTGACCTCGTTCGCTCACGTCGTCTGGACGCTGAGTTTGGGTGGGACACTCGAAGATCGCCCGATTTACACCAAGTCCGTATGCTTCGACCCATTCCCATTCCCGGCGGATGTCCCCGAACCGCTCGCGAATTCGATCCGCACCGAGGCCGAAGCGCTCGATGCGCTCCGCAAGCGTGTGCTGGCCGACCATGACGATCTGACGCTGACCAAGCTCTACAACGTGCTCGAAGCCCTGCGCTCCGACCGCCCGCTGACCGACACCGAGCGTGACATCCACGACCGCGGCCTCGTCACCCTGATCCGTCGCCATCACGACGCCATCGATGCCGCCGTGGCCGCAGCTTACGGCTGGCCGGCCGACCTGCCGGAAGAGGAAATCCTCACCCGCCTTGTCGCGCTCAACCGCGAACGCGCCGCCGAAGAAACGCGTGGCCTTATCCGCTATCTACGCCCCGAATTCCAGGATCCGGGCTACCAGGCGCCCGTCAACGAAACGCTGGATCTGGGCGAGACGGCAGCCCCGCTGCCCGACAATGTCATCGCATGGCCCAAGGACCTGCCAGCACAGATCGGCGCGGTTCAGTCCATCCTGTCCAGTTCGCCGGAACCCCTCGCAGCACAGGACATCGCGCGTGCCTTCAAGGGCAAGCGTGCGGCCACTGTACGCCCGGTCCTCGATGCGCTAACAGGGGTCGGTCTGGCGCGCCGCACTGTCGAGGGCAAGTACGCGGCGTAAGCCCGCCTCGCGATTTTCTCAGCGACCGGTTTGGGGTGACCTGCACCCTCATCCTAAAAGGCACTTCGTATCATCCCACGGAGTGTCAGTGCGTGTATCCGAACAACGAAACAGGCCGAAAGGCCTACGATCGCCACCAGATGAGCAGCCTACCAACGCTGCTGCCGGGACTGGATCCGGACCCTCCCGTGCTGCTCTGTGCGCGGACAAGCCTCTACGATGCGACGATCCTCGCGCAACTGCGCCAGCATGGGTGGCCGGGGACCGGACAGAATAACAAAGGCGCTGGAGCGAAGAGTCCCAAGGCAATCAAGGCCATCACGCTTGCTCGAAAAATTGCGAAAAGTTCCGATCTTTCCGATGTAGCAATCAGGCTTCTGGCCGAGCGTATTGCCTGGCTGATGCGCAATCACTTCCGCTGGAGAGCACGCGATGGGTACGCTGCTCTGGCAGCCGCCAAAGCATCGCAAGCCGCCGAAAACATGCCCGCCAAAAGCAGTCCATCGGCTCCGCAGCAGACGGCTGCGCGGATAGATCCCAAACCCCAGAAAGTGTTCGATTCCAGTCCTGGAGATGTAAGCTCCTTGGACGTGGAGCCGGCTTCTTCCAAGCGTGTACAGGGCTCCCAATCGACCCCGGTGAGGACCGACCGGCCCAATCTGCGGGTCGATAAATCGGATGGCTCCGCCGGTGTAGACGACCTTTTCGATCAGTCCCCTGCGTTGGACCGATGCGAAGGTCTCCTCGCCGAATTGGGGGGCGGCGGTGAAGCCGCCTGCGATTACCATGCGAACGATGTAGGCGAAGCTGAGGGCGGGGACGACGACCGTAGCTCGACCGCCAAACTCTTCGATATCCGGACCCCCTACATCGAGCATTTGCCTCAGGCAAAGGCGAGGGCCCTCTTGCTCGCTATCGATCACAAGGAAGCAGAGGAATCCTTGCGTCGTAAGGCCCATACCTTGTTGGCGGACAAGGATGAGCTTTCGGCGGCTCTCTCTGCGAGCGATTCGCTTGCTCAGGACATCAGCGATGCCTGCGCCGCATTGGGGATCGATCTGCCATGCTGATCCAATCCGATCCCATCACCCATTCTCTGTGTCTTGAAATTACAGGATGGGAACACTCCGTGCTCCTTCCCGTGCCGTGTCGCTGCGCTTCGTGGCACGGGTCTGAAGGAAAGGTTTCACAATGAAGCCTGAATTTTCAGAAGAGCTTTCCGCAAAGGCTAGGGCGGTCCTCTCCCCAGGTCCGTGCGAAGGACCATATCGTCATGAAATGAGGATTGCGCTCACAAGTGCGCAGAAAGCCTATCTGGAGCAGGCAGCAGGATCCGCCACGATCTCGGCATTTGTTCGCGACAAGCTGTTTTATGCCTCCCCCAATATGGTTACCGTCATTGGTGCCATTGGCGCGCTATATCAGGCCGTAGGCCAGGTCATCGAAGCGGCGGATGAGCTAAAAGTGCAGGCCGCAAAGGCTGGACGTACGATCAACAGCATCGGACAAATCGCGACCAGCAGGAACGAAGTCTGGGAAAGGTTGCCGAAAGATATCGAGTTCGCCTTTCGGCCGGTCGGCGAACAGGCAGATAGGTTGCTCAATCTGAGCGTTGAATTGCATCAGCTGGCCAACCACCTTGCGGCCCAAGATTTCCTTCGCGCGCCGAGCCGCAAACTGAGCGATGAAATCCAGTCTCGACCAAGGCCGAAGCCATGATTGCGAAGCGTATCGGAATAAAGTCTCAGCTCATGAGCGGTGCGAGCTTTGCCGCTGGCTCGCAAAAGGTCCGCGATTACGGTTGGACACTAGCCAAATACGTTGCCGGGTTGACGCTCGACCATGATGATCTCGAGCGCCTTCACGAACTGGGGCAGATGGGCAGATATCCGGTCAACGATAAAGGGGATGAAGACCGCATCCGTGATCGCGGATCAATGCATTTGGAGGGCGAGGATTACGATCAACGCGCGCTCGCATTTGCATACCTAACCGCGCAGTACGGACCACGGGCCCTCAAGCACATCGTTGTGTCCTATCGCGAAGGCCCCGTATCTCTCGAAATGGCCGAACGTCATCGCGATACATTCCTACGCGTCTTGGGCGCTGAAAACTGTGCAGGCTTTTACGGGCTTCATGGAGATACCGCACGTCCGCATTTTCACCTTGCTATCAACGCATATGATCTGACGCAGAGAAACCTGAGTAAATGGGGGCAGGGCTTCGAAATCGAGGCCCTTCATATCGCGTCGGCTCTGTGCGAACGCGACGACATGCTGCCGTGTGAACCAAACAGGCGGTACGTGGCCGATGAAACAGGGGTCTACCACACCTTGTCCGGTATCAAAGTCGCCGATGAGAACGGACGGATTCTAAATGCCTCGCGAATGCTTCGCGTCCCTGGCTTACAGCACAAGATCGAAGATGAATTTCGCACGCCGGATGGACTCGAAGAGGGGAAACCTGTTCCGGCGGAAACCTCAGTCAAAATTCTTGCGAAAGCGGCGCGGGAAAGCGCTCGAGATTGGGAGGGGTATCACCGTGGTCTCGCCCGCGTAGGCCTCCGTTACGAACCTTACGAAGCCGCGGGGAAGATTGTCGGTGGCTATTTCGTTCCGGTCGATGCCGATATTTCTAGTAAGGTGCGGGTGAAGGCGAGCGCGATCGGAGCCGGCTACAAGAAGCTCGTCAATCGTTTCAATCAGACCGAATATCAGGAGCCGCCCAAGGATATCTGGTTCAGGCCATTTCAAACGCTGGGTTATGTCGGTGAGCCTCCTGCAGACGCCGACGCCCGCGATCGCGAACGAGAGCTACAGAGAGCCGAAGAAAAACGGCTTGCGACGCTGACTGCGGAAATTGCTGCACGACATGGTCGCGATGGATTGTCAGCCCGGGCTACTCAAAAAGCGCGCGCCGCCAAAAAGCGTAAACAGCTTGGTCTATCGCTGGACCAAGATGACGATCCTCTAAATGATCAAAGCGCCAAGTATCGCACATACGAACGCGACTTCATCGAGGGGATCAAGCGCGCCATCAAGCAGGAACGAGGCGCGACGCGTGGACGCAAAAGAACGAAACCGATTGATGGCTTGTTATGGGGAGCCAGCAGCAGCGTAGTCGATGATCAACCAGCATGGCTGGACAAGTATAATCCTATGCGCCTCAACGGCGTCCGGGAATTTTATGACGGCGAGGTTCTGGCGTTCACGGAAACCCGCAATTTCGTAGCGCTTCATTCCAGCTCAAAACAACACAGGATCGATGCACTGCTGCTCGCCCAGAAAAAGTTCGGCACCATTCGGATCGAGGGCTCCCGGAGGGAACGGAAACGACTGATAAAACTGGCCGTAGAACTGGATATTCCGCTTGATCGATCACACCAAGGCGAAGCCGAGAGAATTCAACGTAGGACGGCATCAGAGCAATCAAGAGGGCGGATCAGCGAGCCAAGTCTTGAGACGCAGCCCGAGCCTCGTCAAGAAGTCAACCGCAGTCAGAGCGACTCTGGTATTGACGAAAACCCGGACAAAGCAGCGCACGCGCTGCGCAAAAACAGACAACGAAAATTAAGTGCTCTGCGCTACCTCGTGCAGCGCGACAGTCGAGAGCGGCGGCATCGGGTCGAGAGCCACTTTCCTGCCTACGAAATGTCTTGGCTGCAACAAGACAACGAGAGTGCCGCAGATGTCCGCGGCCCTAACCCGCCCCCGAATGAATCCATTCGCGCTCGCAGGAAGCTTGAAAGCATTGATCCCAACAGGCTGATGCTGGCTTCCTCGCAGGAATGCTACAAAGGATACCGTTTTCTTGACGATAAGGTCCTAACGACGGTCTTCACCGCGCCGAAACGCTGGCTGATGCTGCCCGAAATCCAGAAGCATCTGAAAGCGCTGGCTGCGATCCAAATGCATGAGCGCCGCTGGATTGCTTCGGCCGTGCAGTCTGGTCGCGTCACGATCGAAAAGGGAGAATTGTTTGCGGTCAGAAAGACCGACGGCTGGGCAACCGAATTCTATCGTCGACAACGAGACGATCCCCGCTTCCAAGCTACAATACTTCTCGCGAAGGTGGCGCCGAACCGGTTCGCATTGAACCTCGATGTTCACCCCGGACTTGCGGCTTGGCGGCAAGCCCACCGGAGCCAAGACGCGGATATAGCGAGCTACATTGCGTATGAACTCAACCGAACGGCAATCAAGCATGGCGCGGCGAGCGTGCCGATTGGTGCTGAAGCAAGAGACGGCAGGACTTTAACGTCGCTTCGTAATGATGCCGCAGACGAGTTCCGCAAGCTGATCGCCTCACCGCTAAGCCGAGATGAGCGCGAAGCGTTGTCCAAAACGCGTTCGGTCACTGCGACCGTTTTTGCGCAATTCCCATGGGCCTCGATCCGTTCGCCGAAGCGGATGAAGCGGTATGCGCGAAAACAAAGGTTCCGGCACATCGATACGGCGGTGCACGATAGGAACGGTCGATAAATCCGTTTCCAACTATCTTGAACCCAAAAGCGTTAGAAGCCGGAACGCAGAACCGTCTAATAAGGTGGAATATTTGACTGAAGAGAGACCTGCCGGTTGAAGCCGGCAGGGCGAAAGGAAAAGGGATGCGGAAAGCGCGTCCCGCGCCTCGCCGGTTTCGACGAAACCGGAGAATAGGAATGATCAACACCGACCACCTGTCACCAGACGCCGAAGCGTTGGCGGCTGAGCTTCAACGCAGCGACGATTATCGCGTGCTGCGGCGCGTCCCAAAACCCTATCCATCGATGCCCCACATGGGACCTGTGCCCGATGGTCGTTGCGTCGCCATTGTCGATACCGAAACGTCGGGTCTTTCAGCAGAGCACGACGTCATCATTGAGCTCGCAATCATGCTCTGCTTCGTCGACGATGGTAGCGAGCTCATAGGCCACTTCGGACCGTTCAGCTGGCTGCAGGATCCAGGCCGTGAACTCGATCCCAGGATCAGCCTCATCACAGGGCTCGGCGCGCAGCATCTGAAGGGCCAGAAGATCAACGATACTTTCGCGCGCGGTCTGCTCGATCGCGCTGACCTGATCGTCGCACACAATTCGCGCTTCGACTCCAAGTTCATAGAGCGCCGTTATCCCGATCTGGCGGGCAAAGCCTGGGCCTGCTCGTGCAGCGAAATCGATTGGCTGAAATTGGGCTTCGACGGCCGCTCACAGTCCGCGCTTCTCGCGCATGCCGGATGGTTTTCGGACGCGCATCGCGCTGCATCTGATGTCTGGGCTTTGCACTGGCTCCTGCAGCACCGTCAGCGTGATCCCGGCGGTGGTCCGATCCGCACACACCTCGCGCGGTTGATCGAGGCCGCCGACACGCCCTCGGTGATAGTGCAAGCCGAACGCGCTCCCTTCTCGAAAAAGGAACTGCTGAAAGCGCGTGGCTACCGGTGGAATCCCGAAGGCCCGTTCTGGCAGATCGAGCTGCCGCCCGAGAAGGTCGAGCGCGAACAGGCCTGGGGCTATCGCAACGGCCTTCCGGCAATGACCACGCGCACAGTGACCGCACACGAGCGGCATCGCTGATCGCGTCCGTTTCTCAATTCACAATTCAACGCAAATGCGCCGGTGCACTTCTCGGTTGGCACCGGTGCGCCATAAGGAAATACATCATGACCAATATCGTACCGCTGGGCGGCGAACTCGAGCGCCTGTCTCGCAAGCTCGAGCACGAAGCGCAGATGTTCCTCGCACGCAAAAGAGACGGACATCTCGCCACCGCGCGCCGTTGGCTGATCTTCGATCTAGAATTTCTTTTCGATCGCTCGCGTCACCAAGGTTACACGCAGGCCGAAGGAAAGGATGCCGAGCTGTCGATCCGTTGGCCGTTCCATCAGGTCGCAGCGGTCAGCTGGATGACGCTGGAGTTCGTCGCCGGCGAAACCGTTCCGGTGGTCCAAGGACCGTTCGTGTTGACCACCGAAGATGCTGACGAGCGGACCATCGTCACGGCGTTGTTCAACGCGCTTGAACAGGAACACGGCGCGGTCGCAACCACGTGGGGAGGTGAGGCTCGCGACCTTGCCGTCCTGCGCCGTGCAGCGGCGACCTATGGACTGGTGTTGCCGCACCAGCTGATCGACGGCTCTCCACATGCGAGAGGCCGGCTCGATCTGTGCCGGGCAAGCTGCGTTCAGGCATCCAGCGTGCACCTGCCCGAACTTGCAGCAGCGGTCGGTGTTCCATCCAAGCCGACGCCTTCGGAAGACATCGGCAAGCATTGCGAAGCGGGCAATTGGGCGACGGTGCGTGACCAGGTGCTCGCAGATGTCCTCACCACAGCCGTTCTGACAGTCCGGCACCTGGCCGCGCACCGCCAAATCGAATGCCATCAGCCCAATACGCTAGTGGCTATCGCGGACGCTGCAGGCGCGGCACTGCCGAATAGCGAATTCATCCGTCGGTCCTTTGCACCGTGGGCACGAGGCAAGAAGGCCGAAAGCGGCCTACGCGGTACGGTCTACCGAGCCGCAGCATAGCAGATAGAGAACTCGTCATAAGCATGACGGAAAAGAGTGAGCTGAAAGAGAGGAGGAAAAGATGACTTAGGAAATGCCAACAGGAGCCCGGCACGGGCCTCGAAATACATCATCGTGCCGCGAAGGATCTGCCGCAAGCAGACCGTACCCGAGCCGCTCGTCCACCGAGGATGCGCGGCATTTTTTATGCCTGAAGGAATTTCAAAATGCCCAAGAAGAAATCGAACGGCGGCCGTGCTGTCGCGACCGCCAAAAACACCAACCTCGCTCGCCTGCCCGAGCGCATCGCCATCGGCGATCACGAGGTGAGGCCCGAACAACTCTACATCATCAAGAAGCGCCAGCCGCGAGGGTCCGGACCGTGGACCGATGAGAAGTTCGACAAAGTCGCCTGGAACGACGCTGAGACAGGTCTCGACTGTATTCTCCTTCGTCAGGCATCGGGTGTCTGGGGTGGGTTCGTCGCGGTTCCTCCCAGCCACCCGCTCTACGGGTACCGCGAGGATGCCGTCCCGGCGGCAATCGGCCTCACGCCGCATAGGGGCATCGATTACGCCGAAGCCTGCTCGCGGTACGAGGACGAGGCAGTGCGCGTATGCCACGTCCATAGCAGGCGCAATGGACCCCAAGCTGAGGATCAGACAGGGGACAACGCGTGGTGGTTCGGTTTCGCTGCGGACAGGCCGGGCGATCTGGTGCCATCGGATTCCAAGCCGATCCTCGCGCGCGAAGAGGGCGAGATCTACCGCGGCATCGACTACATGTATTCGGAAACGGTGCAGCTGGCCCGGCAGCTGAAAGCGATCGATGACAGCAGCGTTGGCAAGGCCGACCCCGTGCTGGCACCGCCGCCGCCGCGGCTTGGCAAGCCGGGAGGGCGCTGATCATGGACCAGCACGAGATCCCCTATGAAAAGCGCCGCAACCCGAACCTGCCTTTCGGCTACTGGTGTATCGCGGATCCGGACGGCTACCCGCACCTCATCGACGAGTATGGAAAGCGCTGGAAATCACTGCGCGAATACATCTGGTGCGGTCGCCTTGGCATGGCGCGGGGCTCCAACTGGGAGTTCACCGCCATGACCGAGTTCTTGCTCGCCGTGCTCGCTGCCATTGATCGACGCATCGTGCACATCGAGGAGCGGACCAACGATCTGTTCGGCGGGGCCTGGGATGGCGAACGCCATTACGCATCGTGGCTCGAAGGGCACAAGCTCGCCGAAGGCTTGACCGGCGATCTCACCCCGGAGGGAAGAGCCATCCTCGTTGCGCTGGCCAGCACGCGCGGTGCCGAGGCAGCTCCCATCCCGATTGGGCTGCCCACGATCGCGCAGTGGCGCGGTCTCGATGGCGGAGACACCCGCGACGAGCGCGAACGCTTGTTGAAGGTCAACGAGGCATTCGCCGAAAATCTGCCGGGCCGGTTCGTGCGCGAACAGATCGCGAGGGAATGGGGGATCAAACTTATCGGTGCGCCCGAAGGTGCGAACATCCCGCTCGGCCGCGTGCTTTGGACCATGACGTTTCCCGACCAGTACGCGCGCGATCGTCTGTTCGCCTGGCTGGTTCACCGGATCGACCGCTGGGAAGCGTGGACGGCGCTTGCGAGCAAGGACGGAGCACAGGCGTTCACCGAGCATATCCTGCGATTGCGGTTCGCCGACGAGACAATCGACTTGGGCTGATCGCAAGCGCTCACCTTCAATCCAATCAGCGGCGGGCGGTTCTCGAAAGGAACCGCCCGCTGCGCTTTTCCTAGGATATTTTTAGATGCGATTTCGTAATTATTCGCCCTTCCCTGAACGCATGGTTGCGCTTTCCATCCTGCCCCCGCCTCTGGCTCTCGATCCGCCGGCACCATTCGGGTTTGGGGCATTCATCGTCACCCGTCGCTGGCGTGATGAGGCGGAGTTTGCCTCATATGCGCACGGCTACGGCGCCGGCTACGATCCTGAGCGTATGCGCAGCCACATCGAAACGCTCTTCACACCGGAGACAATGGCATTGATCCACACTGCCGCACCATCGTTTTCACGGCCTCATAAAATGGCACCACTTCCTTATTCTTCGTCGTACTCAAAGTACGTTCCACGATCCGGGCTCAAACGGAACATCCACGCCGTGATCCCGCACGATCAACTGGTTCACGCAGCACGGGTCGGCGGAATTTCGATCCATGGACCGAACCCGACAGCAATTCAGCGTATCGGCCGCCTCCACACCGAGGCGCAGGCCGCGTGGTTGTACTGGGTGATCGCAGCCTGCCCGCCACGCATCCGCAGAAGCGTTTTGGCAGGCTATGTGGCTTGGACAAAGCTGCAAAAAGCGAAAGGGTCTGGTTCGTCAGTCTGACGGATAGAGGCGAGGTGATCCGCGCCCCTTTTTTTACATCCACACTCGTCCCAGACCCGACCAGATTAGCACGCTAGCATCGGCTCCCTCCCCGAAGGGGAATCCTGCACCGGGGGCGTACTACCGACGGTTCTGTTATAACCCTATGCGATAAAAGGATTTAGTAAGAAATTAGGGGTATCAGAATTCCGATGCGGAAATCCGATATGACCCCCTTCATGAAACGCATGCGCAAAGGGACATGCCTGCGCCCAGAAAGCGCCCGCGCAATCCTTCATGCAGAGCGGTATGCCTATGCCGCACGAAGGCCGCTCAATGTTTTCATTACCATGAAATTCCCTAACGTCAGCAAGTCTGGCGACAAACCTTATGACGTTTTCCGCAAAAAGTTCTGGGAGAATACAAGAAGACGTTGGAATACGATGGTCAAGGAGAACAGGTCGTTCTCACCATTCGACGCGATTGCGGTATTCGAAAACCCGCCAACAGCGAACAATTCCGGACGAAGGCATCATGGCCCGCTCCATGTGCACTGGATGCTTCGTTGGCCTTTCAGGAAGTGCGGCCGCCTAATGTATTTCTTACGGCGACAATTCCATAGGGAATTTGGTGTTGCACCTCCGAGCTCCGTTCGAATGCAACGGGTTCGATACGGTCCCAGAGCTGCTGCCTATCTTGCGAAAGGCATCGATGCACCATTCGCGAAGCACTTCCACATAGATCACGCCCCCCAAGGGCCCATTGCCCATCGCAGGATGATCATCTCACGTTCGTTAGGGCCAACCGCGCGAAAGCGTGCAAAAGCCGCTGGGCGAGATCCGCTCCCGAAAAAAAGAAAGGGCTATTACAGGAAGTTTCGGCCCGTTGATCTAACTCGTCTTATCGGAAGCGTGGGATGGAATGCGATGCCGCAAGCTCCAAAAAAATCCTCCAAGAATTCCAAGAACCATCGTCCTCCAAATGCGCGCAGCGCATTTGCAATGGGTAGACGGAAGCGGGTGATGGACCTCCGGAATACCGCCGTTTCCATTCAGCCGTAATTGTTCGCGGTGACCAGCGAGTGTTCAGATCGGTAATTCGATGCAATGAAGTTATCTGCCGATCACCTCGTGCATCTTAGGTTGCTGGCTGCGGAGTGCTGACGAAGGCCAGCGCATGATTCTGCAGGACGAACTCTAATGCCACGACCGCACTTGGGCCGCAAGCCGACTGTCCGATGTTAGCGGCGTGAGCGCACAAGGCTGCCATTCAGCTAATGACCCAACCGAAATTCGACGGGCTCGCCGACCACGGCTTAATAAAACCAGGGCGCTATCGCCATGATCACGGCGCCTGAGACGATTGCAGCTGCAACCCAGCGAATGTCGGCACTCGCGCGGCTGCGATCCGAAGGCGATGAAGCCGGCGGCGTTCTGTCTTGCTCCAACCGGCGGATCGCTGCCCGGATCAGGCGCGGCGCATCATCTCCGATCTTGAGCAATTCCCAGGCGACGCCCTGCAGAACGGGAGCCCAGTGCTCGGGCGACAACCGCGCTTGCGCGATTCGAAACGAAGAGCGTCGCATGGCATGCGTCAGGTCGAAATCCGGTTCAATTTTCGATAACACGCCGTCCATCGTGATCAGCGCCTTGAAGATCAGGAGAAGATCAGGTGGTAACGTCATGCGCTCGTCGCGCATCAGCCCTAGGAAATCGGTTACCATGGCGCCCAGAACCAATCGACCGCTGCCATGGCGCGCGATCAGCCGTTCGGATGCGGAGAGCACGCGGTCGGCCGGAACGTCGTCGCCCACTGACCACCGCGTCAGCACGTCGGCGAGCTGCGCGGGGCTGCCAGTGCTGAGCGCTTGCACGAAGCTGACGAATTCCTCTCTCCTGCGCGGAGATACATAACCAACCATGCCCAGGTCCAGCAGAGCTATATGGTTGCCCGGCAGGCAGAGAAGGTTCCCCGGGTGCGGATCGCCGTGGAACCGGCCGTTCACCAATATCATGTCGAGCACCATGTCGGCGCCCAGCGCTGCTATTCTGGTCGGATCGAGCCCTGCAGCGACCAGAGCCTGCGCATTGCTCGGCGGCACACCGTTTATGTAATCCATGACGAGCAACGTCTCGGACGTCCATTCCCAGTGGATTTCGGGCACAACGACACTGGGCTCGTTCGCGAAATCCGTCCGCAGACGATCAGCATTGCGCGCTTCATTCGTGAAGTCGAGTTCCTCGACCATCGCGTCCGCAAGCTGCCGCATCATCCGGCTCGGTCCGAAGCGCTTGGCTTCGGTGCTGCCGCGTTCCGCAAGGGTCGCAATATGCGCAAGGAGCCGGATATCAGCCTCCACCCTCGGACGAATGCCGGGCCGGCGGATTTTGATCACCACCGCGCGCCCGTCGTGCAGCGTCGCACGATGGACCTGCGCCATGGAGGCCGCCGCCAGCGGTTCTGTATCGAATTCCGCAAAGGTGCATTCGGGCGCCTCACCAAGCGCCTCCTCGACAATCGGTCGCAACTCCTCGAAGGGAAGCGTCGGCGCCTTGCTATGCAATTGCTCGAGTTCGGCGATCCATTCCGGAAATAGGAGATCGGCGCGTGTCGCCAGGATCTGGCCGAGCTTCACGAAGGTTGGCCCAAGCTCTTCCATGGCAAGTCGAGTGCGCCGAGGCAGGCTATGTGACGACCCGTCGCCGGCATCGTCGCTGCCCGTCCGGTCCAGCCCTATCCGCGCCAGCAGAAGGCCGAGTCCATAGCGGGAAGTGACGCTGAATAGTTCCTCCAAGCGCTTCCGGTCCCGGCGTGCGATACGAAGGGTCTTCAACATGGCTTAGCATATGGGCACGCTGCAGCTTCTGTTCCACAGCTAACTTGCTTGGGCGATCGCGCCCAATTGTCCAAGCGGAGGAAATCTGGCGTAGCTTATCCCACGTGGGGGTTGCGTTGCGGCCATGTTGTCCGCTGCACTGAAAGGCTATTTAAGGTCCAGCGACGTCGGCGTTCCACGCTAATTTTCGGGCATCATCAATACGATATTGACTTCCCGAGTTCGACCGTCAGCACGCCTGCACTCGATGACAAATCATGGGCCGTTTGCTGAAAGGCAGGTTCCGGGCCGCGAAAGGCGGGAAGCTGCCGTTCGATCGCCACTGAACAATGGCGGCCCGCGACCAGGGTCAGTCGTTCGCTTCTGGCGGCGCGAATGTCGCAATTTGACAGGAGCGGTCATTTGGTTTGCGGCGGGCTGACCGGCGGGAACCGTCGCACGGAGCGTGTGCGTTCATCTGTCTCGTGCAGCCTAGTTTCATGCAAATCATTTTCTTGTTGGAGGTTCACATATTGTTCTAGTCTACCCACATGCCAAAGCAGCTCACTCCTAATCAGATACTTGGCGAGATCGGCGAGAACGCCGTCCGTGGCCGCTTTCTGTCCATGGGCTTCCAGTTCGACGGCAGATCGAGGTTGGAGGCCGGCATCGACGGAATCGCCGAGGTGATGGAAAAGGGCCAGCCTATGGCCCGGATGATCGCGGTCCAAGTGAAGGCCAAGGATGATGGGCGCTACGCCTCTGAGACCGACGACGGGTTCGCCTATCTGCTTCGTCGGCAGGATCTCGACTACTGGAAGGGATCGAACCTGCCGGTGATCGTCGTCTTCTTCCGGAGGTCGGACAACAGTTTCTACTGGAAGGAGGTATCGCGGGACAGTGACCAGGCGGAACGGCGCCTGCAGATCGACAAGGCCGCCGACGTGCTCGACAACAGCAGCGTCAACCGGCTCGCGGGCCTGACCGTGCCGAAGGCCGGGTTCGGCTACTACGTCCCCGCCCTCGGCGGCGGCGAGGAGGCGCTGGTCAACATCTTGCCGATTGAGCTCCCGAAGGAGATCTACGTCGCCTCCACTCCATACGATGGTCGACGTGCGACCGCGACCCTACTCGACGGTGAGGACACGCCCCGCTTCGACTGGTCCATCGCGGGTGGGACTTTCTGGTCGTTCCACGACCCCCGCAGTTCGGCCTGCAGCCAGATCGTGGATCTCGACCAGGTCGACGCCATCGACACCGTCGACCTGGCCTTCCACGACGACGTCGACGAGCAGAACCGGTTCATGCACCTGCTGCGTCAGGCACTTCGGCACCAGACGCGTGACGATCTAAACTGGAGCAAGGACCGCAAGATCCTCTACTTCCGGGCGATGGAGAAGGACGTTCCCCGCAATTTCGCCTATGAATCCGCCAAGAAGAAGACCGATGCTGACGTGGTGATGGTCGCCATGAGCGATAAAGAGGACGGCAGGGTCTCGTTTGTCCGCCACCACGCCTTCTCGCCGCGCTTCGAGCGCCTCGGCGACAGGTGGTATCTGATCGTCTCGCCCACCTACTACTTCACCACCAACGGCTTTACGCCCCATCCGCATCCCGGCGCCCTTCTCGCCGGAAAAAAGCGGCTCGACAAAAGTGCGGCGCTGCGGGGACAGGTCATCATGTGGCATCGCTTCCTGACCCAGGCTGACCGAGATGCCGAGCGGGCCGCTGGCGGCCTTTTCGGCGTGGAGATGACGACGGAACCTAGGCTCCGCTTCGGTGAGCCGCCTACGGTTCAGCTTGAGACGCGAGTCCCAGAGGACGGCTGGGGAGGCGGAAAAAAGAAGGCTGAGGCATCCGATCAGCAGGAGGGGCTATTCGCATGAACTCCTTCGACACTCGAATCTTCAAGGAACCCGAATTGGAGTTCGGTGACCATCATTACCATCCCGATCCCCGCCTCGGCCTGTTCGAGGCTGGACCTCTCCAGCCGTTCGTTGGGGACGTCATCAAGATCGGCGTAGTGGGCAACGCCAAGACGATCGAGGACACGCGGAAATTCCTCGAGACGGCTGCGAGCGGCGTCGATGGCAAGTCCGAGAAGCACCCTAACATGCATCCGGCGTTCCCAGGCTTGGGCAACCAAAGCCCATACCGCTGCCGCTTCGAGATTGAGGAAGGCGCCACGGCGGCGCTTTCACAGAGTAAGCTCGATAGGATCGCGAAGGAACCCGACCACCAGAAGGCCGTCGAGATGGCGGTGGACGAGATCGTCGCCGAGCTCGAAGCCCTCGCCGATGGCGGCAACCGCCCCGATGTGGCGATCGTCGCGCTGCCAGTGCGACTGCTGGAACGAGTGTGGAACGCGAAGGTGGATGCGGGTGGCACGACCGAGAAGGACGATAGCAGCGGTTCGGACGCGCCGAACTTCCGGGGTATGCTGAAGGCGCGCGCGATGCATCTCGCCTTCCCGATCCAGATCGTCTGGGAGGATACGGTCGACGACAAGGTGTCGATCCCGCAGAAGATCAAGGAGAGCAGCGCCAGGAAGATCCAGGACGTGGCCGGCCGCAGCTGGAACCTGCTTACCACGCTCTATTATAAGGGTAGCGGGCGAATTCCCTGGCGGCGCATGCCGAAGGAGGGCGAGTTCACCGCCTGCTATATCGGCATCAGCTTCTACCGCGAAGCTGGGGGCCAGCAGCTCTTCACCAGCGCCGCCCAGATGTTTGACGAGCGAGGCCGCGGCTTCGTGCTGAAGGGCAAGCGCGCCTACACCGAAAGCCGCGGGCGCCATCCCTACATGACGCGCGAGGACGCGCGCGAGATCGTCGAGAACGTACTCGCCGCTTACAAGACTCACCACAAGACGCTCCCAGCAAGGGTGATCGTGTTGAAGACGTCGCGCTTCAAGGACGATGAGGCCGATGGCATCTTGGAGGCGCTTGAGGCTGCCGGTACCGAGATGCGTGACCTTGTCTGGGTCCAAGAGTCTTACTCGGTTAAGCTGCTCCGCGACGGAAACTATCCTGTCCTCCGCGGCACCTTCGTCGACCTCGGCGGGAACGGCCTGCTCTACACAAATGGGAGCATGCCCTATTATGGTACCTACCCCGGCATGTACGATCCACGCCCGCTGCTGCTATGCCCCCATCCGAGCTGCGACAGCACCGTCTCTCAGCTGGCCGAGGAGGTGTTCTCCCTCACCAAGATCAACTGGAACTCGACCCAGATGAATCAGCGCCTTCCCATCCCCATCCGGGCGGCACGCATGGTCGGCGAGATTTTGAAATACATGAAGGAAGGCCAGGTCGAGAGCACCGACTACCGCAAATACATCTGACCGGCCGTGAGGCGATCCGCATCGCGAAATATGCCAGCAAAGATCTGCTGAACCATTTTGAGAAGGGGATCACGCCAAAGCCGGGATCGGATTACGATTCTATAACCTGCCATTACGAACTGACCGCGAGACCGAACCTTGCAGACAGAACTTAAGCGCATCTTAGAATGGTCGGTATCGGTGTAACCGGACATTTCCTGTTGCGGTGCCGACCGGCAGGAAAGTCCTAAGGCCCGGCTGTTCGGGCTGATCGAAAGATATGTCTGCTTTCGGGCAATCGGCGGGCGGACTGCAATGACCGATATTGGGGCGCGAAGCTGCCTTCCGTTGCGAAGATCTTCTGCTAGCCTATTTCAATGACCGATAGAATTCCTCCGTGGTCGCCATACGAAGGGCGGACATCATTGGTCTCTGATGGTCGCACTGCATTGACTGCTGCTTTCTCGGACGTGGTGCGTGTACGAGCGGGCTTCGCTTCCCATGAGCTGCCGGAAATATTTTCAGCTCCCGCTGATGATGGTGAGAATGACGCTGCTCGCGATCTTGTAAGGCACGATGCCGAACATATGACGCGAATGTTCGTAAATGGTCGCATAGCCACTTTCGCGCGACCGCTGGGTGGTGGCGATGTCGTTGCCATTTCACCAACCGCTTGGGAAATCGACGACCCGCTTAACCGTTTCGCCACCGGCGCATTGAATCTCGATCATTGGTCGGAAATTGAGTCACCGCCCTCCCATCGTATCTTTATCGACCGACCACAATTCGACGAATGGCTAGCCGGGTTGAAACCGCTAGGCTTTCTAACCAGTCGCCAAGTCGAGGAGATCGTCGATCCACAGTTGCGCGCGCAACGAGCCGTCGCCGAGCGACGATGGAAAAGTGAGCTTCCGCAAAGCGCGAGCCTGGAATCTGATAAATCCTACAATAAGCAAGGCGCAGGTGATCCCCCAGGCGTGGGTCCGTTATTGCTTACCGTCAGCGAGGTAAGTGAACTGATCGGTAGAAGTACTTCGACAATCTACGCCGACGTGAAAAAGGGAGCTTTTCCGGAAGGCATCAAACTGGGCTCAAGCACCAGGTGGAAGAAAACGGAAGTTCTGGCATGGATCGAAGAGCAGGCCGGGAAGCGCGGAGATCGTTAGCGCCGCTTGCGACGCGGACTATCAATAATTTCTTCCGGTGTGATAGCGCCTTCAAGAATCATGTCGGCCCAGCGCTGAGCGAGTTCTCGCCGGCGAGGCATATATGCGGCACGGTTGTAGCGAAGCTCGCTGGCGCTCATGCCCTTCGGCGTATGTGCGAGCATCAGATCGATAATCATGCGATCGGCGAGTAACCGCACATCGCTGCCAAGATCGCGCTCGGCCTGTTCGTTCATTATGGTTGAAAAGCTGGAGCGCCAGCCGTGTGGCACGTGCAGCCCCTTATAACCTTCCCGGTTGTACAAATACCCGATAGCGTTCTCGCTGATCGGCTTGAGCCCCGATCGCGCACCCGGGAAGACGAATGGCGATCGTCCCGTCAACCAGCGGACTGCCCTAAGTGCTTCGACCGCTTGGGCGGAGAGCGGGACCGGGTGCTCAAAGGCTTCGTCGCTACGAAGTTGAAGTTCCTGCTTAATTTTCTCAGCCGGGACCTTCCATAATGCCGTGCCGCTTTCCGAACTGCTGTCGCCCCAGTCGATACCGGTTATGTCTTCCCACTCCATGAAACGGACCATGCCGGGGCGCTGCGCCGTCAGCGCGAGTAGGCGACCTGCCAGACGATTGACCGGCGAAGCGCCAGCACGGTCGATGTCTCCTATCAGGGTCCGGATTTCGTCTATCTTCGTCAGGGCTGGGTATCGCTTCGATGGCGGTAACGGCTTCAGCGCATCATTGATATCGGTCGCGGGGTTTTCGAGCTTCGCGCCCTTTGCGTTGGCAAAGCGGTAGATGGCGGCCACACGCTGCTTGATGCGCCGGGCCGTCTCGATAGCCCCACGGTTTTCGATCTTGCGCAAGATCGACAACAATAAGGGCTTGTCGATTTCTTCCAGAGGCATTGCGCCTAGGTGAGGAAAGACATCGCGTTCTAAACTGGTGATTACATCGTTCGCGTGAACCGGTTTCCAGCGGTCAATCTGCAATGCATGCCATTCGCGGGCCACATTTTCGAACGACGCTGCCGGTTCGTTTTGGCCCACCAGCCGGTTACGCGTGGCGCTGTGCCGAGGGTCGCGGCCAGCGCGTAGAATTTTTTTCGCTTCGTCGCGCTTTTCACGAGCATCGGCCAAGGACAGTTCGGGGTAAGCACCTAGGGTAAGGAGGCGTTCTTTCTTGTCGAAACGGTATTTATAGCGCCAACTTTTATGTCCGCTCACTGCTATGTGCAGGTGCAAACCGCGGCTGTCGGCAAGCTTGTAAGCCTTTTCTCTCGCCGCAGCCGCTCGCACCGCCTTGTCCGTCAACATCCGATACCCCCAATACCTTCGGGCCAATACCCCCAATTTACCCCCACCTTCGTTCGGCTAGGGATGGGCAGCGTTGGACACCATAGGAGTCGGAAATGGCGGAATTGTAAAGCCTTCCGCACGAGATTGGAGAGGATTGGAAGGCCTTACAAAGGCCGGTGGCGGAGCGGGTGGGATTCGAACCCACGATACGGGGTTACCGTATACACACTTTCCAGGCGTGCGCCTTCGACCACTCGGCCACCGCTCCGCATTCCCGTTTGCACTATCGCTTCGCTACTTGAGTGCGAGGGTGAAGGCACACACCCTCCGGCCTCAAGCAGCGCTTCGCGCAACAGGCCAACTTCTGCCGGCCTCAAGTAGCGCTCGGCGCGATAGGCCGACCAGAAAGCGCGCCTCTAGCTGTATGGGGTTGCGGGTGCAAGGCCGTCGCGCCATGGGTGGGCGATGACGCGCACGATCGGCCTCGCCCCCTCTGCCGACGAGATGGAAGCCATGGGCCGCGCAACTCTGGATCGCCTGCCCCCGCAATTCGCCGAGCACCTCGGCGCGGTGGTCTTCAGCGTCGAGGAATATGCCGACGACGAGACCCTGCAATCGGTCGGCTGCGAGCATCCCTACGAGCTCACCGGCATTTACGAAGGCGTTGCTTTGACCGAGCAGTCTATCGAGCATTCGGGGACCATGCCCACCCGAATCCGCCTGTTCCGCCGCGCGATTCTGGACGAATGGGCCGAGCGCGGAGACGAGACGCTGGAGCACCTCGTCGCCCATGTGGTGATCCACGAGGTCGGCCATCACTTCGGCCTGTCGGACGACGATATGCACGCGCTGGAGGAGATGGCGGACTAGCGCTGCGCCCGCCTGCGTGGCAGACCCTTGCCATGAAGAGCCTCCTTACCGCCGCCGCCACGCTGTCGCTTGCCGCCTGCGCCACCGTCCCGCCGCCCCAGCCCGTCGCCGCTGGCGAACCCGACGGCACCACGCCGGCCGACATGGTCGCGCTGGCGAGCGAGGCGGACTGGACCGCGATTGCGCCCGAGGACCTGCTCGTCATGGACCTGGCGCCCAATAGTGCGGGGCAACCGCGCCGGATCGTGATCCAGCTGATGCCGGAGCCGCTGTCGGAAGGCTGGGTCCGGAACGTGCGCACGCTCGCCCGGGCGCACTGGTGGGACGGCACGACCGTCTATCGCGTGGTCGACAACTGGGTGGCGCAGTGGGGCGACGGGGAGGATGACCCGGCCAGGGCCAAGCCGCTGCCGGATGGGCTGCTGAGCGTGCCGGAAAACGAATATGTGACGCCCCGCCCGCGCGACGGACGCACGGCGGCATTCCCCGGAATTACCGATCCCTATGCGCCCCACGCGGGCTTCCGTGACGGGTTTCCGGTGGCGTGGAACGAGGGCACGATCTGGCCGACCCATTGCTATGCCAGCGTCGGCGTGGCGCGGGACCTGTCGCCGAACACCGGCACGGGGGCGGAGCTGTATGCCGTGATCGGCCATGCGCCGCGCCGGCTCGACCGCAACATCGCCGTAATTGGCCGGGTCATCGCGGGGATCGAGCATCTCTCGGTCCTGGCGCGCGGCACCGGCGATGCGGGCGTCTATGCCGATGCGGCGCAGCGGGTGCCGATATTAAGGGCGCGGCTGGCCGACGAATTGCCGCAGGGCGAGCGGCCGCGCTTCCGCACGCTCTCCCCGACCAGCGAGGCATTCGCGCGGATGGTGGGCGTCACCGCCAACCGTTTCGACAGCTTCTACCGCGTGCCTGCCGGGGGGGTGGACGTGTGCGGCGTGAGCGTGCCCGTCGAGCGGCTGGATGCTGGAGACGCACCGTGAGGGCGCTGCTCGCCACCGCAGCGGCGCTCGCGCTGGCCCTGCCCGCTGCCGCGCAGGATGAGGCTCCGCTGTCGCCCGGCGAGATCGTGACGCAGGCCGATGCGGCCGAGTGGCAGGCGATCGCGGCGGAAGACCTCGTGGTCATGACCCTCGCCCCCGATCGCGACGGCAAGCCGCGCGAAGTCATCATCCAGCTGATGCCGAAGCCGTTCAGCCAGGGCTGGATCGCAAATATCCGCACTTTCGCCCGCAGCGGCTGGTACGACGGCATTTCGGTCAACCGCGTGCAGGACAACTACGTCGTCCAGTGGGGCGATCCGAATTACGACAATCCCGAGGCCGATGGCGAGGCCAAGCCGCTGCCCGAAGGGTTGAGGGTGATGGAGGAGGCCGAATAGGAGGCGCCAAGAGTGATGTCTGGCACACGGAACGATCTCGATCCTTCGCGTGAGGACAGATTTTTGGACGCGTACGGATTGGGCGCATTTCTGAAGGGTTGGCCAATGGCCATAAAGGGAAACTCACACTGGCCCGTCCACTGCTACGGCATGGTCGGCGTGGGGCGGAATTACTCGCCCGACACGGGTTCGGGCGCGGAGCTTTACACCGTGATCGGCCATGCGCCGCGGCATCTGGACCGCAACATCGCGCTCGTCGGCAGGGTGATCGAGGGGATCGAGCACCTCTCCAGCCTGCCGCGCGGGACCGGGGCGCTCGGCTTCTACGAGACGGCGGAGGAACGCGTGCCGATCCTGCAGGTCCGCGTCGCGAGCGACTTGCCGGTGTCCGAGCAAGAAAAATTTGAATACCTGTCGACCGAGAGCGAGAGCTTCGCCGCCTATGCCCAGGCGCGCGCGAACCGCCGGGGCCCCTTCTTCATCGTTCCGGCAGGCGGCGCGGATATCTGCAACATCCCGGTTCCGGTGCGCCGGGTGCAGCCCTGACAGGGGCCTTGCCCGGCGACAGGATCAAACGCGCTGCATGATCTCGATGCGGTTGCCGAAAGGATCGGCGACATCGCCGCGGCGATAACCGTCGAGCGGCTTGCCGTCGCGGAACTGCACGCCCGCCCTTGCAAAAGCGGCGCGGGCATCGTCGAGATTGTCCACCAGCAGCGCAGGATGCGCCTTTGCCGCCGGGCGGAAGCCGTCTTCCCGGCCGAGGTGCAAATGGACGCCGCCGCCCGCAAACCAGCAGCCACCGTTCGCGGAAAGCGATGCGGGCTTGGGCACTTCGGCAAGGCCCAGCACGCCGCGATAAAAGGCGCGGGCGCGGTCTTCCCCGCCCGCCGGCATGGCGAGCTGGACGTGATCCAACCCGATGACTTTCATCAGATCCGTTCCGCCTGCGCCACCGCGTCGCTGGCGCGCAGGGAGCTGAGCGTGCGGGTCAGATGCGCCAGGTCCTGCACCTCCAGGTCGATCTCGTAGGTCTGGAAGGGCTCGTCCCGCTGGGTCATTTCGAGATTGACGATATTGCCGCCGTTCCGCGCGAATATGCCCGCCATTTCCGCCATCGTGCCGGGCCGGTCGTAGAGCACCACGCGCATGCGGCCCGGCGCGCCGGCGCTGCGTTCGCCCCATTGCAAATCCATCCAGTCGGCATCGATGCCATTGGCCAGCTGCAGGCAGTCGATGGCGTGGACTTCCACCTTTTCGCCTTCCTGCCGCAGCCCCACGATCCGGTCGCCCGGCACCGGGTGGCAGCATTTGGCCAGCTCGAAGCCGACGCCCGCAGTCAGTCCCTTGATCGACAGCTTGTGATCGCGCCGCGCGGCAAGCTGCGCGTCGTCGAATTCCGCCGTCGAGCCGGGGACCAGCGCCTCCATCAGCTCCGCATCGGTCAGCTTGGCTGAGCCGATGCGGAACATGAGGTCTTCCTCGTCCTCCAGCTCCAGCCGCTTGATCGCGGCCCTGGTGGCCTTCTTGCCGATATTGGCGGGCATGCGCTCGGCAATCTCGTCGAAGAGCTGGCGGCCGATGGAGGCGATTTCCTCGCGCTCCTTCTGCCGCACGGCACGGCGGATCGCGGCGCGCGCCTTGCCGGTGACGACGAAGCCCAGCCAGCTCATCTGCGGTTCGCTGTTTTCGGACTTGATGATCTCCACCACGTCGCCGTTCGCCAGCACCGTGCGCAGCGGCACGTGGCGCCCGTTGATCTTCGCGCCCACCGCCTGCGCGCCCAGGTCCGTGTGGACGGCAAAGGCGAAATCGACCGGCGTTGCGCCCTTGGGCAGCTGGTGCAGCGCGCCCTTGGGCGAAAAGGCGAAGATGCGGTCCTGGTAGATCGCCATCTTCGTGTGTTCGAGCAGTTCGTCCGCATCGTGCGCGGCATCGACGATCTCGATCAGGTCGCGCAGCCAGCCAACCTGCCCGTCGGGCCGCTCGTCCTGCTTGTAGGCCCAGTGCGCAGCGAGGCCGAATTCGTTGGTCCGATGCATGTCGCGGGTGCGCACCTGCACTTCCACCCGCATCGAGTTTTCATAGATCAGGCTGGTGTGGAGCGAGCGATAGCCGTTGTTCTTCGGCGTCGAGATGTAGTCCTTGAACTTCCCCGGGATCATTTGCCACGTGGTGTGGAGCACCCCCAGCGCGCGGTAGCAATCGACCTCGTTCTCGCAGATCACGCGGAACGCCATGATGTCGGTCACTTGTTCGAAGCTGACGTGGCGTTCCGCCATCTTCTTCCAGATCGAATAGGGGTGTTTTTCGCGCCCCGACACCTCGACGTTGAGGCCCGCTTCGGCCAGCGCCTGCTTCATTTCGAAAGCGATGGCATCGACCTGCGCGCCGCCTTCCCCCCGCAGTTCCTCCAGCCGGCCGGTGATCAGCTTGTAGGCTTCGGGCTCCAGCTGTTCGAAGGCGAGCAGCTGCATTTCGCGCATATATTCGTACATGCCCACACGCTCCGCCAGCGGCGCGTAGATATCCATCGTCTCGCGCGCGATGCGGGCGCGCTTATCGGGGTTCTTGATGAAATGCAGCGTGCGCATGTTGTGCAGCCGGTCGCCCAGCTTCACCAGCAGGACGCGGATGTCCTCGCTCATGGCGAGCAGGAACTTGCGCAGGTTTTCCGCCGCCCGCTCGTCTTCGGGCATCTGCTCGATCTTGGACAGCTTGGTGACCCCGTCCACCAGCCGCGCGACCTCGGGGCCGAACTTGGCCTCGATATCCTCGATCGTGGCGAGCGTGTCCTCCACCGTGTCGTGGAGGAGCGCGGTCATTACCGTGTCCTGATCCAGCTGCAGGTCGGTCATCAGCCCGGCCACTTCGACCGGATGGCTGAAATAGGGATCGCCGCTGGCGCGCTTCTGCGTGCCGTGCTTCTGCACGGTATAGACATAGGCGCGGTTGAGCAGCGCCTCGTCGGCGTCCGGATCGTAGGCCTTGACCCGTTCTACCAGTTCGTACTGCCGCAACATCGCACCTGCGAATGTGCGGTGCAGCATTCGCAAGCGCAAGGCCTAAAACGCGCCCCTTGAACCGAGAAGGGCGCGCCCGCTAGCTGCCGTTCACGATCCGGTCCACGGTGCCGGTGGTTACCGCGTGGTAGCTGGGCCGGGTCCGGGCATAGATCCGCCGCGCGATCGGCTGGCCCCATTCGCCTTCGCCCATCAGA
The DNA here is from genome assembly GCF_030406725.1 of Alteriqipengyuania flavescens. Taxonomy (NCBI): domain Bacteria; kingdom Pseudomonadati; phylum Pseudomonadota; class Alphaproteobacteria; order Sphingomonadales; family Erythrobacteraceae; genus Pseudoblastomonas; species Pseudoblastomonas flavescens. The sequence goes on along the minus strand of NZ_CP129107.1, from coordinate 1,712,923 downwards.
GTGGCGAACAGCGGGGCCACGAACTTGCGCCGGCCGACATTGGCGAGGAACGTCTCCGTCCGCGGCACGACGGCGTCATAGCGATTGGCGAGCGCAAGGTTGAGCCACAGGAAAAGCTCTTCGTTGTTCGTGCCCTGGGTCAGGCCCAGCGACCGGTCCATCCGGGCCAGCCCTGCAGCGTCGATTTCCTGCGGCAGGCCGCGCAGGTAACGCTGCCTCTCTGCCGAATTCCAGCTCGCCCAGCGTGCCGACGCGACGGGTCCGCTCGCCGGATAGGCGGCAACCGCCGCATCCACTTCGGCAAAGGCATCCGCCGCGGGGCGGGCGACGTTGCCCGGCAGGCCGGGGCCGTAGACCCATTCGTCCAGCATCAGCCGCTCTTCCAGCGCCGCATCGCCCCGCACCAGGTTGGCGCGGATATCGGCCAGCATCATCGCACTGGTCGCGGGCTCGAACGCATGGCGGTCGAACCAGCTTTCCAGCCATGCGTCGAACCGCTCGCGCCCGACGATGCTTTCCACCGTGCGAAGGAAATAGGCGCCCTTGTCATAGATGATCGCGCTGCCGACCGGGTCGACGTTCTCCGGCTGGTAGAGCGCCGTGCCCGGCGCATTGCCGACTTCGGCCAGCGTGTCCTCGATATTGGCGAAGGCGAGCGCGGCTTCCTGTTCGGCGCGCTCCTTGCCGTAGAGTTCTTCGAGAATGCGGTTCTCGAAATAGCTGGTCACGCCTTCGTTCAGCCAGCTGTCGGCCCACACGGCATTGGTGACGAGGTTGCCCGACCAGCTGTGCGCCAGTTCGTGCGCGACGAGGCCGTTGAGGCTCTTGTCGCCGGCGATGAAGGTCGGCGTCAGGAAGGTCATCACCGGGTTTTCCATCCCGCCATAGGGGAAGGCCGGCGGCAGGACGATCATGTCGTAGCGGCCCCAGCGATAGGGGCCGTAAAGCTTCTCCGCCGCCACGACCATGCGTTCCGTATCGGCGACTTCGGCGGCTGCGGCATCGAGCATGGAGGGTTCGGACCACACACCCGTACGGTCGCTCAGCGCGCGGAATTCGATGTCGCCAGCGGCGATCGCGATGAGATAGGGCGGGACCGACTTGTCCATTTCGAAGCGGAAAGCGCGGCGGCCGTTGCCAAGGTCCTCTGGCGCGCCTTGCGCGATCCCGCTCATCACCACGGTCAGGGGCTTGGGCGCAGTGATGCGCGCTTCCCACGTCTGCCGGATGCCGGGGCTGTCCTGCGTCGGGATCCAGGTGCGGTTGAGGATCGCCTGGCCCTGGCTGAAGAGATAGGGATGCTCCCCGCCCGCTGTCTGCGCCGGGCTCAGCCATTGCAGCGCCTCGGCATTCTCCGCCGCGCGATAGGCGATGCGGACCTGGCGCGCGTCGCCCATGCGGATGGTCAGCGGCGCGCCCTTGCCCCCTTCGGCGACCATCGCGCCGATCTCGTAATCGAGCGCGTTGCCCGCCCCGTCGGTGACCAAGTCGATCCGCAGCCCGTTGCTGTCGAGCACGATAGCTTCCGCTTCATCGCGCGCAGCGATGTCGAGCACGGCCGTACCGCCGAGCGACTTGCCCGCGAAATCGAGCGCGAGGTCGAGCGCGACGTGGGTCACACGGGCGACCTGCGGCTGCGCGTAGCTTGAGCTATCGACCGCGTCCGCGCTCGTCAGAATCGGCGCGACCATGTTCGGCTCGCCCACATTCGTCACCGTGTCCATCGGCATCGTGGTGCAAGCGGTGCCGGTCAGGAGCAGGGCTGCAAGCGGCAAGGTAAAAATGGGGCGCATGGGTCGGTCTCTCCGGGAAATTCGAATGTCGTAGTTCGCTTAACGGCCAGCGGCTTACGGTGCGCTGAAGCGCCTGTCGATGGCGTTATGGGCCGATGAGGTTGTGGGGGGGCCTTCGGTGCGGGCGTCAGCCGCCGCAGCGGGCGAAGCCTTCGATATCGGCGATGCGGCCCGATACGACCAACTCGTCGTCCGGCAGGATCAGCGTGTCGGGCGTCGCGTGGAGGAAGTCTTCCCCCGCCCGCTTCACGCCGACCACCGTCACGCCGAACCGGCTGCGGCATTCGCTCGTCACCAGCGGCAGGCCGACGATGGTGGCGGGCGCCGCCAGCCGCGCAATCGCGAATTCGTCGCCGAACGCGATGAAATCCTTCAGCCGCTCGTTCAGCAGATGCGCCACCCGCTCGCCCATCCGCTGTTCGGGGAAGACGACGTGGTGCGCGCCGGTCCGCTCCAGGATGCGGCCGTGCTTGTCGTTCGTGGCCTTCGCCCAGATCGACTGCACGCCGAGATCGGACAGGGCGAGCACGGTCAGCACGCTCGCTTCGATATCGGTGCCGATGCCCACCACGGCGGAGCGGAAGGTGGCCGCGCCCAGCTTCTCCAGCGTGGCCATGTCGGTGGCATCCGCCTCCAGCACCTGCGTCAGCGCGCCTGCGTTTTCCTGCACCAGCGCGGGATCGCAATCGACCCCCAGCACCTCGTGCCCCATCCGCTCCAGCGATCCGGCCACGGCGCTGCCGAAGCGGCCGAGGCCGATGACGAGGACGGGTTCGCGCTTGTCAGCCGACAATGGGGTTCTCCTTCGGGAAACGATAGGGCCGTTCGGACGAGCCTGTAGCCAACGCCGTCGCCACCGTAATGGTCCCGACGCGGCCGACGAACATCAAAATGCACAGGACGACTTGCGAGGAAACCGGCAAGTCGGCGGTGATCCCGGTCGAAAGACCGACCGTCGCAAAGGCGGAAATCGTCTCGAACAGCACCTCGTATATCCGCAAGGGCGTCGTCGCGAGGATGAAAATGCTCGCCGCCGTGACCAGCAAGACGGCCATGACGGCGATGGCCAGCGCCTGCCGCTCGACGCGCTGTTCGATCCGGCGCCCGAACATCGCGGTGTCGCGCTCCCGCCGGATTTCCGACGCCACGGCAGCGGCCAGCACGGCAAAGGTCGTGACTTTGATGCCGCCGGCAGTCCCCGCACTGCCGCCGCCGATAAACATCAGGCCGTAGTTCAGGATATAGGTTTCCTGGTGGAAAGCGCCCACGTCGAGGCTGTTGAAGCCTGCCGTACGCGGCATGACCGCATGGAAGGCGGCATTCAGCAGCTTGGCGCCGGTCGACATCGGGGCCAAAGTTGCCTCGTTCGACCATTCCATGGCCAACATGCCCGCAAATCCGACGAGGAGGAGCGCGATGGTCCCCGCCACGGTGATCTTGCTGTGCAGCGAATAGCGCCGCCAGGCGAGGCCGTGGGCGCGGATGTCCTGCATCACCGGGAAACCCAGCGCCGTGATGATGACGGCCAGCATGATGGGGACAAGGATCGCGGCGTCCGACTGGTAGGACATCACGCTGTCGGAAAAGCTGGAAAATCCCGCGTTGTTGAATGCGCTGACCGAGTGGAACACGCCGTGCCACAGCGCCTGTGCGAACGGCATGTCGTAAGCGAGCGCGAAGCGGGCTGTCAGGATGGCGGCGATCACGGCTTCCGCGACCAGGGTGATGGTCAGCACCAGCTTCAGCACCGACCGCGCATCGCCCACTTCCAGCCGGTCTCGTTCCACCTGCGTCGCCATCCGGTCGCGCAGGCCGAAGCCGCGCCCCGCGATCAGGCCGAACAGTGTCGCCGCGGTCATGATCCCGAACCCGCCCACCTGGAACAGCAGCAGGATCACGCCCTTGCCGAAGGGGGACCAGTACGTGGCGGTATCGACCACGATCAGCCCGGTCACGGCTACTGCGGAAGTGGAGGTGAAGAAGGCCGTCGACAGCGCGGCCTGCGTCCCGTCCGCCGTCGCGATGGGCAGCCACAGCAGCAGCGTGCCGATCGCGATCGCCGTCATGAACAGCAAAGGAATCAGCCTGACCGGGTTGCGCAAGAACCGCATGGTTTCGCCCATAGCGAAATCGGTCAGCGGCGCATCCGTTATTTCGTGTCCCGCCGCCCCTAGTGCGCATGGACTAGCTACATCTGTCCTACAGACGCCGGCGCACACGCCGCATTACGTTCAACGCCTCTGACAACCACAAGGGGAGTTACCATGAACAACGTCACCAAGCGCGCCGGCATTGCCTTTGCGGCCCTCGCAGCACTTGCACCGTCCTTCGCTTCTGCGCACGACGTCTACGTGTCGTGCAACCAGTATTCCGGCGAATGCGAAATCATCGAGTGCAGGGACGTCCCCACCGAGCCGAGCGGCCTGCCCGGTTACGAAAACCCGTTCCCGAGCACGACCGAAGTCTGCTCCTCGGTCGGCACGTTCGGCGGTTTCTGACCCCCGCAGGCGGGCGCGCCGGACTCGTGTCCGGTGCGCCCGCCCTGCCCAGCCTTGCCGCCTAGTTCCAGCTGGCTTCGGGCGGCAGGCTCATCAGGATGGCGTCGATATTGCCGCCGGTCTTGAGGCCGAACAGGGTTCCCCGGTCGTAGACCAGGTTGAATTCGGCATAGCGGCCGCGCCATTCCAGCTGCCGGCGCTTGTCCGCCTCGTCGAAGCTGGCTGCCATGCGCCCGCGCACGAGCTGGGGATAGATGTCGAGGAACGCCTCGCCGACATCCTTCGTGAAAGCCAGATTGCGCTCGAACGCGGCCGCGTCGTCGCATTCCAGGTGGTCGTAGAAAATCCCGCCCACCCCGCGGTGCACGCCGCGGTGGGGAATGTAGAAATAGTCGTCCGCCCACTTCCTGAACCGCTCGTAATAGGTCGGGTTGTGGGCCGCGCAGGCCGCGCGCAGGCGGGCGTGGAAGGCCTCCGTGTCCTCGGCATAGGGGATCGGCGGATTGAGGTCCGCACCGCCGCCGAACCACGACTTGCCGGTGGTCAGGAAGCGCGTGTTCATGTGCACGGCGGGCACGTGCGGGTTGGCCATGTGGGCAACCAGGCTGATTCCGGTGGCGGTGAAGCCCGGATTATCGGCGCTGGCGCCATTCACCTGCCCGGCGAACTCGGGCGAGAAATTTCCGTGCACGGTCGAGACGTTGACGCCGACCTTTTCGAACACCTTGCCTTTCATCACCCCGCGCACGCCGCCGCCGGGATTGTCGTTGCCCTCTTCCTCCCGCGCCCATTCGGCATAGTCGAATGAGGCATCGGAGCCGGCTTCACGCTCGATGGTCTCGAACTCCCCGCAGATGCGGTCGCGCAGGGTTTCGAACCACGTGCGCGCGGTTTGCGTCCAGTTGTCGGTATCGGTCATGGCATGCCACTTGCCATCGCTGAAACCTTGCGGCAATAGCCGGTCATGGTTCCCGTTTCGTTCGCCCCTTTCGAATTTGCCGGTGAAGAGCTCGTCCTGACCGAGGGGCGCACGCTCTACTGGCCGCGCGAACGCGCGCTGCTGGTGGCGGACCTGCATCTCGAAAAGGCGAGCTTCTACGCCACGACCGGGCAGTTCCTGCCGCCATACGACAGCCGCGAGACGCTGGAGCGCCTGTCGGAGGAAATCCGCCTTACCGACGCGCGGCGGGTCATCACGCTGGGCGACAATTTCCACGACAGCGCGGGCGTCGACCGGCTGGAGCCGCATGCCGCGGGCATGCTCGCGGCGCTGACGCGGGCGACCGACTGGGTGTGGATCACCGGCAACCACGATCCGCAGCTGAAGAAGAAACTGGGCGGGACGCTGGCGAAGGAAGTGGAGCTCGGCGGCTTCATCCTGCGGCATATCGCGCGGAAAGGTGAAACCCGGCCCGAGATTTCCGGTCATTTTCACCCGCGCCTGCAGTTGAAGATTCGCCGCCGGGCGATCCGCCGGCCCTGCGCGGTGGTGGCGCGCAGGGCGGACGGCGCGCGGATCGTCATGCCGGCCTTCGGCGCGCTCACCGGCGGGATGGATGCGGGCGATCCGGCGATCCTGAAGGCGCTGCAGCCCGCCAATACCATCGACGCGGTGGTGCCCACCCGTGGCAAGCTCGCCACATTTCCGCTGTGGCGTGCGGCTGCCTGACCTGCGCCTACTAGCGCGGCGGGGGATTAGCCCCTACATGGAAGGCTGATTTCAACGAGTCACAGGAGAAAGACTTATACCTCGTCCCCCCCGGCGTATGAACACGCCCCCCGTTAAGAGCGGGCCCCGCTTCGACAATTTCATCCAGTCAGACAAGGTTCGCGTGATCGACGATCAGGGCGAGAACCTGGGCGTGATGTTCACGCGCGAAGCGATCGAACAGGCCGCCGCAGTCGGCCTCAACCTCGTCGAAGTTTCACCCAATGCGGACCCGCCGGTCTGCAAGTTCCTCGATGTCGGCAAGCACCGTTACGATGCCCAGAAAAAGGCCAACCTGGCGCGCAAGACGCAAAAGACCCAGGACATCAAGGAAGTGAAGATGCGCCCGAACATCGACACGCACGACTACGACGTGAAGATGCGCAACGTGGTGAAATTCATCGAGAACGGGGACAAGGTCAAGGTCACGCTGCGCTTCCGCGGCCGCGAGATGGCGCACCAGAACCTGGGCATGGACCTGCTCAAGCGGGTTCAGGACGACACGACCGAAATCGCCAAGGTCGAAGCATTCCCCCGCCTCGAAGGCCGGCAGATGCTGATGGTAATCTCGCCGAAATAGGCCGGTGCAAGACCGAATAAGGAAAAGGGCGCCGCACCGGGCGCCCTTTTTTGTTTGTGAAGGTTACTCGACCCGGAAGTCGAGGACAGTCATGCGAGCGGGGCCGGTCGCGTAGACGCCGTGCCCGCGGCCGCCGCGCGAACCGAGGGTGAAGCCGACCGCGCCGGTATTCCGCAGGGCCGCCTGGAACGCGCGCGGACTATTCTTGGCATAGGACCTGCCGACCGCTTTCCAGTTCTCGTCGAGCGAAACGGTGACCGTGTGTGTGCCGCGCGTCAGCGGCATCATCTTTGCCGGGGGCGAATACCAGCGATACGCCTCGTACTCTCCGCGCCCGCTCCAGTTATCGCCGCGACGCTGGAAATGCAGCGACAGCATCGCCGCTTGCCGCGGATTTTCGCGCGGCACGATCCGCGTTCCCGCATCCATGTCGATCCGATAGCGCATCACGATCCGCCGCGCGCCTTCGAGAGAGCCCGGGTTGAAGGTCACGTAATGAACGTGCCCGTCCCGCTCGGTCGGACCGGGCAGGTCGATGGCGATGTTCGACCCCGACTGCATCGGGTGACGCGGCATGCCGACCGAATAGTTCCGCCCCTGCACGATCGGTCCGATGGTCCACGCCTGCGCCTGCGGCGTTCCGGGCGCGGCTGCGGTTGCGGGCAAGGCGGCACCGCACAATGCGAGCGAGCCGGCGGCGGCAATGGCGATATTCCTGAACATGATGCCTTTCTAGCCCTGGTGCGCTTGAGCGGTCCTGAACGCGGCTGTTGCCTGACAGCAAGCTTGCGCCTGGCCACGCGAACCCTGACGTGGCGCGCAATGGGGGAGTTCCGGTAGTGACGGCGGGCAGGATCGGTCTGGTGGCGGGAGCGCTGGTGCTCGCATTCACGGCGTTCGTGCCCGCACCCGCGGGCCTGTCGCAGCAGGCCTTCATCGTCGCCGGCCTCGTCGTGCTGATGGCGGCGTGGTGGATGACCGAGGCGATGCCGTCGCCACGGCAAGCGCCATCATCCCCATCGTCGCCAGCCTGGTCGTCGCGCTGGGCGCCGATCCGATGCTGCTGGCGATGCCCGCCGCCCTCGCCGCCAGCTGGGGCTTCATGCTGCCCGCCGGGACCGGTCCCAATGCCATCGCATGGTCGACCGGCAACATCCGCATCGGCCGGATGGTGCGTGCCGGCTTCGTCCTCGACCTGTGCGGCATCGCGCTGATCGTCGCGGTCTGCTTCGCCGCCGCCGGGCTGAGCTGACCGCAGCGGCGCAAAAGCCTGCCATTCCGGTTGAAATCGGTACCCGCCGGCGATAGTCGCTGCCGGCGACCGCACAGCCTGGCGGAGATGCGTTCCTGCGGAGGTTAGGATCGCCAGCGCCCCGGGCCGCGCCCGATCCGGCTCCTGCCTTCCTGGGAGCGACCGTTACAGGAAGCACCGTCATGACCGACGCCATCGACGCCACCGACAAGCCCACCCCGCGCCGCAATCCGAAGCCCGAAGTCGGCAAGCTGAACGGCCGCCAGATGAAGCCCGCCACGCTGATGATGGGGCACGGATACGACCCCGCCCTGTCCGAAGGCAGCCTGAAGGCGCCGATCTTCCTCACCAGCACGTTCGCGTTCGAGAATGCGGCGGCAGGCAAGCGGCATTTCGAAGGCATCACCGGCCAGCGCCCCGGCGGCGCGGAAGGCCTGGTCTATTCCCGCTTCAACGGTCCGAACCAGGAAATCCTGGAAGATCGGCTGGCAGTCTGGGACGGCGCGGAGGATGCGCTGTGCTTCTCCAGCGGCATGACCGCGGTAACCGTGCTGATGCTGGCCTATTGCAGCGCCGGCGACGTCATCGTCCATTCCGGCCCGCTCTACGCCGCGTCCGAAGGGTTCGTGTCGAAAGTCCTGTCCAAATTCGGCGTCACCTATCTCGACTTTCCCGCCGGTGCCACGCGCGAGGAGCTGGACGATGTCCTCGCCAGGGCGAAAGCGCAGGCCGACGAACAGGGCGGCAAGGTCGCCATGGTCTATCTCGAAAGCCCGGCCAACCCGACCAACGCGTTGGTGGACGTGCAGGCGGTGCGTGATGCGCGCGATGCGGCGTCACTCGAGTCTCCCATCGCTATCGACAACACCTTCCTCGGCCCGCTGTGGTCGCGCCCGCTCGACCACGGGGCGGACATCGTGGTCTACTCGCTGACCAAGTATGTCGGCGGCCATTCGGACCTCGTCGCAGGCTCCATCGCCGGCGCCAAGAAGTGGATGGACCCGGTCCGCGCGCTGCGCAACACGATGGGCGGCATCGCCGATCCCAACACCGCGTGGATGCTGTTGCGCAGCCTCGAAACGGTCGAACTGCGCATGCAGCGCGCGGGCGAAAATGCCGCGAAGGTCTGCGAATTCCTGCGCGGGCGCGACAAGGTGGAAGGCCTCGGCTACCTCGGCTTCATTTCCGACGCGCGGCAGAAGGACATCTACGACCGGCACGATCTGGGCGCCGGCAGCACATTCAGCCTGTTCATCAAGGGCGGGGAGGAAGAATGCTTCCGCTTCCTCGACGCGCTGAAAATCGCCAAGCTGGCCGTCAGCCTCGGCGGGACCGAAACGCTCGCCAGCCACCCGGCCAGCATGACGCATCTGTCCGTGCCGCATGCGCGCAAGCAGGCACTCGGCATTTCCGACAACCTCGTGCGCATTTCCATCGGGATCGAGGATGCGGACGACCTGATCGCAGATTTCGACCAGGCGCTGGGCGAAGTCTGACACATGGCGGCCCGAATCGGCTTCCTTGCCTGTCCGGGCACGCTTCCCGCCTCGCCCGAACGGCGCAGCGACGCCTACGAACACGACCGGCAGGTGGATGCCCTGCGCCCCGCGCTGGCGGACCGCGGGTTCGAGCTGGTGGAGATCGACTGGGCTGCGCCGCTCGATCAATTCGAGGGCCTCGCGCTGGTGATGCTGGGCACGGCGTGGGATTACCAGGACCGGCTGAAGGAATTCCTGACCCGGCTAGAGGCGTTGGAAGCGCGCGGCATCGCGGTCTGCAATCCGCCGCAGGTGGTACGCTGGAACGCCCGCAAGACCTACCTGCAGGACCTGGCGGAGCGCGGCGCGGCGACCGTGCCGACGCTGTGGCTGGACGATGCCTCGCGCGGCGATGTCCTGTCCGCCTTCGATCGTTTCGGAACGGACCGCGTCGTGGTGAAGCGCCAGGTGGGCGCCGGCGCGCTCGGCCAACACAGCTTTACGCGGGACGATCCGCCTGCTGCCGGCTGGACGCTCGGCCATCCGGCGATGATCCAGCCTTTCCTTCCCGCCATCGCGGAAGAGGGCGAATACAGCTTCGTCTTCGTCGGCGGCGCTTTCAGCCACGCGATCCTGAAACTCCCGGCGGCGGGCGATTACCGAATCCAGTCCATGTTCGGGGGCATCGACACCGCAATCGAGCCCGCCCCGGCCGACCTTGCCGCGGCCGAGGCCGTGCTCGCCAGCCTGCCCTTCGACGACCTGCTTTATGCCCGAATAGACATGATCCGCGCGGGCGGCACGCTGGCAGTGATGGAAGCGGAACTGATAGAACCGTTCCTCTATCCGCTCGAAGGGCCGGGCCTCGGGACACGCTTCGCGGAGGCCCTAGAGAAAACCCTGGAAACAAAAGTTTACTATCAGTAGGAATCAATCTATAGGATACACGCTTATCCGCATAGGCTCAGATTGACCTCTACATTTGCGGTTATTTTTATCAAGCCAGAGGCGCGCGATGTCTATCCCAGCTTCCGTATCGTTGCTAACGTCAATTCTTGGTTTCAGTTTATTCGCTGTATTCGATGAACCTGAAGTGGGTGACTATTTCAACTCATCTAACAGCGAAAACTTCCGAGGATGGACGTCGGCAGGGGGCGGATTGACGGAAAATCAAATGCGTACATACGAGGTCTTCTACCGCGAAGACCTTTTCATACTGAGCCTGAATGAAATTGTTACGCGGCGCCAAACTGGAGGCGTTGAGGTAGTGAAAATTCTTTCTACTACGCGGACCTCGATCAAAGAGGGAGAAGTGTGGACAAATTGCTATTTTGCAGGAACGATGGCTTCACTTTCGTTTTATAACGAAGACACCAACACTGTTCGTGGCTTTTTCCCTGTCGGAGACGGCTTCGAAGAGCGCGAATGGATAGCGGGCCCGGACGACTGTTACATGGGTGAATAAGACGACGCCTCGCTGAAGGTGCCGTCCTAAACCTACTGGTCACGAGCCGCGCCACTCGCGGCGTTCCTCGGCGGCTTTCAGGACTTCGTAGGCCACGCTCACGGCCTGGAATTGCTTCGCCGCCTCCGCATCGCCGGGCTTCACGTCCGGGTGCACTTCCTTGGCCTTGGCGCGGAAGGCCTTCTTGATGTCGGCGAATTCGACATGGGGTTCCAGTTCCAGCACCTCGAGCGCGCGCATCTCGTCGGCGCTGCGGGTGCCGTCTCCGCTGCCGCCCCAGCCATAATGCGCCGCTTCGGCATAGCCCGCATTCTCCGCCTGTTCGGCGCTGGCGCGCTTGGCCGCCTCTTCCTTGTCGAGGCCTTCGAAATAGTCCCAGTCCTTGTTGTATTCCGCTGCGTGGCGCTGGCAGAAATACCACCGGTCGGGGCTGTTCGGGCTCTTGGGAGCGGGGCAATCGCCCTTCTCCTCGCACCCGTGGCGGTCGCACAGGCGCACGGTTTCCGCCTCGCGACTGGCTTCGTATCCGCGCCAGCGGGGGAAACCCCAGTCGTTGCTGCGGCCCTTAGCGGCCATGGTCGTGCGTGCGCCTCATTTCACGGGCCGAGATAGGGGACAGGGAGCGAAAGTGCCACCCGGAGGGGGAACTTAACCCGCAATCAAGGTTTCAAAGTGCAATGTTGCAGTTGCACAATCCAGCTGCGATCCCGAACTGCAAGAGATGATGAGCAAGCAACTCGCCCTGTCCGCCGCCGCGTCGGTCTTCGCCATGTCGGCCTTTGCGCTGTTCGCACCGCATATCGCGGGCGACGGCAAACGCGGGGCCGCGCCCGCTTTCCTGCAGATCGAAGCGCAGGCGCCGGACATCCCGGCGCCTGCGGACTTCTTCAGCCGCTGATCAGTTGACCACCACGGTCACGGCACGGCGGTTCTGCGCCCAGGCCGCCTCGTTCGAACCGAGCGCGACCGGGCGTTCCTTGCCGTAACTGACGGTGCGGATGCGCGCGGCGCTGATGCCGAGGCCGACGAGGTAATTCTTCGCCGCATTCGCGCGCCGTTCCCCCAGCGCGAGGTTGTAATCGCGCGTGCCGCGTTCGTCGGCATGGCCTTCCACCGTCACGGTGACGTTGGGATACATGCCGAGATAGCGCGCCTGCGTCTGCAGAGCGGCGGCATCGGCGCTGTCGATGTTGTAGCGGTCGGTGTCGAAATAGATCACGTTCTGCCCGCTCACGCCGGCGACGAAATGCTCCTGCGTGCCGGGCTGGGCGACGCCTGCAGTGTCGTCGCCATAGTCCGGCATGCCGCCATTGTCGGTCACGGGGGGCAGCGGTTCGGGCGGCAGTTCCTTCGGTTCCTTGGACGCGCAGGCGGAAAGCGCCAGCGCGCCGGCGGAGGCGATCAGGATGGTATGGAAACGTGTCATCGGCATAACTCCAAAGAGCCGTTGAGTTGGTTTGCGACCCAAACTCGAAAACAGAAATCGATCATGGCAGGACCGGTCCCCAGGCGGGGTCGGACGCGCCCACGGGCGTCGGCAGGCGGCGTTCGTTGCGGCCCGTCAGGTCGACCTGCCACAAGGCCGCCTCGCCCGAACCGCGCGCGGTGCGGAAATACTGGATGATGCGGCCGTTGGGCGCCCAGGTCGGCGCCTCGTCCTGCCAGCTGTCGGTCAGGTAACGCAGGCCGCGGCCCTGCGGGCTCATCACGGCGATACGGAAATTGCCGACGATGTGGGTGAAGGCGATCTGGTCGCCGCGCGGGGACCATTCGGGCGTTGCCGCACGGCCACCGAAGAAGGTGATCCGCCGCTGGTCGCTGCCGTCGGCATCCATGACATAGACCTGCTGGCTGCCGGACCGGTCACTTTCGAACACGATCTGGCGCCCGTCGGGGCTGTAGGAGCCGCCGACATCGATCCCCGGCGCATCGGTCAGCCGTGTCCAGCTGCCGCCGCTCGCGGGCACGGAATAAATGTCCGTGTTGCCGTTCACCGCCATCGAGAACAGGATCGTGCGCCCGTCCGGCGACCAGCGGGGGGCGAAGGTCGGGTTGCCCGTTTCCGCGACCAGCGTCTGCTTGCCCGAGCCGATATCGTAAATGTAGATGCGCGGATTGCCGTCCTTGTACGACAGGTACACGATCTGCCGGTAATCGGGCGAATAGCGCGGGGTCAGCGCCGTGGTGCTGCCGCTGGTGATGAAGCGGTGGTTGGCCCCGTCGCTGTCCATGATGGCGAGCCGCTTCACGCGGTTATCCTTCGGCCCCGTTTCGGCGATATAGGCGATCTTGGAATCGAAGAACGGGCTTTCGCCGGACAGGCGCGAATAGACTAGGTCGGCGCATTTGTGCGCCGCGCGCCGCCAGTCGCCGGGCTCCACCACCCAGCCTTCGCGCACAAGTTCGTTCTGCAGCGCGACATCGTAGAGGTAGCAGCCGACCGTCAGCCGCCCGTCGCCGCCGGCGCGGACATAGCCCTGCACCAGCATTTCCGCATCGCGGCCCTGCCAGGTAGGCCAGCTCGGCGCGGTGATCTGCGGATATGTCGGACGCGGCAGGCCGGCCGGGCCGGTGGGTTCGAACAGGCCGTTGAAGCGCAGGTCGTTATAGATGACGTCGGCGATCGCATTGCCGAGCGCGGTCGTGTTCCCCGGCCCCGCGGCGGTCGAAACTTCCTGGTTGGTCGCAAAGGCCGGGATGGCGATGCCGAGGTTTTCCCAGTCGCTGGTATCGGTGACGGTGACCGACAGGCCATCGTCATCCTGCCCGGCGTCCGAAGCTTCGATCGGCGTGCTGGTGGCAGGCCCATCCTGCGCGGCAGCCGTCAGCGGCGCGGCGAGGCCGAACACGGCGGCAAAAGCGGTTGCGAACAAAACAGTCTTCATCGTCATAGCCTTCTGTCGAAATTCGACGTCACGGTCTTCCAACCGTCATAATATTGCTCGGGCAGGTTGAACGGCGCGGCGAGGCGCACGGCACGGATGGCGCGCTCGCAATGCGCATCTTTCTGGGCGCTGTTCGAGGCATTCACCCCGGTGGTGCTGATACAGCGCGGCGAACCCGACAGGCTGCCGTCGCGATTGAGGCTGAAGCGTACGCGCGTGACCAGCAGTTCGACGTCGACGCCTTGCGGCGCGCTCCAGTGCGGGCGCAGCTGCCGCGTGATTTCCGCCGCCAGCGAATTGCGCACCGCCGGTCCGATCTCGGCCGCCTGCGTGCCGGAACTGCTGCTGCTCTGGCTCGTCCCCGAACCGTTGCCGAACGCGCCGTCGAAGCCGGTTTCGCGGCGGGACGAAGGCGTGGGCGTCGGTGCGCTACGGCTGGCTCGGGAAGATGGCGTCGGCGTGGAGCGAGGCGTCGGTGTCCGGGCCGACGCGCGCGAAGTGGGGGTCGGCGTCGGCGCGGGCCGCCGCGTGGCGCGGCTGGTCGGCGCCGGAGAAGGTGTCCGTGTCGGGCGCGCTGCGGGCGTCGGGGTCGGCAACGGCGCGGGCGTGAAGCTGTCGGGCACGCTGGCCGGCGGCGTATCCGGAAGGTTCGAGCTGGAAGGCGGCGCCATCGCGGCTTCGGGCACCGGATCCGGCGCGGTCGAGGTCAGACCGACATCGGTCGACAGGGTCACCACCACCGGCTTCGGCTTGATCTCCGGCACCGGCACCGGCTGCTCGCGCGTCATCAGGACCCACGCCAGCGCGACATGGGCGACCGCCGCGACGCCGAGGCCGATCCGTTCTTCGCGCGTGATGCGGGCGAATGCCATGATCAACCGGCTATGGCTCGACCGATGAACCGACGGTGACCAGCGAAATGCTGTTGAAACCGGCGCGGTTGAGTTCGCCCATCACCGCCATCACCCGGCCATAGTCGAGCTGCTTGTCCGCCCGCAGAGTGACCTGCGGCGGGCCGCCCCCGCCTTCGCGCGGGATGCCGGCCAGCGCCACAGGGAAGCCGCCCACCGGCACCCGTTCGTCGCCGATGAAGATGTAGCCTTCGCTGTCGAGCGAGATTTCGATCTGGTTCGCTTCCTGCTGCCCCAGCGCGTTGGCGCGGCTGTCGGGCAGGTCGATCGGCACGCCGGTGGTCAGGAGCGGCGCGGTGACCATGAAGATGATCAGCAGCACCAGCATCACGTCGACCAGCGGGGTCACGTTGATCTCCGCCATCGGCGCGCGGCGTCGCCCCCTGCCCGGGCGCGAATGGGCGTGCATCCCCATCGCCATCAGCGGGTCTCGATCTCGCGGCTGAGCGTCGCGTGGAAGCGGTCGGCAAAGCGTTGCAGCCGGGCCTCGAAGGAATTCACCCGGCCGGAAAAGCGGTTGTAGGCGATGACCGCCGGGATGGCGGCAAACAGGCCGATGGCGGTGGCGAACAGCGCTTCGGCGATGCCCGGCGCGACCACGGCGAGCGAGGAGTTCTGCTGCGCACCGATCTGGAAGAAGCTGTTCATGATGCCCCAGACGGTGCCGAACAGGCCCACGAAAGGCGCGACGGAACCCAGCGTGGCGAGGAAGCCCAGCCGGTCGGCCAGCGTATCCGCCTCTGCCGCCACCCGTGCGCCCATCGCAGTCGCCATGCGTTCGCGCGCGCCGTCACGATCGACCGCGCCCTTGCCGGTGGAGCGCTTGAATTCGCTCATGCCGCTGCGGGCCACGCGGGCGCTGGCGATATCACTCTTGCCGCGCAAATCGGGGATCTGCCCCTCGGCCTCGCTTTCCCAGAAATCCCGCTCGAACCGGGTGTTGGCGCGGCCCATCCTGCCGATACGCAGGGAGAAGCCAATGATGATCGCCCAGCTGACAACGCTGGCGATCAGGAGCAGCGCCATGACCACCTGCACCACGATATCGGCCTGCAGGAAAAGTTCGACCGGATCGAGCCGGGTCGGGGCCGCCGGGGTGGCTGCGGCGAGGAAGTTGGTCACGTTCATTGCTGGCTTTCTTCGTCGAGGATCCGGGTAAAGGCTTCGCGCCATTCGGCGGGCTGGCGGCGCGGGCGGCCATTGGGCGCGACGAAGCCGATGCGCAAGCTCGCCTCCGCCAGCACCTCGCCCGCGCGCGTCGCGACCTGCGCCATGGTGACGCTGGCCGCGCCCATCGCGGTGCAACGCGTTTCGATCAGCACGTCGTCGTCCAGCTTGGCGGGCCGCTTGTAGGCAAGCTGCACGTCGGCGACGGCATAGGCCCCCTCGCCCGCCTCGATCGCGGCGCGCTGGTCGATGCCGAGCATGCGCAAGATGTCCGACCGGGCGCGTTCGAACCAGCGCAGGTAATTGGCGTGATAGACGATGCCCGAAAGATCGGTGTCCTCGTAATAGACCCGCACCGCATAAAGGTGGCGCGCGCCGTCGAAGACGCCGGAAGGGGGGTTGGGCAACACGCCCTGTCCCATAGCGGAGCGCCGAGTCGCTCGGCAAGCAGGGTTAACGTGAGGGCCGCGCTTTTAATCGAACGACAGCGTCGGTTCGTCGCCCGCACCGCCTTGCCGCAGCACTCTCAGCGGCGGGCGATCATCGGGCCCAATGGCTCCCCGGCAAAGACGTGGACGTGCAGGTGCGGCACTTCCTGCCCGCCGTGCCCGCCGACATTGGCGAGCAGGCGATAGCCGGGCTCCACGAAGCCGGCCTTGCGGGCAACCTCGCCCACGGCGCGCACGAAACCGGCGATCTCCTCCGCGCCAGCCGTGGCGGAAAAATCGTCCCAGCTGACATAGCGCCCCTTGGGGATCACCAGCCAGTGGGTTGCCGCCTGCGGGTTGATATCCTCGAAGGCATAGGCCCATTCGTCGTCGTACACCTTGGTGGACGGGATCTCGCCGCGCAGGATTTTCGCGAAGAGATTGTTGTCGTCGTAGGCTTGCGTGGCGTCGATCGGCATCAGTCGCTCCTGCTCGCTTTTTCCTCGATTCCCGAAGTCCCCTCGCGCCGTTCCAGCTCCGCCATGACGTCGGCGAGCGCGATGCCTTTGGCGTCCAGCAGCACGAGGAGGTGGAATATCACATCCGCCGCCTCGCCTGTCAGCTCCTCATCGCTGCCGGTGAGCGCTGCGACGACCGTCTCGGTCGCCTCCTCGCCCAGCTTGCGGGCGATGACGGGCAGGCCGCGCGCGTTGAGCTGGGCGACGTAGGAGCTGTCCGCAGGCGCGCTGCGACGCTGCGCGATGGTGGTCTGGAGACGGTGGAGGATGTCCATGGCCCCCGCATGGCGCGCGGGGCACGCGGAATCAAGCTAGGCGTCGTCGTCCGCACGGCGCTTGGCCGCCTGGCGGCCGACGATCACGCCCAGCACGCCGAGGCCGAAGATGGCGAGGCTGGAAGGCTCGGGCACCTCGGTACCCCCGCTCGCAGCGGCAGGCGCGGCGGACAGCAGCAGGACGATAAGGGCAAAGGTGCGCATGGCGGCACCCCAGCGCCTGATCGCTGCACTGCACAAGCGCGTCCTCGACGCCGTCCCGATTTGAGACCGCGCCGTGCGCAATCCTTAGTCAGGCCTTGTCAGGAACGGGCGGGCAGCCCTGCCGCGCGCAGGGCGGCGTGCGCCTCTGCAATCGTGTGCGTGCCGAAATGGAAGATGGACGCGGCCAGCACTGCGCTCGCATGGCCTTCGCGCACGCCTTCGACCAAGTGATCGAGCGTACCGACTCCGCCGCTCGCCACCACCGGCACCGAAACCGCGTCGGCGATCGTGCGGGTGAGTTCGAGGTCGTAGCCGGCCTTCGTCCCGTCCCCGTCCATCGAGGTCACCAGCAACTCGCCCGCGCCAAGGCCGGCCAGCTTCACCGCATGCTCGACCGCGTCGATCCCGGTGGCCTTGCGTCCGCCATGGGTAAAGATCTCCCAGCGGCCCTGGCCCCTGTCCGCTCGTGCTGAGCCTGGCGCACGCTCGCGCCCACGCCCTTCGACAGGCTCAGGACGAACGGAGGTGGGAATTCGTCTGGCATCGACACTCGCCACCACGCACTGGCTGCCGAAACGCTCGGCAATCTCCGCGACGAGTTCGGGCCGGGTGACGGCGGCGGAATTGACCGCGACCTTGTCCGCCCCCGCCAGCAGCAGCGCCCGCGCGTCCTCCACGCTACGCACGCCGCCACCCACCGTCAGCGGCATGAAGCACACCTCGGCCGTGCGCCGGACGATGTCGAGCAGGGTGCCGCGCCCTTCGTGCGTCGCGGAAATGTCGAGGAAGCACAGCTCGTCCGCCCCCGCCGCGTCGTAGGCCTGCGCCTGCTCGACCGGATCGCCCGCATCCTGCAAGTCGACGAAATTGACCCCCTTCACCACGCGCCCGTCGGCCACGTCGAGGCAGGGGATGACACGGACACGGACGGTCATAAGTCGTCGCCCAACGGTTGGCGCGTATGCTTCGACAGGCTCAGCATGAGCGGTCGTTTCGCCAAGACCCGCTCGGCCTGAGCTTGTCGAAGGCCACGCGCCGCCATCACGCCCGCGCCGCCATCGCCAGTGCCGCGCCGAGGTCCAGCCGGCCTTCGTAAAGCGCGCGGCCGGTGATGACGCCCTCGATACCCTCGTTCGCGTGGAGGGAGAGGACATGGATGTCGTCCAGCCCCTTCACCCCGCCGCTGGCGATCACCGGCAGGTCGGTTCGCCGCGCCAGGTCCAGCGTCGCGTCGATGTTGCAGCCCTTCAGCAGCCCGTCGCGGCCGATGTCGGTGAACAGCAGGCTGGCGACGCCCGCATCCTCGAACCGGCGGGCCATGTCGTGCACGGGCACGTCGGAGACTTCGGCCCAGCCCTCGGTCGCTACATGTCCGTCCTTCGCATCGACCGCCACCACGATGCCGCCTTCCCATGCGGCCGCCATGTCCTTCACGAACTGCGGGTCCTTAAGCGCGGCGGAACCGATGACCACCCGCGCCACGCCGAGATTGAACCAGCCCTCCACCGCGTCGGGTGTGCGGATCCCACCGCCCAGCTGCACGTAGCCGGGAAAGGCAGAGACGATGGCTTCCACCGCCTCGCGATTGCGGCTTTCTCCGGCAAACGCACCGTCGAGGTCGACGACGTGCAGGTGCCCTGCCCCGGCGTCGGCGAACAGCATCGCCTGCGCGGCCGGGTCGTCGCCATAGACGGTGGCGCGGCCCATGTCCCCTTCGGCCAGCCGCACGACTTCGCCGTTCTTGAGGTCGATGGCGGGGAAAACGATCATCAGGGGTTCCAGTCGAGGAAGCGAGAAAGGAGGTCGAGCCCGTAGCGCTGGCTCTTTTCGGGATGGAACTGCACGCCGAGGATATTCTCGTGCGCCACGGCGGCCACGATCCCGCCGCCATGGTCGGTCATCGCGGCAATGTCATGGCCGCGCTCGGGATGAAAAGCGTAGGAGTGCAGGAAATAGGCCTCGCCCGGTTCGACCAGCTCGGCGGCGCCCGGATGGCCCATCGGCGCCACATCGTTCCAGCCCATGTGCGGCACTTTTATCGTGTTGTCGGCCGGCTCGATCAACCGCACCTCGCCCGCGATCCAGCCGAGGCCGGGCACGTCCTCGAACTCCAGCCCGCGCGTGGCGAGCAATTGCATGCCGACGCAGATGCCGAGGAAAGGCACGCCATCGCGCCGTACCCTGTGGTCGAGCGCTTCGACCATCCCCTCGACACCGCGAAGCCCGCGCGCGCAGGCGCCGAACGCGCCGACGCCGGGCAGGACGATCCGGTCCGCTCCTGCCACCACGGCGGGATCGGCGGTGACCGCAACGTCGGCCCCCACGGCCTTCAGCGCGTTGTGGACCGAATGAAGATTGCCCGCGCCGTAATCGATCAGCGCGATGGTCATAGGTCTTGCGCACCCGCCTCCGCGGGTGCGTCCTCGCTAGACGCGCAGGCTAGCTGCGCCCGCTGCGGGCGAGCCGTCGCTCTTGCCGCCCTTCGGGCGGATCTAGTCACTCAGCGTGCCCTTGGTGCTGGGGATCGCCCCGCCCTTGCGCGGGTCGATCTCCACCGCCTGCCGCATCGCGCGGGCAAAGCCCTTGTAGAGCGCTTCGCAGATGTGGTGGTTGTTGGTGCCGTACAATAGCTCGCAGTGCAGCGTGATGCCCGCCGTCTGCGCGACCGAATGGAACCAGTGCTCGATCAGCTCGGTGTCCCATTCGCCCAGCTTTTCCTGCGTAAATTTGGCTTTCCACACCAGGTAGGGCCGCCCCGAAATGTCGAGCGACACGCGCGCCAGCGTTTCGTCCATCGGCGAATAGGCGCTGCCGTAGCGGCCGATGCCGCCCTTGTCGCCCAACGCCCTGGCCAGCACCTGGCCCAGCGCCAGCGCGCTGTCCTCGGTCGTGTGGTGCTGGTCCACGTGCAGGTCGCCGTCCACTTTCATCGTGACGTCGAACAGCGAATGGCGGCTGAACTGTTCCACCATGTGGTCGAGGAAGCCGATGCCGGTCGAGACATCGTAGCTGCCGGTCCCGTCGAGATTGACCTCGACGGCGATTTTCGTCTCCGCAGTGTCGCGGCGATAAGAGGCGGTGCGCATGGGGCAAGCCTATAAAACCTGCTGGCATGCGCGCAATGGGGGAAACGGGGGGCGATTGCCCGCAAAACCGCACGATTGCGCTTGACCGGGCAGGATGCTGGCACCATCACTCGGCGCATGAGCGAAGAGACGCCCGACAGCCTGATCCCCTATGATGAAATCGTGCAGGAGGCCCTGCGCGCCGTTGTCGGCCGGGTGCTGGGCGAAATCCAGGCCAGTGGCTCCATCTTGCCGGGCGAGCACCACTTCTACATCACCTTCAAGACCGGCGCGCCCGGCGTCTCCATTCCCAAGCACCTGACGGAACGTTTCCCCGACGAAATGACCATCGTGCTGCAGAACAAGTTCTGGGACCTGGAGGTGGACGAGCAAGGCTTCCAGGTCGGCCTCTCCTTCAACCAGATCCCGGCCAAGCTGCAGATTCCCTATTCCGCGATCACCGCTTTCGTCGACCCGGCGGTCGATTTCGGACTGCAGTTCCAGGCCAACATGCCGGACATTTCGCCCGAACCGCACGACGATGCGGAAAACGACGCGCCGGAACAGGGCGCAAGCCCGCTCGTTACCGAAAGCGAAGACGGCTCCAATGTCGTCACGGTCGATTTCGGCCGCAAGAAATAACGCGGGCGGCCCGAGGCCCGCCATGACCGGGGGCCAATATGGCAAGACGATCGAAGCACATCACGGACCGCGGCGCACGCAAGCTGCGCAACATCGGCGACGATATCGGCAGCGATGGCCCCAAGGTCGCGGGCCCCAGCCCGAATGCCGCCACGAACCTGCTGATCCATGACCTGGTCCTGCGCAGCGTGGGCCGCATCGCGCGCCAGACGGTTGAGAAAGGCCTGCTCCAACGGCGCTATGGCCGCAATTTCGCGAAAGACGCGGTGGAAAACCGCTCGCTGGTCCACACGCTGGCAGCCTATGGCGCGACGAAGGTGGCGACGCGTTCGCTTCCCGGTGCGGCATTGGTCGGCGGCGGATTGCTGGCGAAGACCCTGTGGGATCGTGCTCGCGGTCGCCGAAGTGCCCGCCGCGCCGGCGAGAAGCAGCTGAACAAACAGGCCGAGGAATAAGGCCGCCAACACTGCGCGCAGGGTTGATTTCCCCCTGCCCCATGCGGCAAGCGCGGGCATGGCTGAACACAAAGCGCTCTCGCACACCGATCTCGCCCGCCGCGGGCTGATGTTCATCCTCTCCTCACCCTCCGGCGCGGGGAAGACCACGATCTCGCGCAAGCTGTTGGAGACGGACGAGGCGATCAAACTGTCGGTCTCTGTCACCACCCGCCCGATGCGGCCGGGCGAGAAGGACGGGGTGCATTATTATTTCGCCGACGATGCGGAGTTCGACCGGATGGTCGAGGAAGACGATTTCTACGAATGGGCGCATGTCTTCGGCCACCGCTACGGCACCCCCAAGGGGCGCATCCGCGACGCGCTGAAGCACGGGCAGGATTTCCTGTTCGACATCGACTGGCAGGGTACGCAGCAGCTGTACCAGAAGGACCAGCAGGACACGGTCAGCGTGTTCATCCTGCCCCCCAGCATTGCCGAATTGCGCCGCCGGCTGGAAGGCCGCGCACAGGACAGCGCCGAAGTGATCGACGCCCGCATGGAACGCGCCCGCGCGGAAATCAGCCACTGGGCGGAATACGACTACGTCGTGATTAACGACGATCTGGACGAATGCTACGCCAAGGTCCGCGAGATCTTGCATGCGGAACGCATGAAGCGCACGCGGCAGACCGGGCTGATCCCGTTCGTGCGCGAATTGATGGGGTGAGGACGGGTCCGGCCAGACCCCACCCCCGCTCAGCCTGAGCTTGTCGAAGGCCATGCGCCGATCTGGCCTCACGAGCTTTGCCTACTCGGGGCAAGAGGCGGGATTCGGCTCCAGTGTCCGGCTGATAATGCCCCCTTGTTTGCCCCCCGGCCTTCGATTTGCCGCGCGGCTGCGGAGCCTTCGTCCCGCGTCGGCAATTTATCCGCCGTTTACGTTTGACCGGCAAGGTAGTTCCCGTCGTTGCAGCGGCGTAAGCAGGTGCAAGACTCCATGGCGGGTGGCTAGTCATGGTGCGGGACCTTCGACAGGCTCAGGCTGAGCGGGGGTAATGAGAGTCGGTGTCGGCGCGATGCCGCGTTCCATCCCACATTGGCCAAATCATTTTCCTACACGCACACAGCTGCGATACACCCTTCGCGCTCCTTGAAATCGTAGCTCAAGCACCATGCAAAAAGCCCCGCCTCGCAGCGGGGCTTTTGCGTTTCCGGCGGGCTATGGATCTATTTCCGAAAAGCCGAAACCGAATGAGTTTTGTCAACTTGCATCGAATGCAACAGACGTGAACGTCGCGCCTCAAACCGGTTCGGCGAAATGGCTCGGCAGGTGGGCGTTGACGATGCCGCCGTCCACGGTGAGCGTTTCGCCCACGGTGTAATCGCCCGCACGGCTGGCGAGGTATACGGCGGTGCCGCCCATGTCGAACTTGTCGCCCACGCGCTTGTTCGGGATGCCCTGCGCGCTCGCTTCCGCATGGTCGCGGGCGACCTTGTTCATGTTCGACGGGAAAGCGCCCGGCGCCAGGCTGGTCACGTAGATGTGGTCCTTCACCAGCCGCGCAGCTATGCGGCGGGTCAGGTGGATCAGCGCGGCCTTGGACGCCTGATAGCTGTAGGTTTCCCACGGGTTGACGCGCTGCCCGTCGATGCTGGTGATGTTGATGACCTTCGCCGGGCGGTCCTGGCTCGCCGCTGCGGTCAGCAGGCCGTGCAGCTTCTGGGTCAGGAAGAACGGCGTCTTGACGTTGAGATCCATCACCTTGTCCCACCCGGCCTCGGGGAAGTCGAGATAGTCGTTGCCCCACGCAGCGCCGGCATTGTTGACGAGGATGTCGAGCTTACTCTCGCGCCCGGAAATGTCGGCCACAAGCGCCTCGATCCCTTCCATGGAAGAGATGTCGCCCTGGATGCCGACGACCTTGTCGCCGAGCTCGTCCGCCGTGGCCTGCAGCTCCTCCGCCTTGCGCGCCGTGATGTAGACCCGGTCGATCCCGGCAGCGAGGAAGCCCTCCACGATCATGCGGCCGATACCCCGGCTGCCACCGGTGACGAGCGCAGTGCGCCCCTTCAGGCTGAAAAGGTCTTCGAGGTTCATGTCATTCTCTCCTGGAAATCCCCTCCCGTGAGGGAGGGGCAGCGAGACTTGGCGACGTGTCGCCTAGTCGCAGCGGGGTGGGTTTGCGGATGTGGTGGCCATTGCCGACGCCGAACCCCCACCCCCGGCCCCTCCCCAAGGGGAGGGGAGTTTATCTCAATAGCCGCTGAGTTCCGCCACGCGGTTGGCGTGGTAGTAGGCGTCGCCGAGGAACTCCTGCAGCGCACGATCGCGCTTCATGTAGAGGCCGATGTCGTATTCGTCGGTCATGCCGATGCCGCCGTGCATCTGCACGCCTTCCTTGACCGCAAGGCCCGCAGCCTTGGCGACCTTTGCCTTGGCGACGCTGGCCATCAGGTCCGCGGTCGAACTGCCGCCGTCTAGCATTTGCGCGGCCTTGTAGGCTACGGCGCGGGCGATCTCGACTTCGGAATACAGGTGCGCGGCGCGGTGCTGCAGCGCCTGGAACTCGCCGATCAGCTTGCCGAACTGCTTGCGTTCCTTGAGGTAGTTGACCGTCATGTCCATCGCGCCCGCGGCAACGCCGACGCCTTCGGCTGCCGCGCCGATCCGGCCTGCGGTCAGCATGGCGTTGAGCACTTCGCGCCCGCCGTCGACTTCGCCGATCACCGCATCGCCATCCAGCTCGACACCGTCGAACTTCGTGTGCGTCGCCATCGAACTGTCGACCAGCCGCACCGCATCGTGGCTCATGCCCGCAGCATCCTTCGGCACGGCGAACATCGTGATGCCGTCCTCGTCATCGTCGCTGCCCGACGTGCGGGCGGAGACGACGAGCATGTCCGCGCTCGCGCCATGGACCACGAAATCCTTCTGGCCCGACAGCTTGAAGCCGTTGCCCGACTTTTCGGCCTTCACGGCGACACGCTCCGGCCGGTGCTTGGCGCCTTCGTCGATCGCGACGGCAAACACGCTCTTGCCTTCGACCATCCCCGGCAGCCAGCGGCCGCGAACATCGTCGCTGCCGTGCTTAAGTGCCGTAGCGGCAAGGACCGAGCTGGTGAGAAACGGCGAGGGGGTAAGGTTGCGGCCGATTTCCTCCAGCACGATGCCGGCTTCGTACTGGCCCATCCCCAGGCCGCCATCGTCCTCGGACACGAGGATGCCGGTGAAACCCATCTCGCCGAACTGTTCCCACAGGCCGTGGCCGAAGCCGTCCTTGCAATCCCGGTCGCGCCAGTGGCGCAGCTGTTTTTCGATGCTGCCCTGTTCGGCCATGAACTGGCTGGCAGTGTCGGCGAGCATCGCCTGGTCGTCGTCGTGGTAAAGTGGCATGGTTATAAATGTCCCTGTCTCGTCATCCCGGACTTGATCCGGGATCCACCTTTTCTTCCAGTCCGCCTTGCAAGAAGCGGGACCCCTGCTCGCGGGCCGGGGTGACGGTTGAAATTACGCCCCCGGCAATTCGAGGATACGTTTTGCGACGACGTTGAGCATCACCTCGCTGGTGCCGCCCTCGATCGAATTGGCCTTGGTCCGCAGCCAGTTTCGCGCACCCTTGCCGCCGTTCGTTTCCTCGCTCTCCCATTCGAGAGCGCGGCTGCCGCCGGCCGACATCATCAGTTCGTGGCGGCGCTTGTTGAGCTCCGTACCGACGTATTTCATCATGTTCGGCTGCGCGGGATGGCCCTTGCCGGCCTTCATCTCGTCGAGGAACTTCTCGCCCATCGCGCCGTAGGCCAGCGCCTCGACATCGAACATGGCTAGCTCGGCGCGCAGCACCGGGTCCAATTCGCCCGCATTGCGCTTCATCGCCGCACCGATGGCGCTGGTGCGGTCGCCGCCGCCCGCGCCCGAAATCATCTCGCGCTCGTGGCCAAGGAGGTATTTCGCCACGTCCCAGCCGCGGTTGATCTCGCCGACATAAGCCGGACAATCCTCGCCATAGGATTTGGGCACCTTCACATCGTCCATGAAGGTTTCGCAGAAGGGGCTGTTGCCGGAAATCAGCTTGATCGGCTTGGTCGAGACGCCTTCGCCCGCCATGTCGAACAGCATGAAGGTGATGCCTTGGTACTTGTTTTCCTTGTCCGTGCGGACGAGGCAAAAAATCCAGTCGGCTTCGTCGGCATAGGAGGTCCAGATCTTCTGGCCGTTGACCACCCAATGGTCCCCCTTGTCCTCGCCATAAGTCTGCATGGACACGAGGTCCGATCCACTGCCCGGCTCACTATAGCCCTGGCACCAGCGGATTTCGCCGGCCGCGATTTCGTTGAGGAAGCGCTGCTTCTGGCCTTCGGTGCCGAATTTGAGCAGCGCCGGGCCGAGCATCCAGATCCCGAAGGAGCTGAGTGGCGGGCGCGCTCCGATGCGGCCCATTTCCTGCCGCAGGATCTTGGCTTCGGCAGGCGAAAGGCCCGCGCCGCCGTACTCCTTCGGCCAGTCCGGCACGGTGTAGCCCTTGTCGCGGCAGGCTTCGAACCACTGCTTTTGCGCATCGTTCTTGAAGCTTGCGTTGCGGCCGCCCCAATAGACGTCTTCTTCGTCGCGCACGGGCTTGCGCATTTCCTCCGGGCAGTTTTCCTCCAGCCAGGCGCGCGTCTCGGCGCGGAAATCTTCGAGTTGGTCGGCCATGCGATGCTCTCCTGAAAAGGGCCGCCGGAGGCTCTCCGGGCAGCGCGAGGGGAATCCGATTGCCATCGGTTTAATCGTCCGGTTAAAGTGCTTTTCGCAGAGTCGCAAGACCGCTTGAGACGGCCCGCCGCCCTGTTGCAGCAGCCGAGGGGCGATTGACCCGGCGCAGCGTGTCGCTAGGCTGCATGCCAAGACACTGGGTGGGAGAGACCCGATACGATTTTCCGGCAAGACCGTGGTGATTACCGGCGCAGCGTCGGGTATCGGCAAGGAATCTGTCCGTCTGTTCGCCGGCGAAGGGGCGCAGGTGTACGCTGCCGATATCGACGAGGAAGGCGGCGCGGCGCTCTCCGGCGAGATCGACGGCGATGTCCGCTTCGTGCACTGTGATGTCAGTGCGACGGGCGACATCAAGGAATTGATGGACCGCGCCGCTGCCAAGTCCGGCGGGATCGACACCGTGTTCAACAACGCCGGCGCGGGCGGCGCGCGGCCCGGCATCCACGAAATCGAGCCGGGCGAGTGGGACCGCACGATGGACCTGCTGCTGCGCTCGGTCGCATTCGGCATTCGCTACGCCGTTCCGCACATGCGCGGGCGCAGTGGCGCAAGCTTCGTCAACACGTCCAGCGTGGCCGCGGTCGGACCCGGTTATGCGCCTACCGCCTATTCGGTCGCCAAGGCCGGTGTACTCCACCTGACGAAGGTCGCTGCCACCGACCTTGCCCAGTTCGGCATCCGCGTGAATGCGGTGCAGCCGGGCTTCATCAACACCAGCATCTTTACCAGCGCGCTGGAGATCGAGGGCGAAATGGAGCGCGTGGCCAAGGACATGATCGCCCAGATGAGCGCCAATGCCCAGCCCGTGCGCCGCGGCGGGCAGCCGCGCGACATCGCCGAAGCGGTTGCCTACCTCGCCAGCGATGCGGCCAGCTTCGTCACCGGCCAGTCGATCATCGTCGACGGCGGCATCACGCTCGGCCCGCGGCACAGCTGGGACCCTGAAGAGGCGGGCCTGTTTTCCGCCCTCGAAGCCATGAAGGAGCGATGGGCTTGACCGAAGTCGCGACGACGAAGGCAGCCGCCAAGGTTCCCTCCCCCCTGCCCCTCAAGCTCAAGCTGATCCACGGTTTTGGCGCGGTCGCTTTCGGGGTTAAGGACGGCGGCTTTTCGTTCTTCCTCCTGATTTTCTACAACCAGGTGCTGGGAATGGACGCCGCGTTGGTCAGCCTGGCGTTGCTGATCGCCCTGCTCGCCGATGCGTTAATCGACCCCATCCTCGGCAATCTTTCCGACCGCACCTATACCCGCTGGGGGCGCCGCCTGCCGTGGCTCTATGCCGCGCCGATCCCGCTCGGCATCGTCTGGGTGCTGTTGTGGCACCCGCCGGGAGGCAGCACCCCGTCTTTCGGCGAGCTGCTGGCCGTAGCGATCACCGTGCGGATCCTGCTGTCCGCCTGCGAGGTGCCCTCGGTCAGCCTCGTGCCGGAATTGACGCAGGATTACGACGAGCGGACCACGCTGTTCCGCTTCCGATTCCTGTTCGGTTGGACCGGCGGCCTGCTGATGATGGTCATGGCCTATGCGGTCTTCATGCCGGGCTCCGAAGGCATCCTGCAGGCGGACGGCTACCTGTCCTACGGCATCTTCGGCGCCGCGCTGATGGCGCTGTCGGTGATGGGATCGGCGGCGGGCCAGCATCACCTGATCGCCCATTACCCCGAAGTAAAGCCGCCGCCTTTCTCCATCAAAACGGCCTTTTCCGAAATCCGCGAGGCGTTTTCCGAAAAGGCTTTCCTGTTCTTCGCCGCAGGCGGCCTTGCCGCCTACGTCAGCCAGGGCATGACCTTCTCGATCTCCAACTACCTCAACCTGTTCGTGTGGCGGTTCGAGCAAACCGAGCTGCTGATCTATCCCGCCGTCCTCTTCCTGTCGGTCGTCCTCATGTTCCTTATCGTGGGCCCGATGCACCGCCGCTGGGGCAAGCCGAAAAGCGCGGCAATCTCCTCCATCGGCAGTTTCACCATCGGCCTGACGCCGTATTTCCTGCTGGTCGCGGGTTTGTGGCCCGAGCCGGGGAGCACGGCGTCCACGGCCCTGCTGTACCTGTTCCTGACCTTTGCCAACACGCTGGGCGTGGTCCTGATGATTTCCGCCACCAGCATGGTCGCCGAAATCGTCGAGGCGTTCCAGGAGCGGACGGATCGCCGGGCGGAAGGCGCGTTCTATTCGGGCAACTGGCTGGTCCAGAAATGCGCCACCGGGTTCGGCATCTTCATTACCGGACAGATCATCGCCGCGTCCGAATTGCCGACCGATTCGCAACCGGGCACCGTGGCCTTCCCCATCCTGTCGGAAATGATCCTGTTGTACTCCGGAGCCACCATCCTGATGGGGCTGATCGCGGCATACTGGCTCGGCAATTTCCCGATCAGCCGCGCCGACCACGAATCGCGCATCGCCCGCATGAGCGCGAAGCGCGCGCTTGACACGGCTGCCCGCGGCGATGTGGACGGCGGCACCATCGTGCCCTAAAGCGCGTTTAACCGCACGATTAATTTTCCTTGGCGCAGCGCGGGCCATCTGCCAGTTTTGCGACCACCAGAACCGATAGACACCAACAAGCAGGACATTCCCCATGGATTTCGAACCCACCGAACGGCAGGCCTACTGGCGCGACCGCGTGCGCGACTTCATCGAAGCGAATGTCCGCCCGCACACCGGCACTTTCGCGCAGCAGGATGCCGAGGGCGATCGCTGGAAAGTGATCCAGATCGTCGAGGACATGAAGGCCAAGGCGAAGGATGCCGGCATCTGGAACTTGTTCATGCCGCCGCGCAACGACAGCCACCACCACGTCGACGAGACCTTCGAATTCGAAGGGCCGGGCCTGACCAACCTCGAATACGCGCTGTGTGCCGAGGAAATGGGCCGCATCGGCTGGGCCAGCGAGGTCTTCAACTGCTCCGCGCCCGACACGGGCAACATGGAAGTGCTGCACCGCTACGGCACGCGGGAACAGAAGGACGAATGGCTGAGGCCGCTGATGGAAGGCGAAATCCGCAGCGCCTTCCTGATGACCGAACCGCGCGTCGCCAGTTCCGATGCGACCAATATCGAGACACGGATCGAGCGCGATGGGGACGAATACGTCATCAACGGCCGCAAGTGGTGGTCCAGCGGCGCAGGCGATCCGCGCTGCAAGGTCGCCATCGTGATGGGCAAGACCGATTTCGAAGCGAAGCGCCACGCGCAGCAATCGATGGTGCTGATGCCGCTCGATGCGCCGGGCGTGAAGGTGCTGCGCCACCTGCCCGTGTTCGGCTATGACGATGCCCCGCACGGCCACATGGAAATCGAGCTGGAGAACGTCCGCATCCCGGCATCGGCCATGCTGCTGGGGGAAGGCCGCGGTTTCGAGATCGCGCAGGGCCGCCTCGGCCCGGGCCGCATCCACCACTGCATGCGCACCATCGGCGTCGCCGAAGAAGCGATCGCCAAGATGGGCCGCCGGCTGCAGGCGCGCGAAGCCTTCGGCAAGCCGGTCTACAAGCACTCCGTGTGGGAGCACCGGATCGCCCGTGCGCGCATCGATATCGACATGACGCGCCTGCTCTGCCTCAAGGCGGCCGACATGATGGACAAGGTGGGCAACAAGGCTGCGGCGCAGGAAATCGCCATGATCAAGGTGCAAGCGCCCAACATGGCTCTGCGCATCATCGACGATGCGATCCAGGCCCATGGCGGCGGCGGCGTCTCGGACGATTACGGCCTTGCCCGCGCCTATGCCCACCAGCGCACGCTGCGCCTGGCCGACGGGCCGGACGAGGTACACGAACGCGCCATTGCCCGGATGGAATTCGCCAAGCACGTCCCCGAAGACGGCGAAGGCGATAGTTCATTCGAGAAGAAGGGCGGCGGCGGCAGGCAGGTGGCCGGAGGCGGCGCCGCAGCGAGCGCCTCTGCCGGAGCCGGCGGGGCACAGTGACGATGGCAAAGGCAGCAATACTGGAGCAGCCGGGCCAGCCGCTCGTCATCGGCGACATCGAGGTGGCAGATCCCGCACCGCACGAGGTGCTGATCGACACCAAGGCGTGCGGCCTGTGCCATTCGGACCTCCACTTCATCGACGGCCACTATCCGCACGCCTTGCCCACCGTGCCCGGGCACGAGGCGGCCGGCGTGGTCCGCGCGGTGGGTTCGGAAGTGAAGACGGTAAAACCCGGCGATCACGTCGTCTCCTGCCTCTCCGCCTTTTGCGGGCACTGCGAGTTCTGCGTGACGGGCCGCATGGCGCTCTGCCTTGGCGGGGATACGAGGCGCGGCAAGGACGCGCCGCCGCGCCTGACGCGTAACGGCGGCGAGACCGTCAACCAGATGCTCAACCTGTCCGCGTTCGGCGAACAGATGCTGATCCACGAACATGCCTGCGTTTCGATCGACAAAGACATGCCGCTCGACCGGGCCGCCCTGCTCGGCTGCGCGGTTACGACCGGTGCCGGGGCGATCTTCAACGCCTGTGCCGTGGTGCCGGGCGAAAGCGTGGTGGTGGTCGGCTGCGGCGGCGTGGGCCTTGCCGCCATCAACGCCGCGCGCATCGCCGGTGCGGGCAAGGTCATCGCCGCCGATCCGCTGCCCGAAAAGCGAGAGCTTGCCATGGCGCTGGGCGCGACCCACGCGGTCGACGCGCTGGCCGACGATGCAGCGGCACAGATCGTCTCGATCAGCGACGGCGGGGTGCATCACGCGGTCGAGGCGGTCGGCCGGCAGGCCAGCGCCGACCTGGCGGTAAGATCGCTGCGCCGCGGCGGCACGGCCACGATCCTCGGCATGATGCCGCTCGACTGCAAGGTCGGGCTCGGCGCGATGGACCTGTTGTCGGGCAAGAAGCTGCAGGGCGCGATTATGGGGATGAACCAATTCCCCGTCGATCTGCCGCGCCTCGTCGCTTTCTACCTGCGCGGCCTGCTGGATCTCGACACGATCATTGCCGAGCGGATATCGCTGGACCAGGTCAACGAAGGCTTCGACACCATGCGCACCGGGACCAGCGCCCGCAGCGTGATCGTTTTCGACTGAGGTTACCGATGACTGCCATCCAGCCCCCGATGGACGCCCAGAAGGCCTTTACCGGCACCACCGCCCCCGAAGGCGATGACATCCTCGACACGGACAAGCTTGCCGCGTGGATGGCGGACAATGTGCCAGGTTTCGAAGGCCCGCTGGAACAGGCGAAATTCAAGGGCGGGCAGTCCAACCCGACCTACAAGCTGTCCGGCCCGTCGGGCGACTATGTCCTGCGGCGCAAGCCCTTCGGCAAGCTCCTGCCGAGCGCCCATGCGGTCGACCGCGAATTCCGCGTGCAGTCGGGGCTCGAAAAGGTCGGCTTCCCGGTCGCACCCCAATACGGACTTTGCACCGACGACGATGTGGTCGGTGCCATGTTCTACGTCATGGGCATGGTCGATGGCCGGTCGATCTGGGACGGGTCGATGCCGGGCAGCACGCCGGAAGAACGGCGCGCGGTGTATCACGAAATGACCGACGTCCTCGCCCGGCTGCATCAGGTCGATCTCGCCGAGGCGGGGCTGGAGGATTACGGAAAGCCCGGCAATTATTTCGAACGCCAGATCGGCCGCTGGACCAAGCAATACAAGCTGTCGGAAACTGGTCACATGGAGCCGATGGAGCGCTTGATCGAGTACCTGCCCGCCAGCGTGCCGGAGCAGGAGCGCACCAGCATCGTCCACGGCGACTACCGGATCGACAACATGATCTTCGCCAAGGACCGCGCAGAAGTTCTCGCGGTCCTCGACTGGGAATTGTCGACGCTGGGCGATCCGCTCGCCGATTTCACATATTTCTGCCTCGCCTGGGTGACCGACAACGGCGGCCGCTCGGGCGTCGCCGACATCGACCGCAAGGCCTTGGGGATTCCGGAGCTGGAGGAAGTGGTGGAGCGCTATTGCGAAGCCACGGGGCGCAGCGGCGTGCCGGACATGAACTGGTACTTCGCCTACAATTTCTTCCGCCTCGCAGGCATCATGCAGGGCATCAAGAAGCGCGTCATCGACGGCACCGCATCCTCCGCTCACGCGAAGGCGATGAGCGAGCGGGTGGAGCCGCTGGCCGAGGTCGCCTGGGAATTCGCGCAAAAGGCGCAGACCGCGGGATGATCTCGGGCTAAAAGTCCTTCGACCAGCGGACGGCCACGCCCCGGTCGTCCGCATGCCCGGCGAAATGGCCCGGCTCCCGCCGATAGAACAGCGCCGCGCCGCCATTGCCGCCGAAGATTGCGCCATGCCAGCCGAGCTCGGCCATGATCTCCTGCCCCGTCGGGGTCAATGACAAGGCGCGCTCGCCATACGTCACCACCTCGACATCGTAATCGTACCCCACCGGCAATTCGAGCGTCAGACCGCCCGAGCGCACGCGCAGTGGTTGCGCAATGCGGAAGCCCACCCGGTCGCCGCTCGCAAGCACACCTTCGCGCGCCACGTCGAACGACCAGCCGTCGCTCACGATGTCGGAGCCGAGCACCAGCCCGCCCGCCTCCGCTGCGGTCCAGCCGCGCCGGTAGGATCCGCCCAGCCGCCAGCCGGGCGCGAAGTCCCAACCCGCATCGGCATCCACAAAGGTGCTGCGTGCGCCGCCCTGCGACAGCGCGTCATGCAGCCGCGCGCCGAGTACGGTGCGGTCCTCGTCCGTCACGCTGGCCCCGATGGACAGGTCGAACACGCCGAAATCGCGATCCGCCGCGATGGCGAAGGAGCGGCTGCCTTCGCGCTGGCGGTCGCCGCTGAGGTCGGTGCGCAATTGCTGGATATCGCCTGCGTACATGGTGCCGCTCTCCGCGCTTGCGGTGATGCCCCAGTCGCCCATGCGCTGGCGGAAAGCGAAGGCGATGTCGGACTGGCGTAGCGTGCCGGCATCGCCCGCGCCGCCGTTTGCAATCATGAACGCGGGCCGATCGCGGCTCTGCAAGCCCGCCGCCAGTCCCTCGCCCGTCTGGTTGAAGCCGATGGCCAGCTGTCGGTCGGGATCGAGCCGCATGGCGACACGCCCGGCAAGGACGCGCGCCTTTTCGGCATCCTCCGCATCGAGGCGGAGCGGCTGCGGCACGGCGAGGCCGCCCGCGCGCCCGTTGTCGGCGATCGAGAAGGCGAGCGACATCCGCTCCCCGCCGAGCGAGACATTGCGATGGGTCGCTCCTACCGCGCCCTGCAGCCGCTGCTGCTGCGCGCCGGAGCGAAGGCCACTGGCGAGATCGTAGCGATAGGCGCGGCGATACCCGTCGAGCAGCACGGCATCCAGCGCCCCCTGCCCGGCCGACAGCGCATCCCCCATCGCCGGCGAACCGACCGCGATCACGTCGCCCAGTGGCAGGGCGGCGGTGCTACCGGCCAGCCCGGTGCGGCCCTGCGGCGCGAAGGCCTGCG
This sequence comes from Alteriqipengyuania flavescens, assembly GCF_030406725.1. Taxonomy (NCBI): domain Bacteria; kingdom Pseudomonadati; phylum Pseudomonadota; class Alphaproteobacteria; order Sphingomonadales; family Erythrobacteraceae; genus Pseudoblastomonas; species Pseudoblastomonas flavescens. The sequence continues at coordinate 1,679,485 of NZ_CP129107.1, read as the reverse complement.
CCACGTCGAGGATGCCGCGCCCGTAAACCGGGTCGGTCCCCGCCGCACCGGCATCACGCGCGCTGTCGAGAAGGATGTTGACGATGTCCTGCCCGGTCAGGTTCGGGAAGGCCTGTTTCAGCAGCGCCGCCGCCCCCGCCACCTGCGGCGCGGCGAAACTGGTGCCGGAAAACAGGTAGAGAAAGCCCTCATCGTCGATGTAGATCTGGCTGCCCAGATAGACGCAGCAAATGACCTCTCCCCGCGCGGCGATAAAGCCGTCCTCGTAATCGAGCGCACGGTTGGAGAAGGTCGACAAGGTGCCGTTCTCGTCCACCGAACCCACGATGATCACGGCATCGCCGCCTGCATCGCGCAGCGATTGGGCGAACGGGTCGGGCCGGTCGGGGTCGATCCCGCGGCCGGTGGAATCGCCGTCGTTCCCGGCGGCCACCACCACGACTATCCCGGCAGCGGCAGCGCGGGCCACGGCGTCGATCACGTCCTGGCTGCCCCTGCTGCCGCCGAGCGAGAGATTGATGACCTGCGCGCCGTTGTCCACGGCATAATTAATCGCAGCGGCGATAGTCGGGTCGGTAAAGGCGCAGCCGAGCGATGGGTCTTCCGGCGTGTCGGTGCCGCAGGTCCCGGGGCTGTCGATGCGCAGCCCCATGACCGTCGCCTCGTATGCCATGCCGAGGATGCCACTGCCGTCGCGCGCGGCGGCTGCGACCAGCGCGACATTGGTGCCGTGATCGTCTTCCGGGACAACCGAGCGGTTGCCCGCGATATCGGTCGAGGCCGGATGGACGCGGCCGGCGAACTCGGCATTGGCCGTATCGAGTCCGGAATCAGCCACGGCGATAACGACGTTCCGCCCTGTCGCTCCCTGCTGCCAGGCGGTGACGGCGGAGTGGAATCCCGGGCCGTCGGACGTGCGGAATTCGGTCGTGTTGAAGTTCGTCGGGACAGGCGTAGGACTGGGTGACGGCGAAGGACTGGGGCTCGGCGACGGGCTGGGGCTTGGCGAGGGACTGGGGCTCGGCTGGGGACGCGGTGTGGAGATCGTGTCGCTCCGCCCGCCGCACGCGCTCAGGCTCACCATCGCCATGCAGGCCACGCTGCAGGCAAGCAGGCGCATCGTGCGGCGCGTTTCGACCATCGACATTCTCCCAGGCGTGGACGACTTCAGTAGCGCCGAAGCCTAAAGCCTTGCTGAACCATACGCCTCAAAGCGCAACCTTCCCGCCGGCTCCCCGCCGAGCCTTGCGGTCGGGCCGCGTACAAGCTAGCCGCCAAGCGCAAACCAGACACAAACACGGATCATCCCAATATGCACGACCAACTGGCCCAGGCGATCGACGCGGCATGGGAAAAGCGCAGCGAAGTTTCGCCCGGCGACAGCGAAACCGCGCGCATCGTCGAAGAAGCGATCGAACTGATCGACAGCGGCCAGCGCCGCGTGGCGGAGCCTGACGGAAACGGTGGGTGGACCGTCAACCAGTGGCTCAAGAAAGCCGTCCTCCTTAGCTTCCGCCTGCGCGACAACGGCGTGATGGAAGGCGGCAGCGCCGGCCACCCGGCCTATGACAAGGTTCCCTCCAAGTTCGCCGGCTGGGACGAGGACCGTTTTGCCGATGCGGGCTTCCGCGTGGTGCCAGGCGCCATCGCCCGCCGGGGCAGCTATATCGCGCCCGGCGTGGTCTTGATGCCCAGCTTCGTGAACATCGGCGCCTATGTGGGCGCGGGGACGATGATCGACACCTGGGCCAGTGTCGGATCATGCGCGCAGGTGGGCGAGAATTGCCACATCTCCGCCGGCGCCGGCATCGGCGGCGTGCTGGAACCGATGCAGGCGAACCCAACGATTATCGGTGATAATAGCTTCATCGGCGCCCGCAGCGAGATCGTGGAAGGCGTAATCGTGGGCGAAGGCACGGTCGTGGCGATGGGCGTCTTCATTACCCAGTCCACCAAGATCGTGAACCGCACCACGGGCGAGATCACGCGCGGGAAAATCCCGCCTTATTCGGTGGTTGTGCCGGGCACCCTGCCCGATCCCGATGGCGGGCCGTCGCTCGCCTGCGCGGTAATCGTCAAAACGGTAGACGCACAGACGCGGGAGAAGACCGGGATCAACGAACTTCTGCGGGCCTGAATGGCGGAATTGCGGGGAACGCGCCGCGCACATGGCGGTTGAGTGACAAACAGCAAATGCGCCGGACTACGGCGAAGCGAGGGCAAAACCATGCATACCGAAGGTGAAGAAATCCACGTCGAAGCCGATGACGTACGGGGCGGCGAAAGCCGCGGCGTCATGCGCTGGGTGCTCGGCATCGGCACAGTGATCGCGGCCGCCGCGATGACGATCGCCTGGCTCAGCGGCGCATTCAGCCAGGATGCCATCGAAAGCGAAACCACCGCAACCGGCAAGGCCGATGCTTTGGACGAAGGAGATAGCACCGACAGCGTGGTTGGCGTTCCCGATGATTTTTCGGATACCGAGACGCTCAACCCGGCGGATACCACGCGCATGGGCGAAGGCGCGCCCGATCCCGAAAGCGTGCCCGAGGTCATGACCGACGACAACTGATCCGGCGGCGCCGGAACCGCAAACGGTCCGGCGCCGTTAGTCTCCCGAGCGAAATTCGCAAAGGAAAACAGTGCAATGGCCGACCAATCCAAGGGCTTCCAGAGCGGGCAATACGTCAAATGGAACTGGGGCGACGGCGAAGGCCACGGCCAGGTGAAGGAGCGTTTCGAGCGCGAGGTCACCCGCACGCTCCAAGGGTCCGAAATCACGAAGGATGGCGACGAGAACAACCCCGCCTACCTGATCAAGCAGGAAGACGGCGACGAGGTCCTGAAGCGCGGCAGCGAACTGTCGGCATGGGACAAGGACTGATGGCCAAGGCGAAGTCGAAGGCGCAGCAGCAGGCCGCTGGCGCAGCGCTCGCCGCAAAGCGCGGCGAACAGGACAAGTCCGACCTGCAAGGCGCGTCGAAGCAGATGTACGACAGCATGTCCGAAAGCGAGCTGAAGGATATGGCCTCCACCGATCGCGAGGACTTGCCCGACACCGTCGACGGGGATTGAGCGCGATGGACGACGACAAGAAGGACGAGACCTACGACGAGTTCTAAGACTGCGTGAACATGCAGCCGAAAGAGTTGGAAGACTGGCTCGATACCGAAGAATCGAAGTCGGTCGGCGATAGCGACGGCGGCGAGAGCACCGGCCACAAATCGGGCCGGCGTATCGTCGAGATCAAGAATACGAAAAAGGCCGACCTGACGGACAGCCAGTACGACCACATGAACAAGGTGGTCGGCTACATCCATCGCCACCTGGCCCAACGGCCCGATGGCGATGTCGAGGAAACCGACTGGCGCTACAGCCTCATGAACTGAGGCCACGATCCGCTGAAAGACTAATCCTCCCGGGCAGCGGGATATTCGTAGGGCGGCACGCCGGATTGGCTCGCTGCATAGGCTTCCGCTTGCCGCATCGCGCGCATGATATTGCCGTTGGCGATCTTTTCGAGATCGGCCTGCGAGTAGCCGCGCCGGGCTAGCTCGATGAATAGCGCAGGGTAGCCCGTGACATCTTCCATGCCGACGGGGCCGGTGGTCATGCCGTCGTAATCGCCGCCGATCCCGATCGCATCGATGCCGGCAACCATCCGGATGTGGTCGATATGGTCCGCCATATCGGAAATCGTCGCGAGCGGCATCTCATTGGCCTCGTCCCATGCAGCAAGAGCGGCTCTCTGCGCGTCGGGCTGGCCCTGCCATAGCGCCTCCAGCCGGGCGATCTCGGCCTGGCGGTCCGCGTACCACTGCCGCTGCGCCTCGCTCAGGAAGCCCGGCAGCGCCACGACCATCACGACGCCGCCGTTGTCCACCAGCCGCGCCAGCACGCTGTCGGGCACGTTGCGCGCATGGCCGTTGATGGCCCGTGCGCCCGAATGGCTGAAGATGACCGGCGCACCGGCGATATCCAGCGTGTCGAGCATCACCTTTTCGCTGACATGGCTGAGATCGACGAGCATGCCGATGCGCTGCATTTCGCGCACCAGGTCCTTGCCGAAATCGGTGAGCCCGTCATGCGCGGGGGTATCGGTGGCGCTGTCCGCCCACGGCGTGTTCTTCGAATGGGTCAGCGTCATGTAGCGCGCGCCGAGATCGTAGGTCTGGCGCAGCACGGCGAGGCTCGAGCCGATCGAGTGCCCGCCCTCCATGCCAAGCAGCGAGGCGATCTTACCGGCAGCCATCGCCGCCGCGACATCGTCTGCCGTCAACGCCAGCGCGAGCTCGTCCGGATAGCGCGCGATCAGGCGCTTGGTCACGTCGATCTGCTCGATGGTGGCCTGAACTGCTTCCGGTTCGTCGAGCGAGGCCGGGACATAGACCGACCAGAATTGCGCCCCCACGCCACCTTCGCGCAGCCGGCCGAGATCTGTGTGCATCACCCGCCCGGCCGGATGGGTCTCCCCCGTATCCGACGTATCGGCGAAATCGAATTCGTTGATCACGTTGCCGAAGCGGCCGCGCAGCTGGATCGGCACGTCGTTGTGCCCGTCGAACACGGGCGCGGCCTCCAGCGCGGCAGCCGCAATCTCTTCCGGCGTGCGAGTCTCCTGCGCCGCTGCGGGAGCGGCCAGCAGGGCGAGCGAAGCAGTGGTAGCGAGCGCGAAGGTGCGGATCATTCGAAGGTCTCCATGGGCAATCGACAGGGAGTTCCCTATCGCAAGAAACGCAATTGGCAAAAGCCTGAGGACGGGAATAGCGGACCGCGTGGAAAAGACTGATCCGAAGCGCCGCGCGAAAATAGTCACGAGACTCGTCATCGCCCTGCTCTATGCAGTCGCTGGCGTGCTGCATCTGGCCAGCCCGCAGCCCTTTTTGTCGATCACGCCGGGCTGGGTGCCATATCGTGAAGCGGTCGTCGCGCTGACGGGCATTGCCGAATTGCTGGGCGCCGTCGCGCTTGCGCAACCGTTCTCGCCAAGATTGGCGCGCTGGGGCGCATGGGGCCTTGCGGCCTATGCGGTGTGCGTATTTCCCGCCAACATCAATCACTTCGCGATGGATATGGCGCGGGAGGACGGGGGTGCTGGCCTTGCCTATCACCTCCCCCGGATGGTGGCGCAACCGCTGCTGGTCGCGCTGACCCTGTGGGCCGGGAACGTTTGGATAAGGCGGGGCCGGCGAGAAGACCCGCCGACCCCGTAGATAATCAGCTGAGGTGCTTGGAAACCGCAGCGGTCATCTTGAACATCGAGATCTGGTCCTTGCCGATGACGGCACCCAGCTTGTCGTCCGGATTGATCATCCGCTTGTCCTGGCTGTCCTGCAGGTTGTTCGCCTTGATGTGGTCCCACACCTTCGACGTAACCTGTGCGCGGGTCATCGGACCCTTGCCGACGACATTCTCGAGCTCCGGCGACAGGGTCACCGGCTTCTGAAGTGCGTTGTTCTTGCCTGCCATTGTAGAAAATCCCTTCCTCAAAATCAGAGGACTCGGACGCTTTACGAAAGCCGCCGCGCCGTCAATCCATCCGTAAAACCTATCCTCAGTCCAATTCTTCGTCGTCCCACGCCTCATCTTCGCCATCGTGGGCGAAGGTTGCGGTCAACGCGGTGGCCGCCATCACGTGGCCGCGGCAGGAATCCAGCAGCTCGTCCAGCGTAGCGCCTGGCATCAGCGTGATCGGCAGATCGAGCGCGAAAAGCTGGAAGACATAGCGGCGCGGCGCGGCTCCGGCGGGCGGGTTGGGCAGCATCCATTCGGAATTGCCGGCGGAATTCTTGCCGACGCGGGGCGGTGCCTCCCCTTCCAGCAGCTGGCCCTTCTGGCCCGGAAGGCCCCAGACGATCCAGTGCGTCACCGGGGCGCCTTCACCGTCGGGCGACTGGACGACGAGGACCAGTTCCTGCGTCCCCGGCGGCGGACCTGCCCATTCCAGTGGCGGCGCGACCGCATCCTCTTCCGTGGCGGTAAAGCTCGGGTCCAGTTCCCCGCCATTGGCAAATGCGGCGGATTTAAGAGACAGGCCGCGGCCCATCGCCCGTTCGTCGGCCAAGCCGGCCATGGCTAGCGCGCCAAGGCCGTCGGCAGGTCCGGGGATGGCGGCGTTGAGCCACGCGGGGGCGGGGTTCGGCATGAATTAATCCTCGATTGCGATAGATGTTTCGCGCCTCACCTATCGGGCTGCCCGCGCCGCGTCGAGGGGGCGGGCCGCGGGTTCGGCAGAGATTTGCAAATCGGGGTGGTGCAAGGCATAACCTCAAGTGGAGAGCCGCCCCGGCGGTTTGGGTCATTCTTGGAGTATCGGCTTATGCGTCCCGGACGTTTCGTTAGCGCCATCACCATGGCGGCATTCCTTGCATCGTGCGGCGGCGGGGGCAGCTCCGGCGGCGGCCTGACCGGTGGCGGCAGTACGGGCGGCGGCGGAGGCGGCGCAACGCCCACGCCGACGGCGGATTGCAGCCTGGCCGCGCGGCAGGATTGGACGAAGCAGCAACTCGACACCTATTATCTCTTCCCCAACCTGCTGGCTTCCGGCGTGAACCCTGCGTCCTTCAGCACGGTTCAAGCCTATATCGATGCGCTGGTGGAACCGGCCCGCAACGCAAATAGGGATCGCGGCTTCACTTACATCACTTCGATCACCGAAGAGGAGAAAGCCGCAACGGGTTCGACAGCGGGATTGGGTGTGAGGTTCTCGGTTTATTACGATGAATCTCTTCAGTTTGGCCGCCTGTACGTACTCGAAGCGTTCGAAGGAGCGCCAGCATTGGCAGCTGGCATTGATAGAGGCTTCTACATCAGCGCGATTGAGCTTGCCGACGGGACTTACGCCTCGATTGGTCAGCTGATCTCGGAAGGCGGAACGGCATTGGTTAGTCAGGCGCTCGGACCGCCGGAAAAAGGGGTCGAGGTCAATGTTAGAGTGTCGGGACCGGGTGTGACAAACGAGTGGATTCGCCTTACAAAAGCAAACTATAAAGTCGACCCGGTGAGTGATCGTTACGGAGCAAAAATTCTGGACGATAACGGCAAGAAGGTCGGCTATATCAATGTCAGAACCTTCTTTAACAATGAAACTTTGGAGGACGATTTACGCAGCGCTTTCTCAAATTTTCAAAAGTCGGGCGTAAATGAAATCATCGTCGACGTGAGGTATAATGGAGGTGGCTACGTTTACACTGCGCAAACTTTGATGAACTTGATGGCAGCCGATCTGGTTGGCCAGCCGCAGTTTTATCTCAACCAAAGTCCCAATCGTGCGAACGCTACGCAAAGAGCAGATTTCGAAGAGGAAGCTGGCAGCATCGCCAGCACTAAAATTGCGTACATCGGTTTCAGCGGCACTGCCTCTGCCAGTGAGCTGATCATGTCCGCCTTCATTCCCTATCGCGGCGATAATCTCGCGCTAATCGGGGAAAACACGCTCGGCAAACCGGCTGGGCAAGAAGCTGTTGACCGGACTGCTTGCGACGACCGCCTCCGCGTATTGGCCTTCGAACTCACGAACGCCGACAACAACGGCAGTTACTACGACGGCATTGCGCCGCTGATGCCTAACACGTGCCGGGCGACCGACGATATCTCGGCCCAGATGGGCGACCCGAACGAGGCATCGACCCGTGCGGCACTCGACTGGCTGGCCGGGCGCGGAACCTGCACCCCGGTTGCCGGTGCGCCGGGCGTTCAGGGTGGACTTGCCCGGGCAAACCGGCAGGAGCTGCTGCGCCCCGCGATCGAGGAGCGCAGTGCCATCCAGCACCGTATCCCGGGCATCTACTGAGGATCGACCAACCGAAAAGGGGCGGGCCGTTTCACAACGGCCCGCCCCTTTTCGTTGCTCTGCAGATTGTCGGTGCGGTCAGTCGGCATCGCCGGCAAGGCCGGCAAGCGCTTTCGCCACAACCGAGGCCGCGCTGGCCGGCTTGGCCACGCGTTCGCCGGTCAGGTCATCCATGTCCGCGCTGTAGTGTTCGAGCTCTCCCGAGTGCAGCACGTAGGGAATCCGCCTTCGCTCCAGCTCGCGCGCGACGGGCAGGCAATTCTCCCCGTTTTTGAGCGTGATATCGAGCACGGCAGCGGCAATCGCCGCGTCTTTTTCAAGAAATTCCATGGCCTTGCGGAAGCCGCTGGCCGTACGCGGCTGCCAGCAGCGATCCGTGACCGCGAACTCCAGGTCCATCAAGATCAAAGGCTCGTCCTCGACTAGCAGCACAGATCGCGCCCTCATCCCATCGCTCCCTTGCGAACAGATGTAGACCATTTGCCGGACTTAACCAGCCTGATGCAATCCTATGCATCATTTATCGAAAGCTGCGGTCAGGGAGCTTCCGGGCCGGAGAAGGGCGATGCATCCGTATAGGCGCAGCCGGTAAGAGACCTGTCGCCCAATCGCACGGCCGCGTTGAAGGGATATTCGCGGTCGCTCATCCCGTCGCTGCATGGGCCGGGGCCGACCGCGATATCGATTCGCTCGCCGGCAAGCTCGCCCGACCAGCCGAGCCCACCATTACCGGCAAAGCGGCGAAGCTCGGCCTGCGTGCCATCGAGGTCTTCGGGAGTGGTCCACGTCAGGACGCCTCCTTCGATCACGCCATTCCAGAAGGGCTCGGTGCCGACAAGCGTGACAGTTTCCTGCGGCGCGATGGCGTCGAACACCGGCTCTGTCCGGCGCTCGGTCGCGCCGCTGCAGGCGGATACGATCAGGGCCGTGAGGGGCGCAGTGATGCGCAGGCTAAGCTTGGTCATGGCCCTCCCCTACACCAGCCGGTGCCCTAAGCGGAAGGGCGGACCTCCCTGTCGGGAAGCCCGCCCTTGCACTGCATGTCGTGGTAGCGCGCGTTTCGCATTCAAGCGATTACTGGGGCATCAGCACAGTGTCGATGACGTGGACGACGCCGTTCGATGCTTCGACATCGGTCGCAGTCACGGTGGCGGTGCCGCCGGTCGCGTCGGTCAGCACGACGTTGCTGCCGTCCATCATCGCGGTCAGCGTGCCGCCTCCCACGGTGTTTATGGTGTAGCCGTCTTCACCGGCATTCTGGATTGCCTTGGTCAGCGTGGCGGCATCGACGTTACCTTCGACGACGTGGTACTGCAGGATCGTGCCCAGCGTGTCCGTATCGTTGGTCGTCAGTTCGGTCAGCGTCGCTTCCGGAATCTTGGCGAATGCATCGTTGGTCGGTGCAAATACGGTGAACGGACCTTCGCCCGACAGCGCTTCGCCGAGGCCGGCTGCGGTCACAGCGCTCACGAGGGTGGAAAACGTCTCATCGCCCTGCGCGACTTCGACGATCGTGCCCGGACCTTCGACATTGTCGTTCACAGCCTGGTCGGCAGCGACATTATCGCCTTCGACGGTGCTTTCCTCGACGGGATCGCCACAGGCGGCAAGCGCGAGAGTGGCAGCGGAGGCGAGGGCTAGAGTAAGCTTTTTCATGGAGTCAGGCCTTTCGGTCTTTGTGTAGATCGTAAAAGATTGGGCGCTTGTTCCGCGCCTTCAGCCTAACTACGGCCCCACTACGCGATCGTTCCGATTGCGGCGAAATTGTGGCTTCTCGCGTAAATTCAGGCCTTGGCGGCCTCGGCGTCACGCTCCGCAGCCTTCTCGCGCAGCACCTTCGTGCGCATTTCCGCGACCGCCTTCGCCCGCGCAGCAAGGCCACGCCACGAACGTTCCGCGCGCAGGAGACGACGACGCACATTGGCGAGCTTCGCCTTCTTCGCATCGGCAGCGGCTTCGTTGGCGCGTTCGTTGTAGAATTCGAAAGTCTGGCTCATCGGCGCTCTCCTTGTCGGCGTTCTGCCGGTTCTCGTTAACGGCGCCCGGATCTGCATGGCGGCGGGGCGTGGGGAGCGCCGGGGGAGCGCACGATGGCGCTGGCCGCGATGGAGCAGATGGAACACCCTCCGGCTAGAAGAATGCACGAAGCATCGATTTGTGCCAGAATTGCGCGCTTTTCGCAGGCAGGGCGCTTCGGCGCGGCGATGCACGCAGGCGCGAGGACGCCATGCTTTCGGCTAGTCAGCGGAAGGAACGCCTGCCGCAGGCACCTGCACTTCGGCAGCGCGCGCAGCGGCCTTTTCGCTTTCGAGCCGCTCGCGGCGGCGCTTCACGGCATGTGCCTGGTCGGCCAGCATCTGCCAGGTGGCCTGAGCCCGCAGCGCCCGGTCGCGCACATTGTCCAGCGTGGCCTTGCCCGCCTCTGCCTTAGCTTCTGCCGCACGTTCGGCGTAGAATTCTTGGCTCTGGTTCATGGCTGGGAGGTTCCGGCTGGTTTGCGAAAAAGCGGTGCCTCTCCTGGGAAAGGAAGTCGTCGTCCAATTTACACTGCTGCCGAATACCGCGTGCAGCGGTCGTCAAATCTCGAAGTTCGTCGCAAATTCCGACCTCAGCGGCGGCGCATTAGCACGCGATGCCGGATCACCTAATTGTTTGCCAAAAGAGGATTTTTCGCCTCTCCCCTTCCCTCCGGCGGAACCCGAACCGCCCCCCGCGCGCTGACGCCGGGGATGGAGCACGAAGGAGAAGACGTTATGGTCGACAAGACCGCGAAAGAGCACCTTGCCCATATTGCCGAAGCGATGAAGGACATCGACTTCGTGATGCTGAACACCCACACCAGGGCCGGCCAGATCGGCGCGCGCCCGATGAGCAACAACCGCCAGGTCGATTACGATGGGGACAGCTACTACTTCACCTGGGCCGACAGCCTCATGGCGAAGGACATCGAGAAGAACCCCAAGGTCGGCCTGTCCTTGCAGGGCGCCCCGAAGGAGAGCGGCGCGCCGGGCATTTTCATCGCGCTGGAAGGCGATGCAGAGATCGTGCGCGACAAGGCCGAGTTCGAGAAGCACTGGGTGAAGGACCTCGAGCGCTGGTTCGAGGACGGCACCGACACCGAAGGCCTGGTGATGCTGCACGTCCACGCCACCCGCTGTGCATACTGGGACGGCGAGGACGAAGGCGACTTCGTCATCTAGCCCGCAAGCCCGCCGCGCGCGGTGGAGCACGTGGAACACCCTCCAGACGCAAAAGCGTGCGAAGCGTAACCCTGCGCCGCGAATGCGTGACCTTTCGCGTGAAAGCGTCACCCCGCGGCGCACATCCGGCACCGTGCAAGTCAAAACCGTGACCTTGCGCGCGGGGCCGCGTCACCTTGCGCGAGGCCAGGCGTAACCCCCACCTGCCCCGATCCGTCACTGGCGAAGGGCCCCGTTTCCGACAGCGGGCGCTTGTCCGGCAGCATCCGCGTGTCGAGCAGCGGGGCGGACGCGCTTGCGCCGCCGCGCCGCCCTCGCCCGCAGCCGCGCCGCCTGGCCCAGCCGCATCGCCTCTTCCCACAGAAGCGCGAATTGCGGCGCCCGGGCGCGCAAACGATAGGCCGCCTGCCGGCTCATCCCGACAGAGCGCGCCGCCGCGGCGACCGTGCCGTGCTGCGCCAGCGCGCACAGGAACACCCCCGTTCAGCCCTCCCCCGGTCAGCAAAGCCGAAAGTTGAACTTCCTGCAGGCGCTGGACCGGTTCCTGGCGGTAACGCGGCGTAATTCGCCGCTTTTGGCCGCGGCCAGTTCGGAATGAGATGCCGCCGCCTGCGCGGCGAGCGTGGTCCGGCGGTCTATCTTCCCCCTTGCGAGGTGGGACGCAAATCGCAGCTTCAATAAGTGAACCGTGGAACTTATCTACCTGCTGTGTGCTGAGTGGCCACACCGATTGAAAATACGAGAAAGGTCAAAACCATGCGCGCACTTGTCTGGAACGGAAAGAACGATATCCGCTGCGAAACGGTCGACGACCCTCGTATCGAGGATCCCCGGGACTGCATTCTCAAGGTCAGTTCGACGGCGATCTGCGGCTCCGACCTGCATCTGATGGATGGTGTCGTTCCCAAGATGCAACAGGGCGATATCCTGGGCCACGAATTCATGGGCGAAGTCGTCGAGGTCGGAGCTGATGTCAAACGCCTGAAGGTCGGCGACCGGGTGGTGGTACCCTTCACCATATCCTGCGGCGAATGCTGGTTCTGCCAGCGCGAAATGTATTCCCTGTGCGATACGACCAATCGCACGGCGGAAAACGCGCGCGAAGCGATGGGCCACGCTCCCGCCGGACTTTTCGGCTATTCCCATCTGACCGGTGGTTATTCCGGCGGGCAGGCAGAATATGTCAGGGTGCCGCACGCCGATGTCGGTCCGATCAAGCTGGAAAACGACCTGCCGGACGAAAAGGTGCTGTTCCTGTCCGACATCTTCCCGACTGGCTGGATGGCGGCGGAAAACGCCATCGGCGATGAAAAGGGCAAGACCGTTGCGGTGTGGGGCGCAGGGCCGGTCGGCCAGTTCACAGTGCGCAGCGCGTGGATGATGGGAGCGGAACGGGTCATCGTGATCGACCGGGTGCCTGAACGGCTTGAACTCGCCGCGAGCTACGGCAAGGCCGAAACCATCGATTACAGCCAGACCGACGTCAAGGAGGCGCTCGACGAGATGACTGGTGGCCGGGGGCCGGATGCTTGCATCGACGCGGTCGGCGCCGAAGCTCACGGACACGGCGTGCTCGGCGATATCAAGGACAAGGTCGAGCTGCACACCACCGGCATGTCAGACCAGCCGTTTGCGCTGCAGGAAATGGTCATGTCGGTGCGCAAGGGCGGGACCCTGTCCGTCCCCGGCGTCTATGCCGATAAGGTGACGTTCCCGATCGGGCCTTTCATGAACAAGGGGCTCACCATGAAATCGGGACAGACACACATGCAGCGCTACCTCGCGCCGCTGCTGAAGCGGGTGGAGGCGGGCGAGATCGACCTGTCGGGAATCATCACCCATCGCGGCGACCTGAAGGACGGGCCGGATCTCTACAAGACCTTCCGCGACAAGCATGACGGCTGTATCAAGTGCGTGATGAAGCCCGAAGAACTCTAAGGCCTGGCGGGGCCCGTACACACGCGTACGGGCCTCGTTCGTGAGTCTTTACGAGGGGAGGTCTTCGGCCTCCCCGTCGGGGGAGTAGTAGCCAGTTGGCGCGCTGGGCGAATGTGCTGTTCGCGAGGCGCGGAACCACGCGAGCGGGACCAAGATGGTGCGACCATTCATCAGGTCGACGATCGGCGCCTCTTCGGTGCAGCTTGCGTCGCTGACCCGCTCGTCAATCATGCTCCCTATCGCCCTGCCCCATGTAGAGTTCGCGGCCCGTGGCTTCGTAAACGCGGCTCATCTCGTCCATCCCTGCCTCCGCATCCTCCACCGGAGCCGTCGCCGCGAAGTAGCTGTCCGAATTCTGCTTCACCGCGAAATCCCGCACTTCCTGCGTGACCTTCATCGAGCAGAATTTCGGGCCGCACATACTGCAGAAATGCGCGGTCTTGGCGCCTTCTGCAGGCAGGGTCTGGTCGTGGTATTGCTCGGCCGTGTCGGGGTCGAGGCTGAGGTTGAACTGGTCGCGCCAGCGGAATTCGAAGCGGGCCTTGCTCAAGGCATCGTCGCGGACCTTGGCGGCCGGGTGGCGATACCTTCCTTCCCATCCGCATGCTGGAAAACGGCTCAACAGTCCCTCGGGATATTAAATGCCCGATGACCGTTTAGGTGTGATCGCATCCGCTCGGCGCGGCCAAGGTGGCCGTGAGGGGTCGGGGATGCAGGAATGGGAGACATTGGAATGGTGACAAACGATCCCAATAAGAATGTGCACGGGCACTCCTCACTGCGCGACGCGCCCGAAAAATCCCGCAACTGGCTGCCTCTGCTGCTTGGCGCGCTGGCCCTGCTCGCATTGCTGTTCTTCCTGCTCAAGGGTTGCGACAACGATGCTGACCGCCCGGTCACAGCCGATAATGTCGAGACGACCGAGACGGTGGCCGCCGTCAATCCAGTCGACACCGCCAACACCGTGCCTGCCTATTCGCGCGCCGAATTCGACCGTACTCTGGCCGGGACGACGCCGCTGCCTGCGACTTACGGCCTAGAACGGGTCACGTTCGATACGGGGTCCGCCGAACTGGGATCAGCGGCAGCTGCGGAAGTGGCTGACTTGGCGTCGGCGCTGAAGGCACGGTCGACGGCTCGCGTTTCGCTGCGTGGTTTTGCCGATCCGGCAGGTGACGCGGCTGCGAACCAGGAGCTGTCGGAACGCCGCGCAGCCGCCGTTCGCGTCGCGCTGATCGAGGGTGGCGTCGCTGCCGACCAGATCACCGCCGATGCCAGCGGAGAGACGGGCAGCGCCGCAACGCGTGACAATCGCCGCGTCGAGATCACGCTGCTTCAGCGATAAGCCACAAATGCAATTAGCCGGCCTCGCAGCTTCTCGCGCGGCTAGCCAGCAAGGATAAGTACGATGAGCCAAGTGATAACAGCCATGTTCGACAACCGCGCAGAAGCGGAGCAGGTCCAGAACGAGCTTCGCTCGCTCGGGATCGTCAAGGATGATGCCGGAACCGGGGCGGGGCGCGGAGGTCTCTACGACAAGAGCCACCCCAGCTACCGCGCCGGCGCGTACTCGAGCGCCAGCGATCGAGGGATGTGGGCGGATGCCGGATGGGACGACGATGATTACCGTCTGCCCGACGAGGACCGGCATGCCTACGAGGAAGGTGTTCATCGCGGGCACACGCTGCTCACGGTGACGGTGGACGACCAGACCGCCGCACGCGCGCGTGAAGTGATTGGTCGTTCCAACGCGTCGGACATCGATACCAAATCGTCTTCCTGGAAGTCCGAGGGTTGGCGCTCGCCCGCTGCAGGCGCGGTGGCCAGCGCTGGCACGACCGGTACCGCAGACCGGTACTATCGCCGCGATACAAGCGACAGCTCGGAACGCTATCGTAGCTACAGCCGCAATGATATTGGCAACGGCCCGGGCGAAACCAGCTACAAGGCATCGGGTTATGCCAACGAGGCAGCAGGCAACGTCAAGCAGGCCGTCGGCAACGTGACCGGCAATGAATCGCTGCGTCAGGCCGGCGAGGCGCAGGAACGCAAGGGCGAAGGCCAGCGCGCCGAAGGCGAGCGCCGCGGCGATCAAGGCAACGAACTTTGATCGATAGGCTGCGCTGAAACCAAGGGCCGGAAGCCGAAGACTTCCGGCCTTTTTTCTGCCGCCGCCTTGCTCAGTCGTGCGTGCGGCCGCCCTGCCCGATGTATAGCTCGCGCCCGCTCTCGTTATAGACGCGGCTCATCTCGTCCATCCCTGTTTCCGCATCCGGCCGCCCTTCGACAGGCTCAGGGTGAGCGGGGTTCGCCGCGAGGTAGCTATCCGAGTTTTGCCTGGCGGCAAAATCCCGCACTTCCTGCGTGATCTTCATCGAGCAGAATTTCGGGCCGCACATGGAGCAGAAGTGGGCGGTCTTGGCGCCTTCTGCGGGGAGGGTCTGGTCGTGATATTGCTCGGCCGTGTCGGGGTCGAGGCTGAGGTTGAACTGGTCGCGCCAGCGGAATTCGAAGCGGGCCTTGCTCAAGGCGTCGTCGCGGACCTTGGCGGCAGGGTGGCCCTTGGCGAGGTCGGCGGCGTGGGCAGCGAGCTTGTAGGTCACCACGCCGACTTTCACATCGTCGCGATCGGGCAGGCCGAGGTGTTCCTTGGGCGTGACGTAGCAGAGCATGGCGGTGCCGTACCAGCCGATCTGCGCCGCGCCGATGCCGCTGGTGATGTGGTCGTAACCCGGGGCGATGTCGGTGACGAGCGGGCCGAGCGTATAGAACGGCGCTTCGCCGCAAGCCTCCAGCTGCTTGTCCATGTTCTCCTTGATCTTGTGCATCGGCACGTGGCCGGGGCCTTCGATCATCACCTGCACGTCCTGCTCCCAGGCACGTTTGGTCAGCTCGCCCAGCGTGTAGAGCTCGGCGAATTGCGCTTCGTCGTTGGCGTCGGCGATGGAGCCGGGGCGCAGGCCGTCGCCCAGCGAATAGGCGATGTCATAGGCCTTCATGATCTCGGTGATCTCGTCGAAGCGTTCGTAGAGGAAGCTCTCCTTGTGATGCGCGAGGCACCATTTCGCCATGATAGAGCCGCCGCGTGAAACGATCCCGGTGACGCGTTTCGCGGTCATCGGGACATAGGGCAGGCGGACCCCTGCGTGAATGGTGAAATAGTCGACGCCCTGTTCGGCCTGTTCGATCAGCGTGTCGCGGAACACCTCCCAGGTCAGGTCCTCCGCAATGCCGCCGACCTTTTCCAGCGCCTGGTAGATCGGCACGGTGCCGATGGGGACGGGCGAATTGCGGATGATCCATTCGCGCGTGTCGTGGATGTTGCGACCGGTCGAAAGGTCCATGACGGTGTCCGCGCCCCAGCGGATCGACCAGACCATCTTGTCGACCTCGCTCGCGACGTCCGATGCCACGGCGGAGTTGCCGATATTGGCGTTGATCTTGACGAGGAAGTTGCGCCCGATCGCCATCGGTTCGCTTTCCGGGTGGTTGATGTTGCTGGGGATAATCGCGCGGCCGCGGGCGACCTCGTCGCGGACGAATTCGGGGGTGACGTATTCGGGGATCGCCGCGCCCCAGCTCTGCCCCTCGACCTCGCGGCGCACCTGCTCGCGGCCGAGGTTCTCGCGCTCGGCCACGTATTCCATCTCGGGCGTAATGATACCGCGGCGGGCATAATGCATTTGGCTGACGTTGGCGCCGGCTTTCGCGCGCAGCACGGTCTTGGCGACGTTGGGGAAACCGGGGACGCCGCCGCTGCGGTCGGGGCCCAGTTGGCCGTTGTCCTCGGGCTTCACCTCGCGCGCGGCATATTCCTCCACGTCGCCGCGGCCGGTGATCCATTCGCGGCGCAGCGCGGGGAGGCCGGCGTTGATGTCGATCCGCGCGTCGGGGTCGGTGTAGGGGCCGGAGGTGTCGTAGACGCGCACGCTCGGCTCCCCGCCTTCAAGGTCGATCTCGCGCATGGCGACGCGGATGCCGCTGCCGCTTTTTGCCGCGACATGGACCTTGCGGCTGCCGCGGATGGGCCCGGTGGTGACGCCAATTTCGACGTGGCTGTTGATGTCGGCCATGCTGCTCTCTCCGTGTAGCGGAGGAAAAGCGGCCCTTCGACAAGCTCAGGATGAGCGGGTCATGCCACTCCCTCCGCCGATGCTAATCGGTTCAGGTTCGACGGGTCGGGCGGTGCTACGCGCCCCTCTCAGCGCAAGCGCGCTCCCCGGGGATGGGAGGGGTATAGGCGTCGGACAGCGCGAAGTCCAGAAACAGAGGATGCCGAAATTACCTCGCGCCCTATCCACTGGCCCGGCGCGCGCAAAGCGGTTGATGACCATCGGCGTGTTTTCCAGCACTTCCCACGCCGCCTCCAGCAAGACGGCGAGCGCCAGCCCCCAGCGTGCAGACCCCTGCCCGCCCAGCCCGCGCTTCACGAACAGCCACCAGCCGAGCGCGTAGAAGATCATGCCGTGGATGATGTGGCTGGGCGTATACCAGTCCGCGATGTGCTGGCTGTTGCCGGCATTGTTGATCTGCCCGTGCCACAGCTTCACATAGCCGCATTCGCAGATCGGCGTTCGGCCCATCGCAAGCAACACGCCCACCGCACCACCGCGATACCGATCGAGACGAGGACGACACGGCGATCCGGTACGAACTTGCCCATGGTGCCAGTCTGCGCGCACGAAGCGCGGCTTGGCAAGCGCGGTAGGCGTTCTTGCCGGAGCTTTCCCTCGCAAGCGCCGCGCTCTAGTCACGCGTTATGACCGTGCTGTTCCGCCTCGACGCGATGGCCGCCGATGTCGCGGTGCGCTTTGCCACGCGGGCGGGGGACGATCCGTGGGCCGGCGGCCATGTCGCACCTGGCAGCTTCGCCCCGGTCGTGACGTCGGGGCGCGAGTTCGTGGCCGGCCCGCGCCCGGCAAGCGAGCCGCCGCGCCGCGTCGTCCCGCGCCTGTGGGGCGTGCCCCCGCCGCCCGGGGTGCCGCATGACGGGCGCAGCGGCGTGCTGACCGTGCGCAACCCGGACAGCCCGTTCTGGATCGGGAACTTGCGCAACAGCGAGTTCCGCTGTCTCGTACCTGCAACGTCGATCATGGCATGGGGCCGCGCCGATCCCGCAAGCGGCAGGCGGCGCCAGCACTGGCTGGGCTGCGGCGATCAGACCATCTTTGCGCTGGCCGGGGTGTGGGTGAACAGCGAGGTTCCGGCCTTCGCCCTCCTCACCTGCCCCGCCAACGCCGCATGGAAAGCAATCGGGCAGGAACGGATGCCGGTCATCCTGCCGCCGCACGAAGGCGCCGCGCATATCTGGCTGCGCGCGGAGTGGCGGCGGGCGGAGTCGCTGATCGCGCCCTACCCGTCATCGATGATCCGGGAGGCGGGCGGGCGCTAGAGCGTTTGCAGGCGCGATAAGGCGGTCAACAGCGCCGCCGCCCCGAACAGCGCGGCAAACCCCGCCCATGCGGTCGATCCCCGCCCCATCAGGCGGCGGGCGAAGTCCATGAACCGGTCGCCTGCGGCCAAAAGCAGCAGCCCCTCCGCCACGCACACCCCGCCGACGACGCTGACGGCCACCGCCAGCCGGTCCCCCGGCCGCCACGGCGTGACGAGGTAGATCGCCGCGCCGAGGCTGAGGACGAACACGCCGGTGAGGAAGCGCAGCCCCGGCCTTTGCGCGAGGTCCTCCACCATCGCCGCCCAAGTGCCGGGCATGCGAAACTCGCCCACCGCGGCGGCGAGCGAGTAGAGCCCGATGAACAGGGCGATCCAGGCAGGTATGTCTGTCGCGTCAGCCACGGTCCGCCCCGTGTGCAAGTGAGCCCGCGAAATAGCTCATTCCGCGATCCGCCCCCGCATCATGACCCAGTCGACATTTTCGAGCGCGGTCGCATCGTCCAGCGGGTTGCCTTTCACCGCCACGATGTCTGCCGAATAGCCAGGAGCGAGGCGGCCGATCTCGTTCTCCATGCCCAGCACCCCGACGGCGACCGTGGTGGCGCTGGCGAAGGCTTCGCGGCTGGTCATGCCTTGGCCGATCAGGAACCTGTCCCCGATCGCGACGATGCGCCCGCCCGAAACGGTGATCGTCGCCGGTCCGCCCGGCTCCCCGCCCGCATCGGCGATGACGCTGCCGGCATGGATGACATAGTCCTGCGCCAGCGCGGGCGTGTCGATGGCCGCGCTGCCGACAGCGGCAATGGCGACAAGACAGGCTGGCAGGAGACGGCGCAAGGTGAATTCTCCCCCTCGAAGACGGCCAGACCATGCGGCCACGGGGCCGCTACGGCAAGCCGCCATTGAACGCAGCGCCCCAATCGGTATGTAGGCGCCACGTACCAACAGGAGAGAGACCCCCATGAAATTCACCGCCCGCGCCGCCCTGCTGGCCACTGGTGCCGCCCTGGTCGTGCCCGCCGCCGCCCAGGCGCGCCCGCTGACCGCCGAAGACGTCGCCAAGCTGGAATATGTCGGCGACGTCGAAATCTCGCCCGACGGCAGCCGCGTCGCCTACACCACCGTCAGCCGCCCCGACGTGACCGAGGGCGAGAAGGACGGCGGCGCCCGCACCCAGCTCAACCTCGCCTGGGCGCCCGAAAGCGCCCGCCCCTTCCTGCCCCCCGACCAGAGCGTGCGTGGCCTGCGCTTCAGCCCCGACGGGCGGATGATCAGCTACCTGTGGCGCGAGGATGGCGGGGATACCGCCGTATGGGCCATTCCGGTCGACGGCGGCGCGCCGATGAAGGTGGCCGAAGTCGCCAAGTCCGGCGTGCGCAGCTATGCCTGGTCACCCGACGGCGGCACGGTCTACATGCTGGCGGGCGCCGAAGCCGACAAGCAGCGCGATGCGGAGCGCAAGGCCGGCTTCGATGCGATCGTCTATGAAGAGGAAGACCGTCTCAACCGCATGTTCCGCGCGTCTGCCGCCACCGGCTATGACGCGGAAGTGGATGCAGAGCCCGTCGCCATCGAGATCCCCGGCTATGTCAGCGCCTTCCAGGTGTCGAACGACGGCCGCACCGCGTTGATCGAAAGCGCGCCGACGCCGAACGTGGACGACAGCTATACCTCCAAGCGGGTCCACATCCTCGACCTCGCCAGCGGGCGGGTGACGCGCGAAGTCGAAACGCCGGGCAAGATCGGCGATGTCGAGATGTCGCCGGACGGCCGCCGCCTGTCGATGATCGCCGGCGTCGACATGAACGATCCGGCCGCGACGACGCTCTATTTCGTCGATGCCGCCAGCGGCGCGATGACCGCGCTCAACGACGGCGCGCCGGAAGCGGCCGTGGATGCGGAATTCCTGCCCGACGGCCGGCTGGTCGCGGTGATCCACAAGGGCGTGCAGAGTGCGCTGCGAACCTACAACGCCGACGGCAGCATCGCGGGCGAGATCGACGGCGGTTCGCTGATCCTCGCCAGCGTGGAGGACGCCGGCGGCACAATGGTCGTCACCGCCGACAGCCCGATGCATCCGACCGAGCTCTTCAGCGTGGCGAACGGCCAGTTCACCCGCTGGACCAGCCACAACCCGTGGCTGTCGGAGATCACTTTCGGCACGCAGCGCGCCTATACCTATACCGCGCGCGACGGGCAGCAGATCGAAGGCGTGCTGATCGAACCGGTCGGCGGTGCGCCTGCCGGCGGTGCCCCGCTGATCCTCAACGTCCACGGCGGGCCGGAAGCGCACGACAGCAACGGCTGGGTGACCGCCTATTCGGGCCCCGGACAGGTCGCAGCAGGACAGGGCTATGCCGTGTTCCTGCCCAACTACCGCGGCTCCACCGGCTACGGCACGACGTTCGCCAAGCAGCACCAGGGCAATTACACCGACCCCGAATTCACCGACATCGTCGATGCCAAGCGGGCGCTGGTGGCAGACGGGATCGCCGATCCCGACCGCACCGGCATCACCGGCGGGTCCTATGGCGGTTATGCCAGCGCATGGGCCGCAACAGCGCTGTCGGATGAATTCGCCGCCTCGGTCATGTTCGTCGGCATTTCCAACCAGATCAGCAAGTTCGGCACCACGGACATCCCGTACGAGATGTACAACGTCCACAGCCGCGCTTGGCCGTGGGACAACTGGGTGAAGATGCTGGAAGTCAGCCCCGTCTACCACGTCGACAAGGCGGAAACGCCGATCCTGATCATGCACGGCGAGGAAGACACCCGCGTCAGCCCGACGCAGAGCTACGAGCTGTACCGGTCGATCAAGGTCCGCAAGCCCGAAACGCCGGTGCGTCTGGTGCTCTATCCGGGCGAAGGCCACGGCAACCAGGGCGCCGCAGCACGTTACGACTACAACGTGCGGATGATGGAATGGTTCGACACCTACCTGAAGACCGGCGACCGCAAGGCCGAAATGCCGGCCCCGCGTCCCAACGTCGGCGTGGGCAACGAGGCGGACGAGGATTGATCGCCGCTTAAAAGAGTCGCCTTTCTGCGCTATGAGGCCGCCTTCCGACACGATCGGGGGGCGGCCTTTTGCTACCGGTAATCCTTTCCGTCATCGGCGGGGCCGCCTTGGCGCTCGCGCTCGGCTATGTTTCGCTGGACGGGGAGCCCGCTTGCCCTGCGTATCTTTGACGGCGCGAACGGGGCAATCCTGCTGCTGGCCGTCTATTCAGTCATGCGGTTCCGGATGAAGCGCCGCGCGGCCTATGCCGGGGGTCGGGAAACGCGCGGAACGGCCTGCCTGCGGCATGTTCCGGGCGAGGACGACAGCGCCGCCCACGTCATGTTCGCCAACAACCACACCGAATGGCTGATGAGCATCGAGCGCGGCAGGCTGAAAGGGCTGAAGGACAGGTTGCCGGAGGGGATCAAGGCCACCGCCTATCTGGGTGAGGACGACCGCATCTACGGCCTCGACTACGCCTTCGAAGACAAGCTGAAAGAGCGGATCGAACGCGCCGAACAACGCTTCCGGAGCGGTGCAGGGAAGCGCAGCGGATCGGCACTTTCCAAAGTGGAAAGGTTTCACTTGCCGAATCGGAAAGTGACGCGTATCTCTTTCCATATTGGAAAGTGAAGGATACCGATCATGGACAGAAATGAAGCAGCCGCCGCACTGGGAAAGGTCTCGGCAACCGACAGCAAGATGGCAGACAGGATGCACTGGCCATTCTGGCGCCATGCGATCGTGGGGGCGATGGCCGGGATCCTGCTGTTCGCGCAAACGCTCGACAATTCGCTCAATATCCTCGTCAGCGGTCTTGTCGTCGTGCTTGCGCTGGTCGTGCAGCGGGCGGACCGGAAGACGCACGGGATGACCGTGAACGGCCTGCGCAAGGGGCGCACCGGATGGATTGCCCTCGTGCTCATCGTCATCCTCGTGGCCGCTGTCATGCTGGTGCGCAGCGTCATCTCGCAGCCGCAATTGCAGCAGCCGGAATTCTGGCTTTTGACCGGGGGGACGATGATTGCGACCACCGCGCTCAGCTATGCGTGGCAGGGCGTCTACCGCGCCGAGCTGCGTTCCGGGGAAGCCCGATGAACGGTGCTGCCACAATAGACGCCGTCCTGCACCCGCCGGCCCGGTTGCAGATCGCCGCGGCCCTGTCGCGCGCCGACCAGATCGACTTCGCCACCTTGCGCGAAATCCTGGAGGTGAGCGATTCCGTGCTGTCGAAGCATCTCTCCGCATTGACGGACGCGGGCTACGTGAAGATCACCAAGGCGAAGATGGACGGGCGCCAGCGCACGTGGGCGGCCTTCACCAGGACCGGCACGTCCGCCTTCGCCGCGCACATGGCCGCCTTGCGGGAGCTGGTCGCTTCTGCGGAAACGGCGGCTGCGGACACCGCCGCTGCGCCTGCCGAATCCCGCTAGGCAGTCGTCGCGGGGGTGATATAACGCGCGGCATGAAAACCATCCTCGCCGGCCTTTCCGCACTCGCCCTCGCGCCCGTTTCTCTTGCCATCTCCCCCGCCGCGCAGGCGCAGGAGGCACAGGCCGATGTCTATGTCGGCCTTTACGACGCAATGGGCTCCTCCATCGATATGGAAGTGACCGTCGATGCGACCGTCAACGGCTTCATAGACGCGATGCGCCAGTTGCCTTTCGATGGCCGGGCAAGCGAGGCCATGTGGAAGGAACTGGCCGTCGCCGTGCGCCCGCTGTTCCTGGAATACGGCAAGCGCGGCCAGGCGGTGATCAGGCCCGAGATGATCGCCATGCTGCGCAGCGGTTTGACCGAGGACGAAGCCCTCTACCTTACCGAATTCTACCTCTCCCCGCTGGGGCAGAAGGTGCAACGCGGAATTAATGAAGGCTATGACGCGAAGTCGGTGATTGGTGACGCATTGGACAGCGCCGTGCTGGGCGATGACGGCCCGAATATCGGCAGCGCTGCGGTAGAGGCGGACATCACGCGGGCGACGATGCGCTCGCTGGCCACGCTGACGGCGGAGGAACAGGCGGAACTGGCGCGGGTCAGCTCCACCGGCACCGCTTTCCAGTCGCTAGCCGCCCTGCAGCCCAAGATGGTCGAAATCCGCACGCGCGGGGAAAACCTGCCGCTGACAGCCGACGAGGAACGGCGGATGGAAGCGGCAATGACGCGCGTTTTCGAGAAGTATCTCAAACGCTAGGGCGTTGCACCCGCACGGCGCTGCGCTAAAGCAGCGGCCATGCAGGCGGCGGACAACCAACCGGCACCGGCCGGCGGCGGCAGGTGCGATCTCGCCATCGTCGGCGGCGGACTGTCCGGCGGGCTGATCGCGCTGGCCGCCGCGCGCCGCGACCCGGGGCTCGACATCCGCCTTGTCGAAGCGGGCGAGGTACTGGGCGGCAATCACCGCTGGAGCTGGTTCGACAGCGACTTGGGCGAAGGCGGGGGCGCGCTGCTCGAACCGTTCCGAAAAACCGAGTGGGACGGCGGCTACGACGTCGCCTTCCCGGCCCATCGCCGCCTTTTGCAGGCTCGTTACAATTCGCTGGCGAGCGAGGATTTCCACGCCGCGCTGATGCGCGAACTGCCGCAGGGCACCGTGGTGCTGAACCGCGCCGTCGACACGCTCGATGCCGGCGGCGTCACCCTGTCCGATGGCGAGCGGATCGCCGCGCGCTGCGTGATCGATTGCCGCGGGATCGAGGATGCGCCGACGCTGGAGGGCGGCTGGCAGGTCTTCCTCGGCCGCCACATGCACACCGCGAAACCGCACGGCGTGGCGCGGCCCGTGATCATGGACGCGACCGTCCGGCAACACGGTGCCTACCGCTTCGTTTATGTCCTGCCGCTCGGCCTCGACGAGCTGTTTATCGAGGACACCTACTACGCCGACAGCCCGGTGCTCGATCGCCGCGCGCTCGGCAGCCGGGTCGAGGCCTATTGCCAGGCGCACGGCTGGGACGGCGAGATCCTGGGGCACGAGACCGGCGTCCTGCCGGTCATCACCGGCGGCGACTTCGCGGCGTTCCAGAATGCGGCACGGACAGAGGGTGTCGCCATGGCGGGCGCAAAGGGCGGCTTCGTCCACCCGCTGACCAGCTACACCCTGCCCTTCGCCGTCCGCATCGCGCAGCTCGTGGCGGACAACGTCGCGCTGCCCGGCGAGCAGTTGTCCGCCCTGCTGGAGGCGGAGGCGCGCCGCCACTGGGCCGCGACGAAATTCTATCGCCGGCTGGGCACGATGCTGTTCGGTGCGGCCGAGCCCGACGAACGCTACCGCATATTCGAGCGGTTTTATCGCCTCGGCCAGCCGCTGATCGAGCGGTTCTATGCTGGAAAGTCCACTTTCGCCGACCGTGTGCGGATACTCTCCGGCCGTCCGCCCGTATCTATCGGCAGAGCCGTTTCCGCGCTCTTCTCAAGCCGGCCATCCCTGAGCAGGAAGTCACCATGAGCGACATCGACACGACATCTCCCGGCAAGACCGCCTGCGTCATCGGCGCGGGGATGGGCGGTCTTGCGCTCGCCATCCGCCTGCAGTCCGCCGGCATCGCCACCACGCTCGTGGAAAAGCGCGACAAGCCCGGCGGCCGCGCCTATTTCTGGGAGAAGGACGGCTTCACCTTCGACGCGGGCCCCACCGTCATCACCGATCCCGATTGCCTGCGCGAATTGTGGGCGCTGTCGGGCCACGACATGGCAGAGGACGTGGAGCTGATGAAGGTGATGCCCTTCTACCGGCTCCACTGGCCCGACGGCACGACCTTCGATTACTCGAACGACGAGAAGGAGCTGTTCTCAGAGATCGAGAAGCTGAGCCCGGCCGACGTCGCCGGCTACAAGCAGTTCCTGCAGTATTCCGCGGAAGTCTTCGAGGAAGGCTACGTGAAGCTGGGCCATGTGCCGTTCCTCGACTTCAAGTCGATGCTGAAGGCAGCGCCCGCGCTGGCCAAGAAGCAGGCGTGGCGCAGCGTCTATTCGATGGTGTCGAGCTACATCAAGAACGAGAAGCTGCGCGAAGCCTTCAGCTTCCACACGCTGCTGGTCGGCGGCAGCCCGATGAAGACGAGCTCGATCTACGCCCTCATCCACAAGCTTGAAAAGGATGGCGGCGTCTGGTGGGCGCGCGGCGGCACCAACCGGCTGGTCGCGGGAATGGTCCGCCATTTCGAGCGGCTGGGCGGCACGGTCCGCATGGGCGATGCGGTAAAGGCGATCGACGTGCTGGGCGACCACGTGACCGAGGTGGAGACCGAAAGGGGCTGGAAGCAGCGCTTCGACGCGGTCGCCAGCAATGCGGATATCGTCCATTCCTACGGCGATCTGCTGCGCACCAGCCACCGCGGGCCGAGCTATGCCAAGTCGCTGAAGAAGAAGAGCTTCTCGCCCAGCCTGTTCGTCGTCCACTTCGGCGTGGAGGGCAATTGGCCGGGCATCCCGCACCACATGATCCTGTTCGGCCCGCGCTACAAGGGGCTGGTGGACGACATCTACATGCACGGCGTCCTGCCGGAGGATTTCAGCATCTACCTTCACCACCCCAGCGTGACCGACCCGTCGATGGCGCCCGAAGGCATGAGCACCTTCTACGCGCTCGTCCCTGTCAGCCACATGGGCAAGATGCCGATCGACTGGGACGCGGAAGGGCCCAAGCTGGCAAGGCGCGTGCTGGACGAGGTCGGCCGCCGCCTGATCCCCGACATCTACGACCGCATCGTGACGCAGTTCCATTACACGCCGAAGGATTTCGCGGGCGACCTCAACGCGCATATGGGCAGCGCCTTCAGCCTGGAACCGGTGCTGACGCAAAGCGCCTGGTTCCGCGGCCACAACCGCGACGACAAGCTGAAGAACATGTACCTCGTCGGCGCCGGCACGCACCCGGGCGCGGGCATTCCCGGCGTGGTCGGCAGCGCGAAAGCGACGGCAGGCTTGATGCTGGAGGATTTGGCAGGGTAACGCCCTTGCAAGGTCGCCGTGTGCAAGGCTGCGGCTGATCCTTCCGTGGAGATTCGCGAATGTTCCTGACCACCCTGATTTCGCTGGCGATGGTGCAAGCCGTGCCCGGCCCCGCCACCTCGCCGCTGGTGGAGGAGGGATACCAGCACGCCTGGGTGACCGAAGAGGTCGATCCGAATGTCCGCGTATTCCTCGACGAGAGCTGGTCCGACACGATCAAGGTCGGCGCTGCGGGTTACCCTGCTGTGCTCATGCGGATGGTGGTTGGCATGGGCGACGAGAAAATGGGCGAAGACGGCATGATCATGGACGTCGAACTGGTCGTCGATTGCAAGACCAGGCTGACCGGCTTCTCCCGCGTCTGGATGCAAATGGGCGGCGAACTGACGATGCCGGTCCAGACGGTCGACGAGGTCGATATCGTCGAGGAATTGCCCGCCGACGATCCGATGAGCGACCGGGTTATCGCCTACGCCTGCGGCACGGGCGCGTCCGCCGCATGAGCCGGAGCCTCGACCGTCTCGCAGTATACTGCGGCTCTGCCACGCCGGAGGACACGCGCTACATCGAGCTTGCCCGCGAAGTCGGCGCGACGCTGGCGCAGCGCGGCATCGGCGTCGTCTATGGCGGCGGCCGGCTCGGGCTGATGGGTGCCGTGGCGTCAGGCGCGCTCGAGGCGGGCGGCGAGGTGATCGGCATCATCCCCGAAGCGCTCGCCAATTCCGAAGTCGCCAACACCGATTGCACCGAACTGTACACGGTCAGCGGGATGCACGAACGCAAACAGCGTTTCACCGACCTGTCCGACGGTTTCGTCACCATCCCCGGCGGCGTCGGCACGATGGACGAATTGTGGGAGGCCGTCAGCTGGGCGCAGCTGGGCTACCACACCAAGCCCGTCGGCCTGCTCAACGCCTTCGGTTTCTACGACCACCTGATCGCCTTCAACGCCCACATGGCCAAGGTCGGGTTCGTCCGGCCCGCGCACCAGGGCATCATCGTGCATGACGAAAGCCTGCCCGGCCTGCTGGACCGCATGGCCGCATACGAGCCGCACCAGCCCATTTTCGCGATGAAAGCGGCGGACCTCTGACATGGCCAACCGGCTCCCCCGTTTCCCCTCGCTCCAGAAGAAGCGGAAAGGGCGGATGTTGGCGCCGAGCGCGATCCTGCGCCGCCCCACCAGCCGCGCGGGCGGCGGGCGCTTTCGCGAACCGCTGGTGGACAAGGCCTACGATGCCATCGCGGAAGGCTCGAAAAGCTTCGCCGCCGCCTCCATGCTGTTCGACCGCACCACCCGCGAGCGTGTGTGGCTGCTCTACGCCTGGTGCCGCCGTTGCGACGACATCGCCGACGGGCAGACGGCGGGCGGCGAACTGGGCGACCAGTCGGGGCTGGAAGGCCGCGTGCGCGCCATCCGCGCCCTCACCCGCACCGCGCTGGAAGGCCAGCCGACTGCCGACCCCGGCTTCGACGCCTTCGGCCAGGTCGCCAGCGAAACCGGACTGACGCTGGAAGATGCCGACGAGGTGATCGCAGGGTTCGAGCTCGACGCCGAAGGCTGGCGCCCGCGCACGGAAGCCGACCTGATGCGCTATTGCTACCACGTCGCGGGTGCGGTCGGCACGATGATGGCACGGGTGATGGGCGTGGACCCTGCGGACGAGGACACGCTGGACCGCGCCTGCGACCTCGGCCTTGCGTTCCAGCTGGCAAATATCGTGCGCGATTTCGACGAGGATGACGCCGCCGGACGCTGCTACATCCCGGCGGAATGGCTGGTGGAGGAGGACATCCCCCCCGGCCAGCACATGAAGCCGCCCTATCGCTTCAAGATGGCCAAGCTGTCGGCGCGCATGGTGCGGCTGATGGAAGGGCACGAGGCGGCAGCAAAGCTGGGCGCGGCGCGGCTGTCTTTCCGCCAGCGCTGGGCGGTGCTGTCCGCCGCGCGCATTTACGGCGCCATCGGGCGCAAGGTGCGCGACCGGGGCCAGCTTGCCTGGAACAGCCGGGTGCATACCGGACGCGTGGCAAAGGTGGGCCATGTCGCCGCCGCCTTCTGGGAAGCGCTGCGCAACAACCCCGACCAGCCGGACGAAATGCCCCGCTGGACCCGCCGCGAACTTGCGGCGATGGGGAAGCCGTCCTAACCGCTACGGCATGATCCAGAAGCTCCTGATCGCCAATCGCGGCGAAATTGCCTGCCGCATCATCCGCACCGCGCGCGACATGGGGATCGCCACGGTCGCGGTCTATTCCGATGCCGATGCCAAGGCGCTGCACGTGCGTTCAGCCGACGAGGCGGTGCATATCGGCCCCTCGCCTGCTGCCGAAAGCTACCTTGTCGGTGAGAAGATCATCGCTGCGGCGAAGCAGACGGGCGCGGAGGCGATCCATCCGGGCTATGGCTTCCTGTCCGAGAACGTCGGCTTCGCGCAGGCCGTGATCGATGCGGGGCTGATCTGGGTCGGGCCCAAGCCTTCCAGCATCGAGGCGATGGGGCTGAAAGACGCGGCCAAGAAGCTGATGCGCGCCGCGGGCGTGCCTGTCACGCCGGGTTACGAAGGCGATGACCAGTCGGTCAGCCGCCTCAAATCCGAAGCCGACGCCATCGGCTATCCCGTCCTCATCAAGGCGGTCGCGGGCGGCGGCGGCAAGGGGATGCGCAAGGTCGATGCTGCGGCGGATTTCGAAGCCGCATTGGAAAGCTGCCGGCGCGAGGCAAAGGCCAGCTTCTCCAATGACGAGGTCCTGCTGGAAAAATGGATCACCTCGCCCCGCCATATCGAGGTGCAGGTCTTCGGCGACAGTCACGGCAATGTCGTCCATCTGTTCGAACGCGATTGCTCGCTCCAGCGCCGCCACCAGAAGGTGATAGAGGAAGCGCCCGCCCCCGGCATGGATGAGGCCACGCGTGCGGACATCTGTGCCGCCGCCGTGCGCGCCGCCAAGGCGGTAGATTACGAGGGCGCCGGCACGATCGAATTCATCGCCGACGCCAGCGAAGGCCTGCGCGCCGACCGCATCTTCTTCATGGAAATGAACACCCGCCTGCAGGTCGAACATCCGGTGACCGAGGAGATCACCGGGGTCGATCTGGTGGAGTGGCAACTGCGCGTCGCAAGCGGCGAGCCGATCCCGCTGAAGCAGGAAGAGCTGAGCATCGACGGCCACGCGATCGAAGCGCGGCTTTATGCCGAAGACCCGGCGAAGGGGTTTTTGCCAAGCACGGGGCGGTTAGATGATCTCATACTGGACAGTAGTATCGCACGGATCGAAACGGGCGTCGAAGATGGCGATGTTGTATCGCCGTTCTACGATCCGATGATCGCCAAGATCGTGACCAGCGGACCAACCCGGGGCGATGCCATCGAGGACCTTAAGGCGGCCCTGACACATAGTGCAGTCAGCCCGATCAAGACCAACAAGGGCTTCCTGTTCGAATGCCTGGACAACGGCGATTTCGCGGCTGCCAATTTGGACACAGGGTTGATCGCGCGCGCAGGTGACGCCTTGCTACCTGCGGAAAATCCAAGCCAAGAGGTCATTGATGGGGCAGGCGCGCGGTTGAGGTTCGATTATCTCGATTGGGACGACGTCAATTCTTTCGGACCGGAAGCTGCGCTCCTGAAGGGGCTTTACGGCTTCCGCTTGAACGTAAATCCGAAAACTTCGGTCACTCTTTGGCATGCTGGACAAGCCTACAACGCACAAACAGACGGAGAAGCGCAGTACGCAAGTTTCTCGAGACCCGGCGCCCAAGTGCTCGTTACTGAACGCGGTCACGACCGGATATTTACTTCGACACCACCGCGCGGCAGCGGAGCAGCCTCCGCCGCCGACGGGGCTATCCTTGCCCCCATGCCGGGCAAGGTCATCGCGGTCGATGTGGACGAGGGCGACAAAGTAACCGCAGGCCAGCGGCTGATGGTGCTCGAGGCGATGAAGATGGAGCACGCGCTCACCGCGCCGTTCGACGGGATCGTGACGGAACTTTCCGCCAGCGAAGGCGGGCAGGTGCAGGTCGAAGCGGTACTCGCGGTGGTGGAGCCTGCGGAAGAGACCTGAGCACCTCCCCAAAGCCTGGGGAGGAACATCAGTCCGGCACCTTTTCCCCGAACAGCTCGCCCTTCTCGCTGAATAGTACGAAGGCTAGGCTCAACACGGCGGTGATCAGCAGCGCGAGGGCCAGCGGCTCCGCCGTGCCATCGTAGCTATAGCCGATATACGCGCCCAGCGCCGCTCCGCTTGTCATGCGCAGGAAGCCTTGCGCGCTCGAGGCCGCGCCGGCGATGCGGTGGAACGGCTGCAAGGCGATGCTGCCGAAGTTCGCGCCGATGAAGCCCAGCAGGCTCATGTTCGCGGCCATCAGCGGCGCGAAGGTCCACAGGCCTTCGTCCGGGCGGCTGGCGAACCAAAATTGCGCGCCCGCCACCGCGATGAAGGCGAACAGCGCCGCGTGGCTGACCCGCCGTGCGCCGAAACGTTCGACGATGCGGCTGTTCGACCAGTTGGCGATTGCCATGCAGCCTGCGCACATGGCGAAGATCAGCGGGAACTTGTCGCCCGCGCCGAAAGCCTCCCCGATCAGCTGCTGGCTGGAATTGATGAAGCCGAACAGCCCGCCGAACACCAGCGCGCTGCCGAGCGTGTAGCCGATCGTCTCACGCAGGGTGACCGCGTGGGTCATGTTGCGGGCGATGGTGGGGATGTGGATTTCCTGCCGGTTCGCCGGGTCCAGCGTTTCAGGGAGGCGGAACCAGACCCAGCCGGTCATCACGCAGCCTGCCAGCGCCATCGCGCCGAAAATCCAGCGCCAGTCGCCCGTCAGGTGCAGCACGCCCTGCCCAACGCTGGGCGCGACGGCCGGGACGAGGAGGAAGATGACGAAGATCAGGCTCATCAACCGGGCCATCTTGTCGCCGCCCACCCGGTCGCGGATGATGGCGGGCGGAAGGGCGATGATCCCGGCGGCAAAGAAGCCCTGCGCCGCACGCAGCACCACCAGCTGGGTGAAGGTTTCCACCATAGCGCAGGCGATCGACAGGACGATATAGGCGGCCAGAGCAACGAACAGCACCGGCCTTCGCCCGTAGCGGTCGGCGAAGGCGCCGGGCACCAGCGTGCCGATGCCTGCGGCCAGCAAATATGCGCCGATCACGAACTGCCGGTCGTTGCCGGCCGCGCCCAGCGATCCGGCCAGCTCGTCCAGCGCGGGCAGAATGGCATCGATGCCGAAGGCGTTGCAGGCCATCAGCAGCGCCATCATCCAGATCAGCTCGCGCTCGCCCAGCCGCCCGCCGACGGCAGGGCGCGGTGCCGGCTGCCCGGCAGGCTCGTCCGTCAGCGCAGGCTCGCCGGAGGCGGGAAGATCGTTTCGCATCTGCACAAGACGGCAGGTGGCGAACAAGGTTCCGCTTTGCAAGCGCGCGCCCTATCTATTCGCGCATGGGTGATTGCCTTCAGCGCACGGATGACGAAGATGACGCCGACGCTGAGGCGGAAGGCCTGCGCAAGATCATCCACGTGGACATGGACGCCTTCTTCGCCAGCGTCGAACAGCGCGACAACCCCGAACTGCGCGGCAAGCCGGTGGCAGTCGGCGGGTCGAGCGGGCGCGGCGTGGTGGCCGCCGCCAGCTACGAAGCGCGCAAGTTCGGCGTGAAAAGCGCGATGCCCAGCGTTACCGCCAAGCGCAAATGCCCCGACCTCATCTTCGTGAAGAGCCGCTTCGACGCCTATCGCGAAGTCAGCCAGCAAATCCGCGCGATCTTCCGCGACTACACCGATCACGTCGAACCGCTCAGCCTGGACGAAGCCTATCTCGACGTGACGGAGGACCGCAAGGGCCTGGGCAGCGCGACGGCGATCGCGCAGGACATCCGCCGCCGCATCCGCGAGGAGACGCGGCTGACAGCCAGCGCCGGGGTCAGCTACAACAAGTTCCTCGCCAAGCTGGCGAGCGACCAGAACAAACCCGACGGCATTTGCGTCATCCGCCCGGGCCAGGGTGCCGGGTTCGTCCAGTCGCTGCCAATCCGGCGCTTCCACGGCGTGGGCCCGAAGGCGGAAGAAAAGATGAAGCGCCTTGGCATCGAAACCGGCGCGGACCTGGCGGCGAAGGATCTCGCCTGGCTGACGGCGCATTTCGGCAGTTTCGGCGAATACCTATTCCGCGCGGCGCGGGCCGTGGACCTGCGTCCGGTGCGCGCCAACCGCATGCGCAAGTCCGTGGGCGGGGAGCGCACTTTCGGGGAAGACCAGTCGGAAGACGGCGAATTGCGCGAAACGCTGGATCGGATCGTCGACATCGTGTGGGAGCGGATCGAGCGCGCCGGCGCCAAGGGCCGTACCGTCACGCTGAAGCTGAAATACAACGACTTCACGCTCCACACCCGGGCGAAATCGGTCGCGCAGCTGGTGGCGGACAAGGCGACCTTTGCCGCCATGGCACGCGAATTGCTGGAAGAGGAATTGCCCCTGCCCCGCCCCATCCGCCTGATGGGCCTGACGCTCAGCAACCTCGAAGGCGTGGTGCCGAAGGACCGGCGCCCGCCCGACGCGCAGCTATCGCTGCTCTAGGGTCAGGACCCATTACTGGCGCGGAGCGTGGTTGGGAGCAATTGGCCCCAGCGAAGCGCTGTGCAAGGAACGGGAGCGCGGGAAATGCCGTGGCATTTTCAAGCTGCCGTGACGCTGCACGGGGGCCAATTGACCCAATGCGAAGGACGGCCAGATGACTTCGATCTCGAACAAAACCGCGTTGGCGAAGGCATCCAGCCTTCGCTGCCCGCAGTTTCGTCCGATATCTTCGTCATCTTGCCGCCACGCCCGTGCCAGTAATGGGTCCTGACCCTAAGAAGGCCTGCATCCGCCGCCGGGTCAGCGGGCTCATGTCGTCCGGCAGGTCATCGACCCAAAACAGGCGTGCCGCCAGCACCTCGCGCCCGTCGGGGTCGAACCTGCCCGCGATCGGGGCGGAATAGAGATACGCCGTATGCGGGGAGCCGGAGATGACTTCCTCGATCCGTTCCACCAGCTGCAAGTCGCCCAGTTCGAGCCCCAGCTCTTCGCGCAGTTCGCGCCGTGCCGCTTGCGCCGGGTCCTCGCCGCCCTTGCAGCCGCCGCCGGGGAAGGCCCAGCCGGGCCGGGCGTAGCTGTGGCGGACCATAAGGACGCGCCCCTCGCCGTCATATGGGATCACGGAGACACCCTGCAGCGGCACCTTGCGCAGCACGCGCCAGCGATGGCGCAGCTTGTGCGCGGTGCGCAGGGCGGCGCGGTGGAGCGGGCGCGGGACCAGCCCGATGATCAGGCGAAGCATGTCACCTTCTGCCTCGCCGCAGCCAGCAGCCGCGCGATGGGCAGGTCGTTCTCGCCTGCGACGGCCGCGTCGAACACCGCGCGCTTGTCGGCACTCCCGCCCAGGGTAAACAGCAGTTCGCCGGCGCCGAGAATGCTCGGCATCGTCAGGCTGATGCGGTCGAACGGGGCTTCGGGCGGCAGCGGATCGGGCGTCAGGCGCACAATGGCGCGCGGATCGTCGGCCTGCGGATCGGTGTTCGGGAACAGCGAGGCGATGTGCCCGTCGGCGCCCATGCCGAGCCAGGCGAGCGCAAACGGCGGGATCTGCTCCATCACCGTCAACGCGGTCACTTCCGCGCCGACAGGCTCGAAAATCGCGCGGATGCGGCCTTCGTTGCTGGCCTCGTGCGATGGGTCGACCACGCGGTCATCGCCCGGCCAGATCACGATCCTGCTCCAGTCGAGATCGCGTTTCGCCAGCAATTCCATCACCGGGAACGGGGTCGATCCGCCCGGCACGGTGATGGTTACCGGTCCCTCCCCTTCGGCCAGCGCCGCGGCGAGGCGGTTTTCCAGCCAGTCGGCGATGACGGAATGGTCGGCGTTTTCGATGATGTCGACGTTGGTCATGGATGCTCCATAGCAAAGGGCCGCGATGCTGTGGAAGCACCGCGGCCCGATGAATTGCGTTGCAGGGGTGGGGTCAGCCGCCCAGTTGCGACTTCAGGAACCAGACCCGTTCTTCGGCCAAGTCGGTCCAGTCATCGATCAGCCCGTCGGTCGCGTTGTCGCCGGCCGCCTCGGCATGGGTCTTCAGCTCCTTCAGGCGCTTCACCATCCCGGCGTTGTCGTCGTGCAGTTCCTGCAGCATAGCGTCGGGCGACAGGGCGGTGTCGTCCTGGTCCACGATCTTGGTGTGCTTGGCGACCGAGGCGATGGAGGTCAGCGTCTTCGCATCCTGCTTGCGCACCCGTTCCGCAATCGCGTCGATCTGGTCGCGGATTTCGATGGCCTGCTCGTCGAACAACAGGTGCAGGTCACGAAAACGAGGGCCGACGATGTGCCAGTGGAAATTCTTGGTCTTCCAGTAGAGCGCAAGGTGATCGGCGAGGAGGCTGTTCAGTCCGTCGATCAGCGCGGTTTTGGAATTGTCGGTGTTGCTCATGGGAATGCCCTTATTTTCTCGTTGTGTGCTCGACCAACGGCCCGCGCGACGAAGGGTTTCCGCGATTTCGCGCGAGAGTTTCGATAAGTGTAATCGTTCAGACGATGCCGCGCGCGGCGAGCGCGAGCAACAGGCCCGTTATGCCAAGGAGCACGCCGATGACCAGGCGAATGGCCTCGAGCCAGCGCCATCCGGCAAGCTCGGCCCCCAGCATCCAGCCGAGCGTCAGCGCCGCGCCCGATCCCAGCGCCCCGCCGATGGCCGCAAGCGCGGGCATGGCGGCCCCCACGGCGACCGCAAAAACGAGGAACCGCGCCGCGTCGGTCAGCGCATAGCCGGACAGGACGATGGCGATCGCGCCCAGCGAGCGGGTCGGTTCGGCGGGCGCCGTGTCCTTGCGCGGCCAGCACAGTTCCACCGCGCTGAAGAAGAGGGCAATTCCGAGCAGCATCTGCTTGGCCGCCGGAAACAGCGTCTGGCCCATCAGCGCCCCCGCCCATGCGGCCAGTGCAGCGAAGGCGATGGCCACGGCCCAGCCGACGACCAACAGCCCTGCATGCGGGCCCAGCGCCTCGCGCAGCCGTGCCACCAGCAACTGGTCGCGCGCGCCCATTGAAGCGAGCGCAGCGGCGAGGAAGGCGAGGAACAGGGTCGGCACTTGGGCTTACCTCAGACCCTGCTCGGGTCTGGAGCGGGTGAGACCCCGCAAACGGCGGATTTCCGCCATTTAATGAAGCGCGAGTGCGCCACGAGGGTCTCCATAGTTTCCACAAGACAGACTATCGGGCTTCCCGCAGGGTTCGCCATCCGGTTCTTCGGTTTCCCCTTGAAGGGAACTCGTGCCACCTGCCAGGTTCAGGATCGCCGCCCCTTGATACAGGTGACTACTCATTAGGTGAACGTAACGCTCGGCCGTGATTTTGATGTCCGAGTGGCCGAGCCAATCCCGCAGCCCGAGCAGGTCCATCCCACCGAGCGCCAGGCGGGTCGCGCAGGTGTGCCGCATGGTGTGCAGGGTAACGTCCGACAGGTCGAAGCCGCGCTCCTCCATATCGGCCCGCAGGTTCAGCCACAGGTAGCCGGGGCCGCCCGAGCCGGGCTTCCACGGGAACCAGCGGCCCTTGATCGACAGCGCGTTCAGGGTTGGCAGCAGGGAGATCACCCGGTCGCTCAGCGGGACCTCGCGGGGCTTGTCGTTCTTCGTGGTGTAGCGGGCGAGCCCGAGGAACGTGGCGGAGCGCCCTTCCTTCGTCACGGGGTCGATCCACCGCTTCGTGGTCACGCTGGCCGGTCCGACGCTCAGCGCCTCGCCGATGCGGAAGCCGGTGTCGAGCATGACCGTGAGCAGCAGGCCCATCTGGCGCCAAGGGCGCGACGGTTCGTCCTCGATCCGCTGCGCAATGCAGGCGAACACCGCCTCCTCCTCGGCGTCCGAAAGGACCCGGTCGCGGATATTGCGGACCTTGTAGGTCGGGAAGTTCGGGGCGCGCAGCAGCAACGCCTTGCCGGTCTTCGGGTCCTCCTCTGTCGTCGCTGCATTCAGCGCAGCGCGGAGGGACCCCATGAGTTTCTTGACGGACGCCTCGGCGTAGTTGTGGCGATCCCGAAGCTGCGCCTCGATCGCGGTCACATGGGTGGACGCGATGTCCGCCAGCGCCAGCTCGCCGTGGCCGGCGTCATCGAGTGCCTGGGTGAGGAGGCGGACGTTGCTCTGGATCGTCGACTGCGACTTGCAGGTGCGCCACAGGCCGGTCTGGCATACGTCGAGCCACCGCGCGACGGTCATCACGCCGGTCGTGGAAATCCGTTTTGTGGAAGCGTCGGGGCCGCGTCCTTTCGCCGCGATGATCCCACCATTCCTCGGATGCTTCGGATGGGTGCCGGCGAGCCAGTCGGCGCGCTGCCGCTTGGCTTCGTCCATATCCCGCGTGTCGAGTGAGACGCGGCTACGCTTCAGCTCACCCGTGGCGGGGTCTGGCAAGCGCACTTCGATGAAGTGAATGCCGCTCGGTTTAGTGCGGATTTTCATGTCAACTCTCCGTGCCCGTCAGGGCCATAGCGACCTCGGCAACGATCTCCCGTCCCTGCGGGGTGAGGCGCAGGAACTTCTGCCGCTGGTCGGCGGGGTTCGTTTCGCGGGTCAGCCAGGCGAGCCCCTTCTGATGCTCACCCCGGCTGTAGCGGACGTTCTCGCGGTCGAGGAACGCCTGATAGGTGGAATGCAGGCTCCGACCGATGGCCGGGCCGATGGCTTCCTTCAGTTCAGTGAAGGTAGCTGGACGACCCGCAATGTCGGCAATCGCGGCGCTCAGGAAGAACGCGGTCTGCGCCACGGTGATGCGTTCGGGTGTCAACTCTGCCAGCACTATCAATGCCGTGGACAAGTCGGTTAAGTCGCCGACGTGCCGATAGAGCCGGTCGTTCGCCGCGTCTGCCGCCCGTTGGTTCATGTGTATTCCCCGCGCCTTCGGCGGCACTCCCGCCCTCCGGCTCGATATACTCTGTTGGTTTGTCATGTGAAGGTTTCCCAAAGTTTTTTTCGGTGTGACCCATGATAATTCGTTCCCATTCCATAAGTTCGATTGGAGAACAAGGCAGGAACAAATCCTACATTGCAAGCCATATCTTTGACCCCTTCCGAAAAGTCTGCGTAACGGAACCTTTCGGCTAAGTGAAGTATATTATTTGTTAATGACATCGGCCTCCTCCAGACGCCCCTCGACCGTCGAAACGGCCAGCATCAGGCCGCCGAGGATCGCCACCGCGGCGCCGACGAAGGCGAGCCCGGCGGCGTGGGCGTGTCCCGCCTGCGACAATGGGTGGACTAGGTGCCAGGCAGCAAGCCCGGCGGCGATGCTGAGGGCGGCGCGGGTCATGCCGATGCTTCCCGCGCTAGGCGCTCGGCGGCGCGTTTGGCACCGGCCATAGAGCCGCTTTCGACAGCCCCTCCGGTGCGATGGCAGAGCGCACGGAAGGTCCGACCCCGCCGGCTGGCCGATCCGATAGGCGTCCGCGGGGTGCCGGCGGGCTTGTCGAAAAGCCACCAGCCCCCGGACGGACAGCGGGTCCAGTGCAGGTCGGTCATGCCGCACCTCCCGCCAGCTCGATCGCTTCGCGCATGGCTTCCGGGGCCAGCTCCTTGGCGCGGGCCTCATCGCCTTTCCGCAATGCGGCGAAGAAGTCCGGGCAGGCGTCCTGCCATTCCTGCGCCCACTTCACGCAATCCCGCTTCAACGCATCGCGGCGATCCAGCGGCCCCATAGCGCGCCCGGCGGGTAGCCCGGTGGCGACGTGCGTGATCGTCCAGCCCTTGCCGACCGATACCTCGCCCTTCCAGACGGTATGCCGGCGGTGGACTGCCATATCCCCCACGACGGTGCAGGGCACTTCGACCGTCACGGGGTCCCCGCCGGTCCTCATGTAGGGGTGGATCGTAATTGCGACGGTCCCGCGCTTTGCGCCGCTCACGACACACCTCCTGCCGCGCTGCGCATTTCGCCGGCGCGCTTCTGGAGGGTCACGAGCTGCTGCGCTGCCTCGGCCCTCTCGGCGATCCGCGCGGCGACCTTCAGTCGATCCGCGGCGGACAGGGAAAGGCCTTCGACGCTCGCGTGGACCGACACGGCGGACAGCATGGCCCGCGCCTCGGCGTCCCGGTTGAACCGCTGCGTATAGAGCGAGGGCGCGGCGGCCCCTGCGTGTTGCGCGGCGCGATGGTGGAAGGCGGTCACGCCGGGGTTGTCGGATGCCATCACCTGATCGGCGAGGCGTTCAATGCGGGTATTCATGTGGGTTCTCCTGTTCTGTTTTGTGGAAGTGCCGGTCAGTCGGCAGAGAGCCTGCCGTCGGCCACGGCGAGCTGTTGAATGATCCCGCCGAACTCGCGGCGAAAATCCACGGCGGCCTTGCCGTCCATCAGGCGCAGCTTCGCTTCATCGGCGTCCAGCCACTCCCGCAGGGGGTGCGACTGGCAACCGGCGGTCATGTGCGTGTCGTCGAGGGTGACTGTGTAAGCAAGGCCGGAGATCACTAGGGGAGAGCGGGACGCTAAGCCGGAGACCCACGCATCGCCGGAGACCTGCGCATCGTCGTAGACCCGCGCATCGTCGTAGACCCACGCATCGCCGGAGACCTGCGCATTGCCGGAGACCCGCGCAGTGCCGTAGACCCGCGCATTGCCGGAGACCCGCGCAGTGCCGTAGACCCGCGCATCGTCGTAGACCCACGCATCGCCGTATTGAGAAAGGTTAGCTTCGGCCTCGACATACCCGCCGAGGGTGCCGGCGGCGATCCCAAGTCCCGCAATCGCGGTTACGGCGCGGATACGGTGCAGGGTGCGACCAGTCACCTTAATGGTGTCGTCAGTGAGCTCGTATTTGGTGGTCATTGAAATTCTCCTGTTCTGTCTTGTGGAAATTACTCGCCGAAATAGAAGGCGCCGGCGAAGGTCATCAGCGCGTCCGTGTCGGCCGTGTCGGTGTGCAGGTCGGTCCAAGGCGTTCCCCAGTCCTGCCATTCCAGCGCGGCAGTCGAGGCGTAACCGCCCGACAGATCGCCGGTGATCCTGAGGGCAGGCCCGCCGGTCGTCAGCAGGATCAGGTATTCCTCGGCCTTCAATTCCTTGCCGGCGTCCGCCCAATCGCTGCGCACCTGGACGCTCAGCGGGGCTTCCAGCATCGCGTCGATCGCGTCCTGCCCTTCGTATTGCTCGTCGGCTTCGTATGCCTTCACCATCGCGCGGATGGTCTCCAGCCAGCCTTTAGCGTTGTCGATTGCTGCATTCGTCTGTCCCATGAGGGTTCTCCTGTAATTCTCGGCCAGCTCGTCAGGCGCAGGCGGCCATCCCTGCGCGACCCGCCGGAGCGGGTTTCGCCGTTGTGTTGTCAGTCATAGGCCCGCGCTTCGCAGTCCTCGACGAACGCCTCCCGCGCCGCTGCCAGCGCCAGTCCTTCATCCAGACAGGCGGCGACGTGGTCCCAATCCTGCCCCGACGTGGTCGCCTTATGGTGGGGCCGCGGGTCGGAGCTCCCGGCATCGGCGGCGACGCGGAAGCCGCCTGCAAAGTGCTTTGTGGGCAGGCTGCGGTCGCCGCTGTGGTCGTTAAACCATGAGATCAGTGACAGGCCGCCTCCGAAAAGGCGGTTGAGATAAACCATCGCCCCGACCCCGTTGCAGCGGGCGATAAAGGTGATCGACGCGCCGTGTCCGCCGATCCGCGGGCTGTCGTGGCGGTCGACCGTCGCGCCGTGCTGTTCCGCCACGGCGGACAGGGCAGCAAAGAGCTTTTCACGGTCGGCCTTCCGGGAGGCGTTGAGGGTATTGAGGGTCATGGGGTTTCTCCTGTTCTGTTTTGTGGAAGTGTTAGGCGGCAGCGGCGCTGTCGGCAGGCTTGCCCCACTGCTGCCAAGGCATCTTGATAGGCTCCGCCGCCTGCATGGCATCCTCGGCAGTCGCATAGGCGATAGGCGTCACCTGCTGGACCGGCTCGAACTTGCCCGGCGCGTAGCCGATGAACCAGCAGCCGGCCTTGCCTGCGCCGAGTTCGTTGGCGCGTTCGGAGGTCGGGAAGGCATAGCCAACATATTTGTGGGTGGAATAGATGGACATTTGGTATCTCCTCTTTCTGTTTTGTGGAAGTTTTAGGCGAAGCCGACACGGGAAAAGCGCACCCGCTCCCGCCCAATGTAACGGCGAAGGAAGGCCTCTGCCTTGTCCGCGCCTTCGTTAATCGGCAGGCCGCCGCCACAATCGTTGCCTGCGTAGGACCACGTCACGTCGCCGACTTTCAGGTGCGGGGCGTCCGTGCTTTCCACCTGCTGTTCGTATGCTTCGATCCAAGTTTTGCCGGTACAGGTTTCAATCCGCATACGCCGGCCGGTTTCTTCAAAATTGGTCATAGGGTTTCTCCTGTTCTGTTTTGTGGAAGTGTTAGGCGGCAACGGTTGTGGCAACTTCGCGGTAATCCGCAAAAACCCACGCCATTGACAGCTCTAGATCATCCGTTGGCGCAGCTTCGATGGCGTCTACCAACGCCGTAGCTTCGTCCCCCTGCACAAATACGCTCAGGGTTTCGGTCCCGTTGAACCGAAGCTCAACCGCAGCCCCACCGCCCCACGTTATAAGGGCGTAGGCGCCGGCGGTTTCGTCATGGCGGGTCATAATCAATCTCCTAATTCTGGCAGGATCGCCGGGTGAAGGCCGCGGGTCACAGTCACGGCCCTCACCGGGCATCCCTGCAATATGCAGGATCGCTCATAGCTTCGCTTGCGGGACGGGCCGGAACCCGCCCCCGCAAACAACCGGCCCTTGCTATCGGGCCGACCGGCGCACCGGCTTTGGACCATCCCTAGGCCCCTCCCCGCTATGCGGTCGGGAGGACAACCTGGCCGGGTTCTCCCCGGCCCCTCAGCAATCCCGCTTGATCCTCGCGGGCCGCCTAGGGTGGCTATTCACAGTGACGTTGCCGCCGCTGTTGAACCCCATATGCTTCCACAAGCCGGATAGTGCAAGCAGGAAAGTGCGCTTAACGGAAACTTTTTTCACTTTCGATTGAAAACATTGGGAAACTTTCTGGAGATCGGCGGGCTGGACAGGTGCCAGCTCGGCTCGATCCGCCCCGAAACTTCCACAGGACGGATGGGAGGCCCTAGGATGGCCCAGGATGGCCGGGAGACGCCCTTGGCACCTACCGGGGCCGGATGGCTCCCGATGCAATCCTAGGGCGGTTTGCGGGCGGCTGAGGGCATAGATAGGCGGCAGGCCTTGGGCGGGCTCAGGGTGGACCTTGGGGTGGATCGAGGGTGGACCTTGGGGCGGACCAGCGGGAGGCCGGCGGGCGGACTTTAGGGCGGACCTAGGGCGGACCTCGGGTGGATCGAGGGTGGACCTCGGGCGCGTTGCGGGCTGGACCAAAAAAGCAGGGCAAAGCGCACGGAAGGGCGCACAGATCGACCATCTCAGGCCCGATCCCGCCCCTCGATCCCCTGCCTTCCCCCTAGATAGACCATCGAAACCCCGGATACGCTAAGGGGTGCGCCATAGGTGCGCCATATCGCGCCGCCCAGGGTGCGGCCGGCAGTATAGAGGACCGCGGCGCGCGGGCGCGGCACTGGCCGACCCCCGACCCACCCCCCACGGGGGGGAACCGGCGGCTGCTGCGGGGGGCGTATCCCGCTTCGTAATTTTGCACCGAAACCAATCGGCCCCACAACCCCGCGGAACTCCTGCGGTTTCAATTTCCACCCACCCTTGGAGGGCAGGATATATTGTAGGAAGTTCCTTAGGTATACCTTAGGTCGTCCTTAGGAGGTCCAAAGGAGGCCCTGCTGTTTTTTGTAGGGAGGAAGGTGGGGTGATCCCCCTTCCCTCCTCCCTTCATCACCTCCTACGGCCCATCCCTCGGCGTCCTCGGACACCACGGGCAGGCTTGCCGATCGAACCCATGACCTGCGAAGCGAAGAACCTCCGCTCCCACTCGGCCTCTGCCTTGGCCTTCCGGTCGCCTTCAGCCTTGATGGCGTCGGCGTTCAGATAGTCCGACCAGTGAGCAGCGGCCATCGCCAACACGTCGACCTTGTCGTCATGCTTCAGCGCGCCGCGGACTGCCTGCATATGCGTGAGCTGGAACAGGCCCCGGTGGGTGGTCTCCTGTGTTCGCAGGTCTTCCCGCAGGACCTCCAGGTCGACCACAAGGCGGTGCTGGCGCATTAGGGGTTCGAGGGAACGGATGATCCGCTCCTCCTTCATCCCATGCGCCCGCATCCCTTGGATGCCGGCAGGTCGGATGCGGTTGACGTGGGTCTCCAGCAGCTTGCCGAACATCCCGTCCCCGAAGTTGTCCTCGGGCACGATGACGTCGACCTTATGGTCCGCGCTAATCTGCGCCAGGGCGGCCAGCGTGTCGTCCCCGTAACCGTCCTTGAAGCCTCCCCAGGCCGTCAGGAAGACATACCCGGCGAGGAACTTGGTGACGGCGTAGGTGGTGCGGTCTCGGCCGCGCCCGGAGGGGTCGATGTGCATGGCGGACGCTTGGTAGGGCAGGAACTCCCCGCCGATGTGCATGGGGCGGAACAGGCGGTCGCCGTCGAAGCCCACATTCTCCACGTCCTTGATGACCTGGTCGGGACCGCTGCCCCACACGAGGCGGGCCGGAGCAACCTTTCGGTCGAGCTCCAGGACCATCAGGTCCCGCG
Organism: Alteriqipengyuania flavescens; assembly: GCF_030406725.1. Taxonomy (NCBI): domain Bacteria; kingdom Pseudomonadati; phylum Pseudomonadota; class Alphaproteobacteria; order Sphingomonadales; family Erythrobacteraceae; genus Pseudoblastomonas; species Pseudoblastomonas flavescens. Next base: position 1,636,542 of record NZ_CP129107.1, on the reverse strand, counting down.
TCTTCAGCGGGTATCGCTCGGCGTCCGACAGGGTCGTGTCGAGCTGGAACTGGAGCAGGAAGCCTGCACCCTTGTAGTCGGCCTCGCGCTCTATCAGGTCGAGATCGTCGAAACGTGCCGGGTCGGTTGGGGCGCCCCCGAGGGTTGAACCGCTGGGGTTCTGGAGGGTCTCGTCGGCCTCCATATCGGCGAGCAGCATGGGTGCGATTGCACCAGCATAGTTCGCCATCTTGGCCTTCAGCGGATACCGTGCAGGCCATATGCGGACCTCATAGCCGCGCTCCGGAAGGCCCCGGTAGATCGACTGCTCGGACTGCGGGGTGCCGAGGTAGACGATCTCGCCGCCCGGCTTGGTGATAGCCGCGTATTCCTTGGTCTTCTCGGCCAGCTTCTCCCGCATGGTCTCCGTCTCGGAGTTCTTCGGGACCTCGACGTCGTCGGAGATCGTCAGGTCGGCGCGAGAGCCGGTGAGCTGGCCCACGATCGACATAGCCTTGACCGACGGGGACTTGTCGGGCTTCGCCGCGCCCACGTCGAAGGACAGGGTGGACTGCCGCTGCCCCGGCCGGGCGCGTAGCTCGGGCCAGAGGTCGTCGCCGGCGGCGCTGTCGATGATCTGCTTGATGAACCCGGCGATCTCGGAGGCGAGGGTCTCGTTGGCGGAGACGATTGCCACCTTCAGGTCGGGGTTCTTCCAGAGGCGCCAGACAACGTAGGCGGCCGTAATGAAGGTCTTGCCGACCCCGCGGAACGCCTGGATGAACCGGCGGGCGGGGCCGCCGACCAGATACCGGGCGATGTCATACTGGACCCTCGTCGGCTCCGGGAGGGAGAGGACGTGGAGCCAGACATACCAGAGGAACTTCAGGAAGCTGCCCTGGAGCATTTCGCGTGATGTCAGAGGGTTGCCTTTCAGGGGATCTTGGGGCAGTCGGGGGCTATGAAGCCCGCCGCCGCTCTCGCCGCCGCACTCCTGCTGTCCGCCTGCGCGTCCCTGCGGGTGTTGCCGCCGGGCGTCGACGGCAACTCGGAGTTCGTCACGGTCTCGAATGTCTGGAACACGAACGACGCGCTCCCCTACGCGGAGAAGCACTGCGCGGAGTATGGGAAGGTGGCCCGCGCCTCAGGGCAGTCGGGCTACACCGTGACCTTCGACTGCGTTACCGCCGAAGGTCCATAGCTTCCTCGTCGAGGTCGAGGTCGGCCAAGGTCCCGGCCAAAGTGTCGACCCGCTCAGCTTTCGCCGGGGCGTCCACGCCGTTGTCCTTCAGGAACGCGCGGGCCTTGTCGATAAGCTGCGGGTTCAGCGGGGCGTAGTCGGGGTTGTCGACGAGATCGCCCTGCTCGTTTTTCACTTGGCGGGGTTGGGCGGCGCGGTGCATGGCGCGCTCCAGTTCGTCCTTCAGGCCGCCGGCGACGAGGCCGTGAATGGCGTCCATCAGGTCATCATTCGCTCTGGACATCAGGTGCCTCCACGCCGGTCTCTCCGGCCAATTCGCGCTCGATCCGATCGAGGCGGATGCGGGTGTTCTCGCGGAAGGAGTTAATGCCTCCCATCCACACACCGCGCTCTGTCAGTTCTTTCTGGTCGCCCTCTTGTAGGGTGACGATACGTTCTGTCGCCGCAGTGAGGCGATCGAGCCGCTCATCGTGCGAAAGCGTCATCGACCCGAACCACAGGACGACCGCGGCCACGGCACTCGCGCCGACGCCGTAGATGATCTTGTGGGGTTCGATGGGGTTGCCCGGCCGGATGGCCGCAGCGATCGCAGCGATGTCCTGCGAAGTCAGATTGCTCATTGAATACTCTTTCGGGACCGCCGGGGCCTCCCGGAGGAGACCCCGCGGTCGGTTATGTGGCGGCCGAAAGTTCGACCTTGATGTCACACGCGGGCTTGCAGGGGACGTCCCCGGTTGTCCGGGCGACGTAGAGATGCACCGCGTTGGTGCTGAAGGGGCCGACCTCAGTGGTGGCTGCGATGTAGTCGCTGCCCAGCTGGTCGACCGTCGAGGTCTTGGGGACGATCGTGGAGGCCACGCCGCCGGATGCCGAGACGAGCAGGCTTTGCGCGATGCGCGCCCCTCGAGGGAACGACGGGGACACGATGGTCCCCTTCACATCGACGCTCAGCGTGGCGCCGTTCGGCACCCGAAGCTGCATCACGCGCTGCTGCGAAATCGCCTGCGCGGCGGAGTAGCGAAGCCGCAGGTCCATCCGCAGGTCTCCGGTGATCTTCTCCGTGAACGGCTGGCCGACCAGCTCCTCCCACTTGACCGGGTCCGGGTTTCGCACCTCGGCGCTCACTTCCACCTTGGGAGAGGTGAATGCCGCGGATGCAGAGAACACCCTTTCGGCGTCCTTCGCGTCCACGGTGCCGAGCAGGCGGAGGTCCGAGACCGCCCCCTCGAACCGATAGACCGTCGTGCCGAGGTCGGCGGTATTGTCCACGCTCTCCTCGCCTGGGGCGTTTGCAGGGCGTTCGGCGGTCTTGTGGAACCCGCGAAGGATGCAAGTCGCCAGCGACCCGCCGATCATGTTGAAGACCCGGCGGGGGAACGTCGGACCCACGCAGTTGACCGTCAGGTCGATGTGGTGGTTGTTCCCCGCCACACGGATGGCTGAGCCGGAGCTATACAGCGAAGAGTAGACATAGGCACCTCCGGCGACCGTGCGCCGCAGCGAGCGCCAATCCCGGACCTCGATCGAGCCAGTGACGATCGTTTTATTCGTGTTGCCCTGGAAGTCCAGCGCCGCCCCGGTTCCCCCCTCGACCACGACGTTGTCCATGCGGAGCTCGTCGTAGGGAGCAAGGATCGCCGAAACGTCCTTCCGGCTTCCCGAGGTGGCCGCGCAGGCGTCCCGGTGGGCTTGGGTCGTCACGATGGTTACGTTCTTCAACGAGGCCTTTCGGCATTTCAAGCCGAGGACCGCTTCACCGCTGCCGGCGTCTTCGAGATAGACGTTCGACATTTCGAGGAAGGCCCCGCCTCGGCCGATGCCTTCAGCGTCGTCCATATTGGTCGTGCTGTCCTTCGGCCGCAGGCCGATGAACACGCTGTCGACGATCTTCTGATGGCCGCTGCTGTTGAAGATGAAGTGGGCGTCCGGGTCCGAACTCGTCAGATTGGTCACGTATTCCCGCATATCCACACCCTCGACGCGCATGAACACGTTGCTGGCGTGGTCGAAGCGGAAGCCTTCCCGGCCGCCGTTGCGAGCGATCACGTTGCGGATGCTGATATGCCGGATGGGATAGGACTGCTCGGACTGAAGCACGTCGTAGGGATACTTGGTGGTCTGAGTGGCCCGCGCGCTGAAATAGGCTCCGTCGAGGACGAACTTTTCGATGTAGCTGTCCGCGTGTTGCCCGGCGTCGATGAAGACCGCCTGAGACGACCAGTCCTCGAACCGCGTGGCTCCGAGGTCCCACACGAGCCCCTTGTAGGCCGTCGCGGGGCTCGACAGGAGCCGGAAGGCGCGCTTGAAGTTCCGCAGCAGCGGCGCTCCCTCAATCTTGATCGAGTAGCCTTCGCCCTTGAACATTTCGGTGTAGTCGATGTTGGCCCCGACGAGCGTCACTCCTTCGGCGAAGTGCAGGTGGACCCGCGAGCCGGCCGGTGGAACGATCGGGTTCTGGATGCGGTAGGTGCCGGGCCCGAACTCCAGCGGGACGCCCAAGGCCACCGCGCGGGCAATAGCGGTTGTCAGGATAGGCCCGTTGTCGCCGGTTCCGTTGCCGATCGCGCCGAAGGACCATGCCGACAGGGATTTCGCGTTCATGGTGTCGAACACCTGCGATCCCGACGCGAGGCGTTCGGCGAACACGATGGTGTTGCCGGAGCGGTAGAGGAAGAAGTCCCCCTGCACCGTCGCCGCTTCGCCCAGCGCCTTCGTCTGATAGACGTTCTCGGCCGCCGCGATCGCCTCCCGCGACACGTTCACCTGGTCGGCGACCAAACGGGTCTCGCCGAGCGCGGCCTGCGCCGGTGCCGCGAGGTCTTCTGGCGTGAGAACGCCCGGCTGGCCTTCGTCGTCGAACATCAGGAACTTGTTGGCCCTCTCGGCCGCCTTCGGGAGGTTCCGCAGGGCATCCTCGGAGGTCGGCCCGCGTAGGGCACGGGGGACCTCCTGCTCGATCGAGAAGCCCAGCTCCTCGGCTCGCTCGCGCGCCTGTCCGATAGCGTCGTTCAGGTCGGGACCGTTCAGGATCATCCCGTCGGTGAACTGCTCCTCGGCCTCCGACACGTCGGTCTTGCGATAGACGATGACTTCCGCGCCGGACGCGGGTGCTTCGTCGACAACCACACGGGAGGAGGACACGAAGTTGAACGGGACGTCGATGCCGTCCACCTTGACGTGGACAGTCGACGCCCGACGATAGTTGAACGTGATGTCGAACTCGCGGTTGGCGCCGTCCCCGACATAAGGGGAAATTGTGGACATTCAGATTTCCTTGGAAGGCCCGACGGCCTCCCGAAGGAGACCGTCAGAGCTCAGGTTGGGGAAGCCCTTCGGCTTCGACGTCTTCTTCCGCCCACCGCTCCGCTTGCTCGCGGGCCACGCCTTCGGCGATGTAATCGGTGAGGGATTTCGTGTAGCTGCGCTTGGCGGCATAGCTGGGACTGCGCTCGGAGAGGATTTCCCACGCCGGCTTGTTGAAGGCCCGCATGGTCTTCACGACCTCCGCCCGCTTCTGGTCCTTCGACGGGAGCGCCTGGAACCAGGGGTCAGCGAACAAGGCCTCGAGAGCCTCGTGCATCGTCTCCCCGTATTGGTTCAGGGCCTCCTTCGCGCGGACGCGGCGGACCTCGGACAGCTCCTCGCTGGTCAGGTCGAACCCGTCAGGGTCCGACTTGCGGATGGTGCTGATGTCGATGCCAAGGTCCCGAAGCTGACGCTTCACCGGCGACATCGGGCCGCCTTCGGACAGTTCGGAGTTCCCGAAGTTGATCCCCAGCGTCCGCCCCTTCACTTCGTCCCCGAGGGGGTCGATGCGCGGGGCCATGCCGTAGCCGGCCCCTGGGATGTGCCGAAGGATTTGGTCCATGAAACCGACGGCCTCTACGGAGGACGACCGGAAGGTCTCGTTGAACTGCCGGCCGATACCCGCCATTGGCATGAACCGAGCGACGGCGCCGGTGGCGACCTGCTCGATCCTGCGCCCGGCCTCAGCGTCGGATTTCGCCGTGAAGATTTGCGTGATCTCCTGAAGGCCCTGCAAATAGGACTTCTCCAAGATCACGTCCTTGGCCCCGAGGAACGCTGTGGCGAGGCCCGTCTGAAGGGCCTGCTGCTGGTCGTATTCGGTGCCGTCGGCGAAGCCGTCCTTGAACGCCTGCCCGATGATCGCGCCCATCCCGAGGGTGAACGCAAAGGGGTCCAGACGGCCGAACTCGATGAACCCCCCGCCAGGGAAGTTCAAGCGGTTCGGCGGACCCGCGTCGAGATTGCCAGAGTTCTCATAGCCGCCGTTGGTAGCGACCACGATCCCCGCCGCACCCGCCGCCAATCCGGCGTTGAACACGGTGGTCCCGACTTCGACCTTCGCCTTCATCAGCTCGGCCGCCAGCTTCTCGTCGGCGCTGGCACCGGGCCGCGCGCCGCGCGCCAGCACGTCGGTGACTTCCCGGCTTGCCTCGGCGAAGGGGCCGTAGTTCACGACCCCCTGCTCGAACAGGCGGATGGGCGTCTTCACGTAAGGAAGCACGACCCCAAGCCGATCCATCTTGGACAGGAAGGTCGATGAGGCCTTGCCGAGGGACGACTGCGGGCCATCCATGAACAAGACCTCGTCGGCCTCCTTCTGGATGATGCCGTGGAGGTCCGCGAGGAACGCTGCCTCGCCCTTCAGGTCATCGCCGGCGACCAGCGCCGCGTCCACGCGGGCCATAAGGTCGGCCGTCGGGAGCTCGGAGAGTTCCATCGCCCGGCGCTGGGCGTAATCCGCCAACTCCTCCTGCGGGACCCCGACCTCCAGCGCCTCGCGCACAGCGAAGCGGGTGGCCTGGGAGTAGGTCTCCTTGACCCGGATGAACTCGCGGCCCCAATCGTCGATCGCCCCGGTAAAGAGCTTCATCGACGCGCCGCCGAGTGCATCGACGGTGTTGGTCGCAACCGCGCGGGCGCGGTGCAGGTGGTAGACGATGTTCCCGAAAGCGGTGTCGCCCCGCTGCTGCTCGATCCGCTGGTTGAACTCGTCGGCGTCCGAGACGTCCAGACGGACCCGTTCGCGGAACTCGCGGAGCTGCGGCGGCACGTAGCCACTGGACAGCATCGTCGACCGCTTCATTCGGGCCTTCTGCGCGACCTTGCCGGACCCCCAGCCAACGGCGGCGATCTTCTCGACATCGGTCCAGAACTCCCACTTGATGCGCTGCACGAGCGCCGAGAGCCCCTTGCGGTGCGCCTCCCAATAGACCGACCGCCCGGCCTGCCGCTCCAGTTGGAGGGCCAGCCCTTCGTCGGCCCTGCCGGCCTTGATGAGGCCGCGGGCGGCCCAGCCCTTCGCCAGGTCGTTCCTGAAGAAGTCGTGGAGGACCATCGAGATCGAGTTGAACAGGCCGGTGGCGGGAGTGAGGGCGTTCGAGCGCATGAACAGCGACACGGAATTGACCGCGCGGGTCCACGTCGAGAACGCCTTGGCATTTTCGGGATTGAGGAGGACCTGCTCCAGCTTGTCCGCGTCCGCCAGCGTCCGCACCTTGCCGAGCAATTCGCCCAGCGCCGTGTCGTCCATTTCGCGGAGGGACTGATCGACCCGCTGCCGGATGACTTCAGGGTCGGCCGCCTCGTAGAGATCGTCCATGACCTCGACGCTGCGTGCCTTGGCCCCATGGGACAGCATCCCCAGGGTCCGACCGGCGTTCGACAGGATGCCGCGGGCCAGCGTGAACCGCTGTGCGGCGTCCGTCAGCTCCTCGGCAAGACGATCGCGAGCGCCTTCGACGCCCTTCACCACGTCCGGGTAAAGCTCCTCGCGGAGCCGGATGACCTTTGCGGTGGTCGTGAAGACGACGTGCTGCGCGATGCGGGTCTTGACGTAGCCCTTCTTGCCCGCCTCGAAGGCGTCCTCCAGGTCGTCGAGGGTCACACCGCGCTTCAGCTCGGCCGACACCTCCTGCTCCATTCCCTTCAGGGTCCGGGTGCGGATGCCTGCCTTTGCGGCGAGGGCCTCGGTTGCCTCCTCGAACAGTTCGGCCGCTCCGACGAGTTGCTCGGAGGTGAGCGTTTCGTCGCCCAGGTCGAGCATCAGGAGCGAGCGGTAGTGCGGATCGTCCACGACCTTGCCGGTGGCTTCCGCCTGCTCGATCTTCTGCATCAGGCGCTGGGCCTGCTGCGGGCTGATCTCGCCAAGTCGCTTCGTGAGCGCCGCGCGGGCCGCACCGGGATCGCCGAGGAGTTCTCGGGCGGTCAGCAGCGCGCCTTCGGGGAGTTCGTCGGTCACGCTTTCGGTCGTCTCGCGGGCGCCCATCTTGACGCTCGTGTCGAGACCGGCCGGGTCCTTGACGGCTTCGCGGGCCGTGCGGGCCGACGCGAGTTCGATACCCTCGTCTTCCAACTCGACTGCCGCGCGGGACGGCAGCGCGCCCGGCTCGAACTCCACGGCCTTGCCGCGGCGAAACAGGGTTGCCCCCTTGCCGATTGCAGCGCGCCCCGCAGGTGCGAGGATCGCCCCGAAGACGTAGCCGCCGAGTGCGCCGGTCGCGCCGTGGACCACTGCGGAACCGAAGCGGTCCCCGAAGTCGCCGTCGCCGGCCCCGAAGCCGTAGGCCGCCCCGTAGAGCGCCCCGGCCCGGCCAAGCTCGAAGCCACGGGCGGTTGCGCCCATGACCCCGCCGGCCTTGACGGCCCGTGCGGATGCCGCGGTGCGCCCGCCCCAACCGAGGAAGGGGACGAAGCCGCCCACGACCTGGCCGCTCAGGTAGGACCCGCCGTTCTCATCGGATGCTTGGCTCAGGGTGGCGCGGTTCTGCTCCACGTTCTCGTCGTAGAGGTCCCAAAAGGGGCGATCCGAGTTCCAGACGTTGGCCCGGCCCTTGGTGCCCCCGAGGGCGTCGACGAACGCCCCGGCCTCGTCGAGGAAGCCGAAGGTTACGGTGTCGCCCACGCCGAGGCCGAAAGCCCCGAAGCCGTCCACTTCCTCGCGCCGGACGCGCGATGCGGCGACCGTTCGCCCCGGAGCGGGCCGTGAGGTAGTCTTGGGGGAGGCCGACGACTGCCGGCGGCGTTCTTCAAGGAACTGCTTGGTTGGCACGTCGGCCTCCTGTGGTTGGTTATTGGCTGGGGAAGGTGGCGGCGAACCAGTCGTCCATCGCCTTCTCGAACCCGTTCAGGTTCAGGGACTTGGGGTCATAATGCCCGCGGCCCATACGGACCCGGACCTTGTCGAGCTTGCTCTCGATCAGCCGTGCGGCCTGTTCGCGGGTCATCCCGCGGGGGAGCCGCCGGGGCAGCAGGCCGACATAGACGTCCTGCCAGCGGTCCAACGTGTCAGCCGCTTCCGCATACTCAGGCGATGCCTGGCGCAGGGTGACGTTCTTGGACAGTTCCGACGTGACGCCGGAGAGGACTGCGGCTCGGATTTCGGGGTCCGTGATGCCCGGCAGGAGGTCCGTGAGCCGGCTGCTGGCTTCCGAAGGCGTCAGCCGGCCGGCGTAGAACGGTCCGAGGATGGACGCGATGTAGTTCTCGGCCTGCGCCTCGCGGCCTTCGTTACCGACCTGCTCGACCTCCCGCTCCGCGCGCTGAACCTCGGCGCGTTCGCGGTCGAAGTCCTGCCGCATTGCGGAGATCAGGCGGTCGCCTTGGTCCGGCCGGATGGTGCCGTCGCGGATGGCTTCCTGCACTTCGGTGACGGTGGGATAGGCCCCCATCCCGTTCATGCGGGAAATGTATCCGAGCGTGGCGTTCTGCTGGCTATCGGCGAGGTCCTGCTCGAACTTCCGGTCGACCTGGTTGGACAGAGTGCGGCGGAACTCTTGCAGACTGAGGCGCTGCTGCGAGGACAGCGCGAGGTTGCCCTGCGGGTCGTCCACGAGATAACCGCCGGCCGCCTTCGCCGCCTCGCTGGGGAGCGTCGGGTCGAGGACCGAGGGGTCCACCGCGGCGCCTTGGGGGATGTCGAAGGCTGCTCCGCCGCCCCCGCTGCGCGGGCCTTCCGTGCCGACCTTGCCCTCCATGTAGGAGGAGAAGGAGACCTTCTTGCCGTCCGGGGTCGTAGTGGTGACGTGGAAGTGCGGTCCCGTGGACCGGCCGGTGTTGCCCGACAGGGCCACGACCGACCCGGCCTCGAAGCGGTCCCCTTCTTTGAGGACCTGCGAGGACAGGTGGGCGATCCCGAGGATGGTCCCGTCGTCCAACTTGATCCGCATCTGCTTACCGCCGCGGCGACTGGACCACGCCTTCACGACCTCACCGCCCAGCGGTGCCTTGAACTCCGTCCCGACCGGGACCGGATAGTCGTCGCCGCTGTGCGGCCCGCTGGACCGCTGCGCGCCGAACTGGCTGGACCGGGTGATGGTCCCGAAGCCGTCGAAGGGCGAAGCGTAGGTGGCTTTCGCCGGGACCTGCGCAGCGCGGGCTTCCGCGCCGGCCGCGGAGCTCCCGAAGTCAGACGCGAGTTGCGCGTCGGAGGCGCCGGGGTCGATCGTCTCGATCGCCCGCGGGATGTCCGGACTGCCCCCGCCGGCCCGCTCGGAATACCCGAGGAGGCTGTCGAGGATGCGCAAGGCGTTCTCGCCCTGCCCCTGATCCACCATCGTCGCGGCAACGTCCTTCACGGTCGTCACGAGTTCACCCATAGCCACCCGCCGGTCGACCGTGGGGAGCAAGGTCGACAGGGCGTCGTCCCATTCGATGTCCTGCCCGGCGAGCATCTGCGCCCGAACGGTGCCGGTCATATCGAGGACACTCTCCTCCGCCATCTTCTCGTCGATCAGCGCGTTGGCGCTGGCGAGGGACGAGGTGCGGGTGGAGGCCATCTGCTCGGCGATCCATCGCTGCGCCGCGGGGCTCTCGAAGGAGCGCACATTGCCCTCCTCATCGACCGCGAACTCCAAGAAGAAGTTCTCGACGTATTCCGCCACCGCGGCCTTGCGGTCTTCGGGGTCCGCCGCCGTCTGGCCGGCAATCAGCTCCTTCAGGCCGGTGTCGAAGTCCGGCAGGCGTTCGGTGAACTCCCGCTTGGCGCGGCCGAGGCCCACGTTCTCACGATACGCGCGAGACCGGGCGGCGCGCTCTTGGTCGATCTGCCCGGTCGTGCCGTCCACCAGCCCGTCCGCACCGGCGATTTCCTCGCTGCGCTGGAACTTGGCGTCGGCGAACTCCTGAAACCCTTCGGCGCCGCGCTGGGCGAGGCCGAGGGCGTCCCGGAGTGCCTGCGTATCGTCGGCCCGTGAGGCGTTCCGCTGGTCGACCTGATAGTTTCGGCGGGGGGCGTCGGTGTCCTGCTGGCGGAACATCGCCGAGCGGTTCCGCGTGATGCGGTCCTGCCCCGTCTGGCGTTGCTGAACGCGCGAAAGGTCTTCTGCCATAGCTTAGTTCGTCCTGATCTTGGCCGCCTGGATGCTGGAGAAGCCCTGTGCGGCTGCGCCCCCAATCTGGAGACCTGCGCCGAGCGCGGTGGGCTTCTGGATGCGGGAAGCCATGCTCTCCGCTTCGGCCATGTTGGAGCGGTGCCGGCTCTCCATGTTGCCGATGATGCGATCCTCCCGCAGCTCGGACTGCATTGCGCTGTCCAGTAGGAGGGCCTCGACGGACCCGGAGGCGAGCGACAGCCCGCTTTCGCCGGCCTGCGCGCGGGCCTTGCCCTGCTCTCGGCGGGCTTGCCGCATACTGTCGAAAAGCTCGGCCGAGGCGACGTCCTTGGTCTCCTCGCGGGCCTGCGCCATCTGGTCGCGCAGCGCGGCCTCCTGCCTGTTCGCAGACTTGATGCTGCTGATCGTGGAGGCGGCCGTCGAGGCCACAGTGATCGCGGCCGTAGCGATGGTCGCCGTTACAGGGTCACACATGACCGCTCCTTGCGTATATCTGAAAGAGGTGCCCCGAGGGGGTGAGGTGGTCCGCCCGCGCCGTGAACCCGCCCCACTCCAGCCAGCGGCGGGAGACGGTGTTACGGATGTCGACGTAATTCCACAGGACCCCGTAGGCGTCCTGCATGACCTGCACGAACCGGGGGGTCTGGCGAGCGACGGAAAGGCCGTCAGCGGCGAGGTCGTCCGTCCCGAGCAGCCATGCGACCCCCACACCAGGGAGCAGCGACGGGGCAGCGCCGAAGACACCTGCCGGCTTGCCGCGGGCTTCGATAAGCCAACCGTGGGAGGACAGCAGGACGGACTGAGGGAGGACAAGCTCCGGCGCGATGCCGTGCATTGCCTCGATCTCATCCCGGTCCTGCTGCCTGAGGTTGCGGGCGATGTGCGACAGCGCAGCAGCCGCCTCGGCCGCCGGTAGATCGGCCAAGTCGTGTGCGGTCGCCATCAGCGCCTCCTGTTGTAGAACCCCTCCCATTCGGCAGAGGTGAAGGTTGTGCCGCCGTGTCCGCGGTCGCTCAGCTCGATCACTGCCGCTTCGGCGCGGCCGGTAACGGTGAAGGAGAAGCTGCCGCTCCCGACAGGCGCCTTCCCGGCAACCGATGTGGATGTGCCGAGCTTCCCGCCGTTGAACCGCGAGACCTTCGCAGGGAGCTTTGCGGTCAATTCGGGGATCGGAGGGACGCCGTAGGGCCAGACCGTAGCGGTGAACCCCATCGACGACGCATAGTTCACGGTGAACTGGCGCAGCATCAGGGACCCGGTCGTTACCGGGACGCCCTGCGGGGTGACTTGGAACTGCTCCGACACGCGGACGCGGAAGTCCCACAGGATGCCGGCGGTGACGGTTCCGTAGCCAGTTCCCGGAACGGTGACGGTTCGGTCGTCGGACCAGATGGCTTCGGCCAACTCGATCGAGCCGTAGGCCTGCATTCCGTCGTTCCCGCCCACCAGCGCGAGGGTGTCCTTCGCCTCCCCGGCGAGGTCCCACGGGAGCGTGTAGGTGGTCGTTCCGTCAGCCTCAACGCCGGCGATCTCCGCCTGTCGGTCCAGGTGGACCAGGTAGTCCTGCGTGTCCGGTAGGAAGCCGTCGGCAAGCTGGATGGTTTCGAGGTAGACCCCGTCCGCCTCCTCGACCACGAGGAAGACCTCGCTGTCGACCGAAGCAGCCGCGCGGGCCGCGCCGGAGAACTGCCAGGGGCGCCAAGCCGACATCAGCTTCTCATCGCCGCCCCAATAGAGCTGGTAGCAGTAGACCTCGCCGGTCCCGGTGAGAGCCAGCAGGCCCCGCGGGAGCGCGACGAGTTGCGTCAGCCCTGCCGGGATGAGGCCGGGGACGTGCGCGGTAATCTCCGCGGCGTTAGTGTTATCCGAGGACGCCTGTCGGGTGTATTCGTAGAGGACCGAGTATCCCGCCGTATCGCCGGCGAAATAGACCTCCGTCCCCACCACAACCGGGCGCGTCTTCCGATTGAGCGGATAGCGCGTGACCGGCCGGATGGCGACCGAGGAAGGCGTCACACCGTCCTCAGCGTTGCTCAGGCCGAACTGCGTCTGGTCCGCGAACAGCAGCGCGCCGTCGTTGAACAGGGTGATGAAGTCGAGGATCGCCACATTGGCGGTCGTTACCGCAACATCCACCACGTCGCTTGCGATGAGGTCCAGCACAGTGCTGCGCCAGAAGTTGCCGAAGTCGCCGGCCCCCGACATAACCACGCTTTCGTCCACGAGGAACACGAGGCGGTTCTGGTAGAAGGCGACATCGCGGATCGAGCGGCCCACGAAGGTCGGCGCGGGGTTGCTGGTGTCGTCTCCGACCCGCCGCGGCGCCCACGAGAACGGCGCGAAGGTGAACGTGCCGTCCGCCTCGCGGATGAGGCAGTGGGGCATGGTGGTTTCGTCGATCGCGTTGCGCAGGCCGGGGGCCACCGTCTCATCCCACACCCCGCCGTTGGCGCGGACGTAGTAGTTCAGGAACCCCTCGCCGTTCGCGTTGCCGGACACCTTGTAGGTCCCGTTGGGGGGATCGGGGAGGTCCTCCATCCGGGCCACTGTCCCGGTCAGGGTCGTGGCGGGCGGGTTGGCCGGGTATTGCGTCTCCGACCCCGCGTAGAGGAAGTCATCGTCCGGCAGTTTCCAGTAAGGTATCTTCGAGGGCTGGCGTAGGTATGCCGCCGGCGCCGCTTCGTCCTCGCCCTGGTCCTTCAGTGATACCGTCAGGCTGCGGTTCACGATGAACGTGTAGTCGGCAACCGTGACTGCGGCATACTGGCCGCCGGTGAGGTATCCAAGACCGCCCGGCGCGTTCACCGTCCGCTCGACGCCGTCGAAACCGAAGACGCGGATGGAGCCCTCGTCGATCAGGACGAAGTAGCGTTCCGAGACGTCGCGGTTGATCGCGTGGACGAAAGTGGTGGCAGGCAGGCTGTCCGCCAGACGCGCGATGTTGCGGGTTCCGGGACGCTTCCCGACACCTGATGCCAGCGCGGCCCAGGTGTTCAGTTCGTCCTCGGTCTGGTCGAAGGACCGGAGGATTGCAGGCTGGCGCGAGACCCCGTTGAACAGGGTCGGCAGCGTCCGCTGGATCAGGGACATCAGTATCTCCGGTTGTTGACGCTGCCGGAGACCGCGGGGTTGTCGCGGAGGACATTAGCGCGGCGGCTCTTGGCTTCGCGCTTCTCCAGCATCATAAAGAGGCGGCTCTCATCCTCGGCCTCGAAGCGGTCGAGTATCTGCGCACCCACGCTGCCCTGCTGGAACTGCCGGCCGGCGCTGGTGGTGATATAGGCCCTTGCGGTCTCGGGCAGGTCGATGAACTCGAAGCCCCACACAATGTCACAGGCAACCGGGCCGTCGAAGGCCCAGGTCTTGTCCGCCTTGTTCCACAAGCACAGCGCCCCGTTGGGGTGCCGCCGGGCGACGATGGACTGAGAGTTGTCCGACGGGTCGATCTCTAGGACGCCCGTGGGGAGCTTGATGAGCCCCTCGCTGTCCGGGCGGAGCTCGTAGCCCTCGTCGGTGTTGAAATCGTAGCCGCGCGTCAGGACGCCGCGCGTGGTGGCCCGTAGGGTGTCGCGGGCGCGGTTCGCGTCCTCGATCCCGCTATCATCCAGGCCGGGGACCGGAGACTGCCCGATGCTCGCAAGCATGGAGTTCACGGCTTCAAGTTCCGTGGTGAACGAAAGAATAGCCATCAGGCCCTCCGAAGGAAAAAATAGGGGGAGCCCCGTGTGGAGCTCCCCCAAGGGGTTATGCCGGGATGGCGCCCGTGCGCAGTTCGACAGCGCATTTGGTCAGCATCTTCCGGGTGCCGGTCATCATACGAGCGATCAGCAGGGTGCCCTGCTTCTCCGGCTGGTCGACGATCTGGAAGCCGACGTCCTGCACGATGGCCGAAGCCGCAGCGTCCGGGGTCCACACCGCACCCACAGTCGTCCCGAACTTGCCGCGATACGGCGTCGGGATGAACTTGGAGTTGGTGTTGTCGACGTAATCGCCGGCGGCGTTGTCACGGCCGTAGACTTCCGCAGCGTTGTTCGACTTGTGGATCATCACGCCGTCGATGGTTTCGAGGGCCATCCGCTTGATGTCCGCCTGGCCGCCGTTGGTGTCGCGGTTCAGGTTCTTTTCGGTGCGAGCCATCAGGCTCCACTGCGCCGGCTTGAACATGGCATGGACCGGGACCGAGCCGACCGGCACGTCCTTTTCTTCCATCGCCAGCTTCGCAGCCGAAATGCCGTCCAGGAGGACCGCGCCGTCCGTGCCGTAGGAGGCGTTCTCCAGAGCGGAGCCGCCCTGATCTTCCGCGAACAGCGCGCCGCCGCGAGCGGCGAGCAGGATGGTGCGGAGGACGTTGGCGTCGTAGTGACGCGCGAGGAACTCACCCAGCTCCTTGGTGTAGGGCTGGCGGACGTCGTAGTGGTTCAGCAGTTCGTCGATGTCAGCCACGAACACGTCGGAGACGAGCTTGTCGTCCGGGTCGATCGTGATTTCGGTGTGCTTGATCTGACGGCCGACGATTTCCTTGCCGGGGGTGTGATAGCCGCCGCCCGCGCGCCAGATGGCCGGGAACTTGAACGACTTGCCCTTGGAGAGGGTCTTGGTCCGGTGCTTGTCGCGGAGGATCGTCGACGTTTCAAACGCCGTGATGACCTCGCCACCGAACAGGTCCAGCATAAGGGCGCGCGGATCGGCGCCGAGCTGGTCCGCGCCGGGGCGCGAGGGAGTGGAGTTTGCCACTGTCTGTTCTCTTTCGATGAGTGCGTTGGGTATGGTTATCCGCGCGCCTCAAAGGCCCCACGATCTCCTCGGTTATCCCGATGAAGGGGCCGAAGGTCGCCAGAGGGTTGTCTCAGGGTGTTGCGGTGGGGTGGGGAGGAAAAGGGACGAGCCCTCCCCAAACTCAGGCCTGCTTACCCTCCCGTCGGAGGATCAGGCCACCCTCAGTTCTGCGGTCAGACACCGTCGCGTCTGGTCCCGTGAGGGGTCAATTCGATTAGCTGGAAAGGACCTGCCGCCCGAACATGGGCTGAGCGAAAGCCTGGAAGCCCGCCTTCTGCGAGCGGGCCAGCTTCTCCGCCACTTCCTTCCGGTAGGCCGGGTCAGTTTGGTAGCGAGGGTCCTTCTGCGCCGCCACGAGTTCGTCGCGGGAAGCGAAGACATCGCCGCCGGCGGAACTGTCGGTGGGCTGCACGAGCTTTCCTTCCGAGGGGTTGGCGCGGGCGTGGCGCTGCATCAAGCCGAGGATCGCGCCTTCACGACCCGCGGGGTTTTCGAGGGCCGCGTTGAACGCCTCGATCTCCTCCGCCTTCAGGGCCTTCGCAGCCCACGTCGTTGCGGCCTCATAGGCGTCCTTGCCGCCGGCGATCTCGTGGATCGAGGCAACGTCGCGCTCCGTCTGCGCTTTCACACCTTCGAGGTATAGGTCGAGGATGGAGCGGGGGATACCGGCCTTTTCGAGGGACGCGAAGGTGTCCTCGGACAGCTCGCCGCTCTCGGCCCACTCGGCCGAAGCAGCTTCCATCGCGGCCGCCATGGCCGGTGTTTCGGCCGCAGCCTCCTCGCCTTCCTTCGGGGCCTCGATCTTGCCATCCAGGCGCGCGGGGGCGGACTTCTCGTCGCCCGCCTGTTGCTTGCCTTCGGCAGGAGCGGCGCTGTTGCGCTTCTCCAGCTCGGCATACGACTTGGCGAGGCCTTCGAGGTCGGCCTTGCCGTCCTTCCAGAACTTCTCCGGGATGTAATCCGGGCGCTCTCCGGCCGCCGGCGCGGGTGCTGCGGGCTGCTGCTCGCTCAGGCCTGCCTGGCCCTTCTCAATCGCTGCCTGCTCCTCAGCCGTGAACTGCTGCTCCTGCTGCTGTTCCTCGGCCTGCTGGTTCTCCTCGGCCATCAGGTGTAAGTGACCAGCTTCGTCTTGCCGTCGAGGTCACGGGTTTCGGCCTTCGCCTGCGTTTCCGCGGCTTCCTGCACGTCCGTGTTGTCGATCAGCTTGGTTTCGCCGGCGACCTGCGTGGTCTCGGGGATGTTCTCGGGGTCCGGATTGGGAACCGTCTGGCCTTCGGTGGCCTGTTCCGTCTGGCCTTCGGTGGCCTGTTCCGTCTGGCCTTCGGTGGCCTGTTCCGCCGCGGCCGGGGCCGGCGCGGTCTTCTTACTCTTTGCCATCAGGCAGTTCCTTCTTCAGGTTGGGCTTGCGCAGCCTGATCGACCACGGCCTTGACCGCCTGCGGGGCGGCCTGCTGCATGGTCTGCTGGGCGGCTTCAGCCTGCGCCTCCTGCTGGAGGGCCTCTGGTGATTTGATGAGGGCGTCGAGCGCCTCGATCCCGTAGGACACGCCGAACCGCTTCCCGACCTCGGAGGGGTCAGTGATCTTGCGGACGACCTCGGGGCCGTAGATGTCCGTCATATCCGCCATCCACGCCCGCAGCTTGTTCGCGGAGTGGTTGCGGCCCATCGCCTCGAACCCCGTGACGATCATCGGGATAACCGATTTGGGGAGCTTGGGGGCTTCGTTAGACCGTTCGAGGAGGTAGAGGAGACGGCGGACCAGCGGGAGCTGAAACTCCGCGCTCAGGACAGTGTAGACACCGCCAAGCACGTTCTCCAGTTCCTCGGCCATCGCCCGGATTTCTTCGGCCGTGACCCGCTCCGCGTTACGGACGGTCCCCGACTGAAGCATGAAGGCGTGGCTCAGGCGCAGTTCGATACGCTCCGCCACCTCGCTTGCCACCCGGAAGTCCATCGTCTTGTCGAGCTGGACGGCCTTGACCCTGTCCGCGTCTCCTGAAAGGAAGTCGCCGGTCTCGGCCTGCGCCAGGTCGTCAACGTCGATCATCGACTGCGGGTCGACCAGGTAGATGATGCGGGAGGCAACAGCGGCGAACTGAACGATCGCCTTGTTCAAGTCTTCAAGGGACAGCAGGTCGCCAATGTATTCGGAGACGTGCGCCCGACCGTAATCGGAGCCCGGAACGGACTGCCAGCGAAGGGCCATCCACCCGGAACTATCGCGGGGGCTCTTGCCCTCGCTGTCGGGGACGACCTTCGCGTTAATCTCTTGGTGGTGGACCATATCCTCCCCCGACACGCGGATGTGCGTGTAGAGGTCGAGCTTCTTGGTCTTCGCTTCGCCTTCCGCCACGTCCACACCGCAGGCGGCGAGGGTCTCAGGCGGAAGGGAAGCGGGATAGACCTGCTCGTGGATGACGGCCTCGATCAGGCGGCCTTGGTGGTCCCGAAGGAGGGCGTATTGGTCCAGGCGATACATTCGCGGGGGACCGCCTTCGAGCGGGAAATAGAGGAGCGCGTTGCCGGCGATGATGAGGTGGCGGGCCGTCTCCATGAAGACCGGCCGAGAGGCGCTGGTCTCGACAAGGAGTTGCGCCTTGCCGGAGATACGGGCGAGCGCGGCCTCAGCATCAGACAGCTCCGACCCCAACCCCTCCGCAGCATCCTCGTGGATGCTCAGGCGGAAGAAGTGCTGGTCGGGCGGGAACAGCGTCACCAGCAGCCAGGCAGCGAGGTTGTTCACCGCGCGGGCACCGAGGCTCTGGTAGGGCTGCTCGAAGGAGGCGTTTGCGTCCTGTCCGTCCTCAGGCACAAGGCCGGGGATGGTCAGCTTCGAGTTCGCACGGGCGCGATCGAGGGCCGTGTTGCGGGTGAGCTTCAGGGTCTCGTAACGTGCCTTGGCGATCCCGGTGGGGAGTTCTTTGGGCTTAGCCATCGTTCACCTCATCGGGGCGCGGCGGTGATGCCGGCGCGGGACCGGAGGGGGGACGTGGGCGGGACCATGCCGACCTTGCGGGCGGGGTCCTTCAGGTCGATACGCAGCGCCGATCGGCCGTTGCGGGCCAGTGCGGTCTCGCCGCGGTTGTCCAGATACTCATTCCGGATCACGACCGGCTTGGGCGGCTTCTGCGCCTCCGGCGTCGAAATCTTGGGTGTCTTAACGGCGCACATGGCTCTTTCCTCTCGGGGAAGGCTCACGGCGCGCGTGGTCTCGGCGCTGTTTGAGCTTGATGATGAGTTGGCGGATGCCTCCGCGGGCGAGGTCATCCTCGCGCGAGGTCTCGGGCGAACTCGGCTGCTCCGGGTAGGCGGCGTCGAGCTCGTCGATGAGCTCGTTTACCGAGCCGGGAAGGGGCTTCATGGGCGCCTCCGGTGCAACATGAAAAAATAGGGACGCCCCTGCACCGAAGTGCTGGAGCGTCCCTTGACAGGAGAACCTTAGGAGAACCTAGGGGAGGGAATGTTCATTCCCTCCAAGGGTGGGGGGTAATTAGGCAAATACCTAAATAGCGGGTTTCCATAGGCGGACCTGGCGGCCCTGAAGAAAGCCGTCCCGCAGGATGAAGGCTAGGCGCGCTTGGCGCAGAGCGGCTTCCTCGGTCTGGCCGAAGCGGGCGTAGGCGTTACACACCCGTTGCCAATCCGACAGGCCTTCCTCGTCGTCCACAAGGCGCCATGCAGGGACCCACTGGCCCTTGCGAGGGCCTCTCGTGATCTCGCGGCCTTGATCCTCGAACACCTTCCCCGACAGGATCGCGTCGGCCCCCTTCGGGCCGCATCCGGCGCAGCCGGGGTATCCGTCGACTGTGTCGCCGGCGAGGGTCTGCCAGAGGTGGAAGCGGTTGGCCTCCTCCTCACTACTCTCGACGATCTCCCACTTGTCGCCCGCCTTCAGCGGCGGCCGGCACAGCAAGCCGGGGATCGTCTTCATATCCTTGTCGAGGGAGACCATGACCCGCTCGCCCTTGTGGGGTTCGGTTGCCATGATCCCCATGACATCGTCGGCCTCCAGACGCGGGAGCAGCCGGGACGGGAAGACGCTGCCAAGGTGTTCCTTTACGTCGTAGAGGTGGACAGGCCGCTCCGTGCCACCACGGGACGCCTTGTAGGTCGGGTCGATGTCCTTGCGGAAGTTCTCGACTTCGTCCGACAGGCAGACGATCAGGTCGTCCCCCTTCAGCTTGTCCATCATTTGATCGACTGTGTCCTCGGCGGCCTTCTTGGCTTCCTTCTCGCGCCCGTTCATGGACACGCAGAAGCCGTCGCCGTTCCAGTCGATTTCCTGCTGGAGCGCCGCTGAGGCACGGTAGGCGATCAGGTCGGCGTCGATGAGGAGAGTGCGGGTCATTCGTCGATCTCCCCTCGGCCGTTGCAGGTGTCGCAGGTTTCCTCGGCCGGCCCGTCGCACCTGCTGGTGCCGTAGCCGGACCCGTAGGTCGTTATCCGGCCGCTCCCGTGACATTCGGTGCAAACCGGAGCTTGATGCTTGTCCATACGGACCTCCCGTTAAACAGGCGCCGGAGCGCGTAGGAGCGGACGATCGAGACGACTGTGAAGATGCCGGTGATGAGGAAGTTCTCGCCCCACGTCATGGGGATGCTCAGCCACCAGGCGACCGCAATCCACGTTGCCAGCGACACGAGGAAGCCCACTGCGGTGTTGCAGAGGGCCTCCATGAAGCTGTCCATGCGGGACTGCGGGGTCACGACGCAGCAAACCGTTGAAGTGCTTCGGCGAGGTGGGACGCGCCGGCGCGGGTCAGCCAGAAGGTATTCTCAGCGGTGTCCTTGATCACCAGAATATCTTCCTCCACATCAGCTTCCTCGGCAGGGAGTTCCGTTAGCGTGAGATCGTCGCCGGGGTCCGCATCGGTCAGCGCAGCGTGGAACAGGTATCGGGTCTTCACTGCGACACCTCCGGACACGGGCCGGCGTTGGCCGCCCGCAGCTCCTCGTTGTCACCCAGCAGCACCCGGCGGGAGGCCGCGGCGATCTTGGCGAGCGTGAAGATGTCGTCCCCGCGGCGGGCTCGGGTGGCCGGGTCGGGCGCTTCGGGGACCTGCCGGACCTCGCAGGGCACCGGCACGATCACCTCGGCAATGACAGGTTCCTCAGGCGGAGCTTGGATCATCCCCGGCTCGGGGTTTCCCGCGCAGCTTGCCGTTGCGGCGAGGCCGAACAGGATCAGGCCGCGGCGCAGCCAGTAGTCGAGTATCGTCATATTCACTCACTCCCATCGCTTCGAGGCGGTTGGACAGGTCGAGGTCGAGCCCTTCGAGGACTGCCTTGGTGGACCGCTTGTCCACCTCGATCTTGCGGGTCTTCCCGCCGGGCAGATGCAGGACCAGCGTGGCCCCTGCCACTCCCCCGTCGCGGGCAGCGGCGCGGGCGTGTTTCCGGACCAGCGCCATCGTGCCCGCGCGGATTGCCTGGTCGCCGTTCACGGGACCAGCTCATCTTCGAGCAACTGGCGGGCGGCGCGGCACTGCTCCAGTTCACCTTCGGGCGGCTGAAGGGCCAGCAGGGCGTCGGCGCGGGACTTGTGGGTTGCCGCGCGGGCCTCCGCCTGAGCCAGCCCCGCCTCGTAACGCTGTCGGGCGGCCGCGGCGGCCGTGCGGATCGCGTGGATGCTGTCGTTCTGGCGGCGGATGGTGTCGTCGCGGGAGGACACCGCTTCGGCGTAGAGGCCGAGCATTTCACGGGCGGCGTTCCGCTCCTCGGTCCGCGTCTCCAAGCTCGCCCGCAGGTCCCGCTTGTCTCCCATCGCGTCGGACAGGAACATTGCGAGGATCGCCACAGCGACCCACGGCCCGATTTTCAGGGCCAGGCTCAGGTAGTTCATGGGGTTCTCCTCAGGGAGTTCGTTTGTCGACCGACCGGGCGACCGTGTATCCCAGCCCCAGCGTCCCAAAGAGGGCGTAGAACTCGGACGGGACGGACGTCAGGAAGCCGGCGGTGCCTTTCGTGAAGGCCACGCCCAGCCCCGGCACGATCGCCTCCATGACCCCGCTGAGCAAAGCGCAGCAGAGCAGGAAGACGGCCAGCAGGGCGGGCAGCATGGGACGGATGAAGTCCCGGATGCGTTCGAGGGTCATACCCACAGCTCAGGCCGGCGAAATGCCTTCCACCACGAGCGAAGTTCGGCGGGGGTGTAGGCACCCCAGCTCTCTTTCCAATCACGGAAGGCGAACAGGAACGCCCAAGGCGCGGCGAGCAGCGTAATGGGCGCCATGAGGAGCAGGAATGCGATGAGAAGGGCGCGGAGCTTCAGGCGGTATAGGAACAGTTTCATAGCACTTTCGTCCTTGGTCCGTCGTGCCAGCTCCCGCAGTCCTGACAATGCATCCTCTGGATGAGCATGGTGCGGGTGCGGCGGGGGCCGCGCCGCTGGACGTGAAGGGAGCCGCAGGACGGACAGGCGCCGACCTCTTGGCCGACCATGTGGGGGTGGTTTCGGATGTAGGGCAGGACCCGCTTGTAGAGGTCCTCCAGAAGGCGGACGTCCTGAACGCAGTAGCGGCCCATCTTGCGCTCGGCCTTAGCGTCTCCGGCCATGACCCCCTTCCAGAGGTCGAAGCCTTCATGCTTCATCTTCTCGCCGACGCCGAAGCGTTCACCCACGTAACCCAGCTTGGAGCTGCCGAGCTTCAGGGTGCGGATGGTCTTGAAGACGTCGACGCTTGCGGCGGGAGCCGGCGGGGCCATACCGGCCAACGCGAACTCGCCCCGCAGGATCGGCAGGTCGAACTTGTCGCCGTTGTAAGTGACGATCGCGTCCGCCTCGGACATCATTGCGTGGATTTTGGCGAGCATTTCGGCGTGACCGTGTTCCCACTCGGAGAACAGTTGCGCCTTCTCGCCGACGAACTTTGCGCCGACGCAGATAGTGCGGCCGGGCTCAATAATGCGGTCGACCGGGATGTTCTCGTCGAACAGGCGCCACACATAGGCCACCGTGGGCCTCGTCTCGATGTCGAGGACGAGGACCTTGGGGCCGGTTTTCTTCTTCGGGATAGGGATGTCTCCTCAATGGCTGTCGGCCCACGTCTCGCCGACCTGGTAAGCGCCCGCCATCGGACACCTCAGGCTGAACTCGACGCCTGCCTGCTGGATGGCCCAAGCCATCGTCTTGCCGATTTCCTCGGCGATTTCGGGGTCAGTCTCGAACTGGACTTCGTCATGGACGTTCGCGGCGAAGCCGAGATACGCCCCGGAGGGGGATCGAAGGACGCCTGTCAGGGCGCTCTCCAGCGTCCATCCGTCCGCGAACAGCTTGTCCACGAACACGACCAACGCCTTCTTCATCAGGACCGCGCCGCCGCCTTGCAGCAGCGTATTGAGCGCCGCATGGGCGCTGCGGACCTTTAGCCGGCCGGTGTCGAGCGCCTTCAAGTAGCCCTTCGCGGACGCCCGTTTGACCGCCCCCTGGACCTTGCCGAGGGCGGGGAGGCCTTCCTCGATACGCTTGCGGGCGCGGACGCCGAGGCGGATCAAGGCCTTCTCGCGGGCTTCGCCGGGCGGGTTCTTGGCGTTGAAGGCCGTGCGGGTCTTCTCGGCCATGTCCTCGTAAATCACCGTGCCGAGCTTCAGGTTGCCCGCACCGTAGAGGTATGCATCGTTGTGTTCAGGGAGAGCCGCCACGCTCTCCCCCGCCTCGCTAAGAAGCTGCCCGACGTTGCCGCCGGGTCCAGACTATATCTTCACCCTTCTGCTGAAGGGGCCTTGCGCTTCGGCCGCCAGTAGCTTGCGGCCTACTCCCTTTCGGGATAGTCGTTGCACCTTCCCTGTGCGCCTCGATGTATTCTGCGGCTTTCACCATGACTTCTGGATCATCCTGAAGTAGCCCTAAGGCTCGGTTGCAGTTGTGGCAGAGCAGACCTCGCACCTTCCCTGTCGTGTGGCAGTGATCCACTACAAGCGGGACCCGGTGGTGGTCGGCCATTTTGAAACCCGGCCCGCCGCATAAGCAGCAGCGGTGTGCTTGGTTCTCGAACATCGCGCGGACCTCTAACAGCGATATGCCGTAAGTCCGCATATAATAGGCGTGTGCATTGCCGCTGTCCCGACAGGGTGGCGAGCAATAGAGGTTGGAGGGCGCTTCCGGTTGAAACTCCTGGCGACATACGCGACAGGGCTTACGCCGAAACCGCCCGTTCGGGTGCTTCATTCACGTCTCCCGTTTGGAGACGCACAGGGCTTGGCTCAGGATTGCCCGCGTGGGGTTTCCCCTGAGTTCACAAGGTTTTAATCGAGGGGTCTCCCCCAAGTCATCCCATTGAGATGAAGGTCTTCGCGGCGGATCGCTGGGTCAGGCCGACGATCTTCTGGTTAAGGGTGTGCGCGTCGGTCCCGTCGGAGGACTTGCCGTTGACCACGGCCTCCGCATAGGCGCCGCCGTCGTGCCGAGCCATGTAGTGGCCGAGCATCCGCAGCTCCAAGCCTTCGGCGTCACAGCCGACGATCTTGTGACCGGGGTCAACCCGGAACAGCTCGCGGCACTCCCGCCCGAATGGCACAGGGCCGGAGGCGTTTACCAGCGAGGGGACCTGCGCGACATTGGGGGTCGAGTGGGTCATCCGCCGCGTCACCGCGCCGAGCGAGTTTACCCGCCCGTGGATGCGGCCGTCTTCGCGGACGGACTTCATCCACGCCTGCCGACCTTCGGCGAGCTGGCCAAGGCGCTTGTCAACCGTCAGGTATTCGACCAGCAGCTTAGCCTCAGGATAGTCGAGACCGGCCAGTGTGGTTTCGTCGACCTTCGGCTGGCCGCCTTCGGTGAACTCCACAGGCTCCCAACCGAACAGCGTTTGCATCCGATTGGCGATGTGGGCACGGGAGGAGGGGTTGAAGGCGATGAGCTTGGTCTTCGTCATCGGCACACCGGCGACATACCCAAGGCGCTTGTTGTCGCGCTTCGGGGTGAAGACCTCGACCTCGCCTTTCTTCCGGACAGGCTCGAACCACGGCTTGAAGGTCTCCCGGAGCTGGTCCTCCAGTTCCGCCTTGCGGCCTGTCAGGACCCGCAGGAGGTCGTCGGCCTTGTCGGTGTCGAACCGGAAGCCGTGCCGCTCTTGCCAGAAGATGATCTCGGCGACCCGGTGTTCGAGCCGCAGGGCGTCTGCGGGATACTGCTTGCCGTCGAGGACCTTCCAGAGCTTGTCGGTCACGACCACGTCCTGCGCGGCGTATTCCTCCATTTCCGGGTTGAAAGTCCCCCACACGAAGCGGGAGAGCTCCTCGCCCTTCAGGCCCAGCTTCTTGCCTTCGGCCTTTCGGACCTCGCCGTAGTCGCCCTTGTTCTCCCCAAGGCGGATACCCCAGGCTTCCAGCTTGTGGGAGCCGACGAGCTTCCCGAAACCCTCCGGACGCTTGCGGCGGCGGATGGCCTTCAGGTCGATCTCGGAGAGGTGTGGGTAGATCAGCCGGGCGTATACGAGGGTGTCGTGGACCCGGTCGATCGGGAAGGTGAAATCGGGGTGGAGTTTCTGGATCGCCGGGATGTCAAACGTCAGAATGTTGTGGCCGACCAATCCGTCAGCCGCAGCGAGCATGGCGATCCCCTCCTCGATCGAGCCGTCCCGCGCTGCGGGAGAGCCGTCGTCGAAGACCCCACCGTTGAAGCGGTAGGCCCGGCCGTCGTCCGTATCGAGGACGTGGAGGGTGTGGATGCGCGTCAGCTCGTCAAGGAGACCGTCCGTTTCGAGGTCAAAGATTAGCATGGAGCTTCTCCAAGTCGGCCAACACCGCGTCCCGGCGCTTTCTAGCGACGGGGGGCATTGCATTGTGGACATTCAGCCATCGAATGAGGTGAGGGTCCCGGCGCAGGCGGTGCGCTTTCCCCTCAGGTTATCCGGTCGGTGCCGGCGGGAAGGCCTCGGCTTACTTGCCGAGCAGTTTGTTCAGCCGTGCGCGGACGTCGTGTGCGCGGCAGGCTTCGGTGTAGGCGCCGGCGCTACGATCCCGAGCCGCTTGGCGGAGCTCCTGCTCGCGGGTATCGAAAGCCGCCTGCCGCGCGTAGCTTTCGCCTATGCGGCCGTCGTTGTGGTCCATGATCGCGTTCTGGCGGTCGATGAACGCCTCCAGTTTCGCGTCGAGGCGGTTGAAGGTCCCGAGCAGCCCATCGAGCCCGCGGTCGAAGCGCGAGAAGACGGCGATCAGGATGGAGGCGATGAGCCGCTGCGCGGCGAGATACAGGTTCTTCATGGTGTGATCCTCAGGCTGTCGTGGGTGCGTTGCGGGAGGCGCGGCTCGGCGGGAGACCTTCGTCCCTTTCGAGTTCCTCCTGGAGCATGGCGAGCGCCCGCCAAGCGACCATCGTGGAGTGGCGGTGGCCCTTATCGTCACGGCCGCCGCGATCGACGAGGTGGCGCATGATCTTGTTGGCGTGGTCGGTCGACTTCGAGCGGTCCCAGTGCATGGGCTCTTCGGGGTGGTGCTGCTGTGTCGCGTCGAACGACAGGCGGCTCACCTCGGCGAGGGCGTTGGGGAAGTAGTCGAGGAGACCCTCGGCCATCGGCAGGCCGTTGCGGGCGTCGGCGGCTTCCGGGAGGGAAGGCAGGAGACCGCCAGCGTTACCAATGCCCTTCCGGACGTTGCGGAGGGTGTGGAAGGCGGCAGCGTCGTGACACCCGCTCTTAAGGCCTGTCGCCCGCTCGTAGGTCCAATCCGGCATATGAACCCAATCTGGATTGTCCGGCTCCCCGCGCAGGGGGTCTTTCGCGCGGAACCCGGCCGCGTATCGCACGACCAGCTCGTCACCACACTCTTTGACCAACTCCACCGGCGTTCCGTCATCCAGTTCCATCGGCAGGCTCGGATCGACCGGCCCGGTTTCATATTTCGTCATCGGTTTCATCCTTGAACGTCCCGCCGTTCCCATCGGGAAGGTCGGTCTCGACCATCAGGCCGGTCTCTCTGTCGTATTCGAGGGCAATGAAGGGGCCTACGGCGTCTCCCGTCAGGCGATCCTTCAGACCCCGGATGGTGGTCGGGCAGTCCCGATCCTGCTTGTTGCGCTCCAGCCCCACGAGGTAGTGTGACCAGAAGGCGATGGCGCGGGAGCCGCGGAAGTGCTTCTCCTGCACCCGGCCGCCGTCCTCGTGGCTCGTGCCATCCGGCGTTGCCAGGTGGCAGACGATGTGGATGGTGATGTCGAGGTCTTCGGCGAGGTCCGCCATTTCGGCCATGATACCGTCGAGGGCGCGGCGCTCGTCATCCGAGGTCGCCGTCAGGGCCGTCATGGGGTCGATGATGAAGTCCCGGACGCCCTCCGCATTGCAGAGGTAGCGCACCGTGCCCTTTACCGTCTCCCAATTCCGCGCCCCCTTCAGCGACACCGATTTCAGCAGCGGCCGGAGACCTTCCATGATCTCGCGGGCCTGCGCTTTGTCGTAATCGGTGCCGGGCACGTGGATACGTTGGGCCATCGCCATCCCGGCGAGGGTCTTCAGCGTCCGCTTCGCCGGCTCCTCGTAGAGGATCGTGGCGACGGGTCGCGGGGCAGGCATTGGCATGAAGTCCGAGTGGTCCTCGCCAAGGTCCGGCCGGATGGCCGTAAGCGCGAGGTGCTTCATCAGCGTGGTCTTGCCGGACCCGGTGCCAGCGCCCCAGCCATAGACGGCCGACCGCTGGATGCCGTAGGTCGCCTTGGTCATCGTGACCCACGGCCACGGCAGGCCCCACTCCTGCTCCTCGCAGGCCGCTTCGAGCAAGCTGTCGTCGAGGTCGTTCAGGACGTCGGGGGTCCATAGCCGAGCGCCCCACACCGCATCCACCAGCTCCTTCGAGCGCCCCGCCTTGACCATATCGGAGGCGTCTTTGAGCGGGAGGGAGCCGATGTAGGCCTTGCCGGGGGACAACAGCGGGACGCATTCCTCGACTGCCTCCCGGCCGGGGGCGTCCTCGTCGAACAGGAAGACGACCTTGTCGAACTTCTCCAGCCACGAAAGGCCGGCGCTGACTGCCTTCTTGGCCCCGCTGGCCCCGTTGGGGACCGACACAGCGGGCCATGAAAGGCCCATCGCCTGCGTGACCGACATCGCGTCGATCTCGCCTTCGGTCAGCACGATCATTTTCCCGCCGTCCCGGCAGAGCTGCTGCCCGAAGAACGGCAGGGCCTTCTTCAGGTCCCCGAGGACCGTGAAGTCCTTGCCGGGGAGCCTGATCTTCTGCGCCACAGCCTTGCCGACCGCGTCGTAGTAAGGGGCGATGTGGCACTTCTGCCCGCGGAACTCCCCGACCTGGTAGCCGAACTTCTCGCAGACACGGTTGTCCAGCTTGCGGGAGGGGATCGCTTCTGCGGTGCCGCGAATGAGACCCTCGGCGGACTTGCGGGACTTGGGCGCATGCCCCTCCTCACCATCGGCTGCGCCGTAGGCTTGACAGACGTGGCAGTAGGTGTGGCCGTCGGAATAGACGGCGTTCCCGTCGGACGACCCGCAGGCTTCGCAGGACGTGTGGTGGAGGAACTCGCTGTCGCTTTCGTCGCTCACCGGCGCCGCCTCGGCCGGCGGTCTCGCTTGTCCCTCCGAGTGACCGTCCAGGCCGGTTCGGTCTTCGCTTTCACAGTCGCGTTGCTCGTGTCGATGCCCGCCTTCTGGCAGGCAGAGAGCATGGCGTCCGCCATCGCCGTCGTGCGGCGGATGAGCGGCTTCGGCGCCGGCTTGGGCGCATTGGTTGCTTCGGTCACTCGGAGGGCTCCTTCAGGTCATCAGGCGCACGGGCAGGAACAGTCCTTGTCGGGACCGTCCTTGCGCGCTGCCGCCCACCATTCCTTCACGTCGAAGGACGGGCAGGCTTTGCGGACGCCCTGCACGTCCCGGTGGCCGAGAACTTCGGCGCCGGGGTGCTTCGCCGACAGCTCCAGCAGGAGCTTCTTCAGCGAGGCGAACTGTGCGGGCGTGTAGGTGTTCTCCCCAAGACCCCGCTTGTATTCCGCCGAGCCGACCGGGGGGCT
Source organism: Alteriqipengyuania flavescens (assembly GCF_030406725.1). Lineage (NCBI taxonomy): Bacteria > Pseudomonadati > Pseudomonadota > Alphaproteobacteria > Sphingomonadales > Erythrobacteraceae > Pseudoblastomonas > Pseudoblastomonas flavescens. The sequence continues at coordinate 1,608,275 of NZ_CP129107.1, read as the reverse complement.
TCCCCCCACGAGGCACACGGCGATGGAACTGCGGTTGATCTTGGGTTCGTGGGCGCCCGGCATATCGTCGGGACGGCCCTTCTCGATCGTGCCATCCAAGCGGATGACGTAGTGGTAGCCGATGTCCTTCCAGCCTTTGGCGCGATGCCACTGGCGGATGTCGGCTGCACCGATGTCCCGGCCTGCCGGCGTTGCGGAGCAATGCACGGCCAGGTAGGAGATACGGGTCATTGGTCGATAGTTCATGCTTCTCCGATGAGCAGCTCGATCTTCCCGGCCTCGCCCCATTGTTTGCGGGCGCAGAGCTCGGAGACCTGAGCGTCGTCGATCCAGAAGCGGCCGTCGGACGTCACGACGTCGAGGACCGCCTTCACAAGGTTGTCGAGGTCCGGTCGAGGATGGGGGAGCTTGGTCGTCTTCGGCCGCTCGGCCGTGAACACCAACTCCACACGCAGGGGACCCTCCAAAGGCGCCGGCGGGGCTTCACACCCCGCCAGCAGCTTGCCGACGTGCGTCTGCCAGGTCTTGTATTCCTTCGGGGAATAGAAGGAGGCCAGCGGGCGCCGCCCCTTGACCGCAATGACGCGGGCGCGGGGTCTTGGGGTCGGCTTTGGGTCCGCGTCGAGAGTGACGCGGATGGGGAGTGTCAGGCGAAGTCCTCGTCGTCTTCCGCGTCACCGCCCTCGGAGCCACCGAAGGTCGTGTCCTCCATGTCCTCCAGTTCGTCGCCGTCTTCTTCCTCGAAGCCGTAGCCACCGGCGTCACGGTTGCCGCTGGAGACCAGCTTCAACACCTGCACGGCTTCCAGACGGAAACTGACGCCCACCGTCTTGTCGTTCGCGGCGAAGTAGGGGAACAGCTCGACCGAGAGTTTCACCTCGGAACCGCCGCCGATGATGGGCGGGTTCGACAGCTTCTTGCCCTTCGCATCGAAGATCGCAGGCTTGCGGGACCACGGCTTGCCGGTCTTGCGGCTGGTGCCGCTGGCCGTCATCTTGGCATTGATGAGGATGTTGCCGGTTTCCTCGCCGGTCTCCGGGTCCTCCTCGGCCACGAACGGGTCGGCCTTCGAGACCTTCTTGGCGACAGCGCCCTTCCCGTCTTCCTTCAGTTTCGCCACGACCTCGTCGAACTTCTCGTCGATGAGTTCCTGGGTCTGCTTGCGGAGCGCGGCGAGGCCTTCATCGTCGCCTGGGACGGCGATCTTGCAGGTGTATTTCCCCGCCGGGTCGAACTTGGTGTCCGGCGTATTCAGGCGGGGCCAGATGGCCGTTCCCTTCGGGGTGACGGCTTCGGTCTTCTTGGATGCCATGCAGGCCTCCTTCAGTCTTCGGTGGGTTGTTCGGCGCGCGTCCGCACGTCCGAGAGGAATGTGTCGCCGTCGAACCCCTGGGTGACGGCCTGCGCGAGGCAGGCGAGATCGACCACTCCACGCTCGCGGTAGAACGGCAGGGCTTGGTCGATCAGGCTCTCGTAGGGGTCGAAGGGGTGTAGGCGGCCGCCGTTCACACGATCTCCGCGGCGACCGGCCGGCCGTCCTCGAAGGTGAGCTTCAGGACCGGGCCGGTGTAAGGCATTGCGTGGGACCCCTGTGCGGCGAGCTTCGAGAGGGCCTTGGGTCCCAATGCGCCGTCCGGCTGGATCGAGCGGTAGGCGTGGGTGCGTTCGGGGACGTTGATGAGGTCGTGCGGCATTTCTCGGCCGGCGCGTGAAACGTGTCCGTCCGCATATCGGGAGACGAGGACTTCACCAGCGCGGTCAGTCCGTTGGAGCGCAACGACCAGGGGCTTCTCCCCCGGCCCTTCGGTCGACAGGATGCGCGCCTTGCGGCCGTCGCGGGTCTGGACGGGCTTCGTCGGGTCGAACGTGGGGACTGCGGTATTGCGGACACGCTGCGGCCCGCCGTGAAACCATTCGGTTCCGTCCGGCTGGGCGATGAGGACATCGCCCGCGCCACGGGTCTGACCTTCCGTAAATCCCAGCCCGTCGCTTCGGACCAAGTAGTAGTCACCCCTGCTGTCGGGATTGTTCAGATGTCCGGGGTCCAGCTTCACCGGCGTCCCGTCCGTCAGCTCCAGCGGCTTCGTCCAGTCGATCTTCGTCATTTCAGTTCTCCTGCGGCATAGTCCGCAATCGCTTCGATGTGTGGGTTGCGCGTGGCGTCCGTCTGGACGAGCTGCCGGTTCGCGCGGGTGATGAGTGCGTGGGGGTCGATGCCGAGCGGGCGGCAGAGGGCGGCCAGCGTGAGCGCGATGGCTTCAAGCTGACAGTCCTTCCGAACGTCCTGCACCGCATCCAGAACGCGGAAGGCGGGGACCTTCAGCCGTCCGAGGTCGGAGCTGAAGACGATCCCGTCGCGCACTGAGGCGGGGCTCACGCCGCCTCCATGAAGTCCCGGCGGAACCTGACCGAACGGCAGCAGGTAATCCGGGTGTCGAGCTTGATACGGGCATTGCGGCCCCGACCGACACGGCGCGGTGCGTCGATGCGGTAGAGGGCGGTGCCGTCACGATCCGCGAGCAATTCAGCGCGCAGGCCGTCGGCCCGCCGGCAGTGGGTGCGGGTGAGCATTTCAGGTTCTCCGTGGGTGTCGGTGGGGTTCATTCCCCGATGGTGGGGGTTAATTCCCTGTGAGGCCGGCGAGGACCGCGTGACGGCCCTGCTCGATCCTCAGGGCGACCCGCTTGGCACTCGTGCGCCGCCACCCCTTCGTCGGGTGCAGCGTGGAGATCGAGCCGTCGGGGTTCAGGTGGGAGATCGAGCCGCCGCGGGGCCACCGGCGTTCCTTCTCCGGACGCTTGCGGTCGGCGCGGCGGGCGATGGCGCGGGCGGTGATGTTCATGCGCCCTTCTCCCGTTCTCCGGTCGCCGCGGCGGTCGCGTCGTCGATCCTGACGACCGTCCCCGGATTGGTCTCGGCAAGCTGGCGCGCGAGGCGCATGGCAAGTGTCTCTTTCATCGTCATTCTCCTGTCAGCGGGATCACTCCCCAATGGTGGGTGCTAATCCCATTGTTCCGTCTTGTGGAAGTATTATGCGAAGGTGTATTGGGCGAGCTTGACCTGGCTGAGGTCGAGGTCGCCCATCGCCGGCGGCTCCGGCAGGCGCTTGGCGAGGTCATCGCCGAGCTGGCCCACAAGCTCCCGGTAGAGGTCCTTCAGGACGTCGCCGGAATACTGCTCGACGAAGGTCTCCCGCAGGATTTCCCCAATGCGCCCCGTGTCCGCCGCATGGGTCCCGAAGCTGTCGTGGATCACCGCGAGGTGGGCGATGCCCTCCCGTCGGCACCGCAGGGCGACCGCCTGAAGGTGCGCGGCGTCGAGCGAGTGGATAAAGTTCGGCGCCACGCCGTTCGCCTGCGCCCGGTTATCGAGCGCCTCGACGTCCACATTAATTGTCATGCGGACCCGGCGGCCCGCCCAATGGACCTCCACGCGCTCCCCCTTCTGCCGGCGGTATTCCTGAAGGATCGGCAGTCCGAGCGGGGTGGTCCACCACAGCGGCAGGCCTTCCTGCGAGGCGACCGCGGCGGCGTCCCGCAGCCATCCCATTGCCTGCTCCGCGGCAGTGACGGTGTCGCCGACGGCGCGGTAGAGGACGTGGCTGAGCCAGGTCGCCGCGTGGTAGTTGTCCGCGCCGCCGAGATACGGTTCCCCACCGCGAGCCTCGGCTTCCCGGTCGATCTCCCGCAAGGTCTCGACGATCATCCCCTGCATCCCGAAGCGTGTGGCGGAATAGCAGTAGGTCATCGTCGGCCGTTTGGCGATCTTGCGGGACACCTTCCCCCCTCTCCACGGGTTCGGGATACGGATGGTCCCCGCAGGGTCGGCGGGGTCCGGCACTTCGATCAGTGTCTCCGTCTCGGCCACCTCCTGCGCACGGGCCGCGACCATCGTGTAGATGTCCGCCGGGCTGTCGCACGGGAGGAGGTTCACCGCCGCACCGCCGTCATGGTCGCGCAGCATGGCCGAGAAGTGCTGGAGGCCGGAGCAGGAGCCGTCGAGGGCGATCGGCAGCCGGGAGACGAAATCCGCGCCCTGATCCAACGCGCCCTCGAACTCCATGCAGGCCGCCAAGGCCATCCACGGGTCGTCCGCGGAGGTCCAGAAGCGTTCCCCGTCGAGCGGGTTCATGGCGCTGTCGAGGAGTTGCGGGGCGTGGCTCAGCGTCCACTCCACCCGCTCGTCGAAGGACACCTTGTCGACGCCGAACAGGTTGGCGATGTGGATGTAGAGCCAGCGTCGGCCGTCGGTTCCCAGCGGCTTCCCGTCGGCGAACTCGATCAGCGCCTTCTGCCAATCCGAGCCCTGCGGCGAGGGGCCGAAGGACGGGATGGGATACACCCGGCCGCGGAAGTCCAACTCGTGCGGGAAGTAGATCGCAGGCTCCTCGGCGAACCGGCGGGCGACCCACAGGCCCTGCTGGATGGCGACACGGCCGGAAATCCGCTCAGCGTTGCGAGAGTGTGTGGCTGCCGCTTCGCGCTTCCACGCCGCCTTTGCGTCCTCGTTGAAGTCGATGTCGTCAGGCTTGGCGGGGACCGGGTCGTCCTCGCGCTGCGGCAGGCCCCCGAGACATCCTCCCCCGTCCCACACCTGCGTCATCAGGTCGAGGATGCGGGCATTGATGCGCCAAGGGGTGTCTTGAATGTGGTTCACCGCGTCGTAGACGTCGTCCATGAGGATGTTCCGGAGTTCCTCGTGGTAGGGCTTGTTGCGCTGTTTCACGAGCCGGTTGCCGGGGCGTGGGGTGAGATACCCGCCGTAGCTGGGGGACCGCCACCGGCGCGGCCGGACCAGCATCGGGAGGTGGATGGGGTCCAGCAGCGAGCAGCGGGCGTGTTGCTTGTCCAGCCAGTCCTGAAGGGTCTCACTCGGCCGGATCGTGTAGGCGAAGCCGCGGGCGCGTGGGGCCTTCTCGATGGTCCACAAACCTGTCGCCTCGACCGCCAGTTCGACCAGCTTGGTCCCACGGGCGACCTTCTGGCTTGTGGAAGTTTCCACCAGCACGCCTTCCTCGGTTAGCAGCGAGCGCACGGCGGCCCGCCGCTGTCGGGTGTAGCCGCGTTGCTCCTGCGATTTCAGGAAGCCCTTGTAGCCCTGCCGGTTGATCTCGCGGAAGCCCGACAGGCTCAGGTGGTCGTCGATCGCGTCGGAGACCTGCACCGCAATCCGTTGGAGCTGCACCTGGGCGACTGAGGCGTTCACGAGGACGCGACAGGTCAGGTAGGCGGCCTCCATCGGCTCGATCAGGAGCAACATATCGGCGGCCGAGTGCTTCCTCCCTGCCTTGCCCGAGCAGGCCCCGTCGATGAACCCGCGGATGGCGTCAGCGGTGGGTTGTAGAGCGGCTTTGAGGAGCTGCTTGCCAGGCGGCAGGTTGGCCTCCTCCTCGGCCGTGCCGGCCTCGAAGCGCCACGGCAGGTCCCGGTTGGCGTATCGACGGGCACCGAGGGCACGGCTCTCGTCTTCGAGTTCGAGCTGCCGGCGGATGCGGTCGCGTAGGTCGTTCATTCGTAGTCCTTCCTGTCAGGGATTAGGGCGTCCGATGCGGACGCACGGAGGGGTTCCGCCGGGAGGGTCCGGGCGGTAAGAGGCGGTCATGGGAGACCGCGAGTTCGTGTTGTTGGTGGCCGGCGCGGCCTGGTTATGGTCGCTGTGGGCGGCGTTTAGGGCCGGTCAAGATCACCCGCGGAAGTGAGGGGCGGGTGAGGGCGTCTAGGATCGCCAGCAGGTCTTTCTGTAGATCTTTACGCACCTTGAAATAGCTGGCGTCCGGGTTGTAGTTATCAGCGATGAAGTGGGCGTTCCAGAGCCGGCTTCTTGCACGGCGCGCCGCAACTATAAGCGAACGCTCCACATCGGGGCGGTTGTTCAGCGCAGTCGCCACAGCAGAGGCGTGACTATGCCATTCGTTGGCCGTCAGCTTCGGCGGGCGCGGTATGATCCTTGTTGCCAGACACCCCTTCGCGGCATTGATGGTGCCAACGTGTTGGTCGTCGAAGGACCACCGCTCCACCTGTTCAGATACCTTGTCAGTCATTTTGCTGTTCCTTCTGTTCTTCCTAGGGTTGGGGCCTTTCGGCCCTCCAATGATGGGTGATAATCAACCGCACCGCGTCGGGATGGCGCGATTTTCCGTCTTGTGGATTTATCGTGCCAATCGTGCCAACTAGCCGTGGGGGAACATCGCGCCGCTTGGCACGATCATATTTTCGGGCTGGAGGCCGCGGCTGTGCTGGAGAGTTCTGGAGCGGGTGAAGGGAATCGAACCCTCGTCTTAAGCTTGGGAAGCTTCTGCTCTACCATTGAGCTACACCCGCGAAAGGCCGGGCTGCGCTTTGCCGTGGGCGGGGCTGGCGGTCAAGCGGGTCAAGCGTCGGCCGGGCGCTTCATTTGCAGGCCGGCGCGCTTGCAGCTGCCGACCAGTTCATCGCGCTGGTTGTAGGCGCGGTGGGCGAAAGTGACGATCCCGGCGTTCGGGCGGCTCTTGCTTTCGCGCAAATCCACCACCTCGGTCTCGATCCGCAGCGTATCGCCGACGAAGACCGGCGCGGGGAAGCGCACCTCGTCCCAGCCCAGGTTGGCGACCGCGGTGCCCAGCGTAGTGTCGCCCACCGAAACGCCGACCATCAGCGACAGGGTGAAGCACGAATTGACCAGCACCCGGCCGTAATCCGTGCCCTTCATGTATTCCGCATCGAGGTGCAGCTGGGCCGGATTGTGAGTCATGGTGGTGAACAGGACATTGTCCGTTTCCGTCACCGTTCGCCGGATATCGTGGCGGAACACCTGCCCCACCTCCAGTTCGTCGAACCACTTGCCTGCCATCGCTTCCTCCTGTCATCGCTTCCACCTGACTGGGCCCGCCCTGCCGCGCCCACGTTCCGCTGGCAAGGGACGGCAAGGCGATTGCGGCCATACGCCGGTCCGTGCATTGTGCGCCCGACCGCTTTTCGCATCCGGAGGCCCCATGTCCGATCCCGCCGCCCTCGTTCCCGTGCCCGCCGATGCAAGGCAAGACGCGCGATGTTCCGCCGACGAATACACGGCGATTTATCAGCGCAGCCTGGAAGACAGCGACGCGTTCTGGGCAGAACAGGCGGAGCGGCTCGACTGGTTTGAAAAGCCCGCCAAGGTTGCCGATTGGTCGTTCGACCCGGTGGACATTCGCTGGTTTACCGGCGGCAAGATCAACATCTGCCACAATGCGGTGGACCGCCACGTTGAGGCCGGGCGCGGCGAGACGACCGCGATCATCTTCGAGCCCGACGATCCGGCCGGCGAGGTGCGTACGCTCACTTACGCCGAATTGCAGGCCGAAGTGATCCTGATGGCCAATACGCTGAAGAAGATGGGCGTGGCGAAGGGCGACCGGGTCACGCTCTACATGCCGATGGTGCCCGAAGGCGCGGTCGCCATGCTCGCCTGCGCCCGCATCGGCGCGGTACATTCGGTGATCTTCGGCGGCTTCTCCCCCGATGCCATCGCCGGGCGGATCGAGGATTGCGCCAGCGACTGGGTGATCACCGCGGACGAGGGCCTGCGCGGATCGAAGCCCATCCCGCTGAAAGCCAATGTCGATGCGGCGCTGGAAAAGGTCACGGTGAAAGGCGTTCTGGTCCTCCGCCATACCGGAGGCGATGTCGCCATGACCGAAGGGCGCGACCACTGGTACCACGAATATTCCGCCGGCCTGTCCGACGAATGTCCGTGTGAGCCGATGGACGCGGAAGACCCACTGTTTATCCTCTACACCAGCGGATCGACCGGCAAGCCCAAGGGCGTGCTGCATACGACCGGCGGCTATGCCGTGTGGACCGAGACCACGTTCCGCTATGTGTTCGATTACCGTGCGGGCGAGGTCTATTGGTGCACCGCCGACATCGGCTGGGTCACGGGGCACAGCTACATCGTCTATGGCCCGCTCCAGAACGGCGCGACCGCCCTGATGTTCGAAGGGGTGCCCAACTATCCCGATCACGACCGGTTCTGGCAGGTGTGCGCCAAGCACAAGGTCAACATCTTCTACACCGCGCCCACCGCCATCCGCGCGCTGATGCGCGAAGGCGATGCGCATGTGGCGAAGCACGACCTGTCCGCCCTGCGCCTGCTCGGTTCTGTGGGCGAACCGATCAATCCGGAGGCGTGGCGCTGGTATCACGAGACCGTGGGCGGCGGGCGCGTGCCCGTTGTCGACACGTGGTGGCAGACCGAAACAGGCGGCGTGATGATCACCACCCTGCCCGGCGCGCACGCCATGAAGCCGGGCAGCGCGGGCCTGCCGTTCTTCGGAGTCGCGCCGCAGCTGGTCGACAACGACGGCGGCGCGCTGGAAGGCGCTGCATCGGGCAACCTCACCATCACCCGCAGCTGGCCCGGCCAGGCGCGCACGGTCTATGGCGACCACGATCGCTTCATCCAGACCTATTTCAGCACCTATCCCGGCAAGTATTTCACCGGCGACGGCTGCCGCCGCGACGATGACGGGTATTACTGGATCACCGGCCGGGTGGACGACGTGATCAACGTGTCCGGCCACCGCATGGGCACGGCCGAGGTCGAAAGCGCGCTGGTGCTCCACCCCAAGGTCGCCGAAGCGGCGGTCGTCGGCTATCCGCACGACATCAAGGGACAGGGCATTTACTGTTACGTCACGCTCAACGCAGGCGAGGAGCCTTCGGACGGCATGGCGGCAGAGCTGCGCCAGTGGGTACGCAAGGAAATCGGACCGATCGCGACGCCTGACCACATCCATTTCACCCCCGCCCTGCCCAAGACGCGCAGCGGCAAGATCATGCGCCGCATCCTGCGCAAGATCGCCGAAAACGACTACGGATCGCTGGGCGATACCTCCACGCTGGCCGACCCTTCACTGGTCGAAGGGCTAATCGAAGGACGGCAGAACCGCCCCGCCGGCGAGTAATTTCGCACATGCAGCATTTTTAACGAGCCAGAACCGCCCGGATCGTGTAGGGGCGGCGCGGGCACGATCCGGCCGCGCGCTGACCGCCGCCGGACACGACCCATCCCCTGCACCGGATCATCGCGCTCGTGCTGCGCCCCCGTGCCCGTTCGACTGCGAGTTTTGCGATGCCTTTTACCGACCTTCCCACCCTTCTGGCCGATGCGCTGCAAGAACGCAGCTATGCCGAACCCACCGCCGTGCAGGCGGCGGTGCTGGAAAAGGAGGCGGCGGGCCGCGACCTCGTCGTGTCGGCGCAGACCGGTTCGGGCAAGACCGTCGCTTTCGGGCTCGCCATGGCGGAAGAGCTCTTGACCGACGGTCCGCCCGCCGGCAACCGCGGGGCGCCGCGCGCCCTGGTGATCGCGCCGACGCGCGAACTCGCCCTGCAGGTCAGCAAGGAACTCGCGTGGCTCTACGCCCGCGCCGGCGCGCGCATCGCGACCTGTGTCGGCGGCATGAACCCGCAAGCGGAGCGCCGCGCGCTCGCCGCCGGCGCCACGATCGTGGTTGGCACGCCGGGCCGCTTGCGCGACCACCTCGAACGCGGTGCGCTCGACCTTTCGGCGCTGGCCGCAGTGGTGCTCGACGAAGCGGACGAGATGCTCGACATGGGCTTCCGCGACGACATGGAGGAAATTCTCGATGCCACGCCCGACGGGCGTCGCACCCTGCTGTTCTCCGCCACCATGCCGCGCGCGATCGAACGGCTTGCCGCACGCTACCAGCGCGATGCCTTGCGCATCGACACGATGGGCAGCGAACGCGGCCACGGCGACATCGCCTACCAGGCGATGCTGACGCCGCCGCACGAGGTCGAGAACGCCGTCGTCAACCTGCTGCGCTTCCACGATGCTGACACGGCCATGCTGTTCTGCGCCACGCGCGACAACGTGCGCCGGCTGCACGCGACCTTGCAGGAACGCGGTTTCGGCGTCGTCGCGCTGTCGGGCGAGCATTCGCAGTCGGAACGCAACCAGGCGCTGCAGGCCCTGCGCGACCGGCGTGCCAGCGTGTGCGTGGCGACCGATGTCGCGGCGCGCGGCATCGACCTGCCCTCGCTCAGCCTCGTCGTCCACGTCGAGATACCGCGCGATGCGGAAACCTTGCAGCATCGCTCCGGCCGGACCGGCCGCGCAGGCAAGAAAGGAACCGCGGTCCTCGTGGTGCCCTACCCGCGGCGCAAGCGCGTCGAATCCATGCTGCGCCACGCGAAGATCGAGGCCGAGTGGATCGATCCGCCGAGCCGGGAAGCGGTTCTGGCAAAGGATGGCGAGCGCCTGCTCGAAAAGCTGCTCGCGCCTGTCGAGCCTGCTGACGAGACCGAAGCGGAAAGCCGCGTCGCGCGCGCAGATGCGGCCCTGGCCCGGCGATTGCTGGACGAGCGGACGCCCGAACAGATCGCTGCGATGCTGGTTCAGGCCCACCGCGCAAAGCTGCCGGAGGCCGAGGAGCTGACGCCGAACACCAAGGAAGCGCGGGAGGCCTCGAAAAAGGAGCGTCACCGTCCCGGTTTCGAGGATACCGTGTGGTTCCGCATGGACGTGGGGAGGCGACAGAATGCCGATCCCCGCTGGATCCTGCCGCTGCTCTGCCGCCGCGGCCACATCACCCGCAACGAAGTTGGAGCAATCCGGATCGGACCGTCCGAAACGCATTTCCAGATCCCGCGCACGATCGCCGACAAATTCGCGGACGCCCTGGTGCGGACCGCCGGCGGCGAAGATCCGCAGGACTCGATCCGCATCGAGCCCTCACCCGAAGCGCCGCGAGAGCAGGCCCGTGGCAACAGCAAGCAAGGCCAGCGAGGCGGAAGCAAGCCTTTCGTCAAGTCACGCGGCGCGCAAGGCGGCGGCGGCAAGCCGCGCTTCCCGAAAAAGGGCGGCGCCCCGCACAGTGGCCGCAAGGACAAGGGCCCGCGCAAGGGCTGACGGGCGTTATCCCTCGCGCTACGTGTCACCGCAAACGGCATTCGAGCTGATTTATTCGAGTATGACCCTCGGCTATTGCTGCCCTGCCACCGTCCTGTGGACAATGCGGGATCTGCCCAAAAACGGATCTGACCGCATTCAGAATTACGCGGACGGTCTCTCGAATTAAGGCCGAAACCCGACGGTTGCTGCCGGCCAATCCTCGAAAGAGCTGAAACCTGCCACGTTGGCTGGCCGGGGCTTTGCAGAGCAATGGTTCCCCGACGTGGAGTTTTATTGCCTGGCATCAGGCCTGCTAGACGCGTGCTATCAATCGATTTCTCGTGCACGCGTTGAGCGTCACAAGCCGCCGAACCGACCTGCCTGATAATCGTGGATGGCCTGGGCGATTTCCGCCTCGGTATTCATTACGAAGGGGCCATGGGCGACGACAGGTTCGCCAATTGGCTCTGCATGGCCAAACAGGATGCGACACCCTCCAGCGCTCGAGCATTCCACCTGGTCCCCGTCCGTCAATCGAGCGGCGGTATGTTCGGGTACAGTTTCCTTACCGATGTCGGCTTCACCGTCGATCGTGTAGAACAGCACGTTTCGTCCCGGCGGCGCTGGAAGGACTGCACGGCTGCCAGGCTCAATCGACACGATTGCAAGCATCACGTCCGTAAGGGAGCGGAAAGGTGCGTCGTCCGTGCCGGATACTGTCAACATAGAGGCACCGCAGCCCGGCTCGCTCTTCGACATTTCCGCCGCGGCCAACGGCACATATGCCGGGTCCGTCATCTTCAGCCGCGCCGGCAGGTTTATCCATAGCTGCAGGATTTCAAGCGCGCCGCCACTGCGCCTGAACCGCTCGGGCGAAAGCTCGGCATGAACCAGTCCGCTTCCCGCCGTCATCCACTGGACACCGCCCGCCTCAACCACGCTTGCGCCCGAACCGCTATCGTGATGGGCGAGGCTGCCGGCAAGGATGAAAGTCACTGTCTCGAACCCGCGATGCGGATGGGGTCCGAAGGGCAGACCGTCGTTGTTGGCCGGATACGTCTGTGGTCCGTGATGATTGAGAAAAAGAAACGGGTCGATCTGGGGCAGGCCTGGCCCCGGCAAGGGGCGGCGGGTAATCAGATCCCGGATATCGTCGCGGGTCGCGACATGCAGCGAGATGACTTCCCGATTGCTCACGACTGGCTTTCCGGGATCAGCGGCTGAGGGCCCTTAGGAACGATCCCGTGCGGATTTATGCGCTCGTGGCTTTCATAATAATGATGCCGAATGTGCCGGAAATTGACCGTGTCCGCGATCCCGTCCCGTCCGTATAGCCGCCGTGTGAAGGCGGCGAGATTGGGATAATCGGCAATTCGGCGAACGCTGCACTTGAAGTGCGTGTGGTAGACCGGATCGAAACGGATGAGGGTGGTCCAGAGACGGATATCCGCTTCGGTGAGGCGGTTGCCCACAAGCCAGTCCGCTTGCTCCAGCCGCTCCTCCATCTCATCGAGCATAGAGATCAGTGGCCCGACGGCTTTGTCGTTGCGAAATGCCCTTCCGTCTCGCTCGAACTCTCCGCTGTCCTCGTCGTTATGGGCCCACTGGTCGTGCCAGGTGCCGTCCTTCAGGAAAACCATCGCTTACAGACTCTTAGCCGAGAAGGGAAACTGGCGCTTGCCATGCTGGACGGAAATCCAACGGGTGCTCGTGAAAGCCTCGATCGCCCAGCGCCCGTTGAAGCGGCCCAAGCCCGAATTCTTGACCGCACCGAAAGGTGAGAAGGGGCTGTCATTGACCGGCTGGTCGTTGATATGCGTCATCCCCGCTTCGATCTGCTTGGCGAAGGCGAGCGCGCGGCTCTCGTCACGGCTGAAGACGGAACTCGACAGTCCCATCTCGGTGTTGTTCGCCAGTTCGAGCGCATGGTCTTCGTCCCGTGCGCGCTGGACGGGCGCAACGGGTCCGAAGATCTCGTTTGCGACGAGGCAATTGTCATCTGCGACGTCGGTGAAGACGTGCGGCGGGATGACCAGCCCGTCGGGCTCTCGGCCCAGCGCGCAGGTCGCGCCCTGGTCCTTCGCCTTGGCGATCATTTCCATGATCCCGTCGAACTGGTCGCGGTTCACGACCGGCCCGATAAGGCAGTCCGCCGCATCGCGCTGGCCGACGACCAGCTTGCGGGTGCGCGCGACGAATTTCTCGACGAACTCGTCGTGCACTGCGTCTTCCACCACGATGCGATTGGCGATCATGCAGATCTGGCCCTGATGCATGAACTTGCCCCAGACGCTGGCCTCGACGGCATAATCGATGTCCGCATCATCGAGGACGACAATCGGAGAATTGCCGCCCAGTTCAAGTTCGAGCGACTTGATCCGCTTGCTGTCCAGCGCGGCCGTGGCGACGCTTCTTCCCACCGAAGTCGAGCCTGTGAAGCTGACCACCGAAGGCACTGGATGCCGCACCAGCGCCTCGCCAATCGTCGATCCGCCTCCGGGAAGGACCGAAACCAGGCCGGCGGGCAGGCCCGCCTCTTCGCAGATCGCAGCGAAGATCGTCCCGCCGGTAACAGGCGTATCGCTGGCGGGTTTGATGACCACGGCATTGCCAAGGGCCAGAGCCGGGAACAGGGTGCGCGCGGTAAGTTGCAGCGGGAAGTTCCAGGGACTGACCAGCGCGACGACGCCCGCCGGCTGCCGATAGGCCCGGCTTTCCTTGCCGGGAATGTCTTCGGGAAGGATGGCACCTTCGACCATATAAGGCAGCGTGGCGGCTTCCTGCCTTGCGACTTGCGTCACCAGCATCAGCTCCAGCGCAGCCTTCAGCTGCGTTCCGCCGGCCTCACGCACGATCCACCCGGCGATCTCGTCCTTCCGAGCCTCTAGAATGTCGCCGATCGCCAGCATCTTCGCCGCGCGGGCAGAAGGTGGTAGCTTACCCCATTCGCGCTGCGCTTCCGCCGCCGCATGGCACGCCTTGTCCACATCGCCGGTCTCGGCGGTCTTCATCGTAAAGATCGCGCTCTCGTCCCACGGGCAGATGTTCTTGAAGGTTTCGCCTTGTCCTTCGCGCCATTCACCGGCGACAAAGAGGCGGTCGAGTTCTTCATATCGTTTGGGCATATGGGAGTAACGGGGCCAACCTGAATTCGTTTCGCCCCGTGCCGCGCCGACGAAGCCAGTGTGCGGAAGGGGACAGTTGAAAAGCCGTCGTGCGCAGGTCGCGGCCTTGCGGTACCAGTCGATCCGGCGTGACAACCGCGCCATGCCACGGTAGCTGATTGCCAGTGAGTATCCCCCGTTCCAACGCGATTGAAACGACCGCTCGCACCGCCGTGCCCGACCCTCGTGAATTGGTGCGCGACCTTCAGGAGTACCGGGACCCGAATCCGGCGCGCAGCAGTGGGCCGCTAGCGAACCGTCCGTTTTTGGACGCTTCGTCGGCAAGATGGACATCCGTGGCTCCATTAGGCGGTGCGAGACGTTACCTTTACATGACCATGCACCACCCGCGCACCGGGCGCGGAAAACCCCTCCTCCATGGACTAGGGGCGACCTGCCGCTCGTGGGATACGATTACGCCCGCGCTTTCCCAAGTCAGAGAGGTGATCGCCGTGGACCTGCCCGGCCACGGGCAGACAAGCACCTAGGAGAATGCGTCGACTTGCCGGCTGTTGGATTTAGGGCCGAAGCAGCCGCTAGTCCCGTTGCGCAGGAGGTAAGGCTGGCCGCGAATACCTCGCACGAGCGTTTGGTATGGCAATGACTTACATGTCCGATATGTATGGTTCGCAGCCCTCGGTCGTTAACATCTGACCGTGTTTCTGGTATTTAAGCTGCACATGAAGCGGACGTGCAGAACGGCAGCCGCTCCGGGGATGATCCATGCACGAGACCGCAAACGCAGACGCTTCGGCGCATTTCGACCACCCGGTCGTGGCTGTCGGCACGTCGGCTGGGGGCGTGGAGGCGCTGAAGAGCTTCGTCGCGGAACTTCCTGCGATACGCCCGGGAGCTTCGTGATCCTTCAGCATCAGGCTCCCGATCACGAGAGCCAGCTTGCAGACATACTGTCCCGATCTTCCAAACTTCCGATGCAGGAAGCGGACGAAAACATGTCTGTCGCTTCGGGCCATATCTATGTCCTGACCCCGGACCGTTATCTGACAATTGTCGATCATGGACTTTTCGTGGAGCCGCCGAACCAACCGCGCGGTTTACGCATGCCAATCGACCATTTCATGCGATCGCTTGCCGAACCGGCAAGTGCGCGTTCCGTCGGCGTTATCGGGTCCGGTACCGGCAATGATGGGACCGCGGGGCTTCAGACGATCAAGGGCGTAGGCGGGGTTGCGCTGGCGCAGGACCCACAGACCGCGCTCTACGACGGCATGTCGCAAGCCGCGATCGATGCCGGCGTGGTTGATCGGGTCGGTGGGATACCTGATCTGTGCTCAACGGTTGTGGAAATCGCCAACCGGCTGAAGACCGATCCGAGCGACGGCGCTTTCTCGCGGAGTGATCTGAAGGGTGTGCTGACGTTGCTCAGCGCGCGCATGGGGCATGACTTCGCCGCCTACAAGCAAGGCCCGATCGGCCGACAGTGACGTGACCCCCAGCTTTCCCCCAGCTGGGATTAGAGCCGGGCGGTTGTTTTGCGCATAAGCGCGGTTGAAGCAATGGGCTGCGTAGCGGAGCCCGTAGGGCGTAGCGAAGCAGGCCATTGCTTATCCAGTTCAGCGGCGAACGCCGCCGGTGTGTCGTAGTCGAGGGAGGAGTGCGGTCGCTCCCGATTGTAGTCATCCACCCAGGCCGCAATCTCGACACGGGCATGGGCCAGGCTCATGAACAGCGTCTCGTTGAGAAGCTCGTCGCGCATGCGACCGTTGGAAGCGCAG